>CAYMED010000016.1:0-62640 GCA_964389655.1 uncultured Candidatus Poseidoniales archaeon
CATTTCACTTTTTGGATACATGGGGCTAGAACCAAAGGATGTGGCTAACCCTAGGAGTTTTTTACTCAAATATATATCACAACATGTTTTACAATCAATTGACATATACCAGCCATCTCGGGTCATTTGGAATTAGCATGGATGGAGTCATCACGCGCCAACGTGATATTTACCAAAGCCGATTCAATGAGTTTGGAGATCGGCCAGTGGGTTTCCATTGGAGGGACAAAAAGACGCGTGACTTGAGATTTGAACGCCTAATCGCTCACCTCCACCTCCAAGATGGGTTCAGCATGTATGATGTCGGATGTGGAACTGGAGAATTTCATAAATATCTCACTAATTCGGGATACAAACATTCCTACACTGGATGTGAAATAGTTCCGGAAATGTGTGCAAGGGCCCAAGAGCTGTATCCTGATCAGTCCTTTGAAATTCGAAATATTCTCCAAGATGTATTGACCGATTCCCATGATCATGTTGTCGCGAGTGGAGTTTTTTTTATCCGAGGCGATGATGACATGTCCATTTGGAAATCTCATGTGTTTTCCATGATTGATGCAATGTATGCGATTTCTCGTCGAAGTATTTCTTTCAACGTGCTGGGGAATTGGTCTGACTGGCAGGATGATCAGTTGGCCTATTTTGACATGAATGAGTTACGAACGCATTGCGAGAAATTGACACGTTTTATGCACTTTGATTTCTCATATCCCCTTTACGAAGGGACTGTGTCATTGTACAAACCTCAAGCGATTCAAGCCCTATATTCAAGCCCAGAATACGAGCGATATTTTATCTCACAAGAGGGATGAAAAGCAGATGTGGTTGAATAAGGAAATTAGAACATAGGGGCTATTGAATGAAATTAATCATTTTTGGGACGACAGCATCTGGGAAAATCGCCCACTACTATTTCTCATCTGATTCCGAGTACGAAGTTGTTGCGTTTACGGTTGATTCAGCATATCTTGAATGTGATGAACTTTTAGGACTCCCCGTAGTTCCATTTGAGGAACTTCAGTCAATTTACCCATCCACTGACCATCACCTATTTGTTGCCATGGGTTATACTGGCATGAATCAGCAGCGGGCTGACAAGTATCAGCAGGCTAAACAAATGGGGTATCATCTAGCAACCTACATCAGCAGCCGTTGCAATTACCTCTCCACAGAATCTCCGGGCGAGAATTGCTTTATTTTAGAAGATAATACAATTCAGCCGTTTGTTGAGATTGGAAATAATGTTGTTATGTGGAGTGGAAACCATATCGGTCATGACGCAATAATTGGTGATCATTGCTTCATCAGTTCTCACGTAGTCATCAGTGGTTTTACGCGTATTGGCCCATCTTGTTTTCTAGGAGTTAACTCTACATTTCGGGATAGCATTGAGGTGGGTGAAAAGACTCTTATTGGTGCGGGGGCGGTCATCATGAAATCAACCGCTCCTGAGAGTGTTTGGCTACCTCCTAGAAGCACTAAGTTGTCAAAAAAGAGTTCTGAGGTTGGGATGTAGTCGCATGGAATCTGAAGAAGCATACGGCATCACACGTGCAAGGATAAATGAGGGCCACCTCGACCGTGCTGAGGAAGAATTCAACCGCATAGGTATCACAATATTACCTCAAGTCATCAATGAGGGCCAAGCTGAAAGCCTCCGAGCAAAGTCTCAACAGCACATCCTTGGGAGAAACAGCAGTGACGTTCCAAAAGATGAGATGTTTTCGTGGAGGGCACCCTTGCTTTCTGATGGCGACTTTCGCACTTTGGCTATGAACAGTGACATTCTTTCGTTTGTTCAACGGATTCTACGGGATCAGAAGATACAGTTGCAGCTGCAGAATGTCATTGCACTTGAACCAAGTACAAAACATTCCCAAGGGCGTTGGCACCGTGACCTCCCATACCAGCACTGGGTCTGTTCAGCTTGTCTCTCAGTGTCGGTTCTTGTTTGTCTCAGTGAATTCAATGAATCGACAGGTTCCACGAGGTTCATCCCAGGTAGTCATCTACATGAGGAGTTTCCTTCAGAGGAGTATGCGAAACAAAATACTCAGCAGTTCTCAGCACGACCAGGGGATGCAATCGCATTCAATTCGATGGTCTTCCACAGATCAGGATTCAATCAATCAGAAACACTGAGAGTTGGAGTAAATCATGTCTATACCCTTCCCTTCATCAAGCAACAGATTGATCTTTCTAGCATTGGTCCAGATTCTGACCAGCTCTCAGAGTTGGAACGCGACCTTTTTGGAATCAGTTTCAAGACGCCGTCGGATGTTGACAAATTCTACAGAAGGAAAGGAGTTTGATGTGGTCGAAAATCGGGCTTGTGTTCTGTCCTAATCAAGAGCATCGTTGGATGCAATCCCATGCTGCAAATACATTTTCGATGATTAAGGAACAGAATCTCATTCGAACCTATTTCAGTTGTAGAGATGTAGAGAATCGTTCACATATTGGTTGGGTGGAGTACACACTTGAGCCGAGCATAGAGATTCAGAGAATCTCCGAGGAACCGGTACTGAGTCCCGGCGAAGTAGGGTATTTTGATGAAAATGGAGTTTCCCTCGCTTGTATCATACATCATGAAGGGCAGACTCGCCTGTACTATCTCGGTTGGACCTTGGGAAAAACAGTCCCTTGGCATAATAGCATAGGTTTAGCCATTATGGATAGTGATATGAATACTGCAGAAAGATACAGTCTTGCCCCGATTTATGATCGTAGTGATGTGGATCCAATCTCACTCTCTTACCCATTTCTCTTCAAGAACAATGATGAATTTCTCATCTATTATGGATCCAATAGAGCATGGGGTCAGAAGAATGAGGATATGGATCACGTGATCAAGGTCGCCCGGAGTCAAGATGGAATCGCATTTGAACCGCTCAACCATATCGCCTTGCAGCCAACCGGTCCTGATGAATATGCATTTTCTCGCCCATATGTTCGCAGAGAAGGTCATGAGTGGCAAATGTGGTACAGTTTTCGAGGTGCGTCATATCGAATAGGATACGCTGAATCACAGGATGGTATTCATTGGGTTCGGAATGATGCAAAGGTAGGAATCGGTGTATCAAATACTGGGTGGGATTCAGAGATGGTTTGTTATCCTCATATCTTTCAACACGATGATCGGACGTATATGACGTACAATGGAAACCGATTTGGAAAGTCTGGATTTGGTATAGCGGTCCTTGTAGAATGATTGTTCATTTCTCTCTATTCTGTACCCTCTCAAATCTTTCCCTGATTACATAATGTGGCCTTGGTGCTGATTCACGTAATGATCTTCCAAGATACTCCCCCATAATTCCTATACCGAGAATCGTTATTCCCCCAAAGAATGTGATTAACATCACAGTTGTTGTGAACCCCGGGACCGTGGTTCCATGTGTGAAATACTTGTTTATCTCATAGGCGGAATAAATCAAGCTCAGTGAGATGACAATCATGCCGAGAACCGAGAATCCCCGCATTGGACGTTCAGTCAATGACACTTTGAGGAAGAATGTGTCTGAGATCAGTTTTCTGAGTGAATATCCGCTTTTTCCGTATTTTCTAGGAAGATGTGTGGCCTCAAAGGTTTCAATTCTGCTTGTGGACTTCATAATCATGATACCTAAATTCGGCTCAGATGTTCTGTATGAGATTACAGCATCTCGTACTGCCGAGGTGAAGGCAAAGAATGAAGTGACTGTGAACCCTTTGGGTGTGAGCGCCTGAGAGGAGAAAATTGCCGCAACAAGACTAGCACCTATTCTTCGATAGAATTTCTGTTTCTTAGAGTAATTTCCGTAAACAACATCAATGTCGGAGTCAGATTCGATGCAGTCTAGGATTTCAGATACTTCTTCAGGTGGTGTTTGCAAATCATCGTCTAGAACAACGGTGTATTTTCCACGTGCCTCATTTAATCCACATAATATCGCCCTATGCTGGCCAGTATTGTAAAGGAGGTTGATACCGATTACATTTTCTCGCTCGTGTGCCAAGGCCTTGATTGCATCTCTTGTACCACCCTCATCTGGGGATGCATCGTTGATCAGTATTATCTCAGATGATCTGGCTCGTTCTGCAAGTCCGTCGTTCAATCTCGTGACCAATTCATCCAACCATGCCCCACTCTTGTAACAGGGAATGACGATACTGTACATGGCCCGTGCCATTTCGTTGCTCATGTCGAATCCCATTCGTTGTTTAGAGTCAGTCATATCCTCATCCCATTGTGGAGCGTGTGGCCTTGATACACTACCTTTGGGGTCTGGTCGCGTAGTCTAGTACATTACCGAACTGGTATTATTGTTTTTTCAAGTGCCAATTCCTTATCTTTTTCAATCACCACTTTGAATCAATGATTGTATCTGACACATAATGTTTGATGACAATGCACTCATTTTTGATACTTTTTGCAAGTTTTTGTGGGTTCTTGAAGATTTCTCCACCTCTCTTTTGAAAGGACGGTGACCTTCATGTTCTCAACTCAGGTGCTATTTGAATGACTCTACTACATTATGCATGTGGATATTCCAACTAACGCTGGTGTATTATCTACATGTTCTTTCATCACAGAGGGTGAAGAATAATCGTTAATTACCTTCCATCCCCGTATAACTTGGCGAAGTGCTGTCCCGCCAGCCCCATATATATTTAGAAGCATCATTCCCCGTCATTGCGATGAGATCAAGGACGCTAACTTCATGATCAAATTGTCCATGTAATTGACCATATTCAGGATATCCGCTGTAATCTTTCCATTTCAATTCAATTCCAGCCTCCTTAAACTCGTTTCCGATGTATACTTTTGCAGCAGGCCCTGAAATGTATCTCGTAGCTCCTAAGTGATTTAGAATACTGATTAGGCGTTCAGATTTCCGTCCATGCTGTGGTATTTCAGAGGAACAGATCAACTCTGTATCGATTTTAAGAAAATTACATATTTCCCGAATCATATGCTGATTCAGTTGTGAGATCGTTTTTGCCTCACACGTTCGTAAACCCCTAATGAGTTCTTCAACAAGCCCCCAATGTGGGCTGGATTTGTAGGATTGCTTCAATGCACTGCAATGACTTTCGATCCATTCATTTCCTGAGATTTCTGTTTCTTGAATGGTAAATTTAGTACTTCCCCGTACGGGGACTGTGATCCATCTTGTCCCCAATGGGGATTTAATTCTGTTACGGTTGATCCATCCGCGCTTTGAATATTGTACATTATCATAAAACACAAAGACATCTACGTCTTGCACAAATTCAAAGAATCCTTTCCAAGGAAGATAAGCGGTTTGGATAATGGCCGCCGTCTTTTCCATACTTGTCGGCTCGATCAGTAGGCCATAGGTCTTCGCTTTGGATCGAACGTGGATTTGAAAAATAAGATTATTACTCCATTGCTCTTATCTTCATCACCGATCGTTTCATGCCGCGCCCCTAATTCGGATCATTTGTGCCGGCACCCATCCTGTTCAATATGCCGTGGTTAGCAGGCAAGGAAAAAATGTACCTTGATGAAGTCATTTCTAGCAATTCATTCGCAGGAAATGGCCCTTTTACTAAGCGTTGTCATGCCTTCTTAGAACAGAAATTCGAAGTCCCCCATGTTCTTTTGACAACGTCGTGTACCGCCGCTCTTGAATTGGCCGCAATGGCCCACAACCTTGGGCAAGGCGATGAAATTATTGTCCCCTCATACACGTTTGTTTCAACAGCTTCTGCCTTTCTTCGCACGGGTGCTTCAGTGATCTTTGCAGATATGGATCCAGACACGTTGATGCTTGACCCAAATGATGTCAAGAATCGAATTACTGAGAGGACAAAGGCGGTTGTTGCAGTACACTATGCTGGATTTGCTGCAGATCTCACCGCCTTGAATCGCATTTGTGATGCTCACGGCCTCATTTTGATTGAGGATGCTGCCCAGGGCCTCGCTTCTTCATCAAATGAGTATTGGCTTGGCACAGTGGGTTCAATGGGATGCATTTCTTTTCACGAAACAAAGAACATTCACTGTGGATTGGGTGGTGCATTATTCATCAATGACCCCGAATTTTTTGACCGAACCGAGAACATTTGGGAACGTGGTACAAACCGAACAAAGATGTTCAAGGGCCTTGTCGATAAATACAGTTGGGTTGAGACGGGATCGTCTTTCTATCCTTCTGAACTTCAAGCCGCTTTTCTCCTAGCACAACTCGAAGAAATGGGCCGCAATCTCGATGAACGCTCTCTGATCTCAGAATCGTATGACCTTCACTTGTCAAAATTGGCAGAAAGTGGACGAATGAAGCAACAATACCGCGCTCCAAGCCTTTCTTGGAATCATCACGCGGTTGTGATCATTCTTGAATCACAAGAATTGGCGGATAAAGTTCGAATTCATCTCAAATCAAGGAAAATTAATGCCTACATTGGATATGTACCCCTTCATACATCTGAAATGGGCTTGAAAATGGGCTGGAAAGCAGAAGATCTTCCGGTTACACATGCGATTGCATCAAGAGTCCTTCGCCTCCCAATTCATCATCAAATGACGGTTGATGATGTTGAACGTGTATGCAATGAAATAGCAACTTGTTTATGATCGAGTAGAACTGATTTAGTAACTGAGATGGAGTTGAATTTGGTGAACTCAGATTACGAGGAGAATTTCCGAACATATATCTCACAATTAGATTCACTGTTTGAGAGATATTCAGTGTCTGCACAGAGACGAGAACACCATTTCGAGTGCCTCTCAGATTGGAACCAATTTCATACAATCGATGACGTTCGCAGTTGGTTCATCCAGCAAAGAAAGTCTTGCACAATGGTTGTTACAGATATTCCTCTCAAGCAATGCAATATGTGGGATGTTGATGATGAAACTGGCGATATCCGTCATACATCAGGTGAATTCTTCTCAGTTCATGGCATCCATGTTGACTTAGATTCCCGTGAAGTTGGAAAAGGAGGTTGGGACCAACCAATCCTGACCCAAGTTGGCTATGATGGTGGGCTTCTTGGTATTCTCAGGCAACGTTTTGATGGAGTTCCACATTATCTAATTGAAGCAAAGGCAGAACCAGGAAATTATGAGCGCCTACAATTTTCACCCACACTACAAGCCACTTTTTCAAATCTAAAACGGGCGCATCAAGGAAGAAAACCCCTCTTTGCAGAAGTCTTTGAGTTTCCTGAATCAGTATCTGGAAATGTCTTGTATGACCAATGGATGTCTGAAGACGGCGGGCGCCTCCACCTCAAACGAAACAGAGGAATGCTTGTTGAGGTTCCAGATGGATATGTCGGAAAAATCCCTTCAGGATTCATATGGCTTTCAATGTGGCAAATCAAAGAACTGTTACAGGAAGATGCGTGGGTGAACCCTCACATACGTGGAATTATTTCGAATTTGTAGTGTGTGATTATGTCTTTAAATGTCGCTGTTTGGGGCCTTGGATCTCACGCTCAAAGAAATATAATACCCGCATTAATGGAATGCAATAGGACAGAACTACATGGTGTTTGGACACGCTCACCCGATGTGTGTAGAGATGTTTCTAAGACATATGGTATTCTATCTTATACTTCAGAATCAGAAATGCTAGAAGATGCTTCAGTTGATGTTATCATTGTTGCAACACCTGTTGGAATGCATCACGAGCACGGCCTTGCAGTGCTTCGATCAGGTAAGCACCTTTGGTGCGAGAAATCACTTGCCTCAGATGTATCCCAAATTCAGGAACTAATTGATGCATCTTTGCAGTTTGACCGCCAAGTACATGAATTATTCATGTTTCTTCATCACCCCCAATTTTTGGCCATAGAAGATGCAGTTGTTTCAGGAAAAATCGGCACATTAAGGAGTCTAACTGCGAGGTTTGGTTTCCCACATCTCCCACGTGACAATATTCGTTATAATTCAAAATTAGGTGGCGGTTCCTTGCTCGATGCTGGTTGTTATCCTATTGCAGCAGCACATGCACTTATTGGCCCTAAGCCCGTTGTATTCAGCAGCAATTTGTGGGCCGAAGACGGCTATGATGTAGATACTCAAGGGAGTGCTCATTTGGTCTATCCAAATGGCTGCCGTGCTCATCTAGAATGGGGCTTTGGTCATTCATATCGAAATGAAATTGAAGTCTGGGGAAGTGACGGTTGGCTGAGGGCAGAGCGCGCATTTTCAAAGCCCTCTTCTCTCTCAACCACTGTTGAAATTCATCAACAAGGGGGGAGCAGCATCATCGAAATTGATCCAGCGGATCATTTTTCTCTGATGTTTGAGCATTTTTCATCTCTACCGAAAAATGATTGGGCTCTCGCACAAGGATCACTCATTGAAATTCTACGAACTCAATCCAGTCCCGATTAGAGATTGTGATACATCTCGATGTGTCTTTCAGCAATTGATTCGATGCTGTATTTTGAAGTCACTCGCGTATGACCATTTTTTCCAATCCCGTCTCTCTCTTCGCGTGTCATATCAATAGTAATCCTCATAGCTTCAGCTAATGCAAATGCAGAACCGGAGTTGAACTGAATTCCACATTCCTGAATTTTTATTCCTTGGTCGAAGGGTTCGGTTCCTAATAATTCGCAAATGGGCCCAATGTCGGATGCAACAATGCATCTCGCCATGCCTAATGCTTCAAGTCCCAAGATCGGAAACCCTTCTGCTCGACTCGGAAGCAAGATCATATCTGCGGCACTCATTTCATTCAGCAGCCTCTCCCTTGATACCGATCCTAATGCAGATACATTTTTTGGTAGCTTCACCAATTTGTTTGTATCTGGTCCGATAAGGCACAGTTTCACTTCAGAAAAGGTAGTTGATGAACTAACTATTTCCCATGCCCTTAGTGTCAAATCAAATCCCTTGTAGGGGTGGTTTCTTCCAACCTGGATAATGCGTAATTCATTCTCAGAGACTCCTAATTTGGCACGAGCACGTTCGCGCGTCAAAGATAATTCAAGGACATCTAGTGGGACCGGATTTGGGATGACTTCAATGTGAGAGCGACTGATTCCCGTTCCTTTCGCAATATATTCGGCAAGTTCAGAAGATACCGCCACCACTTTGTCTACGTCTTGGATGATTTTCAGTTCAGTTCGCAATCTTGCCCATTTCTTGGATGATTTTTTGGGAAGAAGCCAAGCAAAATTATGTGATGTGAACACAACTTTTCTTCCTTTCTTCGATTTTAGGGCACGTTTGGCGACAAATTGTCCATGTGTATGCCAAATTTCGTCACCTTCCCGCTTGTTCAACCATGGTTGAAGAATCCGCCCCCATTTCATATGCTTCCAAATGAGGGGGCCTCGCAGTGGCTTAGACAACACTTCAAACAGGTTTGGTGTTGCAGGACTGCCTGGGGTGGGGGTGGATACCCTCACTTCCTTTTTCCCTAAAGCTGGAACAAGGTCGAGCAGAATCCCTTCTACAGCTCCAGCCCCCTCTGGGGGAATGGGCAAGCATCCTGGGGGGATCATGGCGACTTTCAAGGCATCGTTGTTGTCATTCATGCTCACTCACCCCTCCACTGATTTCATCAACAAGATGTGATATTTTAGATTTGAAATGTTCAACTGAAAAGTCAGTAGCGCGTGTCTTCCCTGTTTTCCGAAACTTTCTCCATTCTTTCCCATCATAGCGTGAGACATTCTTCAAGAGGTCTGCGATCTCATCTGATGTATCAAATCCTTTGACCCATTTCCCTTCATCGCCTATGTCGTACCAAGGTCCCCCATTTCGGCGTACAATTGGAAGCAATCCAGCAGCCAATCCTTCCACTACTGCAATTCCGAATGGTTCAGCCGCGTGGCCATGAAGAAGCACATCTGATTTGGAGAGTGCTTTTTTGACATCGGATAATGGGGCATCTTTCCAGATGGTGATGCGATCGTCGAGTCCATAGATCTCAATTTTCTCATGAAATTTTTTCAGCCATTTTTCATCACGGCATATTCCAATCAGTTGCCAATGAATTGATGATGGTGATTTTCGGATGCCCTCTAGAAGCTGTTCTAGACCTTTGTCAGGGGTCAGCGATCCAAGTGTGAGGACTCTTGTGGTTTCGTCATTTCTAATTTTACTCAATGTGATATGATTGATTTCAACAGGGGGGTGGATGATGTCATATTCACCACGTTCCCATGCCATTTCACATGCATTTTTGCACATCAATGAGTTACAAATTACCCTCTCTGCTAGAAAATTTCCTTTTCCAATCACGTTCAACATCATTCTCTTTTGGAAAGGAAATACGAATTTCTGCAAGACTCCTTTCCTTGGCGTAATGTACTCTCGATTCCGCAATTTAATTTCTAATGGATAATGCGCATAAACTAGATCCTTACGTCCTGTTTGGCGCTTTCCAATTCTCTGGACATCATCACTCCAAATGGACCACCCATTTCCTTCTTTTCTCTCGATTTCTTTGCATAGCCGGAGCCATCTATAATATCGGATGGAGGGGCTCTTTGACGTTTTCAAAGGAGATGCTATGTTCAGTTTTGATACATCTAAACCCCACATATCTTGTATTTTTTTTGGATCCACTTCTTCGCCTAAAATGAGTTGTATGTCGTGCCCCTTTCGATGAATAATCTCAGCAATGGTGAACATTGTCCTGTTTCCACCCCCCATGTCGGCCGGTTCGGGCAACATGAGAAGAAACATGACATAACCCATCCGATTTGTGTTCTTATGACCTCGGTCGAATTAATGATGTACAAAATGCAACTCGAAGTTAACTGATTCCAACGCCGAGAACCATCGATGCAGCAACAAAATGGATCAAGATCACCTGTATCAATTCAGCTGAGTTAAGTCTGTAAAACAATGACAAGCGGCTCAAATCCAATTCTTGCTAGCGCGCCAATTGCATACGCCAGCGAATGAATGATGTAGCGCTGAACCCGTAGTGGAAAGAAGAACAAAGGACATCTATGTCAATCTCGTCAAAATTATATATTGAACATTGCTTTTTCCATTCAGATTCATAATTTTATTCAAGGGTGCTGCAGGATTCCATATCCATTAGGTGTCCAATTCGTCTTTCCTTTTACTTCTCTGCAGAAATGGAAGAAAGACTGGTTTACACCCGTGTCATCTGACATCAGCCACCCTCCTGTCTTTAGATGTGGCCAAGCATCTCTAAATTCCTGCATCATGAATTCATACGTGTGTAGGCTGTCATGGATGAAGAGGTCGACTGGAGCGAGTTTATCCATCAATGCAGGAAGCAATTCAGTACTATCTCCTGTATGAATTGTCCATTGTTTCCGATACTCTTCCGGAACAAGCCATCCAGGTGTTTTTCCATCCCCTAATTCGCTCAAAAACTCGATGGAATGGAGGTGTCCGTTACCATTTTCTTTAAGTGCTGCAAGAGCAAATAATGATGAAAATCCATTATCAATTCCAGTTTCAACAACAATGTTTGGTTTTAATATTCGAATAATTGTGTATAGATCAGGCTGACGCATAGCAGAAAGATCTCTACCAGTTTCATTCCCTGCATGGTGGAGAAGTTTTGTAGCATCCAATTCTTTCAAGAAATCAGTCCGCATTTTTGCAGTAATCGATAAGTTTCTGTTGAAGCGATTTGATCTCTGGATATATCTTAGCGCTGAAATGGGGTGATTAAGCGCTAAAAGGGCATGATATGCGAGTTGTTTTATCCCCCACATGCAGATTCCCTGTCGACTCGGCCGGGGGTTTCGATAATAAGAAGGCCGGGCTCAACAGTGCATTCTGTTCTAGACTCTCGCAACAAGTATGAGAACCGGCACCCTAAGCACTCCTATGTGATCAGTGCCACCACTCCTGTGATCATCACTGGCATATTGACTATATTTCTCCCACCACAGTGGTTCCCCTTTGACATTTTTTTGAGGCTTTTCTGGTTACTTGGACTCTATATTCTAATGAAACGTAGTGGCTGGCCGAATTTTTTAGCAATGAGTTGGATCTTTGGCTCCCTCCTCCTCTTTGGTTTTCTATTTGTATTGATTTTCAACACGCCACAAATTGCACTTCCCTTTCTCAGTCTTCTATTGCTGATTCCAATTTCGAAGGAGGCTGAGCCCTCATTGAATGCTCGAAAAAATCTTCTTCCTTGGCCGGAATCATCGGCAAATTGGCTTTTAATCAGTTGCGTTGCCCTTGTCCTTTTTGCTGTATCCATTTCATTCTTCTTAGCTCCAGATTCGGGACCATCAGATCTCAGCATTGCACTTCTGAATTCTGATGGCCAATATCCTAGAACTTCGGATCTCGATCAATTGGGTATAGATTCTAGTCATGCATTTCATCTTCGTCTAGGGTCAGAGCATCAAGTTATTTTGCGTTTAACATCGGATAATTATTCATCAGTGCCAATAGGTGGCCTTGCTTTGACACCAAATACTTCAATTCAAATTGGAGGAATCGGAACTCATTCTTTCACAATTCAATCGAATGAAACAGGTATGTTCAATGTCGAAGCACTCAATGCAGACACAAGTGAGTTGATTCTAGAGATGAAGGTCCGATTTGTTGCTTAATCAAGCCAAGAGGCGTTCGCTCCAAAGATACATCTCGAAATCACCTTCTCGGGCTAGGATCGCACTCCAATTTGCAGTTGTATCATGGCCTAATCGATCATTTGATCGTAGATAATAACCCTCTTTTAAGTGACTGGGGATATGTGGCTGATTATAGGCAATATTTTGCACTCCAGAATCCGTATCTCGCCACTCCCCAATTGGGAGCAATTCTAATTTGTCGTCAACAGAATATAATTTGAGGTGCTTTTCTAAAGTTTCATCTGCGTGAGGGTTTGAATCCTTGTCATAAACCACGAATCCATCCTGTATTGGATCAATCACGTTCTCAAAAGAATCCAATTCGTGTTTTGTCCAAGGGTCTCCATTTTCCAAATATTGTGATACATGCGCGATTTGAAAAACAGCAAAAACGCAGACTGCAAGAATCGCGTATTTTTTCCGATTTTTGAGACTCTTTTCTTCACGAGTAACATTTTCTTCCATCCCCCCTAAATCTAGGAGGATTGCAAGACCGACAGCCAATAGGAGCCGATCCATCCACAATGACATTGTTGTAACCAAAAAGATTGGTGATAGAAGCACTAGACTGACTAGCCCACTCGAAGTTTTTCGTTTGATTCCATTTTTTTGTATGTTGATCATGATTGTGATGATTAATGCAACAATCAAGGCCACTTCAATCCTGCGCAGCAAAGAGTAGTAATGAGGAGGGACTGAAAAAAATGTATGGAATATACGTTGTACTGACTGTTTAAATTGTGGTATTTGGATATTTGTTTCAACGAGTGGCCAGAGAAAGAATCCCAAAAGAGCAAGAGCAAAGAAGAACAAAACCCATTTTTGTGTTCTTCTTCTGTGATGCTTATTTTGCTTCCTTCCATTGGATGAATTTCGCAGATTTGTAAACACAGATCCTACAAGTGTGCTACCAACCCATATCAAAACAAATCCCGACCATATGGGGTGTGTGATGATTAGTGCGCAGATTGGGGGAACAATCCACCATGCATTCCACATCTCAAGTGTATCCATATCATGCCATGCAAGCACACAAATCAGAATCAAAATAAGTGCTGCAATCGATGGAGACCACACTGACCAAGTCCAAAGAGTGAAAGATGACAAGACTAGGACGAGCGCAATGACTGTCCAGTGTGTAGGCATCGATTTTGCAATTAAAGTTGTGAATAGAATCCCAATCGTTACCACGCTAGCGGTTCCCAACACCGACCATAGCAACCACGCCGTTCTAGGAGAGAGGTCTGCTGGATGAAAAATGGATAACAAGGAGTGGAATCCACCCGCATATAGGTGGTATGCGTTCTTTGGAATCCATGAATCTTCCCAAAAACCCATTGTCAATCCCTCCCCTTGAAGAATGGACATCGAATAACTTAGGTGTAACAAACTGTCATGTGGGCCAAAAGGTAAACAAATTTGGAGTGTAATTGGCAAGAGCAGACACCAACCGCATAGTACTGCATAGACTTGTGAGGTGGGTGCTTGAATCCAATCATCTTCGATGGATCTATGAACTAAAATAGGCATGGGGGCCGCCCATGCTATTGCTATGGCAACATATGAGTTTGCGCGGATTGAAAGAAAAATGCAAGATGCTGCTGCGAAGATGAATACTAACAATTCAGTTGGCGTAAGCGGGGACCATAGGCTCATCTTTCTTGATGGATAATTTTGATTGTCATTCTTATCCTGTGATTGATCACCCCCTCCATCTAGATGATCACTCACTTTTCTTTTCCATTCCTCAACTGGCGCCTCAGGATGAACAAGAGATAGCAATGGATCTTTATCTTGATAATGCATTGAACCAACATTTGATGAAATAACATGACAACCATTTGCCTTTGCTTCAAGAATTGTCAGTGGTGGGTCAAGTGCGCCTCTGGAATCAATAAATGGCATGATGGTAATTGCAGATGCGGAATAGACATCTGCCGGCTCATCTAGGTGCCCGATGACGGTATGGGGGATCTCAAGGGACTCTAGTTTCTTTATGGCCTCACTTCGCCAGTGATCTGACCACTCTTCTAGTGGTGAATTTTCTTTGTCAGGCCAAGCAAGAATAATATGGTCAAGTTGACCTTTTTTTATGGCATATGTGAGGAGGTCTAATGCCATCTCAGGCCTTCTAGCCGGCGTAGTGCGCCCAATATGAAGTCCAACTTTTGCATCCTCGTGGATTCCATATTGCTCAAATAAATCTCTTTTTCTCTTCTCTTTATCATCATCCTCAATATGCCCGGCATTTGGGGGTATGACAGTACAATTAAGATTGGGTGCCACACGCCGGACTGTTTCAGCAGCAACATGAGATGGCGTCACAATTTCATCAACATTAAAGCGAAGATGGGTAATTGAAGCAAGTCCCTTGAGTCGTTTAGCGAATGCATTTCCCCCGTGCCAGTGGCTCCATTGCAATCTCGGAATTCCCCAAATAATTCCATGCTCACTTCTTCGCTTTTGTAATTCTCGAAGCACTTTCCTCTGTTCTCGAATTCCCAAGCAAAGCCATGCCGTTCCCCCTTTAATTGCGGGCAATTTCTCTCCCCATTGATTTGGTACTCCCGATAGTGTCTCAATTCCAGTCATGGAGCGATCGTGTTCAATTTGTCGTATGGGAATAGACGACGATACATGCTCCAGCAACTGCCGCATCCACTTTTCTTCTCCATCAAACCCATCATCACTCACCCCTTGTACCAAAACACCTCCAATTTCTAGACCACTGGCCCTGATGGTATTTGGTGCAGTGTGATCTCCCATCCCTGTGCCCCCATGCTGATTAATTGTGGTTCTCCATTTCCCATCCAGATAAATGATTGCCATTTGCTGAGTGTTCAAACCCAGGAATCGGTGAAAATCCCATTCCCTTCATATGTGCCTGAAAATTATCATCAGCGACAGGAAATAATGATGGGTGGGTAAATATTGCCACATGTGTGGAATGGAGAGATATGTTAGTGATTCTTGCCCCAAATGAATCGACATTTGCTTGAGCGCAGGGGAGATCATGGGCGCAACTGTGAGCTCCTAATTCATATATCTCCGATTTTACCTCTCCGTGTGCTGAATGGACTAATATGTCATGGATTAGATTCGTATTGTGGATGATGATTGTGATACGATTTCCAGATTCAATTTTCTGATTGGACCATTCTAGTATTTCTTCCGCATGTTCCCATGAAGGGGTACCATTTTGTTCCCAACTTGAATTTCCAATCCCAACAAGAAGGGGTGCCATCAAAACCATTGTGCAAACAATGACGGAGAAGCTTCTCATCCGACCCAATGCCTCAATTTTTCCTAATGTCTTTGGAAGTTGCCCCTTAGCCAGATAATCCAGTGTACGCAAACTGAGCAAGACATACAGGCATGGCAATATTGGGCTGTATCTAGGATGCTGGACACCTGGACTGACATATTGCGCGAAATATTGGAACACAAATGCACCAATAATAACAATCCAAATCACAATGAGTGTGTCTTGTGGATTTTCCAGCCGCTTGTGTTTTTCTTCCTCCATTCCTTCTTTATTCAATGGAATAAATGGACTTGCAATGATGAGGGGTAGGACAAACCAAAATGGATGCACTGGCAAATACATTTGGTAAGCATGAAAATATCCACTTGTAAGGGCGAAGGCTAACGCAACAGGTCCTTGAATCCAAACCCCATCAGTTGGCAGGGTAGATCCTTGTTGTTCCCTTAGTAAGAACACGTTCAGGGATGTAATTGCAAATAACAGTATGAATGGCGAAAATGGCGCCAAACGCCGAAAAATTGTGTTATGATCATCCCGCCTCCATTCAACTCCTGCAATGAGCATTAGAAGAAATGCTCCATATACATACGTTGGAACATGAGTTGAAAATGCGAGGATAAGTGCTGTAATGCTGATCACAAGGCATTTTCTCGTACATCTCTCAAGATGTCTTTCAGCAATGATTCTCTCCATTGCGATAATACACACAACTGTTGTGAAGAAAATTAAGGCATATCCATGTGCCTCAAATGCATAACTATTCGGTATGGGGAGGAGCACAATTATCGATACACTCAGCACCGCGATTGGACGAGAAAACCCTAGTCTTCGAGAGAGACCATACAAGAGTGCGATTCCAGCAGCAGTTACTAACGTATTTGGCATGATAAGTCCCCATAACCGGTGTGGATAAGCCCCTTTGAATAGTTGAAGAGAAATGTAATTTATTACCTCGTTGAGATATGGGAGACCATTACTGATTCGTCCCAACACATGGGAAAAAAGAAACAATGGGCTGCAATTATTTGTGACCTGTGAATTCACTTTTTCACAAGTGATAGAAGATGCAAGGTTCCAATCATATTCGATGAGGTTTGAGAAATATCTTGGATGTTCAATATTTATCCACAAATACAAAATTGTTAGAATTGAGAATATGAATAAACTGATTTTAGTATCTGTTTTTATCTGCTTAATGTGTTGAATTGATCTTCCCATTAGGGTCATCAGATAATGCTCTGAAAAGGCCTCATCCGCTTCATCACCAGCCATGATATCACCTTTGAATTAACTCACAAGGCATGACTTCTCCACCGAGTCGATGGCCTGACCAGTGCGCAGATTCAGGATACCAGACGTGATCAGAATTGTCAAAGTGGAGTATCAATACATCACCAGTGCATACTGGAGGGGTGTTTGGTCCAATGCTTTCAAAATATTTTGCATCTGGCCAATAGAATTTTGCAGCGGGTTCATGATACACGGTATCTGACCAAACAAGTGTAATATTTCCTTTCGAGTGGCTCCATTTTTGCAGTTCTACAAACGATGGATTTTCATCACTGAATAGGTTTGAACCACATGCATAGGGTGCGGGCAATAGGCAGATGATCAAGGCGATCATTGTAGCGTATGGGTATTTTTGATCCCACCAAACAAGTGCCCGCAACCCATAATCCAGCCAAATCGTACAACACATGATCATCAGCGGGATAGCAGCTGAATAATATCGGCTTGTGAGGGTGGGTACCATCACGAGACTCATGATCAATTGGATGGATGGCCACAAAAACGCAGGTGCAGCACTGCTAGAAGGAATCCATCCACCGCGAATAAATCCAAAGCCCATTATGAGAACCATGATGGCTCCACTCACAACAATCAATAATGGCGTTCCCGCATGAAATTCTCGAGCATGGCTAATCAGTATCAGCCCTTGTCCAAGCACTGCTGCGATTGTGGGTTCTGGGATGTAAAAGTCCGCTACCACATGGCTGAATTTTGCGCGATAAAATGTGACAGCCCTTATTGTACTTGGAGAAAGGATGGTGAGCAATATTGCAATCGTTCGCAAATGGGTTGCAAGTAGGGAAAGCAGTGGAACTTGATCCCTTCTCCAATTGTTGATGAGGTCCAAAACAAGGGGCAGGTGGAGAATAACGATCAATGGGGCAAAAAAGGGCTGTATTAGAAGCGATAGCGAAGCGGCAAGGCCCCATTTGAAAACCCGCCCATTCCCTTCACGTAGGAGACACAATTCTTCAAAGAGCCACCAAATAAGAAGGGTAGAGAATGCCCACACTCGTAAGAGATGTGCGAGCCCTAAGATCGATGTGTTACAACCATAAACAATTAGCCAAATAAATTGGGCACGCCGCCCATGCCCTCGTTTTTCTAACCAGCTTGTTCCTCGCAATGCAATAATCCAAAGGGATAGCGAAGAAACAAATCTAAGCGCAACAAGCTGGCCTAAAGATGTTGTTTCCTGCCCGCTTATTCCTTCCCATGAAAACGAAATAAAAGCCAAGATGATGTTGTAGAGATGTGGTATCGTGGGTTCGGAAAACCAGTAATTTAGTCCATTTTCCCCAGATTTTATTCCCGCAACACGAATCAGGGTTGCTGATTCATCTCCCCATAAATCTTCTACAATGGATTGAGATAAATATGCTACACCAAGGGCGCCTAATATCATCCATTTAAGCCAAGGATGCAACATGTCGTGTCTCTCTTCTTTGTCTGTTGTGGGGGCATCACCTTCATGCCCAGCCTTCATAATGTAACCGAATCTTCGCACATTGATAACCTCCGCTGAATAATTGTGCTCTCTCGAACCGATTATTCCTGCAAATTCTCAATCGGCAGAGCCTTCAATCCATCCATGTTGGAGTGGGCAATGCCAGCAGAAAGGGTCCTTACAGGTCCGGTTTCAGAATGGTTAGGCCGCATTCCTCTCGATCAGGCTAGAGCATGGGTTCGAGAAAATTCTCTTGCCTTAGAGGCCGCACTCGACCACCCGTCTCTTTTTCCAGGTACTCAACGCATATCTGCTGAAGATCCCGAAGGGGAGATTAAGCGCAGAAAACGTGATTTGCAATTCGTTATAATGGCACAAAGAAAACTTGAGGGTGCTGGTATCCTTACCCTCCCAATCAAAACGGCACGTGATCACCCAACTTGGGGCGAAGATGTAGATTTATTGTTAATCGGTGGGCCACCTGACCTCCGAAAAGCAACCTCGATTTTGAAAACTCTAGATTATACACCCTCGAAGCACGATATAAATGCGGTCAAGTATATCCATCCATCAAATTTCCACTTGGAATTATATCCACGCATCACATGGAAAGGTGGTTTTCCAGTTGTTCCATCACAAAGTGTTTGGTCGAGAAAGCAACCTTGGATTATCGAGGGCCATGAACTTCAACGCCCCAGTCGAACCGATGAAGTAACGATTGATGCCTCAACACGTGTCCTCCGCGACCATCGCTTGCGCTTGGATGCCTTTCTCTCAATTTATAGGGCATTTTCAGAAGGCTTAGACCAGTCCTCGCTCGATGAGGCAGTTGACCATGGATGGAGCCTACAACTAGGTACTTTGCTTGAATGGTCAATTCGTATTGCAAATTTTATTCCAGATGAACTCAAGCAATCATGGAATTTACCCGCCCCTTCAGCGTTCATCAAACAAAACCTTCCATATCACAAAGGATGGATAAAACTCATGCCCATTCCTCAAGAACAAGCAACTGAAACGTGGCTCGAGTTTTGGCCGCCGATATTGCCTAGACGGCTGATGTTTAGAATTTGGATGAGGAAATTATTCGCCGATGCTCTTTCTTTTCGAAGAATGCGCCACGTACCAAGACAAACGATTCAATTCTGTCGACACTTTACTTGGCATACATTTCAGTACCTGAAGGGAAGGTGAATTTCATTCACATTCACTCCCTTCTGTCTCAGTCTTTGAATTGATAGTTATGGATTTACTCATATGCCACGCGACTGCCGCAATCGCCGCCCAGACCCACGCTCCAATGACCAACCCGTGATTAAATGGAAGGGCGAATAAAGCTCCGAGGAATGCAGCTGACGCTACAAATTGTGTCATAACAGCTCTTAATGGGTTTGCAGATGTGATTAATGGGATCATCCCTACACGTCCCATTAAAATCAATGGAGTCGCCAACAGGACTAGAAAAATAGTGCCTTGAGGAATCAATGACGCTTCGTGGCCCAGCAATGAAAGCAATCGTGTATCAAGAATTGCAAGTATAATTGTTGGAAGGATCAGGATTCTCGTACCTATTGCAAATGCATTTTCTCGGCGTGTTCTCATATCAAGATGGCTCCCCCGCATTTGTGCATTTGCAACACTTCCCGCGACTTGCCAAGGCAAATTAACTAATGTCCAAGCCACAAGAATTACGCCAGCAACCTCGATTGACACGCGGCTTGAAGCAATCCATGGAAGGAGTAAACCAGGCAATGAATAAAACAGTCCTTGCCACCAACTTATATGGCCAATATGAAATACATCAATTAACCGCTTTGTAGCTTTAGATGGGGTATGTTTTAGCCACTGAGGCATCAACGCAGCACCCGTCATTCCTATGGCTGCAGCCCAGAGGACATTGAGTCCAGTATGGCTTGGTAGAATGATGACCGCTGTAATTCGAATTATGTTATTCAATAGCGAACGTATGGGGATATACTCTTCCCGTCCCCATGCAGCTGCGCTTGCATCACGATTTAGTGAAATTATGGTCGCCGCGGCTAGCAGAAATACACCTCCAAATAAATTGGGCGTGCTTATCTCGGACCACTCAGAAGGAATCCATGAGAAGGACCATGACGATGTGATTACGGAAAAAAAACCACAGACTAAACTGAGTATTGCAATCTGAATTGTTGTTGCAAAGAACCACATGTTTTGTGGCCTTTTAGATCGTGTAAGACAATGAACAAGTCCTTGGTTGAGATTAAGGGCACAAACAGTAGCCATTAACATTGAAGCAGAAAGTGCAAGTGCTGCGATTCCAATTTCTATAGTTGTGAATCTGAGTCCTACGACAAGCCAAAACACAAGTCCACCAATGCTGTTGAATAAGACAATTGTGCTCAAAGCACTAGCTAGTAATGAAACATCATCCATTGAAATTTCACTTACTACTTTCTGAACTTGTTGTTCGACAAGTAAAACCTCCCGGTTCGCATCAATTTTGACGGTTGGGAGCAAGCATGCTTCATGTAATGCAACATATCCTTGGCATAGGGTCTGAATTTCATCAGGTGGGTCTTCCCTTTTTCGATGGCATAGGACATCAACTGGTGCTAAAAGTAACAAGATCTTTGTGGGCGCTCCCATAATTAGGACAACAAGACGCATCATTTTGCGTGCTCTTCCAATTTTTGCCCCTTTCTCATTCAATAAATCGGGTAAGATCAGTCGAACTGCGAGGTCGGCCAACCCCCTATCGCACCACAAGATGTCTTTTCTTGGAATTGAAAAAAGAGGATGGCGCATCCTGAAATAGCACAAGTCAATACAGGTGGAGATGGTGAGAATCCAATAGCTCATCCAGTGATCTCGCATCCACTTTCTTTCACTAGATGTTTGAAAAATCCCTCTTTTATGGAGGCTTGGTGAACCCATCCTCTTCCCAATCCACCAAAGTATGAATCTCGATGCAAGCATTGGCCTAGGTACGTTTAGGTAAGTGGACTTCTCTCCAAGGTTATTGAGTATCGTACTTTTTCCGACCCCATCTGGGCCAGAAAATTCGATGCGAACCACGACAATGACCTTCTTTTACATTCACAAAAGACCAATTATTTTGGCCACCACAATGATTCAAGAGACGAAACAACACTCTTGGTAGTAAATCCTCCTTCAATGAGCCTTTCACGAGCAGCAATCCCCATTTCAATGACTCTCTGCCTGTCTTTTAGTGCATCTCGCAAAGCCAAAACCAATGCCTTGACCGACCCTGGTTCAACCAGCCATCCCGTCTTTCCCTCTTCGATCAAATCGACAGTACCCCCATGTGCGGTTCCTATGGCAGCACGGCCCTGAGCCATTGCTTCCATAATAACAGTTGGACAAGAATCTTTCATCGTGGATGGCACCAAAAGTAAGTGATGCAGATCTAATGAAGTGGCGATTTCATGATGTGGGAGGCGATCTATATGAACAACTCCATCAATTGGTGATAAATTAGCTGAAGTGGTTCCGACTGATGTAAGAGAGATCGCTTCACCTTCAGTGCGTAATTGACGTACTGCTTCACTTGCTAAATCCAGCCCTTTTCCAGCACCAGTGCCCCCAAGGAACATCAATTTCAAATCATCATCACTCGGGTGTGGCTGAATGGGTGTAGTTGGCATATCAACCATATTTGAAACAACAACAATTTCGGGACCCTTTGCTAGATTTCTCCATTGGCTGGCCACAGATTCACTAACTGCCACAGCACCATCAAGGCGCTTAAGCAATCGCCGTATGGCTGGATAACCAAGAGAAAGTACAAGTGACTTAGGTAAATCAAATGTATAGCGCATGCATCGAATGCAAGTAAATCGACTAACACGCCCATTACAAGGTGCATTGCTTGGTTGTCGCATCAACATCCGGCGAGGGCAATGGAAACAATGGTCATGCAATGTCGTCCAACGTTGCACATTATCGGGCAAATTAAGGCGTGCTGCTTGGAAGAGTGACCACCCATGTGCGTGAATAAGATCTGGTTTCCATTGATCAACAATACGCTGCAATTTTCTTTGAAGGCGCCGATCACGCAGTGGATGGAGAACCATCTCTCCCCGGGGTTTAGCACCGGGTAATCGTCCTAACCCTGCCTCAATTGTGCGGATTTCAACCCCATTATCCCGCTTTGGCATTTCAGGGTGCGGTGCTGTCACTATAGTGACTTCATGCCCCGCTTTCAGAAGCCCCCTTCCTAATCGTTGGACATGACCTGCGAGTCCACCAGATGTTGGTGGATAGGAATCCGTCAACTGCAGCACACGCATGAAGACCTGCCTCTTTGTTGTCTCTCGGCCATTGATGACCCTTTCCCCGCAGATTGATGAATGCAGTTTATTGTAGCCTTTTATCCATCATCCCATCGGAAATGCCATCTCCATTAACGTGTCGGGGCGGCATATGGGGGCACGTGATGCAGTCGAATTAGAGACAACTACTGAGTGTCTCCTTTCCCTAGTCGTGACTTCATATACTATCACCAATATTGAGTACATTCGTGCTTTGCACAGAAGTTTATGCGATGAATTAAGTGCAGGTGACGAAGTTGTATATGTCATTGAACGCTGCCCTGAATTGGCAGAAGAAATTCGCCACCTTGAGTCTCTTCCCTCTGTCTCTATACGTGTGGAAGAATCCGAGAAAAAACTTGGTTTATCAGGGGCACGAAACATGGGTGTTCGCTTATCGAAAGGGGATTGGATTGCCTTTATCGATGACGACGCAACTCTACAATTAGGTTGGCGAGATTCTCTTTTTAGATCGATTGCAGATCATCCCGAGGCAATTGGGTTCACAGGTCCTAGCTTGCCTGCATATGCTGTCGGGGCTCGCTCTTTGTGCCCTGAAGTAAATTGGGTTAATTCATGCTGGAAACCTCGCAAAAAGGAACCTCATCGCGTCCGAAATGCGATCGGCGTAAACATGATATTCTCTAAAGTGGCATTTGAGCAGTTGGATGATTGGTTTAACCCTGATTTTGGTGCGGTTCAAGGGACTTCTGGAAAAGGCCTCGTGGGTGAAGAAGTTGATTTTGCGATTCGTGTTCAGAATGCGATAAATCGTCCTATTATGTTCATTCCTAATCTCGCTGTGAACCATCAAATTTCAATATATAGAACGACTTGGAAATTCATATCCCACCGTTCAAAAACAGAAGGACGAACCAAAGCCGTCCTTCGTCGCGTGATTCGTGCCTATCCAATTTCAATGAAAGGAATGTCAAGGGAGCGTGGCCATTTAGTTCGAATATTTTGCATTGGAATTCCTAGAGAAATATTTTCGCTCCCAATGCACCCCATCCGGTCAATTTTCAACCTTCGAGACCTTGTTGGCTCTACTTGGCTTGTCGTTACACGTTTCATTTGGAGTACTATCAAGCGATGATTGCGGGATTTATTCTTCACTTAGATGTAGCAAAGGGTCTGAAGAGGGTATCTTTGCATAAGGCATTGGAATTTCCCCACTTGCAGCTTCACTTGTGAGCAGCAACGCAAGTTCAGTATCGATGGACCAGCGAACAGATCCTCCGACGTCACCTGAAACAAGTCCCACAATCTCGGCATCAGCAACGGCTCTTTGAGCAGCAGCACGCAATCTTGCTTCAGTGCGCGCGTTGAGCCGCTGGGAGAAATCCGGGTCACTTGCGAGATTCAGGAGCGTGGTTTTAGCCAGATCCTGACGTTTTCTAGCAGAGGCTCTCAATGCCATTCCTCCTTCTGCGGTTACCAACCCAGCTGCTGCTAATCGATCAAATTCAGACAAGGATGCTCGTTCTGCCACCAATGTTGCAATCGCTCTTTCCCATTCTTCTGAACGCCCATCATCACCGTGAGCGATTCCAAGGCGTTTAATCAAGGGCGTGATGATTGGACCTTGAATTAGAAGTGTGAATAGTACGACACTCGATACCATCAGGAAAATATCATCATATATGCCATGGTCAAAATCGCCAGTGTGGACTAAGTGAGCTAGGATAAGGAGAAGCGCCAGAGATACAGAGCCACGCAAACCAGATACGTAAATGACGTGCCTCCATTCTTTTGGCACCTCATGATCTCCTACTTTTGGTGAAAGTGCTAATTTTGGATAAACAACCAATCTTGCAAGACTTGCCGCTCCAATTGCGGTAAGAGCAAGAGGTATTGTTCGCATCCCTGCAGTTTGCATTCGCTGAACGATTTCGAAACCGATTAAGATAAACAAAACAGAGTTAATGACAAACGCAATTTGCTCCCAAAAGTGATCGAGTGCAACACGCGCTTGGGGGGTCATTCGTTCAACCTTTCCAATTGAACCAACCACGAGCCCCGCCACAACGACTGCGATAACGCCTGACCCATGAAATTGTTCTGCCAAAAGAAATGATCCAAATGCGGTTGCCACAGAAACTGTGACTTCTAGAAGGTGATTTTCAGTCCAATCCAAGGTAGTATTTGCGACCATCCCTGTCAGGGCGCCCACTCCCGCCCCTACTAGAACGACCATCAGAAATTGGGCAACACCTGAAACAAGGGTTTCACTCAGTCCTACCTGCCCCTCAGTAAGGACAAGTGCTAGAATAACTTGGAAAAGAACTACACCCGTCCCATCGTTGAACAATGCTTCTCCTTCCACAATAGTTGAGAGTCTATGTGGCGCCCCCGCTTCCTTGAATGTTGCTAAAACAGAAACTGGATCGGTGGGTGCTAGGATTGAACCTACGAGGATTGCATATAGGAAATAGCTCGGGTCAGCACTCCAAATAATGACCCATACAATTGTTCCAATGACAATTGTGTTGATTATTACACTAGGCACGGCTAGCATCAGTACTGCACGCCAATTCTGTTTGAGTGCCCTCGCATCCATTTTGGATGCGCCATCAAAGAGCAAGGGCGGTAAGATGACAAATAATATCAGATTTGCTGACAATGCCCCTTCTGTATCAAGAGAATCAAATGCTGCAGCCCCCAACAATCCAACTAGCATCCCCGCGCCCGCAAGTGCAACGGTATAGGGGAGTCGAAATGGACGAATGAGCAAGGCCACTACAATTGCTAGAGCAAGAGCGCCCACAAGCGGGGGCATGAATGGTGGTGGTAAGACACTCATCGGGACCTGAGAAGGGGTACAATCACTTCAATCAGCAGCCTTGTCCAATCTAATGAAGACCTATTCGGTAAGATGTTCTTTGGCGATGTGTTTGATCATCCATGTATCTCTGAGATTAGGTTTGAATCAGATGGGTTTTTTTGTTCACCCGTGGATAGATTTCGAAGAGTGACTCGTTTCTTTTCAAGGTCTTCCGGTCCTACAATTATTGCATGTGTGAACCCCGAAGAAGAAGCCCATTTCAGGGATTTCCCGAGAGATCTTGCCCGCGTTTCTATTTCACATCCAATCCCTTCTTTGCGAAGAAGAGTGACAATATGTAGACATAAATCTACATCTATTTTGAGAGGGATTACTGCAATTCTTTTTTTTGCTAGGTTGGGCGAGGCCACTGTGTTTTCTAGAGCAAGTAATATCCGGTCTGTTCCAAGTCCAAAACCACAACAAGGATCTAGTTCAGGAAGTTCAAATAAATGCATCAATTTGTAAGACCCTCCGCCCAGTACCTGGCTTTCGCCCCTGAGTGATTCAACATGCGCTTCAAACACCATTCCTGTGTAATAATCAAGGCCTCGTGCGACTGTAAAATCAATTCGCAAATCATCAGGGAGCGCTCCAAGTGTTCTAAGATGTTTCAAACATGTTTCTAACTCCCTAAGTGGGGTTTCCCCAATACCAACCTTGCTTAGCAGGTTTTTTGCGCTTTCCAATCCATCACGTTCTGAACTAATTGAGGCAAGTTCTTCAATGACTCGTGAAATTCCCATGTCGGCTCCCATTGCTGAAAACAAGTTTTTCAATTCCCCAAACGATCCTTTATCGATGAGCCTCATTGCCATGTCATGGCAATGCTCATTTTTTGATTTCTGCGTCCATCCAGACCCAATGGCAACCTCAAGATCCGATGGGGTCAACTCATCAGGAAAATCACTTGCCGATAATAGATTTCTCAAAATCTCAACATTCCCTATTTTGACATGCCAATCATCTACTCCGGATTTCTCAAGCATTGAGATTGCGCATGCAAGAACCTCAGCTTCAGCTAAGGGCCCAGATGAACCTATGAGTTCGATCCCAAACTGATCAAATTCTCTCCACCGTCCTTTTTTTGCTTCTTCGTAGCGAAAACATGGGCCAGAGTAACAAAGGCGTAACGGCTTTGCACGTTCTCGCAAGGTGCCCTGGGATATCATTCGCATGATTGGAGCGGTCAACTCTGGCCTCAATGTCATCTCTCTTCCTGATTTGTCGTTAAATGTGTACAACTGATCTACAATATCAGGTCCTGATTTTGCAGTAAATAGATCAATATGCTCGAAGATTGGGGTTCTGACTGGCCGAAAACCATGCAATTCAGCTTCACGATGTAACTTCATTTCAAGTGCAATTCGCCGCTCCATTTCCTCAGGGGCATGGTCGCGAGTACCCCGCGGGCGCTGCATCATATATTCAGCCGGTTCCACTCTTGCTTCAAAGCGGTTGCCGGAACATTGTGCCATTACGCCTCAATCAAGGTCAGATAAGAGGCCACGCACTTCATCATCACTCGCAGGGCGAAGACTCTCATCTAAACCTAGAAAATCGAGTTTTCTAGCGTTTTTCTTTTTCTCATCTATTCCCCATGGACTTTTCCCCCTTTTTTTGACCATTTTCGGATTCTTTGCAACTTCAACGCGCCGCACTTGATCATCTGCATCTGATGTTTCAGTGACCCAACCAATCTCTCTCTCTTCATCGTCATTGCCGCTTTGCCGTACCCATAATTCTCTAGAGGTTTTGGGTTCAATATTTTTAGGAAGCATTTTCTTTTTTGAACTTGAAATAGCCGGCTTTTTTCCTTCTTTTTCCTGTTTATCATCATATTTGATTTTCTGAACCGTCAAACTTTCAACCTCTTCCGGCCTTTCTTTTACGGCTTCTGTGTTCACGGGGGCCGATTTTTCGATTTCGTCGGCTTTGCTATGAGCGACATCATCCACCTCTTTTTCGACATCAGTGCTTGCGTCTTTTTCAGTTCGCTTTCCTTGGTTGATACCACCATCTGCTGGATGGTTATTGATCTCTTCAGGATTTGAATCCAACTTCTCGATTCCAGCAACTTGTTCTGGTTGAAGTTCTTTTTGTACAACAATCATCGGCTGCGAGGTGACTTTCCTTCTCCTGCGGGGTGAACCGGAATTGCCCTTGGTAGCCATCTCGATCAAATCATCTGAATCACCCATATGAGTTTGATCTTTCGGATTATTGACGATATCGAATTGCAAAATCTTGCTAAATCCATTCTTTTCAAGAGGTGGCCCATACCATGGCCCAAGGCGCCCCGTGTGCAGTATGTCTCGGTTTGTTGATGCAATCGTCGGCAAATCTTCAATGAAATCAGGGGGTGGTGTTGTATTCAGTTTGACTTTCCTTTCCTCCAAATGCTGAAGGTGAAAGTTTCTCCTGTTTTTTACATTCTTTGACCGTTCGCGTAATTCAAGAGTTAGTTCATCTTCTGCCTGAATCCACATTTGTTTTACCCGATCTTCAGATTTATTCTCTTTTTCTTCTTTTTCCTTTAAAGGAGATGGTAGGTCTTCTCGTTTCCAATACCATCGAAGAAGTGGTAAACCAAGTAAAGTCAGCAATAGAGCCGTGAGGCTACCAATCACCCACCCGTTCACCAAGAATAATCGCTAATTTCTTTCTAAATAACTTGTTTGCTAATTGATAAAGTCACATTGCTATATTGCGAAGAGTTTGAAATTGTAATCATATTCCGACAAATGCCCGAGTGACGTGAAGAGGGTCAGCCGAGCCGATTGGTGATGACGAACCCTATGAAAGCGGACGGGCGCGCATCTAGGCGCATGATACATCGCCGCATTCCAGTGCTGTGCACCATTCTCCTTGTATTCACTTCATCTGGATGCATAGGCATTTTGCCAACGCGTGAATTACTCGAGAATATTCGTGGGCCGCCAAGTGATGATGTTGTTTTAGAGGCCCATCAGGTGAATCATACATTTACATCCTTCAATCCTGCTGAATCATACTTCTCTCAAAGTTTGCCTATCTCGGTGGATGAAGATGCTCGTTCCTTGAGATTAGCTTTCCAAGTACACATGGATTTTCAGGAATTCGAAAACCAAACTTCAGATTTTCGTTATGTATCTTATCGCTTGCTGAATCCGGATGGAAGTCCCCAGTGGGAAGAAAATGCCACGCATTCGATGAGTCCTGGTCAGAAATCTTTGCTTGACCCTAGTCCCGGAAATTGGACACTTGAGGTTACGGCACGTGGGTATGGCTTTTCAGTAGGTGGAATTATAGAATCTAACGACCGTTTTAATTTGGTCGTAACAATCGAAAGCGTCGAGCTTGTGCATGCAGATGAAACTTGATTATTTTTCAATCAACCTCTCTGGGCATGCACGAAAACGAGAACATGATCTGCACTTTCCAACTTGCTCATGATTTCTTGAAGCCATCCCACTTACTAGTGCAGACTGAACTTCACGGATTTCATGTTCAAGGACCTTTTTTGCGTCTTCATCCCATGTAATGAGGTGTGCGTCATGCTCACCATATCTCAAGACACCCATCGTTGGTGCTTTTCCAGTAGTTGCCTCAATGAGTCTGATGTATGCGAGCAATTGTATTTTGTGGCTCTGATGTGGTTCTTTCGGCACGCGTCCAGTTTTTTGCTCAACGGGAATAAACCCATCTTCCACTCTTAGAATTTGATCGGGCCTACCGCGGAGGCCAGTTCGTTCATCAAATAGCAAACCGGCTGTTTTTTCGTCATCTGAATAAGTCACAATTGCATGGTCCTCAACATCAAGGTGTCCTGACAAATGGCGTACCTCGAGGTCATTTTGAAGGAAGCGATGCAATCGCCAAGCAGACAACCCATTCCAAACCATCGCAAATAATGCAAGAATAAAGGCGAGAAGCAGTCGTTCAGTCGCTGCAAGTATAGCAATACCATGGATCGCCAATCCTATTGCTGCAAGAAGCGTGGTCATTTCGACTGATCCTGCCGAACCCCAACCCCCCATTTTAGGGTCCTCGAGGAATGAAGAGTCTAAAACCGGTCCCGCTAGTTGGTTTACTGGGTCCTCGTCATCCATCATATGTGCATTGATCATTTCGTTTCGAACATCACGCCATGGTAGAATAATCAACAAAATTGAAATTAATAGCCAAGCAAGAGAAAGTGCCACTAGCCCGGAGCCAATCGCCCGTGTATTTCCGAATTGATCAATTCGAAGAAATACTAATCCCTCGACGAATAATATTGTAACAATTGAAATCCACCATGTCCAAATGACACCTTCTTTCCTCCGACTGTTCTGAAGGTCTGCTAATTCTGTATATGAATCATGAATCCGCTTGTGTCGAATTTGGCCAATTTTAACCGCACTTCCAACAGCCTGAATCCCGGCTCGAGCAAGATACCAAGAGAGTGGGCAATAGGCGTGGCGCTCAAGGTCTGATGCTGAGAGTGGGACAGCCGATCCGGATGGTAATCGCAGAAATCCATTTTCATCCGCCTTAGCATTGATTTTTTCGAGACGAGGCCGCTCGGGAGCACTAGGGTCAACCCTGATGGCCATGGGTTGTGAGGTGCTTGAAGCGACATAAGAGATGCCTCTGCTTGTGCGCCTTGTTGGACGAAGTGGTTTTGAAGGGATGTCGGGTCGGCAAGCCGCCCGAGGTGCTATAATGGAAGACGAGACAGCGCTCGAACTTCTTATTGCCCCAGATGTTTATATCGAAAATGCAGTTGATGTTGGTACAACTCAGCGCAGTTCAGATATGCTTCGATTTATCAGCCACGTGCGTGATGATGGTCTCCATATGATTGACTGGAGGCTTACTGATTCTAGAATACGGCTTGTCGCTAAAATGCTGGCACGTTATCCCGCCGACGAAATATTGGTTGCTTGTGCTCGTCCTTTCGGACAGCGCCCAGCCCGCCTTTTTTCAGAATCCATCGGCGCTCGTGGCATTATTGGCCGCTTTGTTCCTGGCACTCTTACAAATCCTCGCCTTCCAAGATATTTTGAGCCCTCAGTTGTGTTTGTAACTGACCCTGCAGCCGACAGTCAAGTGGTAACTGAAGCGATTGGAAGTGGATTGCCAATAGCTAGTATTGTCGATGCAAATAACATGCTCAGGAATGTCGACGTCGCTCTCCCTGGAAACAACAAGGGGCGCCGTAGCCTTGCCCTCATCTACTGGCTCCTTGCTCGTGAAGTGCTCAAGGAGCGTGGCGAGATGGATGATGAAACTTGGGCCGGTCTTCATGAGTTGTTAGAATGGGAGACCGCCTTTTAGGGCGGCCCAACATGCTTTCTGAAATTGATGCAGTTCCATTGTATCTCTCTCCGATGTCTGGCGTCACTGATCTAGCGTTTCGTCTCGTTGCCCGTGAAATCGGTGCTGATGAAACAGTGTCTGAATTCACAAGTGCTTCAGCCTTGGCAAGAGATCAGGCGAAGGCATGGGATCGTCTTGAGACTGACACCGAAGAAACCCCATTCATTGCTCAAATTTTTGGTGGTAATGAAGATGATATGCTCCAAACGGCTAAAATGCTAGAGGGGAAAGCAGACGTTCTCGACCTCAATTTTGGCTGTCCGGCGAAGAAAGTTACACGCACGTGTGCTGGTGCAGCCCTCATGGGTGAACCTGATCGCCTTGTGCAGATGGCCTCTCGCATTGTTCAATCAGTAAATATCCCTGTTTCTGCAAAATTACGCTTAGGTGTTGATTCCACATCTGTCAATGTTGTTGAATTATCTAGGCGACTTGAATCCGCTGGTGTATTTCGTTTATGCATACATGGGCGAACCTTGGTACAACGTTACAAAGGATCTGCAGATTGGTCAACAATTGCGGCAGTGGTTGAAGCAGTAGATATCCCCGTTATCGCAAATGGAGATATTGTTGATGCGGATTCAGCCGCAGCTTGCTTAGAAGCGACAGGCGCATCAGGTCTTATGGTCGGTCGAGCAGCCATTGGAGCACCACATATCATGTGGAGAATAAAAAAGGGACTTGGGTGGCCGGTGAAAAACCCTCCATGGGGTCCTTGCTCAAATGAATGGACGTACGAAGATGAGCGTGCGGCCAAGGCGTGGGCCTTTGGCAGGTATGTGGATATTTCTCGTCAAAAAGGGACTTTGCGGCTAAAATGGTTACGTCGCCACGCAGTCTCATTTACCAAAGGGATCCAAGGTGGATCAGAACTTCGTCGTCGTATGCATGACATCGGAAATGACCTTGCTGCACTAATCGATGCTTGTAGTAAATCTCTATCCCCTTATGATTCTGTGAAATCATGATGGATTTAGGCGCCGAGCAACCCGCATCATTCGAGCATTAAATCGATCTAAACGTGTAAGAACAACCCTACATGTTTCCTTCATCGTGCTTCCGCTAGGAACATGACCCCAGGGGATTCTTCCCCCTATAAGTCCTAATGTGCGCAATGCCAATTCACGGGGTACTGTGTCAAGAATGACTCCGATTGCTTCAGGCGTGTCTCCCGCTTTAACGCGCAATAGTATCTGTTTCCCCTTTTCATTTGGAAATCCACCCAGCCGTCTACTGTCGAGTAACCATGCTTCATCTCTTCGAGTCAATTGAGCAGATATCGATAGCATTAGAGCAAGTGGCAATCGTTCATGCAAGGGCCGCCTAGATACCAACCCACACGCGCGTAAACGCTCAAGGAGGCGCGTAGCCCGTGATCGAGTAACTCCGTATTTATCCATGACTTCATCTATCGCAAGTGGTCTTTTGTCTCCAAATATCCTCTCCATGAGTTTCGTAACTTGCATTTCGACTTCCCCATCTCTTCCAGGTCGTTCACCACATAACCCATGATCTCGAATCCATGTGGTGAGGGGCCTTTGTGGGTCGGAAAAGGGACTTGGATCCCGAATTCTTAGTGAAAAGTGGATGTCCTCATCCAAATTCTCGCTTTTTTTCCTCTCCCCCCCATCCCACAATGGCTCAAGATCATTTAAGGTGTGCTCCAGCACTTTTCGCAACTCCGATGAAAGCAGATTTAGTGCAGTTTCAATAGATCCGAATCTGAGGTGGTGTGCTCTCCACCCATCATTTGCCTCTCCACTTGAACTAATCAAGCGGCATGCGCGTAGGCGAGCTAGATGCTGATGCAAACCCGCAGTTGAGATTCCAAGTATGTCTCCGAGTTGTTTTGCATCGAATCCTTCATTTGGTTCGGCCAAAAAAACATCATTGAGAATGCGAGCAATTGGCCTTTGACTTGAGTCGATTGCAGCTGCTCGGGATTGTCTACGAATTAATCCTAAACTTCTCAAGAGCCACTCAATCAGCACATCTCGATCTCTCGTACCTGGTGCAAGTGGTTGTTCTTCAATGCGCACATCAAGCATAGACTGGCTTGATGTACGGGGGATAATGATCTATTCCCTATATGATCAAGCCACTAGCGTCAAAATTGATCATCTAGGTACGCGCGGATCAGACCATTCATAGTCAAGAGCCCTATTTTCACCATTTGCACCCTTTTGCTCCAGATGAGGTGCTAAGCATAGTTTAGATGCATGTAATATTCCTCTTCTTCGAAGAACCTTGACGGCAGAATGAACAGATGCCCGGCTACGACCAAGTAGCCTAGACAATTCAGCTTGTGTGTGTGGTGGCTTCTCAGCATCCAATGCCTCTACAACTAGGCGCTGGAGCAGGGATAGTCCATGGGGGAGCATTTCTGCAGCACGAACATCATCACTCGTCATCATACCTCTTAATTCGATGCATTGTGATGGGTGTCCTGCATAGTGGCATGTTCTACCATTTACTGGGACAACAGTAACAGTTCCTCTCGTAATAAGGACATCGAGATGATGGCGAAGTGTTCCATTCGCCGCTCCAAGAACTGTTTGTAATTCGCGGTAGCCAAGCCCTGGCCTATCAACTAAAATACGCATGATTCTATGTCGCAAAGGATGATCTTCAGGCCCCTCAATTCGTGCAGAATCTGTAGATGCAGCACCTTGTATGGCCCATGGGATAAGTCCACTTGCAAATCCAACAGGGCCTAAAAGTGTGCTGCCAATTCCGGCAAGCCCCATAGCAAGCCAAGGCCGTTGCCGACGCCATTGGTCAACCAGTGCCATGTGTGGAGGGGGTAGTGATGTACCATGAATTTGCTGCATCGCTGTTTGACATGTGTTTTTCATGCGCGAATGAGTCCGCTCTCGATTTTAAGGTACGCCACCAGTGGACCTAGAAGCCTTCCCACAATCTCACCATGTGCCGTGAGTGTGTAATTTACTCTGATTGGTGGCCCTTCATCGACACTCCGATGAACAAATCCCTTTTCCGTTAGTGATCGCAGTTTATCTGAAAGCGTGCGTGATGAGATCCCATGCAAAAGGGTCCTTAATTCATTGAAACGATTTGCTCCTCCAATGTAGAGCGCGGCACATATTTCGATATTCCATCGTTGGCCAAGTGGCTCAAGCACTTCGATAGCAGCAGCAACTTCCCAGGATAATCCATGTGGTGGGTCCAAAGGTGCTGCAATAAGCTTGCGAATATTTCTTCCACAAGATTCCACATTTGTAATGTGCATCCGAATGTCCTTGATCCGTTCATCAGTGATCTCAATTGGAGCAATAGTCCCTTTAGACATGCCCCACCGATACGATATGCATTTTGAAACTTAGTGTGGCTAAACTCACCGCCCTCCGCCAGCCCATTCATGGTAATCTTGTGTAACTTGCAATTTGTCTAGTGCAGACGCCATCTCTGCATTTGCTGCTTGCAGGCCTGTCTCAATTGCCTCTTTCTGCTTTCTCAATTGATCTGCTATGTCATTCAATTGACGCGCTTCCCCATCAGCAATCCCCCCTCCAACAAAACGGTCAATGTCGCTTAAAACTCGTTCAAGAGGATGGGGGTGGTCTCCTCTTGGAGTAACGATGTGCATCTTTCCTTGCTGCGTAACTGGGCCTAATGCTTTGAGTGCAGAGATGAGTTCCTTGGCAGAATTCCCTGCTTTCGTTAGAGAACCATTTTTTCTTAACAGCATGTCTAAAGGACGCAAAGCAGCTTCCAAGTGCTCTGGCTCAATTTTCCGTGCACTTTTCCATGCTTTAAGTGCTGATTTGTATTTTTTGACTCCAGCATATAACCGTCCTAATTGGACCCAATCAGCGGTTTCAAATGCAACGGCATCAGATAATTCTTGCTTTTCCTCCTTTCTTAGACGATCCCAATATACCTTTCTTTCCTTCAAGAACGGGCGTATTGTGGAGACTCCATCCTTCCATTTTTCTCGTATTTCGAGGATTGCCAATAAATCACGTAACGCATCGACTAGAATTCCTTGCATCTCTAAGTCTCTCTCTTTCTGTGGTATTGTGGACATCCGATCAGATAGGCCTTTGGCCATGACCTCTGCAAGTTCTAATCGTCCATCTTGAACGTAGCGTCGGTATTGGATAAGTACCTTGTTTGGATCGTCCATTCCGAACATAAGTCCCCCTCAGTTAAGTGATGGGGCGACGGTGAGGGTTTTTGTAGTCTCAACCCCATCTAGTGAACGAATATTGTTGATCACGAGAGATCCCAGCATGCCAAAATCAGCACATTCGATTCGAAGCATGATGTCGTATTCACCAAATAGGACAAGGCCTTCTTTGACTTCTTTGAGTTCCAATAATCTATCATACACTTTTGCCTCGTTTCCGGGCTCAGTTGTGATGAGCACGATCGCCACCGCAGCAGTGTCAGACATGGATACCGACTAACGGAGTATGCGACGGTGCATATGAACATGACCCGTCTCCCATTGGCTAGATATGGTGCCAAATGATGAGTCCGAGGGGCTGTGGATTGGAATCACAGGGACCCCCGGAACGGGGAAGACGACCCTCGCCAAGTTACTTGCTAGATTGCTGGAATGGCCTGTATGCCAAGTAGTGGACCTTGCGAGAAGCACTGGTGCGCTGGGCGACCTTGATTTTGATGATGGTGCGCGTCCAGTGGATATTCCTCTTTTGTGTGATAATTTGTCTCGCTCACCACATTTGATCAAACGACCATCCATTCTTGATGGCCACCTTTCCCACCATCTTCCACTTGATTGCATCATTATCCTTCGCGTCGAACCAACGATTCTTTCGTCCCGCCTCTATGAGAGAGGATGGACGAGATCGAAGGTTGAGGAAAATGTGGAGTGGGAGCTGCTTGGTGGCCCTCAGCTCGACCTTGTGGATGATTCACGGCCATTTCTTGAAGTTGATGCGACCCGATGCCCAACTTCCGATCTCGCCTCGCTTGTAATTGCATGGATCAATCAGGGCTGTCCATTCACATCCAAGCGCCATATTGATTGGATGAATGGCGCACTAGGTTCCAACATCGACGAAATTTCATAAAGTGCTAGAGTTCTCCATCTTCTGCATTTATTTTCCCGTCAGTTTATTACTAATCGGGGATCTGAATCTGTTTGTGCTCAATGGTCGCCGGCGGACTCTATGTGCGGGCCTCCTATTTTTGTCAGTTATTGCGTGGTTTCCTTCAGCCCATGCGGCGCCTGAACATGAACTTGAAGCGCAGGATGTAACTGCAAGTACGGACTCAGTAAATGAGGTGTCATATATTGAATGGAAGAATATTCAAACTTCAGATTTTAATGTCCTCACCGCTATGATTGACTCTCATTATCAAATATGGCGGGCAGACCGCCCATTCGAGTCAAATTTCACTGAATATGCGACATTAATTGGGAACGAAGATGTATGTGATTCTCATATCCCAACAATTGATTGTTCTGGTGAACGTGCAAAAGGCAGTCACAACTTTTCCTTTGGACTCCCTGTTGATGTAAGTGGGACATTTTACTACATGGTTTCGACAGTTTTGAATGGAAGTACGCCAATTTTTCATCTTACAGAAACTACAAAATCCCAAGGCATCAACGAAACCTCTCAACCTATCAAGACCCCTTATTTGTTGACGGCTTCATTCAATGGGTTCACATCCTCCACCACGCTACAATGGGTCAATGCGAATGACATTGAGCCTAGATTTAATGAGACAGGCAATGAATCGTATAATATTATCATTTATGAGCACACTTGGAGAGCAACGGCTGCAAAATGGGCTGACCTTGGGAATGTGCGAACAGAGATTGCAAATTTATCCGCAATTGATGAGAATGGTAGCCGGATTAATTCATATGTTGTTTCCATTCCCCCCAACTCTAATCGTGAAATGTACTATACAGTTACTTATCGTTTTCCCGGTTATGAGGATACGAGGTTTAAGTCTTCAAATACATTGGTCGATCCATTATTAGAAGATAATGCGCCCCCAGGTGAAGTGCAATTAGGTGATGTGCGTTATTTCTCATTTGGAAATGCGACTGGTGGGTATACCCATATTCCTTGGGCTTGCCCACTAGAAGGTGGCATGAAAGTTCCCTACACATACCATATTTGGCGCAGTTCTCAAGAATTTACTCGAACCGATGAGTTTGGAGTTGAGTTGGTAACCACTGTGGAATCATCTTGTGATACAGATTCAATCCAGGCCATTATTCCAATTGGGGTTATGCGGGATGCATACTATGCAATTACGGCTCAGGACTCGGCTGGAAATGAACGCCTTGTCGTAACTAATGGCGTCTCTCGAAAAGCGGTTTCTGAAGATACTATTTCTGATTACAAAGCCTTTCCTACTGATATTTCCGCCTCATTCAATGGCCCCACGGGCCAAACCACAATAACATGGAATGACGCAAAGCATGTCTCAGGAGAATCATATACTATTTGGAGGTCTCGTCCAGTCAAAGTTGACGATCTTTCCTACAACCCCGATATTGGTGTACACCTTCCAATTACCGGCTCATCTATTCCATGTGATCTTGGTCAAATTGATTTTTGTACAGTTGAACGAATCGCCACAAATGTTTCAGAAGGAAGTGGGACTTATACCATTCAAGTGGAAGATGATGTAAGCCAGACAGTTTACTATGCAGTTACAACAGAGTATAAACAATGGCTTAATCAAAGTGAACCAAAAGAAGACCTTGAGTACATAGCCGGCACAAATGCTCTTCTTGTGGGTGTTGCTGAAGACACATTAGCTCCCTATCCTGTCAAATATAACCCCGATAATACTGTGGTCGACGGCGTCCAAGCCAAAGCCACAATTGTATGGGACGATGATACTAGCAATGGTATGAATAACAAGTATCTGATTTATCGATGGACTGGCCCCAATGATCCTTTCTTTGATACTCAAACAAATGTCTCAGTCAGTAATACAACACTTGATGCTCAACCAGGGTGGACTCTTGTCTATGGCCCCTTCGGCCGATCTACTGCGGGAGTTGGTACGGTGCGACAACAGATTGAGATTGAACATGGTGTTGAACGCGAGAGTTACTATGCGATCATCGTTCAAGATGAATATGGGAATATCCAATTGGACCTCAACCTCCACGGTGGTGCCATCAGTTGTGCTACACTTGGTTGCAATGCATTTGAAATTCGTGAAGACACCCTTGCCCCATTATCGACTGTTGTGATACGAAAGGATTCATCGACTCCTCCTACAAAATACCTCAAACCAGGTTCTCCATACGAAATTGTCATTGAGGTATCAGAAGAGTTGGCAGATCGATATGAACCCCTTGTCAATGTCTCCACAACAACAGGCCAGTATTTATTACCCGAAGAAAAAGAATATGCAAAGAAGAAGACGGAATTTGTGTATACAACAACACTCGTGATCCCAGAAGGTCTGTCGTTAGCTGATGTGAATCTAACTGTTGAATTAGAAGATATTGCTGGAAATTCTGTAATTCATGCATTTGATGGTTGGTCTCTAGATGCAGTCATGCCTAGTGTGGAGTTATATTCCCCAAGTGAGCAGACAAGATATCTTTGGGGAGAGGATTTAGTCGCTTTAGGTGCTGCGAGAGATGACAATAATGTCACTCGCGTTGAATTCAACATTGATGATTTGGGATTTGCACAGGTTACTGAATTGACTTATCGGCAAGCAGGAGTTGAAAAAATCCCATATGTTGCTTTCCGCATAGATATACCCGCATCGAACTTTGAACCAGGACAGCACACAATAAAATTCCGAGTAACGGACGCAGGTGGTAACCAAGTCATCACGCGATCGTATTCATTCTTGGTTGATTGGTGTGACCGTGATGAGTTGGGCCTTACTAGATGTCAAACAGAGATTGATACTGGCCCGCCTGAACCTGAAGCCCAACTGAGTTACAAACCAGTCCTTGGAGATGCAAATTACGTTGTTGCATTTGCTTCAATGGCCATGAATGTCTTTTTGATCATTCTTGCTTTGATGGTGATATTATCTGCCACGAGCGATCCTCGGAAGAAGAAACGTAGGAGGGGGGATGATGATGATGATGAGATGGATGATTGGATGTCCAATTTCATGGGCGTATCTGCCACCTCTGAAGATGACCTCCGATCAAATATTGACAGCAATGTGGATACCTCGGGTGATTCAAAACCTCAACAGAAATCTCTTGATTCTTCGGATGAAGAGGATGATGAACTCACTCCTGATCGACCCACCCGCAAACGTCGTCGAAAGAAAGTAGTCCTCGATGAAGACGACGACGATGATGACGATGAACCCGTAATCCGCCGTAGAGGGGCTCGTCGAAAGTCCGTGAACCTTGATGAGGATGATGATGATGACCAGCCACGCCGCAAGCCGGCAAAGCGCCGTTGATTATTCGGGGCCAAGCCCATCATAATAGTCGTCTACTAATCGCTCCACTTCATCAGCTGCGTGTCCGTCATCAACCGTGAGTGTAACTCCATCTCGTCGTACTGCAAGCCCGTCCACCCACACATCCAGACATTCAGTATTGGAATAGACAAGATGGCCTAGAAGCCGCCTTCCGTTGCGCCCATAGGGCCGCATGCGTATGTCGTCAAGGTTCCAAGATACCCAATCTCGACTCCCCTTTGTCGCTAAAGCCCATGTGTCAGATGCGGGCATTAGTGTTGCATCCCAATGGTCATGGCGCTGGATGAGAGAAGCAAATCTCGCCTCTTGTCGAAGATCCAAACCCTGCCCAGATGATGCAGAACCATCTGTTCCAAGTCGCACATCAGTACCGGCATCTAGGTGTGCTGGCATGGAAAGCGTTCCTCCGCAGGCAAGTTTTGCATTACTTGTTGGACAATGTACTGCTTTTACATCCCTCTTGGCAAGGATTCCAATCTCATCTTTTCGCAACCAAGAGCTGTGTGCACAAATAGTGGGGTTGCGAAAGAATTCTCTTCCCTCAAGAATTGACACAGGGGGGCCCCCATGCTGCTCATGGCACGCTGCAACTTCACGCCTTGTTTCAGCCATGTGGATGTGAACCGCACTTCCAACGTCTTCAGCAAGTCCAGCAACTTCGTCAAGAGTTTCCATTTCGCACAAGTAGATGGAATGTGGTCCAAGTGCAAATTCAGTTCTTTCAGGCGGATCATCATCGAATAATCGCTTTCCCACTTCAAGCGCTTCAGATGATCCCCCAGGATATGATGGCACTGGCGGCTCTGATATTGGGCTTGCAACAAGTGCTCTAATTCCTGCCTGAGAGAGTGTTTCGGCAGATGCCTGTGGGTGGTAATACATGTCGGCACAAAACGTCGTACCCGTTTGAATCATTTCAGCAGCAGCTGCACGAGTTCCGACTCGGACGAGTTCTTCAGATAATCTCTGTTCAGTTGGAAAAACCACTTGGTTCAACCATTCATCAAGAGGTAACCCATCACTGAAATCTCTTGCATTTAACAACATAGCAGCATGTGTATGCCAATTCTGAAGGCTTCGCGTGATTAGGCGTTCTTTCCCATCAACAACAGACCTTGCATCTTCATTTCCTAGTCCGGGAGTCCATGAACCATCATTGTGAAGTAGTACATCTCCATGGTACAAATCTCCATTTTCATCAATGAGCCGCGTTGACCGTACAAGGACCGCAGCCTCGTCAATTGGCTCATTCATCAACCATCGAACTTGTGACATCCTCATCAATCCTTCAGCATATTATCCTAGAAAACAAGTGTCTGTATTCACGTATTCGGCTTGCGCCCTAAATTCAACATCGCTTAGGGGATGGGCTTGATCGCAATCAAGCCCCCGCTTAGGAGATCGGATGTAGTTCAATCTCATATGTCACTACGACCCACAAGATTTCGTACTCTTCGTCAGAATCTATGATTGAACCTAGAGGGGATGGAGGCGAATTGACATCTGCTGTAATCGTGGCAGACCAAGTCCCTCCACCCATCCCTCCATCTGTCCAGGTTTCCCTTAACTCTGCCTCGCTCGTATTGTTAGCAACGTAACTATAATTGCCACCATCATGAACATCTTGTCCAATGTACCTAGCAGTCACATCCCATCGGATCTCGATTCCCTCATCGCCTGGTGTTGCACACTCTCCAGATGCAGATTGATCCTCGAAATCTCCTTCGACTTCACTAACATCACTACTGGCATCCACGCGATCTGTCCAATCACCGGGTTCCGGTGCAGTATCCTCACAATCAACATCAAATACAACATAACCGATATTCAGATCAGGATTGACTTCGAATAAAGTGTCGTGAGTCTCTCCATCTTCCAATATTTTTGTCTCATGCAGGATAGTCACAGTCTCGAAGACGCTGACATTCCAATTTCCTACTCTGTCCATTGCATCTGAATCTGCCGAGGAATCTGGCGCATAGATTGCATACGTTCCTTCAACAACCCCTACAATAAAAAGGAGAGAAATTCCATAACCAACGAATTGTCTCTTCTGAATTTCTGGCAACTTGAAACGCCCAAGTGCATTGGAGTCCGACTCTTCTCTGAAAGCACACATAAGGAAGTGACTTGCAAATGCTGCACCCATTCCTGGGACGGAAGGGAATACATCTTCGCCAAAACCAAGCCACACCCAAATAATTACACCCACAAACGCCGAAATCATCATTATAATCGAGTGGGTTGAATCGGGTTTGTATCCACCCCATCTCAAAATTAAGAGAGGTACAAAAACACCGCCAAGCCCGTACACTGCAAGAACGACAAGTGTGAAGACGGAATCACCCCCAGGGATATACAACCCTGCGATGGAAATGGAAGTGGCAATTGCGGCTACAACAAGTGTGACTTGCTTTGTTCTCTTATGATTCTGATTCCATTCCGGTTTGATATCGTCAGTGATGGCGGCCGTACAAGCCAGCACCTGACTATCAGCAGTTGACATTGTCGCAGCGAAAATCGAAGCCAGAATCATGCCAACACCGATGGGAGGCATGGTTTCCATGGCCATTTGCGGAAGGCTTAGTTCAGGATCATATTGTGAAGCTGTGAAAAGAACACGACTTACCATTCCAATAATGAGCATGATGAGAATAAAAGGGGTTTGCCAAACGAAGAACCAAATCATTGCTTGCTTCCTATCTTTATCAGAATCCAGTGTCATCACACGAGAAACAACTTGGGGTTGTCCAGCAACACCAAGTCCCCCAAGGAAGAAGGCAAGAATATAGAGAGCAATCCCAAAGGAAAGGTCCGGGGGCAACAAGTTGACCAGATATGCACCTTCTGATGAAAGCCCGTCATTAAGTCCTGAGAACCCGCCAACTTTTCCAAGAGCAATCCAGCATAGGATGATTGAACCCACAATCATGACACATGATTGGGCAGCATCAGTCCAAATGGATGCCCGAATACCGCCCGCATAGCAGTAGGCAACAACTAGAACAAAACCGATGAGAATTCCAACAATTTCGCTCCATCCCATCATGACAAGCAGAGCTTTTCCGCCAGCAGTAAGCTGAGCGGCCGCATAGATGCAGAGGAAGAACACGGAAAGAATTGCTGCTAATTTCGCCTCAGGGGCCCCTGCCTTTTCCGCAACAAGAGAAGAAAGGGAACGAACTCCCCGCTCACTTCCTTCCTGCTGAATGAATTTGTAAAGCCAAGCCCATGCGAGCAACTGGCCTATCGTTGAAAATAAACCGATCCAGATAACGGAATACCCCATCATGTAGGTAAATCCTATGAAACCGATGAACATGTATCCTGAATTCCACGTACTCACTGCAGAAAGTGCTGCAAGAGCGGGGTGCATCCCTCTTCCTGCAACGAGATAATCATCGGTTGTGTCCTGTTTCACGCGCATGCTTGCTAAACCGACGGCTGCGAAGAACCCAAGGAATGCTAGAAAAGAAAGAAGAATCCAAACATCCATGCAATCACATCCATCGGTTGACCGCTTCTTTGGCAATCTCTAGCAGATTGGCTAAGAGGGCCATGCAATTCAATCTCCCGCCGGTTTTTGCTCCTGACTCAATGGGTGTGGTTACTTGGGGAATTGAGCATTCTCTCCAAATTGATTTGACACGCAAATGCGATGCGATTCAATATATTTGGAGCCACTGGGGGGATTCGAACTCCCGACCTCCTGATTACGAATCAGGTGCTCTACCAACTAAGCTACAGTGGCGCCATCATGGCCACTTTAGATACCAGCATAAGAGAATCGGTATGCCAATGAATATCAGTCAATTGTATCCATCCGCTCATAAGCATCTTTCAATGCCCTGATTGCGGGCATGGGGCGCCCGGCAAGAAAATCTAGACATGCCCCTCCGCCAGTTGAAACATGCCCCATCATATCATTGAGCCCCATCTGTGTACTCAAAGCAGATGTGTGCCCTCCTCCGAGAACAGTATATGCCTCAGTTTCAGCACAAGCATGGATAATCTCCAATGTTCCTAGCGAAAATGTGGAGTCTTCAAATACCCCCGCAGGTCCATTAAGAATAACAGTTTTTGCCTCTCGAATTGCCAATCCAACAGCCTGCGTTGAATTGAATCCTAGATCTAAAATCGGCAAATGGTTTGGAAGTTCTTCAACGGCGATTTCAACTCGGTGCCCTTGGTCGGAAGTGGCTAGATCAGTGGGCAAACGGATTTTATCTCCATATTCACTGAGTAATTCTTTGGCCATATTGATGGTAAAGTCCCATGTTTCCCCTATTTCACGTTGCAAAAAAGAGCGGCTTGGTTCTCCAATATCCACATCGCCGACATGAAGCATGAAATTTGCCACCCCTCCTGTAAACCATATTTCATCTGTAATTTTTCTTTCAAATAGGTGCCGAGCAACGTCAACAGAATCATCAACCTTGATTCCTCCAAGGATTGCTCGACAAATCGACTTTGGCCTTTTCATCGCTTTTTCCAGTTTTTTGACTTCTTTCTCCATCAGCAACCCGGCTAAAGATGGCATTACAGCAGCCAACCCCGTCATTGAAGCGGTGTTTCGGTGAGCGCAAGCAAAGGCATCATTCACGAATAAGTCTGCAGCGCTAGATAAACTTCGAACGAGATGGGTTCTTGCTAGACGCTCAGCATCGTGTTTTGTAAGCATGCTTTCTTCAGCTAGGAAACGGAGATTCTCAAGCATCAATATTTGTCCAGACTTTAATTTTTCAATACGCGCGATAGTTGAAGAAGAAGATGGCAAACCTTCTTCGAACAGAACCTCCCGATTTGTCAAACGAGACAGTGCACGTGCGTGGGGGGCAAGGCTCGTATGATCATCTCTACCGGGCCGGCTTTGGTGTGCTAAAACCACAACAGCGGAGCGGGCAAGTCGATTCAGCGTGGGGAGTACCTCCCGAATTCTTGTATCATCCAAAAATGCCCCCGTTGCGGGGTCAAGTGGTGAATTGATGTCAACACGCAACAGAATTGTCTTGCCCGTAACCTCGACATCGTCAAGGGTGGCGAAGCCGCCCATATCTCGTCGCAACCGCATGGAGTTGATGTCTGCTCCGGTTGAATGAGCGCGCCGCGAAAAGAAAGATTGCTTCTAAAGCACGTTTTAACCCCTCTTTTACAGTGGTATTTACTAACCGGAGGACATGGCATCTTCTTTCCGTCGCGCATGGCCACTTCTACGAATGACGAAAAGGGGAAAAAATCCTCTACGAGAACATCTTCATTTGGTGTCTCAAGACGAGAAGGACATGATTCCTCATCTTATTATGGGAGTCGAATGTACGAAGGGCTCGCGAAACGAAGGGATGTTGGAACTGCCCAAAAATTCCCAACTCAACTTGAAAATTCAATTGTCTGTGGTGATTCAAGTTCCATGGACTCGCTCCCGAACAATTGCGTCCATTTGATGGTTACTTCGCCACCATATAATGCGGGCAAGGTCTACGATGATGACCTATCTCTTTGTGAATATCTTGACCTCCTTCATCGCGTATTTGCTGAAGTTCACCGCGTTCTTGTTCCTGGAGGGCGAGCAGTCATCAATGTGGCAAACCTTGGTCGTAAACCGTATATTCCACTTTCCAGCCACATCAATCACCTCATGACTGATATCGGATTTCTCATGAGGGGCGAGGTGATCTGGGATAAATCGGCTAGTGCTGGTGTTTCTTGCGCATGGGGGTCATTTTCTAGTGCCTCAAACCCATGCTTGCGCGACGTCCACGAATATATATTGGTATTTTCAAAAGGCGATTATCGATTGCCAAGAACCCCCGCAGAACGAGATGATGGGCGCACGGATACCATTGAAAAAGGAAATTTTGTTGATTGGACAAAATCAATTTGGAAGATTCCAGCAGCCTCGGCAAAACGAATTGGGCATCCTGCGCCATTTCCAGAAGAACTTCCCCGTCGAGCGATTGAAATGTGGTCATTCAAAGAAGATATTGTTCTAGATCCATTTATGGGATCTGGCCAAACTGCGATTGCAGCTTTGCGAACAGGCCGCCGTTTCATTGGCTGGGACTTTGACCCTGATTATTGCACTCTCGCAACATCTCGCATAGATGATGCAATGGCTGATGTAAGCAACCCCCCTCTTCCCCGCTAGTTAATGTGGAATGTCTCATCAGTGTACCTGCACTCGGTGAGCCATGCCAATGGATACGACGTTGGTCCTGCTGATTATTGATGGATTTGTCTTAGCAGTTGGGATAGCATGGTTATGGCATCGCCTCCGCACAAAAATTTCAGAGGCTGAAATGCGTCAATCCAAACAACGAAGAAAAGAGTTTGAAAAGCGCATGAACTCATCCTCCGAAGAGTAAACTTTCTTGCAGCAAGAACCCTCATCATCAAATCATTGGTTCTCTTCGCACAACTCGATGTTCGATATTTCCGATCATATGGACCTTCGTGTCCCAGTTTCTGAACTTGAATCACGTCAATCCCGTTTAGCTGATGCTCTTGCGGAATCAGGGCACAAGGGCGCCCTTGTGATGCATCCGGTTGACCTGCATTATTTGTGTGGTGGAAGACAGAATAGCTCATTCTTTTTGCCCGCATCTGGCACAGGGGGGGATGGCCCCATCCAATGGGTCCGACGTTCTCTTCCTCGTGCTCAATTTGATGCAGGAGGTGATGATTCTCCTCATGAAATAGCCGTGCACCCAAATCCTCGTCGTCTAGATGAGATTCTTTCAGAACGTGGTGTCAAAGACGCGCCATCTTTCCAACTTCAGGATGTTCCACAAGGTCACATCTCACGATTTTGGAGTAGTCTAAGGCGGTTAGATGGTAACTCTGAACCATCAGATGCATCTCCAATCACACGAAGCGTGCGTGAAATTAAATCTGATTGGGAAATTGAGCGCATGCGTGAATCAGCAGTTGTTCAAAGCAACATGTTTGAGGCCATTATGGGCGCGGGTGGCGTGGGTAAAAGTGAATTGGAATTAGCAGCAGTAGCGGAAAAGGTGAGCCGGTCTTCGGGTTTTGGGGGGCATGTGAGATGTCGTCGCTATCCAATGTCCTGTGACCGCGCAGTCATTGTGGCGGGACGGTCGGGTGGGGTTCCTTCTTTTTTTGATGCAGCAGTTGGCGGATTGGGCCCTCATCCCGCCGAGGGTATGGGGTCTGGGATGAGAGTCATCAAACAAGATGAACCCGTTTTGATTGATTTAGTGCATGCACATCGTGGCTACATTGTAGATATGACCCGAATGTTTGTTTCAGGACAATATGATCGTGTTTGGGACGAACGTCTTGAAGACACGCGTGAAATTGAGACGCGCGTTGTTCAGGCATTAAGTCGCGGTGAGACTTGCACAAATGCATGGCGAGAAGGTTCTAAACTTGCGGCAGAATTGGGACGGGCAGATAATTTGATGGGACAGACACCCGACCAAACACACTTCCTAGGCCATTCCATCGGGCTTGAACTTGATGAATCGCCAGTTGTTGCTGAAGGATTTGACTGCCCACTACCAATTGGGGGGGTCATGGCCATAGAACCAAAACTTGTCTATGAAAATGGGGCAATTGGAGTTGAAGATTCGTGGCTTCGAACAGAAGAGGGACTTGAGCCAATTACGCACCGATCACAATGGGATCCCCTTGTCAGGTGGGACTGAGGTTTCAAGGTCTTGGTGCGCCCGCCTGCTTCCATGCCGGCGAAACCATATGCCGCGTCGCACATCGGGGCCGTGGCAACAAACCATACCGATCTGCGAATTTCAGCGGATGTGAAATCACGTCTTGTTGAGCTTTCTTTAGAACGCCTAGACCATCTAGTTCCATCTATTGAACAAGAAACTCTAGGCCAAGATCCCGAACGTAAAACCCTAGATGACCCGAGTCGTACTCGCTTAAATTACAACCGAACCCGAGAATTGATGATTGATCGTATTTCAACATTAGATTCTGTTGGTTCAGCAGCAGTTCAGCGAGGAATCGAGGAAATCGAGGGTTTTCTCTCAAATATTATTCGTCACGCAGAACGGCACGCCTCAAATGAGCGTGTTGGGACAATAAAACCCCGCCATTTATCGAAAGCCCTTGAGACAATGGCGCCAACCTCACCTCAAGAGGGTAATGAGGAGCCTTCTCAAGCATCAGATGATGACCCATTGGATTCGGTTTTAGATGGTGCAACTGGAGCAGGCGTTCTAACGTCAGCAACATTGCGGCGTCTTGCGAAATCATTTGCTCGCCTACCAGTTGATTCTGATGCTATCGAGGAAGTTCTATTGATGCACTATGATCAGGCCGAACGCATTGAACATCTTGTAACAGAAGGGCTGTTGCGGTCGAGTGGCGAGATGATTTTGAACAGTCTTCGAACAACTGGGCCTTTGTTGACACTAGGGTTTGCGAAACGTGCATTAGAAGCCGCAGGTGAACGGGCTAGGAGTGAGGGCGCCAGTCGTGTTGAATTACACCATGTCGTCCAAATTGACCTTGATCGTCTATAATTTGAGAAACAAAATGTGGGGTGCTAAATCTGGGGGCTCGCGACCGCATCCGCCGCAAGGTGGCTACGATTCTAGATGATTGGATTGAACCACATGGAACTTGTTCCATGATTGATCGTCGAGTTCTTAGGGCAGTAGATGTTTCAGAGGATGGCTTAGTTCGCATTGCGATACGACCCACCCGCCCTCATTCTCCAGTCATTCTTCTCAATTTAATTGAGTTACGCGAGCGTCTCCTCAAAGAACGCCGAATTAAATCAGTAATGATACGTGTTCTAGATGTCCCAGATGAAGAGCGCTGGACTAGAGCGGTGAATGCCGGTAGAGAATCTTGAATTCATTCTCCGGCTTCAGGAGCTTGAGCTTCAACTCCACCACTCTGTTCTGCCAATTCTCGAAGTCGTCCTTCGGCAGCGGTCAGCTCTTCTTCGCATGCAGTCTGCAAACGCAATCCTTCTTCGAACAACTCAACGGTTTCTGTGAGGTCTAGGCCGCCACTTTCAAGTCGGCGAATAATGGCTTCAAGGCGCTCAACTTTTGCATTGTAGCCCAATGGTTCTGTGCTAGTTGCCGCAGGAGCGTTTTGTTGTGCTCTTTGCGGGATTCTACGAACTCGTCCTGGTTCTTCCGTGCTTTCCTCAACTTGCTCTTCAGCCTCGCTGCTTTCATCGTCGCTCATTTCAGCATCAGGCGCTTGGTATTCCCCACTCCCATCTGTAATTTTTGGGTCATTTTCGGCACCGACCACCTCTTCGCTGGCCTCCTCCTCTTCTTCGCTCATAGACTCGGCTACACGTCCTTGTCCATAGCCCCTTCCCCATTTGTTGACACACGAATACGACCATCTGAGAACTGCAAGTCCAGTTTGTCATGCCTGATTGCTTCAGTGGATTTGTCGATAATTGTGCCCGATTTTGGATTAATGACTTGAACCCATCCCCGCTCTAGGATGCGTATTGGATCAATGGCTTGAAGAATAGCCTGAAATCGCTCAAGCCGAATTCTAGAACGTGTCAGAATTGTTGTTGAAAGGCTACTTATACGTTGCTTTCTTTTAGCATTCTCCTTCTGATAATCTGAAAGTTGGATGTACATCGCCGTTGTAAGTGTTGGTAAGATTCGAGAAAGCCGCCCAGTTTCAGCATAAACCGTAGCACTACTGGCAGTCAAAAGTTTCCCCCTTAGATCCGACCAATGTTGTAATGCTTCATGATGCCCAATCCGCAATGATGTGTGTAGCCTTTTTCTCCTTGCACGAACTCTTTCCTTACCTTCTACGACTTGTCGTTTAACAATTCTAGATAACGAGATTCGGTTCTCGTCAAGTCGCATCTCAAGACGATTTCGTTCAGGCACCACGAGTTCCATGGCATGAGATGGTGTGGCTGCCCTGTAGTCTGCCACAAGATCAGAAAGGAGGTGGTCGCTTTCATGCCCAACTGCTGAGACCACAGGAACAGGCATCTCTAGAATGGCTTCAACGACGGGCTCCAAATTGAATGCCCAGAGATCTTCTGGAGATCCACCCCCTCGACCAACTATAATCACATCAACCGGTGGCTCTCCTTCAAGACCTAAGCATCCATTTTCAGAAAAATGTGCGGCCTTCCAAAGGCCAGATGTGATTGATGAGGCCGCTCTTTCACCTTGAACTGTAACTTCAAAGACTGTGATCCGTAAACGATCGTATCTTTCTCGAGCAATTCGTAACATGTCTGAAAGAGCAGCAGAACCAGGAGCTGTAACCAATGCCATATGTCTTGGAATGGATGGCAATTCCCTTGGAATACGATTGAGGTCCCCTTGCGCTTGAAGCATGGAAAGCAACTTTCGTCTTTCAGTTTCTAGTGCCCCTTGCCCCGATAACGGGCGTAGGTGCTGTACCATCAATTGCATTCTCCCTCTTGCGACAAAAATATCGATGGAACCAGTTGCCAATACCTCATCACCTTCTGATGGGTCAAAGATGGTCGATTTTGCGTATCTTGAGAACATCACACAATCAATGGATGCCTCACCGTCTGTGAGGGTGAAGTACCAGTGCCCGGACCGGTGAATCGTTGGCCGTATGAGTGCTCCTTTGACAATGATGTTTTGCAAATGAGGACTATGCCGAATTTCAGTTCTGGCCATCTTTACTAGGTCTCGAACCTCTAGGGCCGTTGGTATCTCCTGCCCCAGCACAATTGCCCCTAGGGGCGGTGGCTCAAGAAGTCCTCCAACTACCGGGACAACATTTTCAACCGCAATTTTGCAGGTACTGCATATTTCCCTGATGGGAAATTGTCGAGATAATATTGAATATCTTCAGGGTCATCACTTTCCTTGACCAAGTTCCATGTCTCAAAGTCGGCTTCTTCGTTAATTGAATTATTTTGGAAACTTTCCAGCACGGGTTCAGAATGCTCACTCTCAGGCAATGGCTCTGGCATACTTTCTACGCGCTCAATTGCTGGTGGCGGGTTTTCAGGAGGTGTCTGTTGTTCACTGAGATCTGCCTTGTGCTCATGTTCTTGTGCGTGCCCCTCATTTTGACTCACTATCATTGTAACTGCCGAGCTGGGGCCTTCATCAATTTCAGGGAGATCTTCTTTTTCATCATCGGTCTTGATGCCGGTGCTCTCGACCATGGGGTGTCCGTCAACATCGTCAAGTGCTTGTTCATCTCCTCCTCCAACGTCTTCGGGTCCTCCGAAATCGTCGTCGGTCTGGATACCTGAGGCCTCGACCATGAGGTGTCCGTCAACATCGTCAAGTGCTTGATCGTCGTCTCCAAGTTGATCAGGTTCTTGTGGTTCACCATACTTGGCGTAGAGTTCTTCCAACATCGGCCCATACCGACCTTCATAATGATCGAGTAATTTCGGAATTTTCTCCAACCTCTGACTTTTCTCAGGCTCTTCAAAATTCTCTTGATAGACACGAATCAAAATCCCCTCAACCTCATCTCTTTTCAATCTCTTTTTCTTCACTGGTGGCTTTTTCTTTGCAGCGACTTCTTTCCATGGATCATCATCCTCTTCCACTTCAGCGAGAGTTTCAGCATCAACGATATCCTCATCCATATTTCCACGAACTCTTCGCATGAATACCTCTGACGCAGAGACTTCTTTTTCTTCCGTCATTTCTTCATCTTCACCCTCTGCCTCTTTATCTATATTCGAGGATGCCTGCCGATGTTGGGAAATATCACTCCAATCCTCTTCCTCAAATTGATCGCTGAGGAGTGTATTTGCGATGTCATCATCACGGACTGCAATGGCTTTTGAGGTTTTTTCAATTTTTGCTAAATGGGACTTTCGTTCCTCTAATGCGGCAGTAGCATCGGCATAGTCTTCTGGTGAAAAGTAACCAACAATCTTTGCATCTCCATCAACGATTAGGACAGCATCTGGTTTTTGCTCACGCATCACTTGAATTGCTTCTTCAAGAGGCAAAAATACTGGAAGCCGTATGATGTTTTCTTTGACCCAGTCTCTAGCCTTTATCGATTTTGGTTTTGTTCCTTTTTTTGCGATTGAAGCAAGAACAGCCTCAACAGTAAGCACTCCTATAATTTCTTGTGATTTATCATCACGAAGGAAGACTGCAGCCCAAGGATCTTCTTCCAAAAGAACCGATACATCAGCCATTGTGGCCTTGGCTGAGATGAAGGCATGCTCGTCAGCGATGTTCATGTCGCCGACAACAGGTCCGCTGCTCACGCCCTAATCCCCTCCCTACTTCATCATCAACGTTGCGACATGTCATTTTGGCGAAAATAATTCCCTCATCCTGTCTAAACCTTCCACAGGCCCCTGCAAAATCAACACATCTCCACCTTGTAGGTTGGTGTTTCGGTCCATTTCGAAGATAAGTTTTCCTTTTCTTCGTATTGCGATTATCCAAAGCCCGGTGTTGCTAGATAAGCGAAGGATTCCAAGTGATGAAAAGTCTCCTGTAAGAGAAAACGGGACCGATTCTATTTCATCACCCACATCTTCTGTAGTTCCATCATCTAGGTGAATTCGCAACACGGTTGATTCGGCATCTCGCACGCTTGCTGCTAAGACGGGATGTGCATCGATATCCCGTAATGTTACGTCGGCAATGCTACGGGCAGCAGCGGCAACAGCCTCCACTGCACCCCCAAGTCGGAGCAATGCAAGTGCCCTATCTGGGCTTACCGCCTCAATATTTTCATCAGCTCGACAAGATACTGCAACACCATCTACTGCAAGTCGCTGCAGATCATACAAATTGTCATCCATTTCTTCATCAAGATAATGAACTTCAGTGGCAATTCCTTTGTTGTCAAAGAGCAATGCAGAATAGGCCAAATCAACCATTAATTCACTCATTTCTTTCATGGCCAGAAAAAGATCAACAGGGTCACGAACATTCTGCTCCAAATCAGCCACAATCGCAGAAGTTGTAGATGATTCAGAAGGCGCAGTATCCACGTCCCCGATCCCTTCAAGGAGATCTTCTCGATCAAGCAATTCAGCTAATCGTTGATATCCACTAGAATCAGCTCTACACATGAGCAGATCTCCTGCCTTGAGTCGCTGATCAGCATCAATACCGAATATCCAGCGCTTGGTCCTCTTTAGTGCAACCACCCTTACACCAGTTTTTGATTCAAGCAATAGATCGCGTAGGGTTTGTAGATCAAACCCGTCATCTTTGTGGACTTCTGCTGTGTGCATGATTTCATCTGCTCGTTTCATCATAAATGGCAGTTCAAGCCTCTCATCAAGATCCGCGTCGAGCAGTTGAACAAGTTCATCAGCGGCTTCTGCCAAATCTTCTGCAGCATTTGCAACTTGCAGCAGTCCTGCGAGCTGCTCGGCAGATCTTCGGTCCCTTGCTGAAAGCATAACTGCAATCCTGATTTCATACAACAATCGGTCCATTCTCAAATTCATCGTCTCAACTTCAGCCGCAAATGCTCGCGAATCAAATGCAATTGCAGCCCATGCCAAATCGATTGTTAATTCAGATATGTCTTTCATTTCAGTTAGGAGTGCGCGAACGGAACGTGGACGTTCACTCACCTCCTTTCTCGCTTCAACTGCGAGGGGTTCTGCTCGCACATCAGGTCGTCGGAATAGCCGCCAAGGTCTCATTGATACATTCTCCCGTAGTTCTATTTGGTTTCAAGGGCTCCCCAACACCCACAATAGGATTGCTAAGAAAAATGTGCCAAGTAAATCAGCAGATGATGTTACATAGGGATGGACTGAATTGTCTGGGTCCCGGCCCGAGCGCCATGCACGATCTGCAATAGGTTCTGTGATTCTCAGAACGATTCCGAGTTGTGCGATCAAGATCAGTGGTGTTGCAAGAAGAACCTGTATGTTAGATTGCATGTCATTCTTCCTCCAAAGGAGCAATACTGAGAGAACTACTAGGTGCGCAATTAATGTAACAAGCAGAAGAGTTCTACGAACCCCCAAGGGGCGTTCACCCCCCTCATGAAGTGATGAGCATACCCGGCTTCCATGAATTGCAGCTGCATTTCCTCCTAACCCATTGATGATTGGAACGATGGCTAAAATCAGAGGTACAACTGGTGCAACTCGTTCAAGAATTAATCCAGCAATTCCTCCAATCAACATTGCAAAAAGAATCGCAGTCCATCCCTCCATTCGTGCGCGCTTTGTAGTTGAATGAATTCCGGCGACCATAAAACCCGTAATTGCAACTACGCATATCAAGCCAATAAGGCCCAATCTTACTGTATCTGTTGTGCCATCAATTGCGTGTACACATGTGATGAGAAGACCAAGTGTTACGAGATCACCAAGGCTTGCAACTAAAGGCCCACTCACATTATCTGGATTTAAGCCAAACCTACCCGCAAAAAGGACGATTGTTGTGGCTATGATCGATAAAACGAGTGCTGCAATAGCTGCAGTAACTAGACTTGCAGCAACCAACAAACGCGCATCTTGTCCGGTGGGCTGGCGTCCGAAAAACATTGCCACAATGAGGGTAAGAACAGCAGCCAGCGCACCAATGCATATTGCTTGTGTTTCAACAATCGCAAGATTTCCTATCGCAACACGGAGGCGTTCACGCGGCGTGTCTAGCAGTCCCAAATGCCAAGCAGATGTGAGCCGACTTGCAAGAGTCAACTCGATATTCCCCTTGAGGCCTAGTAGCACGGGAACAAGGACGTAGAGCAATGTTACTCTTCTGAATACATCCGTTCCTTGAGTGCTTGAAAGTAAATTTCCCGCTGCCATCAGTCCTAGTCCACATGCAATGAGGACGGGTCCAGATTGGATGGCAAGACGTGGCCTGAGCCCGATCCGGACCGCGAGGCTCGATACAGGGGCCATGACCTACTCACCAAACGGCGCTAGAGGTCATGCGATTGAATCTTCTGCGCTAAATTCGGGTCAGTGGTCATTCAATAATTAGATTGGAGGGCGTAAATCAATCTCAATTGGGCTTTCAGGTTTTGCCACACATGCAAGAAATGCACCTTCTTCAATCCAGTTCTCATCAATTCCAGCTGGAAGTGGGTCTGGGTGAGTCACTGCACCATTTTTCAATGTCATCATACAGGTGCCACAAGTCCCAGATTGGCAATTCGATGGGACTTCTAACCCCGCCTTCCTCAGTGCTTCAAGCAATACAACAGATGGGTCAGATTCGAAGGATTTGATGAGTCTAGAACCTCTCCACACGAGGACCGGCACGGTATTTTGTCCCTTGTCCATAGTAACCGAGAGGCATACAAGAGATCAAGGAGCCCCCCCCTCAGGCAGGTTAACGTGTGGACAGGTGACTTATTCGTCCGCGGCGGGTGCTTGGTTAGTCCATCTGGTATAATGGACGCAGACCTTCGAATTCAGAATGGCATTATTACTGAAATTGGTACAGATTTAGAGGAAAAAAGTGATTCCCTGCCCCTAATGGATTGCATTCGCAACGGACACTTTGATGCTCCAAAAAGAGGCGTGGAGATTGTTTTTGATGCGGCAGGACTAGCGGTTCTTCCAGGCCTTATCGACCCGCAAGTGCATTTCCGAGATCCTGGACATCCAAACAAAGAGACCTTTGAATCAGGAAGTGCGGCGGCTCTTGCGGGTGGAATTACTTGCGTGCTTGATATGCCAAATACCGTTCCTTCTACCACAACCGTTGAACGAATGAAAGCACGCCTTCTCGAGGCCGAATCTCGCTCATTTGTGCGGCATGGATTCTTTGCAGGTGCATCTCCAGAGCACTTTGGGGAGTTGCCGAATATGGTTGGGGGACCAAGTAAAAGTGGAACAAGAATGCGGGGTGTAATCGGAACAAAAGTATTCATGGGAAGTTCAACAGGTGATCTGCTGGTCGACCAAATTGAAGATTTAGAGCGTGTTTTTGAGCTTACAGATGGGCCAGTTGCAGTGCATGCTGAGGATAATGCGCGCCTCAATTCACGCGCCTCTCTTTTTTCCAACCGAGTTGATATTGCCGCACATGCCGAATGGCGTGATGTAGAATGTGCATTACTCGCCACAAAAGCAGCAGTTGAGGCGGCTGAGTCCCATAAAAGCCGGTTGCATGTTCTCCATTTAACAAGTGGCGAAGAGGCAAATTGGCTACGTGGCCGGACTGGGGACCGCATCACGACAGAGGTACTCCCCCAGCACCTTACATTTGCAGAAGAGGACGTAGAACGAGAAGGAACCCGGCTCAAAATGAATCCCCCCATTCGAACAGTAAAGGATCGTGATATACTTTGGGAACGTCTACACGATGGCACAATTGGGGCGATTGCAACGGACCACGCACCACACACACTTGCCGAAAAATCAGTATCTAGGGCCCTGGATGCGCCATCAGGAATGCCAGGAGTTGATACATCTCTAGCCGTTATGATGACACACCGGGATTCGGGGAAGTGCAGCCTTTCGGATATTGCCCGTTGGATGTCAAAAACACCTGCTGACATTTACCAACTTGATCGTTTAGGTCGGTTGGATATTGGATGTGCCGGTGACCTTGCATTCGTTGACTTAGGCCTTGAGCACGAACTTTCAGATGCAGATTCGTGGAGCAAAGTTGGCTGGACTCCTTTTCGTGGTCGCAGCCTGACCGGGTGGAATCGTTTGACGGTGATTGCAGGTATACCCGCGTTTGAGCGTTTGAATGACGATTGGAGCAAAGGTAATCTCCTCGTTAAAAAGGGGTCAACAGGCTGCTTAGTTGAGGTCAAAGGGGATCAAGTCTAATGGCCACCGAGTCCCCATCAGGAGATACAATGGACTTTGAAGGCGGCCTGCACGGCGTTGAGGACGCGGAGATTGTCCTTCAATCAGCAACCACGATTGTCGAAACATGCATGGAAATTGCTCGCCATGAAAATGTTTTGATTGTAACAGATGCACTGAGTGAACTTGTAGCACGATCCCTCTTTATTGCTGCAAATCGAGTTTCTGACCGGGTGCTATTGGTAATGATGCCAACAGGTAAGCGGCATGGGGATGAGCCCCCCATTCCCGTGGCCGACTTAATGCGGAAGCAAGATGTGATTCTTGCTCCTACAAGATACAGTTTGACTCACACTCGTGCTAGAATTGCTGCAAGTCGAGAGGGAGCTCGTATTGCAACAATGCCTGGAGTAACTCTAGAGATGTTTGTCAAAGGTGGAATGACGGCAAACTTTGCTGAAATACGCGAAAAAATACGTTCTATTTACTCAAAAATACGACGTCAAAAACGCGTGCGTGTGACGACAAAGGCAGGTACTGATATTGAGTTCTTGATTGACCGTAGCCGGTGGTCAAAGGAAGATAGTGGTATCTGTCACAGACCCGGAATGGTAACAAATTTACCAGCGGGGAAATTGTTTGGAATGCCCAAAGAAGGTACAATGAATGGCACGATTGTTATCGATGGAAGTTTTGAGGCCTCATTACTTTCAGAACCCCTTCGATTAGAAGTTAGGAATGGCATGGTTACATCAATTGAAGGAGGATCTGAAGCGGATCGAATACGAGATATGTATGAAGAAGCCTCATCTGTGCTCCCCTCTTCTCAGCAACCTGACGTATGGACCGTTGCAGAATTTGGTTTCGGATTAAATCCATCAGCACGCATTATTGGGAATGTACTTGAAGATGAGAAGAGCCTTGGTTCGTGCTATTTCTCGATTGGTGATAATCACGCCTTGGGGGGCCGTGTTCAATGCGGAATTCACGTCAGCGGGGTCATGCGAAATCCAACCCTCGTTCTTGGAGATAATCTAACTTTGATCGAAGATGGAGACCTCAAAATCTCTTGATCAGACGGTGCTTCTAATCGATCAAATTTCTATTCATCTATTTTGCCAAAATGATCCATCCCACCATTGATCCTGCCCGTCACTTAATCGACGCCATGCATATCCATGCTCATCTTTCCATTCATTCATAACTTGGATGTTCATCTGATGCATAACTTCGGCATTTGTGGAACGTGCATTGTTTGCTGACTGACCCATCTCCCCAGCGGAAGCGGAACTTTCTTCGTTCATCTGAAACTCATTGGTGCCCCGAGTAGACCGCAGGGCTAAGCCGATACCGAGTCCGATCACTCCGCTGACCATTGTGATTGCCAAGTAGGTCAATGTTGGACTCTTCCCAGCTGCTCCATCAGTGCTTGCAGCAAGGTTTGAAGAGGCATTTGTGCTTAAATTTCCATCATCATGCTCTTTGGCAGCATTTGTTTGTTCAGTGTTGTTCAGCGTCATGTCGGTTTGGTTGGCTGTAGTGGATACGGGAATCTGTGGGCAATCGCTTGAAGCATTTTTTGGACATGGATCTGCGATATCAGCTAAACCATCCCCGTCATCGTCCAAATCTTCTGAAACATCTTCGCAACCATCGCTGTCTAGATCAGTAGTTAGAGATGCGTTCCACGCAACAAGTCCCATTGAGCATGAATCATTTGTATCTTCAATGCCATCATTATCGTCATCATGATCTTCTTCTGCATCGGAGCAGCCGTCTTGATCATGGTCAAGCGCTGGTGTTGAAATCCATCCAATTTGGCCCAGCCTACATCCATCAATCAGGTCGTTGATCCCATCTCCATCATCATCCCCATCTTCGTCTACATCTCTACAACCATCGCCATCAAGATCGGTCGAACTCGTACTGCGCCATCCAGTCATCCCATCAGGGCATGAATCTGAATCATCTAATGTCCCATCCCCATCATCGTCTAAATCTTCTGAATGGTCTAAACACCCGTCCTGATCGTGATCCGTTGATGAATTTGAAATCCAACCGACTGAACCTTTTGGACAGGTATCTACGGCGTCAAAGATCCCGTCAGAATCGTCATCATTATCCTCCAAATCATCATGGCATCCATCGTCATCATGGTCTGTAGATGGGGATGATGTCCAGTTTACTTCGCCAGATGTACACTGGTCGCTTAAATCATCAGTTCCATCCCCATCAGCATCGCCGTCGATGCTATCCTGGCACCCATCCCCATCAGTGTCAGGGCCGGTGACCAATTGTCGGGGACATTGATCGCGCACATCAGGAACGCTGTCTCCATCATCATCCTCATCTTCGTCTACATCCCTACAACCATCGCCATCAAGATCGGTCGAACTCGTACTGCGCCATCCAGTCATCCCATCAGAGCACGAATCTAAATGATCCAATACTCCATCCCCATCATCGTCTAAATCTTCTGAATGGTCTAAACACCCGTCTTGGTCGAGGTCTGTTGATGAATTTGAGACCCAACTTACTGAACCTTTTGGACACGAATCTGCGGCATCAAAGACCCCGTCAGAATCGTCATCATCATCCTCTAAATCATCATGACACCCATCAGCATCGTGGTCTGTACTTGGCGATGAAGTCCAATTCAGTTCACCCAGTGCACAGAAGTCATCTGAATCATTAGTTCCATCCCCATCGTCATCTAAGTCTTCACTCGCATCATGACACCCATCATCGTCGTGATCTTCCCAAGTTTCATTCGCAAGTGGGATTCGCCCTTTTGGGCAATGATCCGATCCATCAGGTGATCCATCTCCATCATCATCCATATCTTCTCCATCCCAGCATCCATCCCCATCATGGTCATTGGTGCTTGTGAGGTTTAATTGGCTTAGAGGACAGCGATCGAATGCATCCAAAATAGCATCATTATCATCGTCTAGGTCTTCGGTTGCATCTCTGCACCCATCCCCGTCGTAGTCTGTCAGGATGCTCGACGTCCATCCCGAATCACCCTTTGGGCATAGATCAGCGGGCGCAATGACCCCATCTCCATCGGGGTCGAGTGGTGCACTCGCTGCGATGAAGGCAACCGTCGAACCAGTTCCTGAAACGAGGTGTGATCCAAAATGGCCGTTAGGTGCAGCATACCCCGCAATAATGACTCGCTCAGAGGCTCCAACATCAATTCCATGTCCTTGATCTGAAGCAGCACTCCCCCCAACTAATGTCCATCTCCAATTTCCATTGGAGGTGAAGGATGCAATGAATGGGTCATGTGCGTTCGTTCCATTCGCAGTCGCATTATGGCTTCCAAATTGCACAGTTCCGAATAATTCACCAGTCATGTAACCATGGCCATTTGGACCAACAGCGAGGTCATTTGGGGTGCTTGAACCTCCTGATGCTGCACTATTGTTCATTTGAGTAACCCATGTCCAAACCCCACCTGTTGAGATGTGGCCGAGTATACTGGCCCCTTCACTTGGGGCAGAAATATTGAATCCACTTATGTTGCTGGTACAAGCCGTACCTGAATGGCAACCAATGGTTCCCGCGACGAAAGCACCGCCAGTGCCATCTAAGGAAACAGCGGTAAGGTGGTCGGTTTCTTCCCCACCTAGGGCCTGGAAGAAAATCCACGATCCATTCTTATCTAGGGCACCGATGTAAGCATCATCACGACCTTTGTTTCCGTTGAGTGGATATGTTAGACCATTTGCAGTTACGGGCTCACCATGTTCTCCAACGAATATACTGCTCCCATTTGGGGCGACGTCGACAGAGTGTGGCCGGGCGAAATCAGCAACAATGACTTCTGTCCATTGCCATGTGCCATTTGCATCGATCGATAAAATGACCGTATCTGCATCATCAGAGTTGTTTACTGTTGATGAGCCATAAGTTGCAGTGGAGCTATACTGATATCCCACCACTATACAATCTCCATCATCATCAACACCGATGTCTACTCCTTCCTCATGGCTTTGTCCCCCTCCTGACCAAAGCCAAAGCCATGTTCCATTTTGATCGAGGGAAGCAACGAATATGTCACGATTTCCTTGCCCACCCATCGTCAAATTTCCAAAGGTAGCGGGCCCTACTGCATAACCTGTAATTCGCAATGTTCCGTCGGGTGAAAGGTCAATACCCATCCCGTAGTCATATTCACTCCCTCCTGCAGATGTAGCCCAAAGCCAAGATCCACTTGAATCAGCAGCTGCAACAAAGATATCCCTCTCTCCAGCAGAAGTCAGGATGGTCGATCCAAATGTGGCGGTTCCGGCGAACCATCCTACGATGAATGATGTGTTACCATTGACAACCACATCCCATGACCATGTGTATGTGCTAGAATATCCACTTGTTACCCAATCCCAGTCTCGCACCGGTGCTGGGGTGCCTCCTCCGCCACTGGACCCTGACCAACCAGTGAATGAACAAGTGGATGTGGAAGTCAAAGGGGTACTTCCAGCACCACCACTGTATCCACTATTGCCGGCAACTCCTGTGCCGTAAGCAGCACCCCCTACCCCTCCATTTCCTCCGCTTGCAGAGACTATGGCGTTTGCTGAGATCACGAGATTTGAGGAGCTGCTAGCGCAGATGTCGATGTTTCCCCCAGATCCTCCCCCTCCCCCAGATCCTCCATCGTACATGAATAAACAAGGATTTCCTGGTAGGCAAGCGCCATCGGCACCATCTCCTCCATTTCCCCCATAGGCAACGACGGTGCTTTTGCCCGACGAGCCCCCAATAGTTACACTGTTGGCACGCATCACAATTGACCCACCCGAACCTCCACCAGCCCCAGGTCCGCCGGTTCCTGATCCGTTGTTGTAGCGGTATCCCGGGTCTCCAAGTTCTCCAGAGGCATTGATGACCCCATAGATCTCGATTGTGTCAGCGTAGATGATGACTCTCCCCCCTGCATTGCCGCCATCAGAGACAAGATTTCCATTACTGTCTGAGACATCTCCACCCCGTGAACCGGTCTCATTTCCCGAGCCATGGCTACTGCCACCGTTGCTAGGAGAAGCAGTTGATCCGGGTTTTCCTCCTCCAGATCCACCGGCAGATTGGTGTCCCCCACCACCTGCTGCATCGCCTTTCCAAGATGTAGAGAGCGAGACGTCACCACCTGAGCCGTTTGTAGAAGTGGTTTTTGAAGCAACAATTGAGCCCCCGCTTGCAACGGTTAACGTGTTGACCGTAAGAGTCAGTGTACCTGCCGCAATAATCGAACCACAAGGAGCGACGATCCCACATCCGATGTAGAGGTCGTCGTAGGAATGGTTTCCACTGAGATAAGTTGTACTGAGAATCGTTGCATTTGTGGAACCAGCACCTGGTGGTCCAACTGGATGAGTTGCCTCTTTAATGGCAAGTTCTACCGGTTTAACATTGAGAAAACCACTCATTGGCATAAGGGCCATCATCATCGAAAATAGGATGACACGGGCGAGTGGGTAACTCGCACTGCTAGCCCCCATATGGCCAAAGACATGCGTCTTGGATATGAACCGGTTGGTTCACCGATTTCACCCAAGTCTGCTGCTGGTTTCGTAAGTGAAGGGGTGTTTCACTCGTCTCGGCGGCCTGCTAGGATCAATGCTGCCCCAAGTAGGGAAGTCATTGTCAACAGAATGCCAAATCCTGGTACGAATCCACCTGTGGCACCATCGGTTGTTGCCGCTACAGCATCATCAAGCGTTTCAGTTACTGTGACGCTGACTTCCCAGTCACCATAGTTCCCTTCGTCATACCATCCAGCCCAAATCGTGGTTTCAGCTCCAGCCACAAGGGTGAAGTTGTATGTTACCGAGGCCGTTCCTTCTCCATCCATCCATGTACCGAAGTAATTGTCAGCATTGGAATAATTGCTGATATTGGTATTAGCGGGAATAGTTTCACCGTGGAACCATGCTCCAATCCAGTCACCTTCAGGATCAGTACAACTCAATGTCAATGAGTAATCACCAGCGGGAACTGCCATTGCATGTGTCTGGGGCATCCACAATGTTGCGTCAGTTGCGGGAGGTGTTGGTAGTGTGCCCCCTGCCTGGTTTGTGAGTGTAGATGTCCCATTTGTCCATGTGTATGTTAGTGAACAGACAGGTGCAGCACCAGGTGTCCAGACATAGGTGTCATTCATGTCTTCAGACATTGAATGACCTGTTTCAGGCATGCAGTGGCCCATTGAATTGTCCCAATATTCTCCGACGGGACATGCCATGTCAACCTTACATGTTTGAGTGAGTTCATCCCAGAAATATCCAGCGCCACAATCTGTGGTGGTGTTACCTTTGTTGTTGGCATTGTCAACCTTACATGTTTTAGTGAGTTCATCCCAGAAATATCCAGCGCCACAATCCGTGGTGTTGCCTGTATTGTAAAATTTACATGTATAACTGAGAAGATCCAAAAAAAATAAAGCAACACAATCGTTTATGTTAAGAGTTTTGT
>CAYMED010000017.1:0-60612 GCA_964389655.1 uncultured Candidatus Poseidoniales archaeon
ATGGACAAGGAGCAATTGATCAAGGCAATCGGTTTACCCTCTTGGAAACAGGATTTTATCCGCAAGAATAGGCTATTGTACGGCAATAATCGAAAGTTCATTGACAAGTGGTTGAAGAAATGGAGAGTATTGGAGGTCGAGGAAGATGGAAAACCATTCATCCCTGTTAGCAGGACCAAATATGAATGGCAAGCAGGTCCAACGAGTCGAACAAATTGGGAGAATATTTTCCAATTTCGCCCATCTGGTATCCGTGTTAAGCGGGGTGACTATTTTCCCGCATTAGTTGCAATAGCGCAAATCCCAGTAGTTGGTTGGCTGAAAAGACACATCACTCCAAAAGAATGTGCCAGAATTCAAGATTTTGATGTTGATGGAGTTCATGGTGAACCCTTTGTCCTTGGAGATTCAGATCAACAATCCTACAAGCAACTTGGAAACGCTGTCAACGTTAGTATGATTCGTTTAATTCAAGAGCGCATTGACATGTATCTCGCTGGAACATTGGAGGCCACTGAGGATACTATTCAGGCCACTGCGTAATCTATAGGACACCTTTGAAATAGGTAAAAATCCCACTGATTAAGTAGTACGAATCAGTGGGTACCCTTTGCACAATTCAGGTCGCTAACCTCATCCCTGAAGCACCTCTCACACATCTATGCGCGTATGGCTCGCTGTGCTCATTGCGGCCCTGATGGGTACTCCAGGCCTTGCAATGCCCGAAGACGCACAGCCCATAGCTTGGCCGGACGGAAGCAGGGCCTACGACAACATGGCCACCATGGCCGGGTTTGGATATCGAAAAATCGACACACAGGCCAACGAGGATGGGCGCAACTGGATCGCTTCACAACTAGAAGACATGGGCTATGACGTGGAGCGGCAACCATTCACAAGTGAGGAATGCACGAATTGTGAAAACATTGTCATCACGATTAACGGATCCCTCGAAGATGACTGGATCGTGATTGGAGCACATCACGATGCAATTTGCTATTCCCCTCCACCCCTCATCGGAGTTACGTACCCCACATGCACCTCATCTGGGGCCTATGATGACGGAACGGGAAGCGGTGCGCTGCTCGAACTTGCCCGCACATTTGCAGAATGGAATGGAACGCCCACACATACCTGGAAATTGGGGTGGTGGGATTACGAAGAATGGCAAGGGTCTGGATCGGCGGAAGGGGGAGGAATGGGGAGCCTGCATTTTGTCGAAGAAAAAATCCCCGAAGGCACCAATGTAACCTACATCAATCTCGACATGTTTGCCCTTAATTGGCCAGTCCCCACTCCATTTGCAAGCCAAGCGACCGGTTGTGATGAGGACTATTGGACCCTGTACATGTTTACATCCCCAGTTGATGATTGGTCCTACTACGAAGGACAAGGCCTAGAGGTCAGCGATGAGATGCGAGAGGATGCGATTTGGTTGCAATCTCACTTGCGTACCATCAATGCAAACTTGAGCCATCCCGAACCATGGGTCAGCGTCATCGATGATACAAAGGGAAATTCTGACCACTACAATTTCATCATGGCAGGATATGCATCCACGTGGCTTAGAGGACAACACCAGTACATCTTCGAAGAAGGTGATACGTGTGAACAAACGCCAAAACACGCACAAAGCGATTCCATCACGACCCTCAATACGATGGCTGGTGGACGAGAAAATGTCGAACAGGGACTCCAAACAGGTCTTGATGTGGTTGCGACATTTGTGTGGTGGGACTGGGATCCAAATGGATCACTCAATGCAAGTCTCGAAGTACAAGCCGACAAAGGGGCAAGCATTTGGAGTTCGGGATTCACACTCATATGCACTGGGTTAATGCTGGCAGCGGCAACTGCACTTGTTGTATTGCGGCCTCGCACATAGCGGATGCAAGTGTGATTTGAAGAGGCATGTGCATTCAATCGCAGGTCTGAAAGATGGGGATAGGTACGAGAGGTTGATGACGACCCCCCTTCGGTCGCGGAGCGCCGTTTTTATCGTCGTCATTCTAGCCCCGCTAGCCGGCTGCTTCGCAGACCGCGAAGAGCCTGCAGCCCTCGATTCGTACCTTGCTCCCTGGGCTACCGATGAGCCGGTACAGGATTGGGAAGCCCATGCCAATGTCTCACAATTCTTGACCACGGATCTGCGAACGGGAGAACACATCACCCGTCCTTGGGCTGTGTACACAAAGGAGATGGGTGGGAATTGCTGCGAGCATTATCTTGCCACGAGCAAGGAAGGATGGATCACCAACATTGGTGGCGAGTATCCGGTATGGACGGAGGATCGCGGGCACACATGGCAGACATGGACGCCGGACTGGATCCAAGATTCGAGTTGTCGCACACCAATGTTTACCGTTCCAGAAAACGAAGGATTAGGGGAAGGCAGCATTGTTCAAGCAACCAATGGCGACTTGATCGCAATGTCGTGGTTCCCGTATCCGGGAATCGATGGAAAGATGGACCGATTCTATGCCATGCTCTATGACGATGCGCAGAAAGCATGGAGGTGGTGCTACAATCGAATTACAGAACCATTCTATGACCGGTCATGGCAAGTTGAAGTGGTCGGACCGATCTCTTCGTCTTATGGTTCTGGGCCATGGGCAAGCCTTGTTATCAGCAATTATTGGCATCAAGTTCGCAATGGGGGCGGCCAAATCTCAGTTGACGGCCTCAATTACTATCCTCTTGAATTTCCCGACCCTAGCGACACATCACTCGATGGAGTAACTCGGGATTTCAATTTCTCTGGCCTCGGCCAGCCTTGGGACCATACTCGCCCGCACCGCGAGATGCGGGCCATGCCGATCCCAGATGGTGGATTGTATTTCCCAGCCTACTTCAACGACGGGGCGGGCGCATTCCTCGACACAAATCTCGTCTGGAATCGCTGGGATCATCCCAGTGGCTGGACTGCAAATTCGACTTACATGACCCTTGATTCGGCAGGAAGAGTGCACAATGTCTGGTCTGAAGGTGGATCGATGTACCATGCCCTCTCTCTTGACGGGGGATATGAATGGAGAACAATACAGATCACCCTTCCCAATGTCGATGCGGTGGAAGAATGGGATTTCGCAGCGGATGGAGACAGGGACCTATGCGTCTTTTCGGTCCGGTTCCAAGCAACCGATGGATTCGATAAAGATCTCGTCTATCACGCATTTGGCTGTTCAGATGATCACACACCCGATATGCTCACGTGGATTGGAGAGGGCAATATCGATTCAACATCCGGTGCTGGAGAAGATATCCGATTCGATTTTGCAAGCCTTGCAGTTCTTCCCGATGGAGGCGTAGTTACGGCATTCCATGATGCAACAGATCCAGACCCATTGTTTGCACTGGAATTAGCTATGCCAGCCAACGAATCAGCTTGATCACTCAGTCTCTACAGGATCATCGAATTCGACCGCAGTGATGTCCTCAGGACCTATGAAACGCCCTGTGAGTACAGTCGCCGCAAAAGCACATGCGACCAAAATCCAGCGAACCATTTGAGAGAATGGAAGGATGTACATGATCACACAATACGCAGTAGCAATAACCAGCGTTACAATCATGATGGGAAATCCGAGCTTGAAGAAGCGATTGAACGAGATGGGGTATCCTGCGTCTTCAGCCAACCCCGCTGTTACAACATTTGCAGAGGCACCGATGATCGTTCCATTGCCGCCCAAACAGGCCCCAAATGCCAGTGCCCATGCAAGGGGTGCAAGTTCCAATCCCAAAGCGGGGTCAGAGGCGAGAGCAATGACCACGGGAACCATGGTTGCTGTATAGGGAATATTGTCAATAAATGCCGAAGCAATTGCAGAAACCCATAGAAGCAAGAGAACCGCTACCAGCAAGCGGCTGGTTTCAGGTGTGCTTCCGATCAAAGATGAGGTCCCATCTGCAATGGCTCGAATCAGGCCCATCGCCTCAAGAGCGTGAATCAGGACGAAAAGGCCTGCAAAAAACACAAGTGTCGTCCATTCCACATCGTCAAGGCGCTCTTCGATACGATGAGGGAATGTGATTAGGAGCATGATGACCGCACCGGTAATTGCAATGGTTGCCACTGTGAGCAAAGGATGATGGAATGTGGAATGCGCAAAGAATGCAATGATGACGAGGGCTAGAACTGTGCCCGATTTCTTCAACAACTTCGGATCCCTGATGGGATACATGGCTTCGAGTTCAGCAATATCTCGGTGCCTATATCCGGTTAGAGCTTCTTTCTCCATTCGACGAATCATCCACAATGCCGGAAGGCCACAAAGCAAGGCGCCTGGGGCGAGGTTAATGAAGAACTGAGCAAAGGAAAGTGCCTGAGATTCCAGCACGCTTCCTTTCAGCGCAGTGGCAGAGAGTTGCGCACCGATGATGATGTTTGGAGGGTCGCCAATCATCGTCGCAGTTCCACCGATGTTGGAGAACAAAACTTCGGCAAGCAGAAGGGGAATTGGATCAAGGTCGAGAACTTGCGCAAGACGAATGGTTACTGGGGTGATCAGCAACATGGTTGTCACGTTATCCAAGAACGCACTCAGGACTGCAGTTACCACACAAAGCATCACCACCAACCGCCAAACACTCCCATCACTGCGCTTGTAGGCTTGAACTGCTGCGAATTCAAAGAATCCAGTGCGCTGCAGAACAGCAACCATGACCATCATCCCAAAGAGCAAACCAATCGTTTCTGCATCGACCCATGCGACAATGCGCGGCAAATCAGCTACATCACCTGCTGCCGCCAATGCACCCACAGCAACAATCGCTCCTAGACCAGCTGCAAGAGCACGATGAACGACTTCAGTGACAATCAGCGCATAAACTCCGAAAAGAATCAATCCGGCAACGGGAAGTGCCCAGCCCGGCATTTCAACCGCAGCGGCTGCTGTCGAAGTGGAGGACATTATCAGAGGGGAAAGCCGTGCCCCTCATCAGGGTGGCGCTTCTTGAAGTAAAAAATTACCCAGAATTTTCAAGGTCCCAAGTTGTGCCATCTGGCCCGTCTTGTGTAAGTACTCCCATTTCTGCAAGACGATCACGTATGGCATCGGCTTGAGCCCAATCTTTGGAATCCCGGGCCTGAGACCTTTCAGCGATCAGTGTCTCTACTTCATCTCGAATAGCATCAGTTCTAGCTGCGTGCTCAAGCACTGCAGATTCCACTGTTGAGCGGGGAGGGAGAATCCCTAGAACTGCTCCTGCTGTTTCTTCAAGCCATGCAACAGCGTAGGTGCCAAAAGATGCTGTGTCTTGAACATCAAGTTCGCTACCATGGAGCAAACCCTCAATGATGCGGCGGCTGGCAATTACGGCAGTAATCGCTTCTCGTGTGTTGAGGTCATCATCCATTGCTCGGGCAAATTCTTCTCCAAATTCCTCAAGTGTTGCAAGGACTTTGGCAAGGTCTGAGGATGATTCATTATCAGGCCTCGGCAAAGCCACTTGACGATTGATTGCGACTTGGCTAGAGGCGCGAATTGACGCCCGGTATGTCGCCTCAATGCGCTTCTGATGTGCTACGGATTCTTCGATCAGAGATTCTGAAAGATCAATTGGAGAGCGATAATGCGCATGAAGAAGTCCGAAGCGAAGACCGAGTGCGGGTGTGCCCGCATCTAAAGCATCTCGAATGGTCCAATAATTTCCAAGAGATTTGCTCATCTTTTCGCCATCCACATTGACAAAGCCGTTGTGAAGCCACCAAGACGCGACTGGAGATACACCGGTTGAGCATTCTGATTGCATGATTTCACACTCATGATGGGGAAACCGAAGGTCATGGCCCCCACCATGAATATCGAAAGACTCACCTAGCGCTTCAAGACTCATCGCTGAACACTCAATATGCCATCCAGGACGGCCATCCATCCATGGGCTAGGCCATGAGGGCTCACCTATTTTGGCTGCCTTCCATAACGAGAAATCTCTGTGATCTCGTTTGCCGGAAGAGCCAATCCGGCCCGAAGCGCCCGCTTTTACATCGTCATAATTCTGACCTGTTAACTGCCCGTATTTCTCCGATGCACTCGACACATCAAACCAAACACCATCTTCAGCAACATAGGCGTGGTTTTTTGCAACGAGTATGGAGATCAATTCAATGATCTGTGGTATTGTGTCCGTAACTCGGGGTTCCGAATCGGCACCAAGAACTTGCAATTCGGCCATATCAGAAGCATACGTGTCGATGAAACGCTGAGCCCATTGCCCAACGTCCACGCCGTGCTCATTGGCAGAAGTGATGATTTTATCATCGATATCGGTGAAATTCCGCACATAATTGACGGTATAACCACTCACCTCTAGCCAGCGGTGTAGAACGTCAAACACGATGTAACATCTCGCATGACCAAGATGACTAGGCCCATAGGGTGTGATGCCACACACATACATGCGCACGTGTCCCGGTTCGGCGGGCGCAAACGCATGCTTGCCGCGCCGGCGCGTATCGAACAGAACCAAGGCCATGCCGAGTCGTCAGCGTCTTGCACCTTCAACGGCTCGGCGAAAGAGTTTGCATGAGACAGTCAATCAAGCCAGTCCTGCAAATCATCAAAACCACCAACAAAAGCAGGTGTTCCACTACGCAAATCAATCATAATGGGAACCGTACGGTGCCCTGTTTCCGATTGAATCGCACGGAGGCGATCTGGTTGCGCTTGCAAATTCTCTTCCGTGAATGTCAAGTCTCTGCCGAGTAAGTAGCGCTTTGCTCCAACACAATACGGACAATACGTGGTAGAATACATCAGAAAATCGGTATCACTTGCCTTCGCATCCGCCGATACCAAAGGACCGATTGGAGGCATCAAACTCCCATGAGGGGTACACATGATCAAGTCTATGCTTGTTCAATATATGCGAAATATCCCTAAATTAAGCCAAAAACCTTGAAAAAGATGAATATCCCAGTTACTGCTGCAATAGCTGATGTGATTGTTCGCAGCAATTCCATCTTGTGATTGTGACGATCCAACCAACGCTCGAACCCCCCACGGGCACCCTGCGGCTCTTCAAGGTCTTCTGTATCAGGCATCGAGTGAACTGGACTTAACCCATATTCAAGGTTCGCATAGCAGATAAGTAAAATCAAGCATTTCTCGGACGTCTTGAAACGACCAACGACAATCCCAGCAGCGCGAGAGCCGCGGCAATTCCCATGGGTTCACCAACGAGCAACTCAGATGGTGCTGGACCTGAGGCAAAGCCACGACTGACCCAAGCCGTCTCTGGAATGACGGTGTCATCCGTTCGATTTAGAGAAAACCAAATTGGATGATGGTCAGACACATCTCGGTCATCCATTCCCGAATCTACTGCCCAATCCCCCGTCCATGCTTCTGCCAAATCAGAATCAAGAACGATGCGGTCATAGGCACAGGTAGATGAAGCGACATTCGTATCAGCATCATCAGGTACAACCCAGACATACTCGGGGCCACGGAGATCTAGGGCATCAAGTTCGGCAGTAGAGGCATAACTGCATCCTGCATTGTAATCTCCAAGAATTACTGCATCATCTTCCCATGGCCAGGTTGCCTTCATCCATTGATGGACATCGTGCAGTGCTGCAATCTCTTCAACAGCAGCATCGGGTTTGGTATGAATTGCTGCAATTACAAATGTGAGGTCATCCGTGAGAGTTGCAAAGGGAACGGCATACGGCTCACGCTGGAATTGGTCCTCAATGTCGTCATAAAGTGCTCCTGCATCGATTGGATGCATGGTTTCGGTATCATAGTAAAATCCGTACTGTTCACGACTCCAGCGGTCATCCGGGTTTAGGCCCGTTCTAGGGCTGAGGACAAGGCCATAAGATGAGCCATCTGAATTAATTTCTGAGAGAAAATCCCAAGGCACATTTTCTTTCGAATCCTTGATTTCTTGCACGACGACCAAATCATATTCACGAATAATCGTTGCCAATTCAGCCATGATATCGGCCTTTCCTGCTTTTGAAGGACCAAAGATTCGGATGTTGAAACTTGCAATTCGTATGGGATCGGTAGGGGGTTCAACCACTGAGTCGAAGAGAGATGTGTCATTCTGCTCAGGGAGAGTTTCTGAGACATTTGATGCCGGTGCCGAGGGCTCTTCCTCTGTTTGCGAAGGCGAGTCCGATGTTTCTTGCTGAGATGCGTCGGTTTGAGACGATGATGAACTTGGTGAACTTTCTTCTTGTGGTGCAGGTGCAGATGGTGTTGTTTCCGCCGTACTGCTCGATGGTTCAGACACATCAGTAGCGGATGTTTTTACGTCACCTGTGGACTCCCCCACACAACCTGCTGCAAGTAGCGCAGCGCATAGAATCCACGCCCTAACAGCATCGCCCACAACGCGTGGTTCACGTGGACCATCATGTTGCTTTCGCATGAACATCAAGGATTATCCACACTACATTCATCCATAATTGTAGGTGATTCCGAATCCACCGCGCGGATGATTCCAACTGACAGCACCTTGGTCACACATGATGAAACAAGTTCCACACTCAATACAATCTTCATAGACAAACTTCATCTTCTCTAATCCTTGATCTCGGAAGTTGTAGCACTGTGCTGGACATCCCCAAACACACATCATGTGGCTGCAATCATCGCACTTCTCAGTCTCCACAATGATGTGTGCATGCTCGTGCTCATCGACATTATAGTTGATCAGGCCTAATCCATTCTTCACGTCATAGGTGAATACACCCATCTCAATTTGCTTAATTTCAGTCATGCATCAACCTCCTAGAGATGGCGCCCCTTCAGCGCTAATGACAGCAATTTCCCCAGTGTAGGACCTTTTCTTCCAACTTCTTTTTCTGCTTTGATGATGTCTTTACGTGTTTGACGTAGAACTTTTTGCACCGGTACTTTGGGCTCACCTATTTCACGGACAACTCGGTTGAAAACTGTGCCTGCCATCTTAGGAATCCAAGTATAATTGGCGTCATCCGTTAAGAAATTCGGAACTTTACTGAAGTTTCTCAGGTCACGCATCACATAAGATGAGGCAAGCTCATCAGAATAAGCCTCCAGCGCATGCTCGCTACACCCGCTTTCTCGAAGCGCTGAGGCAATTGCAGTTGCAGCGAGTTTGGCCGAATGAATTGCATAATTTTGGCCTTGTATGACGGCACCATTTGAGTACACTAGACCAGCGGCATCTCCAATCACAACAGCCCCATCACGAATCAGTCGCTTTGGAATGCGGTGTAAGCCAAACTCAGGAACAAGATGGCCCCCATACTCTACAACATCCCCACCTCGGGTCAATCCATCGATGTAGGGATGCGATTTGAAAGCCGCAAATAGATCATAGGTATGGATTCCTTGAGGGAGGCTATCGAGTTGAACAACAATACCTACTGACAACGTATCTCGGTTCGTGTAAACCCAACCTCCACATCGTGGCATCTTTCCTGCTGTGTCGGGGTATTCTTGCCATGCTTTCTGCGCCATTGGACCATAAATGCCCAGCGCTGCTTCCATAGCCATTCCGGAGGGAGGTCGATTTTCGTCTCCTGCGAATCCTCCAAAGCGTGAATCAATCACGTCTTTTCCTAAATGAATGACTTCTTTTACACCCAACATCATGCTGTGCTTGCTTTGTGCTTTCAGGCGATTATCGAATTCATAAGAGCGAGTTAGAACGGAGTTGCTTCCCTCAGCGATCACAACACATGCAGAAGTCATGGCCTCGCCATCTTGAACAATACCTGCAATTCGGCCATGCCGAATTTTCTCTAAGATTTCGGGTTTATCCTCGATGGCCCAACGCTGGGCTGCACCTTTACCACTTTCATCTGCTGGCTTCGTTAATTCATCCGCTGTGTAAGACATAGGATCAAGCCCCTCGATGTGTAGTTGATCGATTTTCATTCCCGGCATGACCATCACGCCTGCCTCCTCAAGGCGCTCTGCCATCCATGCATCTGTTCGAGCACGAAGCACGGACCAAGCCATTCTCTGACTGGGTTCTGCCGTACCCTCTGCACCTTCCCAAGAATTGAAGCGGCCTTCAACGACGACTGCGTCATCTTCGGAAAGAAAGCCAATCCGCTTCATCGCGATGGAGCGCTCAATTCCTGGCATGCTGGTTTCCCATGAATTACCATCTGTCGCTAGAAACTCGTCAAATGCATCGAGTTCCCTTCCCCACAGAATTCCCCCAGACATATTTTTCCCACCAATTGTCTCACCGCGGTCTAACAGCAAAATCCTCTCACCCTCAACTCCTTCTTTGAGCAATTGAAAGGCACACGCTAGGCCTGCAAAGCCCCCACCAATGATGATAACGTCGAAATCGGTATCCTCACCCATCGAATCTTCCCAACACTTCGGTTGGTATGGTTCCCTTCAAGCCACCGCTTGACTTCCCACCACCTGATGGCGGGTGAAAATCCGAGGCGGCCGCTCCTAGTTCGTGCATCTGCACCGGGAAAAGCAATCTTGTTTGGAGAGCATGCCGTCGTGCGTGGTGCACCAGCCGTTGCTGCTGCAATCGGCGAGCGCCTCACAGTAACTCTAGATCTCTCAGTGGACCGATGGATTGTGGATGGAAAGCCATTAATCCCTGCTGAATACCCCCATATCTCTGCATTGCTCATTCGAATGTTGCCAAGGCATCTTGGCCCGGGATCATTTACAATCCAATCAGAACTTCCTCGCGCATCCGGATTGGGATCTTCAGCAGCCCTAGCCGTTGCGGCTGCTGCCACATTGCGCGCATATGTTGGGCGTTGGAAGGATGAATCAGAATGGGTATCGGGTTTTGGACCGGGATTGCTTGCACTAGATGGCGATGGTCCATGGGATGATCCACCTGATGATGTCAGAATGGATGGAGCAAGGATTGTTTTCGGTGGCGATGCAATTGAACCGGAAGAAATCACACGTATTGCTCATATCGCAGAGGCGGAATCACAAGGTGGACGAGCAAGCCCAATTGATACTGCCACTGCCACACTTGGAGGGGTCGTCGTCGTAGGGACAACCGCATCCACCAGTCTCACTCCACTTGAAGAACGCATAATTCGATCACCCGATGGGACCGAACACAGATGGAGCATAGGGACATTGGCAATACACGAGCAAGCACCCTATCTGGTATTAGCAGATACAGGGGAGCGATCATCAACTGCAAAAATGGTTGCTCATGTTGCCAATCGGATTGAGGAAAGTGACCGGGCATCTGGCGCATTTGACTCGATAACCGAAATTTCTGAGGCCGGTATTGAAGCACTTAGTCAAGGGGATTGGCCGAGTGTCCAAAACGCAATTCTAGCGAATCAAGAAGCACTTTTGGCTCTTGACATTGTAACGGACAAAGCTCAGGAATTGATTGACATCGTGGGGCCTGAACCTGCCAAAATCACAGGTGCAGGAGGAGGTGGTTGCATTTTGGCATTGAGCCACGAACCTGAAGTTCTTGTGGAACGACTAAAGCGTCATGCATCAGGCGTCTATATTGCACAATTAGGGGCATCTGGCGTGCAGCTTAATGATGTTGAATTTGGCTAAAATAAGATGACGTTCTTTAAATAAGCCGGGTTGTCCCGTCGCTGACATGAGTAAGGAAGAGGATCGTCTAACAGTCGTCAATGTCGTCGCCTCCACACGTGTGGCAGAAGAACTCAATCTCCCAGATATTGCAATTCAGTTGAATTGTGAATATGAGCCGGAACAATTCCCGGGTGTCGTCTACAGGGTGAAGGATCCAAAATTGGCAATCCTGATGTTCCGGTCTGGGCGCGCCGTCTGTACTGGTGGAAAAAACTCAGAAAACATCTTTGAAGGAATTGAACGAATGATTGCTGATCTTCGAGAAGCAGGCATCGAAACTTGGAATTTATCTGAGGAAACTCGCAAGGGCAAGACTGGAATGCGTCATGTTTGGAAAGACAGCCGGTCAGGAGATGTCGAAATTGAAGTACAGAACATGGTTGCAACCTATGCCCTTCACTATCCCGAAGATTATGATGGGAAAGCGGAGAGGGATTACCCCGATCTTAAGATCAAAGAGGGAGATGAACTTGCTGGATTGCCACGAAAATTAAATCTCAACAATCTGACATTTCACCTCCCATTCGATCGAGTTGAATACGAGCCTGAACAATTCCCTGGGCTGATTTACCGCCTTGATTATCCACGCGTCGTTTGCCTGATTTTCGGTTCAGGAAAGATGGTGATCACGGGTGCACGAGCTCTTGAGGAGATTTGGGAAGCGGTTGAAATCATCCAAGATGAATTAGCCGACCTTCTTTGAGGCAAGCAACGAATCCTTTGAAGACGTCCCCGGCGGCTTCACTGCAGATGGCGACACCGTCTCGGCCGCGCAGTGCCCGCACTTTCTGCATTTTTCTGCTCCTTTGTGGGCTTCTAGTCCAAATCCCTGCCACTTCTGCGGGCTCTGCTCAAGGCAGAGCCCATGACCCTGGTTCTTCGCTCGATGCCCCGGAATGGAGAGTTGGGGACTCGTGGGTCTATGCATCGCAGTTTGGTGCGATCGGCTTGCTCGAGAATTTCGGCCTCACTGATTCAAGCCTGCGAACACTAACCGGAGATACAGCAATGGAAGTTACTGGAATCGCAGTGGAAGATATCAATGGATCATCATGGCTCACATATACGCGGACATGGGAGGCAGACTACGATTCGGGAAACAATGGCGCAAGATTGCAAGGGACGGATGGCCGACTCTTTGTTGAAATGGATTCGGAAGAAAAAATCCGAGTCTCAGATTTTGCATCGCTCCAGCAAACTCTAGACTTCCACATTACATTCTGTGGCTATAACCTCTGCAATATTGGCTTTGCCGTCCGAGAGGTCGATGTGAAAATTACAACCATTTACGATCCAGGTCGTGAATTCATGGATTTCCCAATTGCAGTAGGTGAAATTCATGCGCTCAATTACACATCTGACGTCACAATCTCAGTGAATACTGCCGCGTCTGACCTTCAAGACATCGTAGGGGATACAGAATCTCCCAGTTCAACAGTGGGTGAAGTTCGAGTCGTGAGTCGTGGTGCTCCACCCATAGGATACGCTGGATGTAATGATGCCTATAATTTAACACAATATGACATAAATGGGACATCTCAGGGAATCGAATGGTGGTGCCCAGAGGCAAGGTCACAGGCTTGGTTGCATACTGACACAATGGGACTTCTTCTCGATTTCAAACTCAAATCATACACGCCTTTAGAGAGTTCAAACTCTGAGCCTTCTTCAGACTCAGGAAGAAGGAATGGGGGCGTTGAAGTTGAATTGCAATTCCCAACATTTACCCCAAACGCTGATGTTGGAGTTTGGATCAACGTAACTGACGATTCGGGAAATGCAGTTTCGGGAGCGCAAGTTCAATTTATATTTGAGGCAGAATCTGAATACAGGACACTTTCCACTGAAGCAAATGGGTCGATCTACGAAATTATTGATCTAGGTCGCACAAGCGATTGGACTGCAACTGATTTCGATGTGGCAAGTCACGGCATTGTGGCATTCGATGAAGCAAATATCCGGGTTGGCGTCGCTACGACCACCCTCTCTGATGACGTAGTCGATCGAGACTTAGCTTTGAGATCAGAAGGCATCGTTATGACACGCATACGTGGTGGTACCGATGTTGTGATCCTCAATGAGTTAGGAATTGCACCTTCTGCAATTCCAGGTGATCACATAGAACTCTCTATTCCAGTTCGAAACCTCGGACTTCTGAAGAGCCCAAAAACAGTAATGACAATCTCTTTGCCAGATGGATCAAGTACAAACGCGGAGGTGCCTGTTCTCAATAGTCAACAAGAGGTACTCATTTCAGCTGGTTTTGACATTGAGAACCGTAGTGAAGTCACTTGGACGATCGACGTCACCGCATCCATTACAATTCCATCTGGAATTTCTGATCATAACTCAACCAATAACGGACACACAATCACATTCAGAATTGGAACGTTGCCAACACTTACATTCACAGTTCAAGATGGCGTTCTGACCTTTGAAGATGTACGATTAGATGCCACTGCAAGTCTTGATGCAGACGGTGGAGATGTCCAATGCAAATGGGAAGCACTGCAGATGGACGATTTGGGCAATCCCGCTTGGAATGTGATCACATATGATGAATGTCTTGCTAATGCATCATGGCCAGATAACGGTGAATGGAAAGTAAGAGTAACTGTTACCGATGATGAATTAGAAGATGTGACAAAAGAGGTTCCTGTTATTGTCCTCAACCGACCACCTACTGGAGAACTATCAGTTAATCAAACTAATTCAAGAGCACTTGAATCCCTACGGTTCGACGTCATTAATGCAGCAGACATGGACACACCCATACCAGAAAATGAAACAATCGAGCGACCTCCAGTAGTGCGAACAGACTGGTCTGTCTCTAGTGGAAGTGGAGCGGTAAGTTATTGCAGTGAAAAGCAAGCTTTGTTTTGCAAATGGACGCCATTGGATGAAGGAGGTTTCACCGTGCATGCGAACATCAAGGATGAGGATGATGGAGAAACGCACCTCACATTGCCAATCACCGTTGGAAATGCACTTCCAAAGAATCCATCCATCTCACTTGAATATGCAGATGGCTCGGGAACTCTTGCCCCTGATAGTGAAACGGGTGCATTAAGCGTACTGGAAGACACGCAATTGCGCCTATTAGGGACTGCTGAAGATACTCCAAATGACATCCCAAGTCTAGGATGGACTTGGACCATTACGCATAATCCGAATGGGTTCACAGAGGATGAAATCGCACCCCTAACTTTACTTGGACCATCCCCTGAGTTCAGCCTTGCAAAATCTGGCAAATATAGTATTCAACTCACAGTGAGTGACGAAGAGGGCTCTGTAGCAAAAACAGTGCAATTAGAAATTATCAATCAAGTTCCAATTGTGAAGGCACTCACTCCAACCGCTGAAACATGGGAAGGAGAGGCCGTTACCTTGGAAGCAAGAGTAGAGGATACGGCTTCTGACCTCGAAAGCCTTGTTGTATGTTGGGATTTCAATCCAGATGGTGACAAGGATGGGGATGGCTTGTCCTACAATGACTGTGACCAAGAGGCAGTACTGGATGGAAGTGGAATGAGCCTTGCTGCCCCAATGTGGGATACGGCCCGAATTAACCAAGCAGTCATCTTCCACGCCACCGATGATGATGGAGCCATTGCATCTGTTGAAATCATTATTCAAATCTCAAATTTGCCACCCACTGTATCGATTGAAATTCAAGAAACAACGGTTGAAATCGGCTCAACAATCTCATTAAAGGCAGTAGGCATTGATTCTGCATCTGATTTAGAGCGGCTTCGATACTTTTGGGATCTTGAACCCTCAAAAGATGAAAATGGAGATGGAGTGGCTGATAACGACCTTGTCCTGCTGGGTCCGTCAGTTGAGATCTCTGCCGATACACTTGGCACCTTCCGAGTGCTAGTTGTCGTGAAGGATGATGATCAAGCACAAGCGGAAGCATGGTTGGAATACAACGTAACTGCAGTAGCACGTCAGGGAGTGGCTTCCTATATCTTTACCGAAGACGGACAAGTGAATTCCATTCTCGCGATCGGAATCGTCAGCATCGTTGTCGTGGCAATTCTCTTGCTACTCGTTACTGGCCGACGGAAGAGCAGTGATGGCCTGTCTCTTGACGGGGCTATGGCTTCGCCGAATATGTTCGATGCAATCGCACAAGGAAATCCGCAAGCACCACCCTTGGGCGCACCACCAGCATTTGGTGCACCTGCTGCTACACAACCTGTCACTCATGACCCTTATGTCCAACATCAAGTCGCATCACAATGGGCGGCTCCAGCACCCCAGCCAGTTCAACAGCCAACTCAACAACAAGCATGGCAACCCCCTGCTGCATCATATCAGCCTCAAGTCCAGCCAACTCAGCAGCCTGTCACACAACAACAATCATGGCAACCCCCTGCCACCACGGTTCAACAACCAACTGCGCAAAACCCAATCGCTGATTTAGACCTAGACGACCTTTTTTGAGGTTCTGAGATGGGACGGATTTGGCAATTAATTGGACTCCCTGAACCAGACCCATCGGCACCACCAAATGCTCCAATAGAAAGTGCTGCGCCAGATGATGAACGTGAAGCGAATGACATCCAAGATTTCCTTCCAATCGAATATATCGACCGGTCCATTCCTCCTCCAATCTTATCTGAAGGTGAATTTCCCCATACTGCAATCTCTGCTGGTTTCAAGGATTTAGGGGCAATTCGCTGGAATGAAGGAAAAGAAGAGGTCCCTGGAAAACGGTTAATCCGGCACGTATTGCCCGATGAAAAGCGCCACCGCCTTGATACGAATGGAATCACTAGAGCACTTGAGAGCGGATCAATTCTTTTTGTTGATTTGTCAGACCTTGTGCACCTCGACGCTCATAGAGAAGCATGTAAAAGAGAGCTTGTTGCACTTTCTGAGAGAATTGAGACACCTGTCTTTGTCCTTGATGAAGGTGAAACCATTTTCCTAGTTCCTGGTGCTGGAATTGCCATAGATCCCGAAGATCATCACCTCGGAGTGAAGATGGAGCAAATGCCAATTGAGCATGAATTTGACATGGAACTCTGATGGGCCATCAACGAGAACCCGTAAACGAGTTACAATGTCCCAAATCAGCATCATGCGTTACTACTCTCATCCCAACCCGTGGGCTGTGGAATAAAATTTGGATCACCTAGGTAAGGCCACCATGAATCAAGATATCCGGCACGGGTCTCATCGATCGTTCGACGGGTGAAAGAGATGTACGTGAGCCATGGCTCAATCACTGCTTGATCATCACCCCGATCGGTTTTGCGATCAACAGAAGCTAATGCATAAGCTAAACAGGCTTCAAGAAATGAAATCACGAGTTCTTTTTCTTCGCGTGGGACGTTCATGCTTCAACCTCAACCCCAAGATCAGTTAGCAACCTAGTAACATGACCCTCTGCACGAACGTTGTATTTGACCCACTCTAAACTGTGGTCACTACTGATCACAAACGTTGAACGAACACAGCCCATGCTGGTTTTTCCATACATGGTTTTCTCGCGCCAGACGCCAAATGCCTTGTGCATCTCAAGTTCGGAATCGATGAGGAGTGGAAATGTCAATCCAAATTTATCCCTAAACCGCTCATGGCTCGCTTCTGAATCACGCGAAACTCCTAGAACTTGTAAACCGGCATCATGTAATCTTGAGAGATGATCTCGAAAATCGCAAGCCTGGACAGTACACCCCGGGGTATCGTCCTTCGGATAGAAATAGACCACTGTCCGTCGATCCAACTGATCAAGACCCCAAACATTCCCTTCACTGTCAACCGCTTCAAAATCAGGAGCAGGGGCACCTGCCTCAAGTGTCACTGGAGCATCATCCATGGACTCCCGGGAACGCTCTGAATGATGATTCTTGCCTCCAGCAGATTGATGATTCAATCCCTTTTGGAGATGATAATGCCAAATACATTACAGAGGCTTGAGGCGGATTCCAAGAACAAGGGTCAGGCCGACAAAAATCCTCTCTTGACAGCACTTGGCTTGGGCATAGCAGGAATTGTCATGAGTGTAACTGGAAATGATACTCAGAATGAGGTGCTTGAGGGGCTTGGCGGACTGATGTGCTGTGGCTCATTCATATTTATTGCTCTATCAATTGCTGCCTTCACAAAAGGAATAACTACGGGCGCTAGTGTAGTAACTTCAGGGGCGGGTGCAGCACATCTCGGAGCAGACCAAGCAAATATTACGGCAAAGAAAACCAAGGAGGCAGTAATGACGCAGGCCGGGATCGCAAAAGATGAACTCCCAAGATATCTAGAAAATATTGGTTTACCCGTGCAACAGATTGGTAATATCATATCTGACCCTGAAATTCAGAATTCTGAGGCCATGGTGTCTCCAGTTGCCGTGGTTGATGCATTGAATCGAGCAGGTATTTCTGCGGAATTGGATCCATCCATGCTCCCACCAGCAACTGAAGAAAAAATCGCTGAAGGCATTGAAGAGTTTTCGGCTGAGATTGAAGAGGGGATCTCAGAGATTCAAGGACGTGTGCAGAAAGAAGTCGAAGAAACACAAGGGAAGATTTCTGAGTTGGATATCCCTGAGAAGATGGGTGATGGGGTCAATTCAAAAATCGACCATGCCGCAGAACGTGCTTTTGGGGCACTGGATGCCGTTGATAGTAAAGTATCTGGACTCGAAAGTTCAGGGGCCATTGATGGTAAGAAGGTGGAAGGATCAACGGGTTTGGGCGAGCAAATACGGAAAGGAACCACTGCAGCTAGAGAACACATCTCAGATACAAGCACGAGTGCCAAAGTGGCAGCTGGAGCTGCAATTGCTGGTGCCACTGGACTCGCAGCAGGAACTGCTGCTGCATCAAAAACAACCCCTACAGGTAAGCCCTCCGAAGAACCATCAGAGAAGGATGATTCACCCGAAGAAAATCCTTCTACAAATACACATGCTGAAGCCGGAAAAACTCTTGAAAAAGGTCCAGATGCGGAATTAGAATCTGAGATTGAAGAAAGTGAAGAAGAAATGACTCCCTCTCTCTCCGATGACAGCACCCCCACAACCTCATTTGAGGCGGATGCAGACCTCGTTGCTTGGACGGGACAATTGCTAGATGCGCGGGTAACAAGTGAACGAAAAATAATCCTAGATTCTCTACCCGATAAATTCAGTGTTGTTGGTAAAGTTACTCGGAAAGATCGCTCTACAGGAAGATTACCCGCCCACCTCAACAGAGGGATGAGCGTTCACATTTCACACGATGATGGGGGAAATGCAATCGTGCGCATCCCCCCAGGGGATGGAGAAGACATATCCATCGGGTCTAGACTTTCTGCAAACATCGATGGCATCGGTGAATGGAGCAGTATTCATCGATGCTTGGTTCTCAATCAGGCTCAGGAATGAGTTCAACATCTGTTGCTTTCATTCCAACTAAGGAGACTATGAACATCGACCCAAGTGGAATGAGATAACAAACCAAGTAATATTGGATGGATTCCAACCCCCCCCCCTCTGGCTGTGGCTGCCCTATTACAAGCCATCCGAGATAAGCCAAAATGAGGGCAGGGGGGAGTGCGATTACCGCAAAAGCCAGTGCTTTGAGCGAGCGCATGGTACGCCCATAGGCCTGCACCCCATGAATCCGGCGATGGTGATGAGGTCATTTACGCGGGGAAAGGCCGCGCTTTGTCAACTCTTCAACAGAACATGTGTTCAAAACATCATCAACTCTCAGCCATCCCTTTCTTGCTATGGCAATACCCCAAGTCAAATCCGCAAGACCTGCAATACTATGCGCATCTGGATTGATTGCAACAGGAACGGAAGCATTTCGTGCGCGCTTCAAATGCCGCCAATCTGTATCAAGCCGATATGGAGAAGCATTGAGTTCGATTGCCTGAAGGCGGCCTTGAAGATTAGTACTTGACATATTTTCAATGACCAATCCAATATCAAGTGGGTATCCATCTCGTCCACCAAGAATACGCCCCGTAGGGTGTCCAAGCATTGTAACACTTGGGTGACTAAGTGCCTCCATGATCACTTCAGCATTCTCTAATTCATCTCGCCTTTGCCACCGGGATAAAGGTTGATGGACAGACACAATGACATGATCTAGAGTTGCGAGAGTCTCATCATCATAGTCGAGTGATCCATCAAAGTCTATGTCAACTTCACTTCCATGGAAAAGACGGAAATCGGTTCCGTGGTCCTTCCATTCTTGGTTGAGCTTCGCAATCTCATTCCCTTGCTGGAGAAGATCCTCTGGTTCTGCCCCCGAAGCAATACGCAGGGATTGTGAATGGTCTGAGATCCCCAGCCATGTCCAGCCCATTCGCTGAGCGGCTTCTGCCATTTGCTCTAGTGTTGCTTGGCCATCAGAAAGTGTAGTGTGGTTGTGAAATGCACCTTGTATATCTGACATTTCAATCAGTTGAGGAAGGTCTCCTTGCTCCGCCGCTTCAATCTCCCCCATATCTTCTCTCAATTCAGGTTCAACAAAATCGAGCTGAAGAAGACGATAAATCTCAGCCTCTTCCTTGGCAGGGAGGCTATATTCTGCTGCAACTTCTCCTTTGAGATCACCCATCTTTGATTCTGGAATTAGACCGAATTCATTGAGCCGTAATCCGCGCTCAATCGCCCTTTTCCTCATTCGAATATTGTGTTCCTTTGATCCAGTAAAGTATGCAAGTGTGAATGCAAAACGCTCAGGGAGGACAATACGGATCTGGGCATCTATAGTCCCACTTGCCTCAAGATGTTCCCATGACTCCCCCCCAATTGCCTCAAGGACGTTAGCATCGAGATGTCCAAGTTTGGGATTTGCATCAAGGATTTCAGTGGAAAGGATTAGGCTGGTTTTTGATGAGCCCGCACCTTTCACACTCGCAATGCCAGGAAACCTGAGAATTGCTTCCTGCACTGCTTCTGCGTCTTCAGGCAATGCTGCAATCACAACATCAAGGTCACCCACAGTTTCACGACGACGGCGAGCAGAGCCCGCAAGTTGTGCTCGTTTGACCCCTTTGACATCCAAAATTCGGTCGAGAAAAGCTTGTCCATATCGCAATGCTGCATCAATGCGACGGCGCCCTCGATAACGCTCAACCAAGGCGATCCCTTCGATGATCCGATTCTGAGATTTCAAACCAAATCCATCAAGAGTCTCAATTGCTCCATCCTCGCAGGCAGATAGAAGATCCGAGATCGTGTCAATCCCCAATTCATCATAGATCTGCTTAATCCGTTTGGGACCAAGGTTGGGTATTTCAAGCATATCAATGAGTCCAGAAGGTGTTTGCTGATGCAATTCAATCCATTCACCCCAGTCACCGTCCTCAAGTGCCATCAAAATGGCTGCAGCTAACCCCTTTCCAATTCCCTTAACATCAGTAAGACGCCCTTCACTTGCTAGAAGCCAAAGATCTTCATTGAGGGAAGAAATAATGCGACTGCCATTTTGATACGCGCGTACTCTGAAAGGGTTGGCGCCTTTGAGTTCAAGTAATACCCCAACATGGCTCAAGGCACCCGCAATTTGTGCACGGCTAAAGAAAGGAGCCTGCTGGCGCCGGCTCTTCGGCAACCCACTAATGCCTGCCATGAAATGCGGCAAGGGTATTGACACATAGCATGCATCTATTCGGGTCAGGATTGAACAGGGAGACGCGTACGAGGAGCCATGGATCTTGGAAGCATAGCCGCAGACGCTGCTTCGCTAGGCTGCGGAATCGCTGCCATATTGTTCACCCTAATTGCCTCTGCGAGCCGGTCTGAAAAGATCGAAAAAATTGTCCAAAACTGCCTCTTCTTCTTACTTATCATCGATTCTATTCTATTGATGATCGTCTATTGGCAAGGAGTAGCAATTTGGGGATCGACATACATTGCCAGACCACTTGCTTTGTTATGCGTGATCATCGCGATATCTAGCAAAGTAAATTTGACAGGAAAACAGATCAGTCAAGGTACGAATCCACATCAAATCAGAAAGATGCGCAAAATGGAGCAGGAATAGTGAACTGCAACCTTATTCTACTAAAGGCCCATAGCGCTCAAGTATCCATTGAGCTCGGCGCTGCACACCGATCAAAATGTCATAATTCAAGTTGACAACGGATGAAACCCGAGTCGAATGTCCATAAGAATCAGTGAGGACGACCAATAGCAGCACCATTCGCATAGCAGCTGCAGTCAAAGCAAAGAGGATCGCTTCAAGGGCAGGGTCATCCATGGCAATCATGAACATCAAGATCATTGCAATTAAGCCAAGAAACTCGAGGTTGATCAAGCGAAGAGGATTAAGTTTGTTTATCACTGCTGTTTGCCATGCAATCCTAGCATGCGACCATGAATGAAGACCATGCATCAATGATTCGGTAACTGCATTGTCAAACTCATCGTGTACTCCATCGGTTGCGCCTTCGCGGATCGTTCGGACGATGAAGTCCCCCATTCGATACTCTTTTTCGGATAATTTCTCAAAATTCTCGACATCAAAATCGATTACGGTGTCAATATAATTCCCCATTGTTCGGGCAATTTTCATTTGGGTTTGTTCACCCAGCGCATGAGCAGTGGTGAGCATTGCGCCCATTGAACCTGCTAATTCATTGATAGACACTTGGACATCTCGTAATCGATTAAGTGATAGCGTCGATGCCTGACCAACTAAAATTGCAAACATCAATCCAACCAGAGTCATAAATGAGAGGATTGCCCGGCTTGTAACTCCTGAAATCTCATCCGTTGAGTAATTGAGGCCCGCCCAATCACGCAAAGGTTGGGCAACTAATGCATGCAAAAAGAACAAGGCAATTGCATAGAGTAAAATGAAAGAAAGAAACATCGTAGAGGGTGGGATTTTATGCAAGAAATGGCGTTGTAGAGCCCCATGAACCCCCTTGAATTCATCGTCACTCATAGCGCATCTCAAAGCCCACCGCAACCCTTCTTGTTGTCAAGATTGCTCATGATTTGTTGTTTTAGAGAATGATTTCACACCAATGATCGACTAAGTCAGGTAATATTTCACCGGCTTTTCCCAAATGTACCTCATCCCACAAAAATGGCATTTGCGGGGCTTCAAGATTGACCCAATACGTTTTCGCTCCAGCTTGCTTAGCTGCAAGCCCAAAAGATGCTGCTGGCTCAACATGCCCACTTGTCCCAATGGAGACAAAAACATCTGCTGATTGAATCGCATATTCAATGGCATCTAGGCCTATTGGCATTTCTCCAAACCATACGACATCGGGACGCATTAGCATCTCAGGGTCGATGTCCCCAACCTCAATCAATTCTATGGATTCAGATCCTAAAGTAACTGACAAACCCCGTGTTGAATCTAGATCTTGATCCTCCAATGTGTGTAGTCGCCTGCCATCGAGAGGATGGCGGAGAGTTGCAAGAGCACCGTGCATAGCGATAATTCGGCGACTTCCTGCTCGTGCATGTAAGTCATCAACATTCTGAGTAATCAAAATAAATGCTTCATCTTGAATTGATGTCGCATCATGTTCTAATGAACATGTCAGCCACTTGCGTTCAACTTCACGCACGGATGCCATGAACACTTCCTCTTCCGTGCATAATGCTGATTCAAGTTTAGCCAATGCGAGATGAGCAGCATTTGGCTTTGTATCGAGCAATTGTCTTCTCCTTTGAGTATAGAAATTCCAAACAAGAGATGGATCTCGATTCCAACCCATGGGTGTTGCAACCGCATGAATATCATGGCCTTCCCATAATCCATCAGCCCCACGAAATGTTTGGATGCCGGATTCTGCCGAGATTCCTGCACCAGTAAGAATGACCCAATTCATATCTTCCGCCTCAAATACTGGCCGATCAATTCTTTGCTTATTCTTCAATCGATTACAAGGCTTGATGTCCAAGAACAATCTCGCCACAAATGTGACTGTTGAAATAAATCAAGAGACTGTGCTCGAACTGATCGGACCAGTTCAAGAAATCCTAGCAGCGCATGATGGAATTGTTAATGTGGTCAGTACAGATGATGGAATCATCATGCTTGGTCTTGAGGGAGGATGCACGGGATGTTCATCGACTCCAATGACTGCGATGCAGATGTATTATTCGCTAAAACAAGTGGAAGGTGTCAAAGAAGTCATATTTGTTAATGGAGAATTACCACCATATATGCAATCCTTCATTGATGAAAAACTTGCGATTGAAGACCCTCAAGACCCCTCATAAATAGAGGAATGATTGAATGGCGACCTTGCGCATATTTTTCCTTGTCTGCACCCTATTCGTGATGTGCCCGATTGGATATGTATCACAACTAACATCCGCAACTGACAACGCATGTGCAACTGGAAATTCAACTATTGATCGCGTGGGGTGTTTGGATACGGATGGAGATGGATGGTCAGATCCAGACACAAACTGGACTACCATTAATGGGGCAGACTCTTGCAAAGAAGTCGCGGGTAAATCCTCACTTGACCGAAATGGATGCAGTGATACTGACAATGATGGATGGTCAAATCCTGACCAAAATTGGAAGGCGCATCCTGACGGTCAAGGTGATGCATTACCCTTCGAGAGCACCCAATGGGAAGACTCTGATTTTGATGGCTGGGGAGATAATCAATCAGAAGGGGCAAAGCATATCGATTATTGGCCAGATGATCGGACCGCTCACGCACCTGTGGCGCTGGTCGGTTGTGAACCCCCACAGCATGAGGCAAGAATTGGGGAGAAGATAGGTTTTGAATGTCAAATTCGCAATCCAATGCAATCTGTCGAACTTTCCATCTCGATTGAAGCAGTATACGATGCAAATCTAAGTGGACAATACCCTCCCTTCACGAGCCGTCTAGGGCTTGCTGGAGACGCTGGCGACAAACTAGGGATTAATGTGCAAGGAACTGCCATTTCCGAAGGATTGTCCAGCATACGGCTCTTAATTAGAACATCAGATGGGGAATTGATACGAGAGGAAAATCTCCACGTTTTAGTAACCTCACATGACGATTCAGTACTTGACGTAAATGCAGACTTATCTGAAATCAGTTCTCACCTCAACGATAAATCTCGTAAAATATTACTCCAGCAATCTTTCCTAGGAATTCTAATGATTGTGGCCTTGGGACAAGCTCTAGGGCGCATGCGTCGAGTACAAGGCAGGCGTTTGCGGTCCCGTGCCATGTACAATGCCATTAGCGGCATGGGTGCCGAATCTGGCCTCAGCGATGAAGAAGCGCCCCCTTCATCTACTGATGCAGCTAGAGATGGCAGAATCGGAACACCTGATTCATCAGATAAGGAAAAGCCTAGTGGGCCCGCTGACCAACATATTAGCATGCCAAAGAGCATGGAGTCCATGGCAGGAATTTCCAAAGATGCACTTCACAAAGTCGATGGAAAGAACACAGATAATGTCCAATCAGACTACACGCCAAAGTCTTCATCAGAGCCTGCAGATTTCGAACCGGATATAGGCAAAGAAGATGGTGATTGGAGCCCAACGCCTGCAAAAACATCGGTGGATGATTGGGGCCCTGAATTGTAATTCGGCGCAAACCGCTAAGAAAGAATCGGGGGTCGCCGCAGAGTGAGGTTGATTGAACATGGATGCTTCGATGATGACGAATCTTGCTATAGCTGCACTTGTAACTGCTGGAATTTCACTTTTAATTGCCTTCTTTCTTTATCGGAAAATAACATCACAACCAATTGAGAATGAAATTGTAGCAGGGATTACTCAGCGAATTCAAGACGGGGCAATGGCCTTTCTCAAAGCAGAATACAAAGTATTAGCTGTCTTTATTTTCATTGTCGGAGGCTTGATCGCAACCACCATTGGTTGGCAAACTTCTGCTGCGTTCTTAGCGGGGGCACTTTGCAGCGTCTTCGCTGGTTTCTTCGGAATGCGTGCTGCCACTGCCGCAAATGGACGTACAGCCATGGCAGCCATGGAGCGTGGTGAAGCAGGAGCACTTGAGGTATCCTATAATGGGGGTGCTGTAATGGGCCTCTCTGTTGGGGGACTCGGACTTCTTGGTGTATCTGCAATGTATCTGTGGATCGGAAAAGAGACATCTACTGTCGGCATGATTGCGGGCTTTGGGATGGGTGCTTCGAGCATTGCTTTATTCGCTAGAGTTGGGGGTGGAATTTACACAAAAGCTGCTGATGTAGGCGCTGATTTAGTGGGAAAAGTCGAGGCAGGAATACCCGAAGATGATCCTAGAAACCCGGGTACGATTGCAGATAATGTTGGAGATAATGTTGGAGACGTAGCAGGAATGGGCGCCGATATTTTCGAATCATTCGTTGGTTCCATGATTGCAGCCATGGTCATCGGTTCAACAATGACGCCATTAACTGGATACACGAACGCTGAACTTGTATTATTGCCCTTGATGCTTGGATTTGTTGGACTCATTGCAAGTTTAGTGGGTGTCTTTTCGATGAGTGTTTTGAAAAGTAGTGGAAACCCCGCATCAGCACTACGAAACACGACATTCATTGGTGCAATTCTATTTTGGGTCGGGGGTTGGGTTCTGCTCAATTTCCTTGGCCTTCCAACCGAACCAATGTATGCTGTGATCGTTGGTTCAATTGTTGGAATTGCAATTGGTCTCGCAACTGAATACTACACAGGAATTGAGCCAGTGATGGGACTTCCCGTTCGCTCAGTACCTCACATCGGAGCAATGTCGAAGACCGGCCCCGCAACAAACGCCATTGCAGGACTTTCTGTCGGCATGATGAGTGTCTTTGTTCCAGTATTACTCATCGCCATTGGAATTCTAATTTCAAATGATGTTGCAGGACTCTATGGTATTGCTCTAGCCGCTTTAGGAATGCTGGCCACAGTTGGTGTCACAATGACCGTCGATGCATATGGGCCCGTTGCTGATAATGCAGGCGGTATCGCAGAGATGGGTGAATTGGGGAAGGATGTCCGCAAGATCACGGATGGACTGGATTCCATCGGCAACACAACAGCTGCAATTGGAAAGGGATTTGCAATTGGGAGTGCTGCTCTAACTGCACTTGCCCTCTTTGCAGCCTACAAATCAGCAGTCATCAAGGAAGATGCTGAATTCATGATGACACTAGATGATCCAGTTGTTGTGATCGGGCTCCTCATTGGAGGCGCACTACCATTCGTTGTTGCAGCCTTGACAATGACAAGTGTTGGAAAAGCTGCAGGAAGCATGGTAGAAGAAATCCGCAATCAATTCGCTGCCATGCGTAAAGCGCTGAAAAAGGATAAAAATTTCGAAGGGGATCTTGAAGATCCGACAACTTGGCCGCTTGAAATTACAGCGGATGGAAGAACGTACCCTGATTCAAGCCGTTGTGTAGACATTTCAACACGTTCTGCTCTTCGGGAAATGATACTTCCAGGCCTTATTGCAGTTGCTAGCCCAGTCATCATTGGAGTTGCATTCAACGCTGCTGCCCTCGGGGGGTTACTAGCTGGTGCCACAGTTACGGGAGTACTGATGGCCCTCTTCATGGCCAATGCAGGTGGCGCTTGGGATAATGCGAAAAAGGCAATTGAGCAAGGACACATAGAAGGAGCAGAAAAAGGCGACGAATCACATGACGCTGCTGTCATTGGAGATACAATTGGAGATCCATTCAAGGATACATCGGGTCCTTCACTGAATATTCTCATAAAATTGATGTCCATTGTCTCTCTCGTCATCGTGCCGATCATTGTCTGATGGCTGGATGAACAAATATGATGAATCGACATCCTTCACTGACCGCAATCATACTGACCGCAGTCATTCTAGTCCCATTCGCTGGATGTGTGGGGGAAGATGAAAAATCCAGCGACCCGACAGCACCATCGAATGCCACTTCACCACCAAATTGGGCTATTGGAGAGTGGTGGACCTACTCATTCCGGTCTGATACATATGAGGGGCACAGCACAAAATTGGTTGTCGCAGATACTGTTGCCTCAGATGCCGCACATATGCTAGGGATATCAGCTGAAAAAGAAGCACAAAGGCACGCTGTTCTCAACCACAATCCATTTCTAGGCCGAATCACATTGGCAGAACGGGGCGTATATGAAAATGGAAGCCTGCAGTCAGTATTTCATTTTCCGATGACCTATGGGGAAACTTGGAGTTTCGACCTGTTAGGAAAAACAGGATGGAAAGCATCTGTTGAAAAGATCGAGTTGACGCCAGAGGGTGAGAAAATCACTGTGCAAGCGACAAGTTCTAGTGGTGATAAAATGACATACGTGTGGTCTCAAGGAGCAGGGTTTATCGAATCTTTTCGAGTAGAGAATTCAGGCGGTGAACTTCTCACAGAAATGCAACTCACTGAATTTGGGACGAATCATTCAGGTGTCGTCTGGTTTCTGCGAGGTAGTGATCTCTATGAGGGTGCTTGGACATCTTCAGCAGGTGACCCTAAAATCGAAACCGAGATCACATTTCTAGATGCGGGCCATCCGCGAGATGGAGAATTTGATACGCTTGTATTCCAGATCATAGCTCAAACTGGAAGTGATGGTATTGGTACCTTGTTGCTTCAAGACCCTACAAGAGCCACAGTATTGGAACGAAATTGGGAATTTGGAGAAAGTGAGAATGGACATGATTCAATCGAATCAACAAATGGTGACTATAACATGCAAATCACTTTGACTGGAAGCGTATACCTGAACTTCATGATATCGGGTGCTGTTTCTTATTCATGGACACTAGAGTAAGCGGGATGAACATGGTAGGCCGCCTTGTGATGATGCACGGGTATACAGGTAATCCAAAATTGATTGAACCACTGACCGCCACGTTGACGCCTCCAAATTGGAAGCGAGTCTGCCCAAAGGCCCCTCACAAACATCCAGAACGTGGATGGGAGTGGTGGGCAGTTGGAACACCTACAGAAAAATTGCGGCCATCGCAAATATCAGATGTTGAGAATTCGATTCGACATCTCGAGGATAGACTTGCGGGTGATGATCCACTAATTGTGGGTGGTTTTAGCCAAGGAGGATCCATGGCGATTGAATTACTTCATTCATCCCTTGAGCAAAGAATCCAGGGGATAATTGTGCTTAGTGGGCGCTGTATCCGTCCGGAGTTATTGCTGGACCGATTGAGGGAGATAGCAGTACGACCATTCTATTGGGCTCATGGAAACAAGGACAAAATCGTTCCACTTGCTAACACACTGCGTGCCCAAGATATGTTCATCGAAATGGGTTGGAAAATTACCAAAGGTGAGCATTCTGGAGGGCATATGATTCCGCGTTCTGTAAGGGCGGCACTCCCTGATGTCGTCCGCTCAATGGTCTAGTGAGGAATCATTCATTTCTTCCACTACCAGCCCATCATCATCTATCATCCAATCAATGCGAGTCCAGCCTACCTGATCAAGGGCTAATTGTAACTTCTCATCCGCACCTTCAGTGCACAATAGGCCTGCAACACCCCCACCACCTGCGCCCATTGCCTTCCATCCCTTGATGACATCATCACTGCGTAGCGGCTCAATCAGGTCCTTGAAATGTCCATGAATTGATGGATGTAGGATATCTACTGCATCACAGATTTGGTCAAAAGCATCTAGCACTCGATCTCTCCGGTCTTGTGCAAAGGCATCTGACATCATACGTGCTGTCTCTCGGATCAAATGCAGAGCATCAACAACGTCTGAGTCACCATTTGCGTACCTTCCCCATACAAGATCTTGAACTTCTGTTGAGCGGCGACGAATACCACAATCAACCAGCCAAAGGCTCCGCTCAAGCCATTTACGGGCACTGCGAAGGGGTTCAAATGGCATCTCAATCACTTCATCACCTGCAAAAAGAAAACGGTTGAAGCCTCCTTTGGCTGCTGCCCATTGATCTTGTTTTCCGCATATGTCGCCAAGTGCTTGTTCGACTCGCCAAGCACGTTCCGCAGCATCATTTTGGGTCACTTTTGGCCCCAGAATTGCACCTACAAGAGCAACATTTAGTGAACTTGACGTTCCTAATCCACTTCCTGAAGGCACACCCGTTTTGCTTTTCACATGTACCAATCCGTCAGAAGAAGTCCTGTGTATGACTGTCGATCCTGGACGGATCGCGACATTGACAACTTCACCACCATGATCTGATGCATATGGCCCAACATCTGTCCAACCTCCCGCCAAGTCGATACGAGAAGGAGCATGGGCGTGAATGACACGCTCCGCCATATTATGTTCATTTCCAGACATCGAATCATAGGGGACGAAGGCTGTTCATTGATAAACAGAACAGACATGGCGTTCCGATTGTATGAGCGATGAAGAGGCACCCGACGAAGCGGATCTGTTTTTCAATGAGAGCATGCAGAGATTGCTCAAACAACGACTTCCAGTTATCGCGAATGTCGCACTGCTCCTCTTCATCGTAGGATTTGTACTTCAGGCACTTGGAGGCGTATTTCAGCCATTTTTGATGGCAGTCTTGGTATATTTCGTCCTCAAACCTGCTGCAATTCGCATCAACAAAATAACGGGAATGCGAATGGGATGGGCATATTTCTTCGTGGTGCTGATGTTTGTCAATGCGATTGTGCTAGTTTTCCTTGCAGTAGCGTGGAATGTGCAGTCATTTGCTGCAGATGATGCAACAAGGGCCATTGTAATAGCGAATTATGAAAATATGGCCGCTCAACTCAACGGCAGCGGCTTAGTTGATGTTTCAAAGTACAATGAGCCATCAACGGTATTCACACCCGCAATGCAGGCAAGTCTTGTCTCTTCTATTGCTAGCGGATTATTTGCTACCGTAACAATGGTTCTGTTCTTGGCCTTCATCATTTACGAGGTCCCATTGCTTGAGGCGCGCATTGCTCGTGCCTTTCCAGGTGGGAAATCTGCTGCGATTGTTGACGTGTCGCGCAAGATAGAATCGAGTGTCAATGCATATCTTCTGACAAAAACGAATGTCAGTCTTGGAACAGGAATCTGCACGTCACTCCTTTGTCTCCTGCTGGGAGTCCCACTTTGGTTTGTCTGGGGGCTTTTAGCATTCTTATTCAATTATGTACCATATATCGGTTCACTGATTGCCTGTGCCCCACCAATGATTTTGGGCTTCCTAGCGCCTGGAACGATATTTTTCGTCTATGAATTAACAAATCCAATCATATCTGGACTTATTGTGGCCACTGTTCTCACCGTAAATCAACAAGTTTGGGGATCAATCATCGAGACAAAATGGACTGGGAATCAACTCGATGTCAGCCCGGTCCTTCTATTGCTGACATTTGCCTATGGAGGATTTGTCTGGGGAATCATCGGAATGATTCTTTCAGCTCCAGTTACTGTCATCATCAAAATTGTTTTTGAGAATATCGAGCCTACTCGACCAATTGCGATATTAATGCAGGAAAAAGTAAGAAGTTTGCGGGAAATTTATACCGACGCACTAGAAGATGGGTCATTTGATCGTGCTGAGGAATTGACGATTCAGCGAATGGTTGCCGATCTTGGGATCGATGAAGGAATGGCATATGTCATTGCCGCACGAGCTGCTTTCGATGTTGCTGCTTCTGCTGGCAAAAAGAAACTTCACCCAAATGATGTAGAAATGCGCATGATTGGGCGTGCAATGGATCACTTAGAACTAGACAATGAAGAAAGAGAGAAAATTCTGGGCTTCCTTGATGACGGGGAAATTGACGCCGAAGAGGCTGCTTATTTGGACAACCTATTCCCCGATTCGCATGGTGAATTCAAGATCGATGAAAGTCTTGCAGCCTAAACCCTATGATTCATGAGACCGCAGGCATCATGTTCTCGATGAAGCACGCTGCTCCATGTCCAAGTTGCAGGACCTGTTGCGAAGTGGTCTTGCAGCGGGAGAATGGGCATCTACAGGGCCACCAATTCCCCCGATAGAGACCTCTGGCACAGCATATACGATCGTTGAAGAAAAAACAACGGAAGGTGAGGTTTTAATTGATGATGACACATTATCGTCGGGTGAAGTTGCAGAAATTGTGCATTCACCTGATGCCACACTTGAGCGAATGGCTGGATTTTCGGCCGGCAATCTCGATCCTAAAATTCTAGCATCGAGACTGATTGCTGCAGACCGACTTCGCCCAGACCATAGCCCATTGGCTGCGCATTTGCTGGAGACCGAAGAAAAAGTAGCAACTTTCACAGCTACAGATTCAATGAGGAAAATGGCAAGTGCAAAAGAAAACCGAGAATTACGACCGAATACACCTGCACGATCAACACCTGTAAAAGAAAAAGAAACAATGGGGTGGAAACTTGAAAGATCACCTCGAGCAAAGCGAGGATCAAGTTCCGGATACACTCTTAACAAAGATTCACAAACAAAATGGGTCAAAGAACGAAAAATCTAGATTCATCTCATTCATCCTCTAAGCGCCATCTCAAAAGACCAATGGCTCCACCAAACCCAAGAACCTGTGCACCAGCATCATGATCACCAGCCATTTGCAAAATCTCACCACCACTTTGGCGTACTTTTGTGCAAATCAGTGATAAAACATGACCTTCTTCCCGTAGAAGGTCGGCATCGACGAGCAAACATTCAATCGCTCCTTTTTCAGATGCACGTTGTAAATCGGAAATCCCCCATGCAACTGCTCCATCTTTTGCAATCCGTTCTAAGGCCTCATTGAGGAATTGTGATTGGAGAACAATGGCATGATCTTGGATGACCGTATTGAGATCATTCCGAACAAGTATTTCATTCAATGCTGAACGCCCACCAGTTGAAGTACCAATTGATTCTATCGGATTCTTACCCCCAACATCTCTGATCAATGTTGCTAATTGGTCTCTAGTTTGACCAGGGCCACATAGCACAAGAGGACGTTCATCTGGAATTGTTTCAACAATGGATGCTGCTGCTGCCTGAAGGAAACCCTTCTGTACAGATTCGGAGCCACGTTCTCGCTTACCTCCTCCACGCATTGTACGCTGATCAACATCTCGTACCCCCCCACGGGCAAGTGCGTAAATAGAGACTTCATCATGCTCAACAACTACAATCAGTGCCTGTGTTGAACCTGTATCTGCTAATGCCTCATCAAGTAGAGATTTATCATCTTCATTCAACCCCCCTTCAACGATCAAAGTTAGTTCAGAGGGTGGCTGGAGTAAATGGGTATGATGCTGTCCCACGTCAAAGTCTGCTTTTGTGATCAATCCATGGACTCGCAATCTATCTGAGAAGGGCTGATGCTCAACGGTCTCGATCTTTATCTCGATGCGCATTTTCCTCCGTTCAGCCGCCTTTGCTCTGCCGTCATCCTCAACAGTGCGGCGTGTTGTAGGATCCCTTCGCTCTCCAAGCATGGATAGTCGATACCCACGTCTTGCTATTCGCGCCAAAACCCATAGGTCATCTGCATCATTAATTCGTAAAGAGATACGTTCGTGATCCCTCCCTTTTCGACGCATTTTGTCACCTCATCAGCCAAATAAGCCCGTGAGATCTCCATTTGCATCAATATCCATGTCCATGGCGGCTGGACGAGAAGGAAGGCCAGGCATCGTCATCATTGATCCGCACACTGCCACAACAAACCCCGCACCTGCATTCAGGCGAAATTCATTAATCGGCAATTCAAATCCGTTGGGAGTACCCCCCAGTGTAGCATCATGGCTAAATGAATACTGAGTTTTTGCCATGCACACGGGGACATTTGCAAAACCCCAAGACCGTATTCTAGAGAGATTACGTTCTGCTGCTGGAGAGAAATTAATGGAGGATGCACCATAAACCCTAGTTGCTAACGTATGCACTTTTTCGGCTATATCTGCATCTTGGTCAACGACTGGTTTGAATGGGCGGCCATCAGCGATATGGTCCTCACAGCCAGCAACCACTGCTCGAGCAAGTTCGCGGCCACCCTCTCCACCAAGTGCGTGAACCTCACTCAAAACGGCATCCTTTGCTCCCGCAATGAAGGCTTCTTCCTTGAGTGCTGCAATCTCGGATTGGGAGTCGGATGCAAAAGTGTTGATACTGACAACCACAGGGGGGCCGTAAGAGCGAAGATGCGCAATATGCCGAGCCAAATTAGTTCGAGCCCCTGCTCGTACTGCATCTACATTTTCAGATTCCACTTCTTCAGTTGGTGGGCTGCGGGTAGGTGGTGTGCTGAATCCTCCCCCATGGAGTTTCATACTCCGAACGGTAACATTCAGCACAATACAATCTGGGGGTCGCTCAGATACTGGTGTTTTGATATGCATGAATTTCTCAGCACCCATATCTGATCCAAAGCCCGCTTCAGTAATTACGAAATCAGCACTTGCTAGGGCAACTCGGTCTGAGATTATCGATGAATTTCCATGAGCAATATTTGCGAATGGGCCCGTGTGTATGAAAGCGGGATCACCTTCCAAAGTCTGTACCAAATTGGGGAGGAAAGCCTCTCTAAGCAAGAGGGCCATAGAACCAGCAACCCCGAGGTCTTCAGTTGTTACTGGATCGCCGATCCGAGTTTCGGCAACGATAATTGAACCCAAACGTCTGCGAAGGTCATCTCGGTCGCGGGCCAACGCAAGAATGGCCATCACTTCACTAGCAGCTGTGATATCAAAGCGGTCTTGTCGAGGCACTCCATTCCCATAGCCGCCAAGGCCGATTGCAGCCATTCGTAAAGACCGATCATTCATGTCAACCACACGCGGCCAGCCAATGCGATCAGAGTGAATTTGGTGTGTATCATTGTGATGGAGACTGTTATCCAATACTGCCGAACACAAATTATGTGCTGCAGATACTGCATGAATATCCCCCGTGAAATGAAGATTTATTTCTTCCATCGGAAGAACTTGGGATTTTCCACCACCTGCTGCACCCCCTTTAATCCCAAATACAGGTCCCATCGACGGTTCCCTGAGCGTGCAAGTTGCTTTACGACCAAGGCGGTTGAGTGCTTGAGTAAGTCCAATTGTGGTAACTGTTTTCCCTTCACCCAGAGGAGTTGGGTTCACAGATGTCACTAAAACCAATGCACCGGAAGGGCGATCAAAACGCTCTAGGAGAGCATCATGCGTGATTTTTGCAGTAAAGTCACCATATCGTCGAAGATCTTCCACACCTATTGAGAGTTTCCAAGCAACTTCTTCGATCGGTAGCATCGAAGCACTCTGCGCAATCTCAAGGTCGGTACTCATACCCCCTCGTTCTCGTTCCGCTCTTGAAGGATTGCGGCGAAAATTACAGTTACGTGTTCATTCAACTTGCATTGACGCTTGCGCGAGTCTCATGTGCAAAACCCCATCTCGAGGAGTCAATGAAGCGATGGCTCGACGCGCCCACCCTTGCGATGCTTCTCTTGCTCACCTCATTATCTCCAGCTGTAAAAGCGCTTGACGTAGGTCGGCCATCACTATCAGTAGGAGATTGGATGGAATACGATGGCTACACACCTTTCGTCTTAGGTACATTTGAGAATATGACGCCAACAAACATGTCGCTTGAGGCAATACAGCTCAATTCATCATCTCGTCTTCATGTTGAAGTCACAAGTATCGGTTCATGTGACATTGGTCCCTGGTTTGGCCCTTGTCGGACCGAAGCCGGCACCCATGAGGCAATTGTCAGTCTCGTTTGGTCTGAAGGTGAATCAGGATTTACAGATGATCGAGCGGAAGCTGTTATCACAACTCAACAAGAAATCAAACTAGGAGAAACTAGTGAAGCAGGACGAAAAGTTGATCGGTCGATAAGAGTTAACATTACTGGCATCGTTGATGATGCCTCTTGGAGCCATGAAACCGAATTAATTGAAACTTGGACAGAAGCATGGGTCGGTCCATGGCCTTCAACAATACGTGCTGGAATGCGTTGGACGGTAGAAGAACAAATATCTGGTGATCGAACAATACGTGTGCGAGCTAATGCAGGATCTTGGGAAGAAAATTCCAGTCCAATTGGTGAAGTAAGACATGTCGAATGGGCCGCTCTTGGTGAAGCATTGGTGCCTTCTACTTCATCTCAAATGGATGGCCCAAAATGCTTGGAGATTGAACGACGAACTACTGAATTAAATCATACTGTTGTTGAATGTCGCTCGACACAAGGCTATATTCTGCGTTCAAGTTTCTCGGAAAATGAAACTTTAACAGGAGTTCTCACATTACGGGAAGCCTATATTGAAGCAATCGAGATAACTGAAGACCAAACAGACAGCACTCCCTTTAGCGGGATTCTAATTGCAAGTTTCGCCCTAGCCCTAGGTGCGCTCAAATCCGCGCCCCATCAATCAAGATCCGGTTCGAAAGCGCTGCTTCGCCAATGAGTAAACGACCCGTAGCCATGATCGTAGCCAGTGCTTTGGGCTCAAGGGCCAAGCCCTCAACTTCTAAAGAGGATACGATGCATGAATATGGCATATCCGATGGCCCAATGCATACAACAACACCATCGGAGAACCATTCATCAGCATCTCCACTTGAATCTGGATCCCCTGTATCCTCAATCCATTTCGTGTAGGGCTGAGATGCAGCCAACGTAACTGATTCACTTGAGCCTGCCCACCAAAGAACCACATCTACACGCTCAGGTACATCGAGGGTAATGTTCCACCCACTTAACCGTTCAATTGGGGCGGAAGGATCACTTGATATTGAGATTAGTTTGCCATTCCAAGGGTCACTGGCTGGGTTGAATTCTTTCAACACGAAATGGCCATCAACTCCAGATAGTGCCGCATCATCACTCCACCACTCAACTGAGGATCGCACACTTGGACACCACGCTCTCCACTCGATTATGGTCCCGCTAGAATCCGTAGCCGAAGAATTACCTGCCAAGGGACATAAGCCTGCTACATTTGAGGATAAATTGGCGACTTCATCGGTATGGTCGAGGGGGATTATCTCATTTTCATCATCAGGAATCGGGATGAAATCACTCTCACCACTCCAAGTCCGAATTCGATTTGATTCTGTGTGCCATGTTTCATTGTGGCGTAGTGGAGGGTCATGAAATTCCAATGGGGGATACCAATGGGTTTCCATATCAATTGAGGCAAGGGTTAGGCTTCCAACGGCCCAGTCAAAGACAAGTGTGATATTTTGACTCATTGATATTTTTGCGCCATCAGAAATTCGGAAGGTCTCATATGCATCAAGATCTGCTACAAGAACACCTGAAATGGTTCCAACCACGGGTACAGGGAATACACCTACCCCTGAAAATGTCCCAATTGTATGTCGTCTAGCAACTGGTACGAGATTTGGAGATTGACCGTCGATACGAATTTCGTCAAGCACGGTCGTTGCTGTCCCAGTCATAAGATTCAATTCAGCACCATCGAGACCAGATTCCGAAACTAATGAGACTGCGTCAAGTGTAACGTCCCAAATCCATTGGTCACCAACACGCCATTCACCTACATCCACAATAATCTCACCTATAGCAGAGGCATTAGGCGCATTCTCTGATGAGCGTGCTACAACTGGGATATCGGCAAATGAGCCTGATGCACTAAGAGGATATACGAACATGAGGACCAAAAATGCGGGTGCTAGGGCACCCCGAGACTGGGCCATAATGGGCCCTTAACGTGTTGCCACATGATCCCTCCGACGATCATGTAGCCGGGAGTTTGAACAATAATCACTCTATTTCGTAAATAATGGGGAAGAGAAATGCTGTGCTGGGGCCTAGCGCAGCGCTGACCCTATTGCTCCTTTTTCCATCTATTTATGTATCACCAAATGTGATCGGCGAGGAGCCAGAATCAGGTGCACAGTTACTCGAATTTGAGGCAGAAAATAAGGGAAGGTCATTTGACATCCATGCATTCTTTCCAAAGGCAGGGGACCTAGATAATCAGAGTTGGTTCATCCATCTTGCCGATAATGGGCGCACTGGAAGTGACTATACATGGCTAACTAAATCCCTCGCAGAACAAGGCCACATCGCAATGTCATTCAATTGGGAGAATCCGAACAGTGCCCGTCCGGCCCAGCGCATGGTCCAAGATGTTACTGCAATCCGCAAAGAATTTGCACAAAGAATTGGGGTCTCGGAACCCGCTGAGGCGTGGGTCATATCTGGGCATGGGATAGGGTCTGGGCAAGCCGCCGCTGCACTCAATTCTTGGTCTACCCACGAGGTGGAAGATCAAGCACCCATGGGCTATGTTGCACTAGGATATGCAGATGATGATTCAATGGATCCATCTGTACTTATCGAAGATGGGATAGGACGCCTAGGACTTTATCTCACTGGAACTGCAGATGAAGTTGCACCCATAACGGAAGACCTCAAAGACCACAAAGACGCATCGACTATCGGCTACCACATTGCAGAAGTCATTGGTGCCAATCACCTTCAATACCTTAACTCAGACACGATTTTTGATCGTGCATTTGATGGTACTCCAACTCTTACGCGTGAACAGCAGCAAATCCATGCACTAGAGAGAATCTCACCTTACATTTCCCTAATTTGCGAGCATGTACCCACAGAATGGGAAAATGCAACTGCGCGAAATGATCCTTGGGATAAAGTAAGCAGCGATGCAAATGCCTACGTAACCGAATATCTTGATCCTGTTCGTTTGGCATCTTTCCAAGGAATTCAGCATTCCCCTGAACTTTCGGCGAGTGACCAATTTGAGATCAATGGGTCATTGAGGCACCTAAATGGAAATATTCCGATGCAGGTGGAAACAGAATTAACCTGGGTGGGAAATGGAACAACCCATTCAATCAAGGGAAAAGAAGGTTTGAGCCCGGACATGTTCATTCTTGAAACAAGTGCCGTGGATTTCCCACCAGGGCAACATGCATTGGTGCTAAAGGCGAGGGTGGATGGATTACCAACTATTGAAAAAGTGACCATAAATCGAACTGATGAAGTTGCTGTTCCCCGAACCAATATTGTGCGAAACCTTGCTCAAAACCAATCATTATTGCTTTCACCATATGACCTTGTGGATGACCCTGACCACCAGCCCTTGCAAGTTAAATCGGCAACGAGCACGGATGAAAACTCATCTGAAATTGAGATGAGTGAAGACGGTAATTCGCTAAGAATTCGGCATGTTGGATCTGAGATATGGACGGGTATCATCTCAATCGAGGTTCAGGTATCTGAAGCACCTTCAAATCGCATCATTAATGTTGAGATGAAGATCAACATCACTGAACGAGATGCACCCGTCTATCTAAATCAGGAACCACCAGGCTTGATCGAATTGATCGAAGATGGAGCACGATATGACCTTGACCTAGCAGACTATGTTTCTGACCCCGAAAATAGACCCCTATCTATCGAAATAATCTCATATCCAACTGGCCTAGAAGCGGCAATATATGGAACAAAAGTTTCACTAGAGCCAACACCAAATTGGAATGGCAATTCGTCAATTGTGATCAGCGCCTCTGATGGGGTTACCGCAGCTCTAGTAATTTCAATCTCAATTCAAGTTGAGCCAGTAGATGATAGACCTGTACTCATTGGTAATCCAACATTCGAACTTCTTGAACTGGGATCTAGCTCTTGGGACATCTCAGGATTCATCGAAGATCCTGATGGAGACATCCTAAATCTGTCATTGATCCAAGGAAATTCAAGTATCAATGCGACATTAAATGGCACAAACCTGACAATTATTTCATTGACAAGAACCTCTGGACCTGTGAAAGGATGGGCAATTATTGCACGCGGTGCAAATCTCAGTTTAGAAGTCCCCCTTGAAATCTCAATTACAGCAATCAATGACCCGCCTGTCTTGCATAGTGCTACTGGTCGCCCAACACCTGTCGGCCTGCGTTTTGACGTCTCATTTACTGATCTTGATGGACCGAGCCCTTGGTCAATAGAAATTCTCAACGGATCAATTATTCTTCAATCAGTTACATTAGCCTGTGCAGAACCCACAGAAAATGGGAGTTTGGTGTGTTTGGCTGAGGTTTCAGGAGTGCCTGCTGTCGAAGTGGATGCGATTAGGTTACGTGATGCTGATGGAAATGCGTCTGAAAAAATGATGATAAACATTGAAGATGAAGGTACTGCTTCAAGCACAATTTCATCCGCAACGAATCCCCTGATTACAGAGCGTGCAATGATGGGCGCAGGACTCATCGCATTGCTAGCTACTGCTGCTTTGATTACCCTATTACGAAGGGATGCTGAAGAGGGATTATAGGATCAGAGAGGGATATTTCCATGTTTACGCGGAGGTTGCCATTCGCGCTTCCCCTCAAGAAGAGAAAGATGCCGAATTAGAATCGACCGAGTCTCAGATGGCTCAATGACATCATCAAGCCATCCATGCTTAGCAGCCACATACGGGTCACCAAACTTCTTTCGGTAATCTTCGACTAACTTCGTACGCACATCCTCTCGTGCGGATTCGTCAGTTGCGGCTATTTCTCTGCGATGAATTATATTGACGGCACCTTCGGCACCCATGACTGCAAGTTCGGCCGTTGGCCAAGCCACATTGAGGTCAGCTTGCAAGTGCTTGCAAGCCATAGCAAGATAGGCGCCCCCGTATGCCTTGCGAGTTACTACTGTTAATTTAGGCGTACTAGTTTCGGCATATGCATACAGAAGTTTGGCGCCATGCCTGATGATCCCACCCCATTCCTGAACTGTACCGGGAAGAAAGCCAGGTACATCTTCAAGCGTAATTATCGGGAGATTAAAGGCGTCACAAGTTCGAATAAATCGGGCTGCCTTTACAGATCCATCAATATCGAGACAACCTGCAAGAACTTTTGGCTGGTTCCCCACAATCCCCACACTATATCCGGCAATATGGGCAAATCCAATCACAATATTTTCAGCATATGTTGGAAATAATTCAGTGAAAGATCCCTCATCCACAATTCGGTCAATGATTTCAACCATGTCATAGGGCATATTTGGATGATCAGGAATGAGCGAATTGAGTTCTAGATTGACATCTTCTCTTTCAAGCGGAATATCTGCTCTTGGAGGAACTGCATCACAGTGATCGGGAAGATGAGATAAGATTAATCGAACAAGATCAGCTGCGTCTTCATCATCTTCTGCTACAAGGTCAGCGATTCCGGAACGACTTGCGTGCATGTCCGCCCCCCCTACTTCTGAAGGAATTAAATCACCTTCAGCAATTTCGGGAGTTTCAAGTGGACTGGACATGAACAACTGCCCATGAGTTGCACCAAGTATTGCAATATCGGCCAACCCAACGGCTAGTGCCGAAGAACCTGCAACTGGGCCAAGAACAACTGCGATTGTCGGAATGCGGCCACTACACTGAACAAGTCGATCAAGCATTATGCCTGTGCCACCTAATGCTTGAACACCGTCGTGTGCTCTTTGCCCTCCACCATCGTAGAACCCAATAAGGGGAATACGAGCCCTTTCAGCCATCTCAATTGTTTTAGAGATCTTTAATCCATGCATTTCCCCAATACTTCCCCCATGCACGCTAAAATCCTGTGCGAAAACGAACACGCGGCGGCCATTAATGGTCCCATGTCCACAGACAACACCATCACCCGGAATTGGGTGTTGATGCATCCCATGTTCAAGCGTTCTGTGCTCGACATGTGCATCTATTTCCAAGAACGAATCCTCATCTAACAAGGTATCAATTCGCTCTCTTGCAGTACTCCTACCTGCAATGCGCATTGCATCTATTTTCTGACGTCCGCCTCCTTTGATGATGACTTGACGACGGCGTTTGAGTTCGTCCATTCCGTCTGTCATGAAGTCCACTCCTTTAAGCCACGGACAAGGGTTGCAGAGCGCTCACCAGAAAGATTACTAGACATCGCTTCAGAAAAATTAGCACCTCTTAGGCCGCGACCCAACAGGTAAGCTGCTTTCACGCCAATAACATCAGGAGATGTCGCATCCAGTGCAGGCTTAATCCCCATTCCTTGCTGATGCCGGCCTTTGCTATAGACATGGAGATCTACTGGACCACGAATGCACTGGGTTGTCATGATGACTGGTATATCCATGGAAATTATTGACGAAAAAGCACTCTCAAGTTCAATATTTTCAGGAGCATCCCCCTCAGGGTCTTCGATGGGTATGTGCCCTAGACCAGTTCCATGAACCACTACGGCATCGAATGTGGAGGGATCACCTAAATCAGAGGCACGGAGCCAAGGACCCGCGATGACCTGTCGAATTCGGATGCTTGGGTCGAAAAGTTCCGGTATGGAATGAATCGGCCTTGCGTTTTTTGCTGGAGGTGAAGGAATATGAAATTCAACAGAATCTCGCAAAACCTCTATCTTTGCAAGTGGTTGACGGTTAATTGCTTCAAATGCATCACGCGCACTACTGTGCATTTTTCGAGTTGACACGCCTGAATGCACGGCAAGAATTCCATCACTAGATCCGGCATGCATGACAATGACACACGCATCAGCCTCGCCAGATGGCTCGGGGCCATTTGCCGCCCAAGCAACAGCACCAATCAAATTTTCAACAGCATCTGTTGATCCTCGATCCGAAGATCGCTGGGAACCAGTAACTACAATTCGGCCCGGTGGTCTCCCTCCAGTTCCAGCCCACCCAAAGTTCAAAGCTGCCGCAGTAATATGCATTGTATCAGTACCATGGCCAATTACAACACCAACTGATCCTGACTCAAAGGCTTGACGAGTAGCCTCAAGGATGCGGTTCCAATGCTGTGGGCGTACATCATCGGACCACATATTTCCCAATTTTACTGCCTCAATATTGGCAATCTCTGCAAGTCTGGGGACTGTTTCAATCAGGGCCTCGGGCTCATATTTTGCAACCACAGCACCTGTCGAATAATCAACACTACTTGCTATAGTTCCACCCGTATGAATCACAGTAACTAGTGGTAGATCCGAATCTTTGCGATCTGACGCACTCAAAAGTGAAGCTTCATTTCCGTCTTCCGAACTACTTGTACTCGGGCCACTTACCACTTGAATGTTAGAAATTCGCCCATGAAGAATAGGAACATTGTACCCATTCGCTAATTTCAGAATTTCGAGACCATCATCTGCACTTTCAAGGGCTATTCCAATGTGCTCAACATCCCCATCTAGGGTGGAGTGAGTCACGCGGACCGTGCTGCCGATTGGCCACTCGAAATTCATGTCCCCAATGGCGTCGGAAATCTATGCATCCATGAAGGCTGCGCGGGAAAAGACAACCAATCATTCAAAGTGGAGAGGTTTGCGTCGTCGCCACAAGCCGGGGTGGCGTAGTTGGTAGCGCGCCGGACTCATAGGGCTCCTCTTCGGAGAGGAAGCGCGTTGACTGAGCCCCTCTGGGATGCCTGAGACATCCGGAGGTCGCGGGTTCGAGCCCCGCTCCCGGCACCACATATATTGGAAAACTTGGGTAACAAATCGGTATAATCAACCCAAATAGACTAATTTTATCGGTGATTGATTCTTCACCCACCAACCGTTGGTTTCAACCACGGACCCGGAGTCGGACTCCTGTGGTTGATCTATCCACTGCAATGAGTGCCGCGCAGGGCAGTGGTGGCCGTGGTGGAAAAAGTGAGAGGCCAAAATCACTTCCAGCACACAAGGCGCTGGAACCTTTTGACCCTGTCAAACATGCTGCAAAAGAGAAAGCAGATACTGTCTCGATGTGGATTGTCCTTTCATTTGCGACTATCGTTGCCTTGCTTGAACGATTTCTCTTAATGCCGAGCATGGGACCTGGAGAAGCAGAAATCCTCTGGATTGGCCCAATTCTTCTTGCTTTTGCTTTGCCAAGTTTACATCGATCAATCCTTCCAGAAATATTCACAGAACACTATACAAAAGGTACTTGGTTTCGAGCGACCTTCCTTCACATATTCACTTGGCTTGCCATTTCTTTTCTCATGGTCAATCCCCCTTTCGGAGACATTTCAGCACCAGGAATGCCAGACGGGGATGGAGTAGATGGTTGGGCGATTGCCAAAATCAACACCACTGGGGAAGTTGTCCAGCTTGAAGGCCTTGACATAAGCCGTTCAGGAGCCACGATTGAGATTAGTAATATCACACTTTCAGAAAATGAACGCCTGATCATGCTTGTCGGGATCAGAGATAATTCAGATGCTCAACTTGTTTCAGTTAATGCAAGTATTCGCACAGTCGATGGCGAACTATTTCTTGAAGCTCTAGATGAAGCGGCACTTGAAAATGCAACTTCAACCCCGTTTCTGAGAACGATGACCATGTCAGATTCTCAAATTGAAACCATGCAGGGATTTGAAATCCCTCATATTGGAATCGGTGCCTACGATATCTCAATCACATTTACTGACCAAGGGGAGCCATGGATCAATTCAGCAACTGTTGAACTTGCCTTTAATGTGGATGCAGGAAATCAGGCATCTTGATCCCATGGAGGAAGGAACAGTTCGGGGACTTTATGCAAGATTGATCTGCAAATATGCTCACAGCGCCTCTTTACTGCCAAATTTTTCGATCGTTTCATGTAGCGGATGTTGCGCTTCTTACGGAGAATATTGCCTATGGCAGTCCATGCTAAAATAGACTCGATTTGACCAATACAGCGAGAGGGCCGGGCTAAATCAGTAACTCCGGCCCAACTCGCAATATATGATCGAGAATTTGGAAGCGCATGCTGGCTACACCAGTCCAATCCCATCAGTTTGCTGCGAGGGTGTACATAGACCTGATTATGCAAAACCCACCCCAAATTGAAAGTGAATGTGTTCATCCGGTCAATCGTTGCACCAAGGCGGCTGTGAGAGCATCCAACTGAACTTGTTCGGACCCCCCTTCAACAAGCCGATAATCAATCTCAGCCATGACTTCTGTGAGGTCCAATTTATCACTTTCAGACAAAAATTCTGCTGCGTAGATTGATCGATGTAACTGCATAACGAAATCTGTACCAGCAAGCCCAAATTCATCTAGAATCCCCCGCATGCGGCGCCTAGCAGCGTGAAATCCATCCACCTTACAAGCTTCGATGAATGCGTGAAGGGACTCCGGTGGGGCTGTTGCAGTAGTGTCATAGACTTTGGCTCTCGTAACATGGCGATCAACAGCTGCCGCAACCTGCAGTGTTGTAATTGCCCTACGTAAATCTCCATGACTAACTCTGACAATAGCCTCAGTAGCCTCTTGGTCAATTGAAACATCCTCGATTTTAGCAATCTCTGTTATTTGAATTTGAACTTCATTATCGGGTAAAGGCCGAAAGCGAAAGACTGCACAACGGCTCTGAATTGGTTCAATGATTTTTGACGAGTAATTGCATGACATAATGAAACGACATGTTTCGGCATGTTGCTCCATGATTCGCCTAAGTGCACCCTGCGCATCAGCAGTCAATGCATCTGCCTCGTCGAGAAATACAACCTTGAATGGCTGCTGATTACGAGGCTGAGTGCGAGCAAATTCCTTGACCTTTTTTCGCACTGACTCAAGTTTCCGCTCATCACTCGCATTCATTTCCAAAATATTTGCGTTATCACCTAGCACATCTCGGCACAAGGCCATGGCCGCTGTTGTTTTACCAGTCCCAGGAGGTCCTGCAAGCAAGAGATGAGGGAATGTGCCTGAATTTGCATGACTCCTCAACCGATCAATGACTGACGGTTGACCACGCATATCATGGACCGATCGGGGCCGGTGCTTCTCAACCCACAACTCCGTCATGAAAAGGCTCCGAATTTCGGGGCGGATAGATATTGCGACACTCTGATAAACTCAAACAACCCATAGGGATGTTCAAGACCTGCTCTGCTCTCGTCAACCGAGGAAGATGCAATTTGGCCGTGGGATGTGTGCCATCTTACTAGTTCTGCCACTTTTCATGCTTGTTCCCCAACCAGCATCCCCTTTCGCTGTTGGGGCAAACTCAGGGAATTTCCAAGTTGATCCCGCTGATTGTTCATCTACAGTTGGCGTTGATGCAATTCGGATCTCGCCCACTGGACATCGATCAATCACAAGTGACCAAACAATTGATTTTAATGCAATTCTCTTTGATGCAGGAGGTGGTGATGTTGAAGGAAAAGTCTACTGGTCATCGTCCTCAGGCTTAATTGATCGTGAAACTGGTTTTTTTGTACCTGCTGAAACTGGTTCTGTAACTGTTGCTGCATGTGCTGGAAATGAAGTCGAAATGACAACAGTTACTGTTCGGCAGGGTGCAACGATTTCTCTTGAAATCGAGAGTGAAATTCACTCGATCACAACAGACGAAACACTTGATTTAGTACTCTGGGCAGTAGATAGCAAAGGGAACCGGGAGTTAGCTCTTATTCCAATGATGAATTGGGAGGTCGAAGGAGGCCTTCAGCCCAGTTGGAAAGCAACCTATTACCAATTCACACCTCGCTTTGTCGGAAATTGGAGCATCGTTGCAAAGTCTGCTGATTCGGCTGCCACAGCAACGTGGTGGGTCGATGTGTCGCCAGGCATAGCGCGAAGTGCTGTACTTCGGACAGATAGTGTTGAAATGACGACAGATGATTCAATTCGGCTTTGGATCGAACTTTCCGATGCAAAAGGGAACATTTGGCCCGCAGAGGGCCGAATTACTGCAGTTGATTCAATTGCGCGAACTTGGGTCTCAAATGATGGAGACAACTGGATATTCTCACCTACTCGAATCGGCTCTTGGATTCTTGAAGCAGTCTATGATGGATCTGCTGCTAGCAATGCACTTTTGGATACTGAAACGATCACAGTAGCCGCAGGGGATCTTGCGAACCTTGCTATCGATGGAGAAGGAGAAATAGTGACTGTGGATCAGAAATTATCGCTAAACCCTGTGTTTACAGACCAGCATGGAAACGAGGTTGTACCCCGGAATGTGTTATGGATCGTAGATGGGGCTGACATGTCCTCCGAACTTAATGCCAATGCGTGGAGATTAGCGCAAAGTTCTGCAGGAGCGCACACCGTGATTGCCTCTGCAGAAGGCCGTGTTGCAAGAATTAGTTATGAGGTGACTCCAGGTACATGTGCCGATATTGATACATCACTCGACCGTGTTCTGAGAATAGAAGCAGGAATGGATGTACCTTTCATTGTAAGTTGCACTGATACTCATGGAAACAAGTATCCTGTAGAAGTTAATTGGGAAGGTTCGCCAAATGCGGTAGAGATCACACCAGATGAGGCTGGAGGCTTAGGTGCATTCCAACTCCGTGGAATCAAGGTTGGGGAACATCAACTTACTATGATTGCTGATGACCGTGAAGAAACGTTTTTTGTTACTGTTCTCGCTTCTAGCCTTGCCAAGCTCAATGTCGTCCATGACACAGACGCGAATCAAGGAGATCAATTCACATTTACAGTACATGGAGAAGATGCATGGGGGAACTCAGTCCCTGTGAACGAATCATCCCTTGTGGTCGAGACTTCAATTGGGGAGGTCAGTGCACCGAATGAAGGGGAATTTACAGTACTTGCAGAGTATGATGGAACACAACAACTCATCGTGGTCCAGTCAGGTGATATCACAGAACTAATCTATGTAGATATACGACCAAACCTCTTCGAAGGGAAATTTGGTTCCTCTGAGAATGTTCTCGTTGGTGTCATAGGAGGGAATTCATTTTTGCTCCTAGGTGCACTTCTTGTTCTTCTCTATGTAAGCCGGCTTGCTCCTGTGCGGATCGAAGATCTAGAAGCGGAAGACGAAATAAGTGCAGCCATATCCTCGAACCAGAACAACCAATATAGCAATATAGCCGGAAATGAGTATGTTGGACCACCTAGTCCGCCTGTATCCCCACCGCCATCTTTGCCAGCAGCATGGAAAGCAGCTGTTGACCCATACGCTTGGTCTGCTGCTGCACCCGAAAATTCACCTACCGATCTCGCAATTGCTTCCGCATCATTGCTCGGAGAAAAACAACAGTCAGACCCCTACGGAGCTGCTGCTGCTGCAAGTTTGTTGGTTCCAACTACTTCGAATATAGTTGACACTCCTGCCGCTCAAAGTGTTCAAAATCAGGTGACATCACCACCTCTCGAGGAAAAGCAGCCGCCAATATCTGAAACAAAGCCTCCTGCTGGAAATGTAACAACCAACCCGCTCCCAACAGACCCAACAGGAGCGGCAATGAGGGCAGTTCCTGGAACTGTAGCCGGGAAAACGGGATGGTACCTAGGCACAGATGGAATGCCGAAATACATGGCGTGGGAATCTGGCGAATGGAAACTCCGTTCATGAGCACCTCCTAAAGCGATGTAATTGAAGTCAGCATGTTAGGGCGGTGAGGGTGTGGAGGTAGTTGAAGAAGGCGACGAGCCCGTAGAAACAGCCGCTTCGAGAGATTTCCCTTCGATACCTCCACGTATTCTCTGGGCCATGTTAATTCTTGGAATTCTTCTCCGCCTCATCTCATTCGCATTTGCGACAATCGGCGTCGATGCTCATGTTCACATTGCATATGCATCAAGCCTTGCGCATGAAGGGAATACGGAGTTAGAATGGGGACCAATCAATAACTATTGGAATCACTCAGCATCACATCCAAATTCAACTTCAGAAGGAGTAGGTAATCGATACATATTGTGGCACGCATATCTTGCCACGCTGGGTTCATTAGGTGGTTGGAATGAAACCACTTTCAAAGTTGCGAGCTTGTTCCATTCGGCACTCTTCCTAGGCACTGTGTGGGTAGCAACTCAGCGGCGATATGGCCGCAATGCAGCATTGCAAGTCACCGCAATTGCGAGTTGCCATCAATTGCTAATTCTAGTCGCTGTTCAATCCTATCAAGAAGAGATCTTAGCCACGATAATGGTGGGAGCTGTCTGGTCATTTTTAGCTGCGGAGGAGCAGCGAAAAGAGGGCACACGACCGACTTGGATTCTAGTTACTTCCCTTTGTACTATTGCATTTATTTTTATCAAAGGGATGGGAATTTACTTGTTGCTCGCATTGGCCTTAATTGGACTAATATGGTTCTTTGTCATCACCAAACCAAATTCAAGGGCGTTGGATTTTCTTCGGCGGCGAAAATGGATTGCTATTGGATACGCAGTCCTGCTTTTGTGGGGGGCAATGCTTGTTGCTGGGTTCTTTGATATCACACCTGTATGGCATCGATTGAAGATGAATCCCACGATGTTTGTGCTAGCATTCTTTCTCTCAATAATTGCTTACATGTTGTGGTGGGGACTGATGTCATTCATTCTTCTCCCTCACTTACCAGAGATGCTACGTAGGCTGACAAAAACGCACAGCCCAATATCGGTGATTCATCTGAGTATGATCACAATCATCCCCTTAGCATTCATCATTCTGACAAACGCAGGATTATGGACACATGAAGCGGGGATTTTGGATGTGGGGTTGTTCGTATTCGATGACCCACGCACTGAACGGCCTTTCGGGGGATGGTCAAATGGCCGATATCTGACAATCATGCTAGTGCCCGCTTGGTGGCTTCTATTGGAATGCCGAAAGTATGCAATTGAAGGAGATGATGATGATATCGAGAAATTAGTTCAGCCGTTCAAGAGCATTGCTAAGTCCAACCAAAATGGTGCTTTTTGGGTTGGTTCAATGTGGGTCCTTGTCATTGCTACAATGCTAACGGCATTGATTCCACCTGCTTTTTTCATTGCGCATCACCATCCTGTTGAAGCATCTAAGGCTATGGGAGAAGTTCTAGAAGATGGAGAAGAATTTCTTGTGATTACTTACCCAAGACAGAACCACCACCGCTTGTATCAACTCCGACTAGGTATCGACCCTGATGACTCACGAAACATCATGGGCCATTGGAGAGACAATGAAGCACCGTGGGCATCTGAAATTGAAGACTGTCTAATTCCTGAATATGCAGGAGACATACGTAGCGTAGATTGGATTGCAATTTGGAAAGATGTTCCTGCGCTAAATGTCAGTGGATATGTAATCCGAGATATAGGCATGCCAGAAGGATGGACTGTAATGGAACGAACAGGAAGTCCTACGTGTCCTCCAATCTCGAGTTAGAGAGGGCGCTTTGCGAGAACTTTCAGTTCAACTGCAATCGGGGTGGGTAGGGCTCCAACTTCGATCGTCGTTCTAGTAGGGGCAATCGCGCCCAACCTTTTGCCATAGACTTCATTGAATCCAGAGAAATCACGATCCATATCAACAAGGAATGCTGTGATATCAACGACATCACCTAAACTGGCACCTGCTGATTCAAGAATGTGTTGCACATTGTCAATGCAAGCATCTGTTTGAGCACGTATATCGTAATTTCCAGCACGACCATCTGGGCCCCATCGAGGCCCCCCCGGAATAGTATCTGAACCTGATTGACGAGGACCTACGCCTGAAAGAAGAATTAGGTCCCCAAAATGGCGAGCATGCGGGTAGGCACCCACAGGTACTGGTGCTGCATCTGAATGGACAACATCTCCATTTTTAGATTCTAAAGAGAGAGGAGGGTTTTGTTCAGTAGAGTCAGCCTCAGCAAGGACTTCTCGGTCGCCCGACCACACCTCAATTTCATCTTCATCATATTCCTTCATTCCAGTGCCTGCTTCAGATGGCCAGAGGCTAACTACTGCGGCGCCAGTTCCGTGAATAGGGGCATAAGCATGGACATGACCTTCATACGAATTAGTAGCGCCACATAACGCCGATAAGAACCAAGCCGGTTTGAAGTTGACAACTTTGGGAACTCGGACTTGTTTGTGTATCTCTCGTGAGAGTTGTGCTACATCTTCAAGGCGACCATCTGCTAGAAATTCAAGGATTTTCTGATTCCATTCCTCATCTTTCGCCGAGTGAATGCGGTCATCTATGGCATTGATCGGGTCTGTAAAAAAGCGATTTGAGAGAGACATTACAGCAACCCCTACTGCCGTTTTCCCCTGAGATTTCAATGTATCAAGACAAGACTTCGCTAGTACTGTTGTCTCTGCGCGATCAGCATATATGTTCGAAGAGACGATGACTGCGGGAATCTCCTTGTTAGGAGTCAGTAATTCCAGTGCGATTACAGAACCAGTATCAATTGGAAAGCCATGGTAGTCAACTGTTCGAGAGATTAAACCCCGGCCTTTTGCAGCAAGATGCCAAGCATGAGCAAAATCAGCATCAATACGGAGCTTGTATGGAACTGAACCGAGTGCGTGGAAGTCTGGGTCAACGAGTACCCAGTCCGGTTCTGGTCTTGCTTGAATTTGATGGCCAATAATTGAGGGCCACAGGGTGCTGTAAATGATGAGGATATCTGGAGAGGAAGCATGTATTCTTTCTGCTGCTTCAGCATATCCATCCGCTAGAGATTTCCATCCAGGATTCTCACTGGGACACAAGACAAGATGAGGGTGGGGGGGGGCAATAAGGCCACCGAGAATGTTACTCATTCAGACACCTCAAGGTCCCAACTAACTACTGCATTTCCAGTTCCAATAACCGTCCCATATGCGTGCAGTTCTCCAGGGATAGTTGGCATCCCCATTGCACCCATCAACCAAGTCATGGCACCTCCATCTGTTTCTGCAACTGCATGGTCTGTAAATTCAGGCATGATATCAACTATCTCTTGTGATTTCCCACCTTTGATTAATTCGATCATGCGCATGTCCCAAAGGTATTGATGATGATTATTGATGAATTCATGGCTCATATCCTCAGGTATGGGGGGTTCAGTTACAAAATGACGATGCGAAAGGGAATTTGAAGCAAGTAATAATGCTCTTTTACCCGACTTTTGGATGGCCCTAGTCGTTGCACGGCCTAGAGCCAGCATCTGTTCTTGCATTACTTCAACTGAATAATAGGCTGCCGAGCGAAAACTCGAGAGACAGACGATAGGTATGTCCCACTCTGGATTCACAAGATGGCAAGAGGTAATAGTCCCATAATCGACGCGAAATTCGGGATTTTTCATCAATTGTGTAACAAGCCCATCAGAACCCGCCTCTGCGTGGATCGATTCTGCAAGGCCCACATCAACTTCAAGGTCATAGTGAAAGCGAAATAAATTCGGAAAAATCGGATCCACCGAAAGGGATTGAAACCGTTCACAAGCAAGGATGTGAGTCCCAACATATGTTTGCCAGTGAGGGGACAAGATTACGATGACATCAATTCCTTTTCCTTCCAATTGCTTTCGAAGACGTTCATACCCCCAGCGGAGAACTTCCCATCCACATTCTGCTGTAGGTTCATTTTGGGGGGGATTTTCAGCATAAACGAGGTGAGGGGGGTGAGGTGCAAGTGCGCCCATCACAACGCTACCTTGACCCACATGAGGGGGTACGCCTTCTATCGATTGAAGTCTTCGGCTACTAGAGATAGGAATGATGTGCAAGCCCGAAGTCGCCCATTTATGGAGGAGAGCGAAGGGCCTGTGATCCCACCTCCTGTGGAAGTCGGTCGCTTTCGCCCAGTTGCCATTCCATCCCTCATAGGGATTGGTGCTGGAATCACAGCATCCATAGCAATCCAGAATGGATTTGCAATCGGCCTCGGCACACTAGATGAACTCATTATTGGTATTTTTCTTTGTGCAGCAGGCCTCTCATTAGCCGCATTATGGGAAGTTGGAAGAAGTCGGAGCTGGGAAATTTGGCTCGGTCTCATACCACCATTTGTTTTGCTCTTATCTGCCATTTACGTGATTCCAATATGTGGGATCTCATTAGCAGTCACTGTTTGGGCAGGGCTATCTTTGGCATGGGCTGAGCAACGACTTCCCCCCTTCCGGCTCGGAATTTGGTGGGGTATGGGAGGAACTTGTGGGGTTATTTCGGGGTCAGTTTTAGCTGCATTGATCACCTAATCAAGTGCCACCCATTTCATCTGCGACGAGAGCTAAAGAGACTTCATGACGATGAAATGCCTCGTGACCGGCTAGAAAACCACCCGCCTCGCGTTTGGTACCTAGCATCTCTTCACCACATATTGCACAACATACTCGAACAATCTCAGCTTCGAGTTCCAATACCCCCTGTCGTTCAACTCGAACAATGGAGCCTTCTGCGATCTCATCATCTAAGGCCATGGACCCGGCGGTTGGACTCTAGAGTTGAAACCATCGGATCAAAATTGCTCATCGACTTGACAGATTGAGCGCACTTCGGAAAAGAATTCAAGTGCCCAACGTCCACCTTCTCGCCCCACGCCAGAGGCTTTTAGTCCTCCAAATGGAACTCGTAAATCTCGTTTCAGCCAGCCATTTATCCAAACGGTCCCAGAATGAAGAGAAATTGCAATTCGATTCGCTTTTTCAATATCAGCAGACCAAACCCCCCCTGAAAGACCATATTGGGTTGCATTTGCTATCGAAATTACTTCTTCTTCAGAAGTAAATGGTGCCATGACGACAACGGGCCCAAATATTTCTTCCATATGGCAGCGATGATCAAGCGGAAGGGAATCAATTACAGTGGGTTCAAGAAAAGAACCCTCGTCAAAGGGTGCAGGAAGACTAGGTCGAGAGCCACCAGTTAGAATCCTTCCACCTGCTGATTTGGCGAGAGCAATATAATCCTCCACTTTAGCACGATGGTCTTGATTGATAAGGGCGCCAAGTTGTGTGTTAGAATTCAATGGATCACCAATCTTCATTTTTGAAACACGTTCACTGAATGCTAGAACAAGTAGATCATATGCATTTGATTCAATGAGCAAGCGGCTCCCGCAAAGGCATATTTGTCCTTGATTAAGGAAACTAGAGCGCACTAAACCATCTAGTGTATTTTCTATGCGCTCCGGTGTACAAGCATCTGCAAAAACAATGGTGGAATTTTTACCTCCAAGTTCCAAACTGGTTTTGGCAAATCGTCTTGCTGTGGCTGAGGCTACTCTCTTTCCAGTTTCAGTTCCACCAGTAAATGAAATGGCACCTACATCTTTGTGTTCGGTCAAAGCTTGTCCTGCTTGAGAACCTAACCCATGCACCATATTCAGCACACCTGCTGGCAAGATAGCTGAGCTTATTTCAGCAAGCAGGTTTGCAGTCATTGGAGTCAGTTCACTGGGTTTACAAACAACGGTATTTCCCATCGCCAAGGCTGGAGCGACTTTCCATGAAAGGAGGTAAAGCGGGAGATTCCAAGGACTGATCAGACCACAAATACCTACCGGGTCATAGACGGTTCGAGTACTTGCTCCTTCGATTTCAAATACTTGTCCACTAAATTCCCGTACCTGGTCTGCAAAGAATCGAAAATTTGCAACAGAGCGGGCAGCATCAACACTACGTGCTAGAGCAATTGGCTTTCCAGTATCTCGAGATTCAAGTTCTGCAATTTCTTCAGATCTATGCTCTAGTGCATCTGCTATTGCTTCAAGCATGTCTGCTCGTTCCGCAGGGGAACAAGCACCCCAACTTGGTTGAACGGCTTTCGCTTCCTCGACTGCGGCATCCACATCTACCTTTGTTGATGATGGAATTCTAGCAAGAAGATCACCCGTAGCGGGGTTATGATTTTCGAGCATCTCCCCGCTTTCGGAAGGGGCCCATCGGCCCCCGATGAAGTTGTATAGTTCCCGGCTCATGACGACTGATGACGCTCTTCGCGTTTCACCGCTTCGGCTACACGACAAGTTGACGAACATCTTTCCCCTCCCGCACCTTATGAGCGGACGTGAGTTGAGACGCGAAACTGTGGCAATCCATTCTGGACTTGAGCCAGAAGTGACGACGGGGGCAATTCAGCCACCTATTTTTCAAACATCAACATATGCACAAAGCGGATTTGCTGAGCATAAGGGATACGAATACGCTCGCACCTCAAATCCAACTCGAGAAGCACTTGAAACCGCACTCGCAGCGATAGAAGCGCCCGATGAAGAAAGGACTACTGAAGCGATTTGTTTCTCATCAGGCATGGCTGCAATAAGCGCAATTGTAGATCTTCTCGATAGTGGGGATTCAATACTAACTGTAGATGACTTATACGGTGGAACGGTTCGATTCCTAAGGGATGTTGTCTCACGACGCGGGATTACAACACAATATAATCCAATGACTGAAGTCAACCAATGCACAAGCAAAGATGTGCTCGGTGAAGCTGTCAAGTTGTTTGACCGCATTGGAACCGCTGCGACTAAAATGCTATGGGTTGAGACACCCACCAACCCACTATTGCGGATACATGACCTAGAAGCACTGTGCAATGCTGCAAAAAAACGGGGATGGACAACAGTCGTAGATAACACGTTTGCATCACCCATCTTACAGAACCCGCTTTCCTGTGGAGCTGACCTTGTTGTTCATTCAACGACAAAATATGTTGGAGGACATTCGGATGTAATTGGTGGCGCTGTCATTACCGCTAATCCGGTGCTCGCTGAAAGAATTCGGTTCCTACAGAAAACAGTGGGGGCAATTCCCGGCCCATGGGATTGCTTCCTTCTGCTTCGTGGTTTGCGAACCCTTCCTCTACGAATGGAGCGCCACTGCGAAAATGCATCTGAATTGGCACGGCGCTTAGAAGCGCATCCGAAAGTAACTTCGGTGATTTATCCGGGCCTCTCTTCCCACCCAGGACACGAAATAGCCACTCGCCAAATGAAAGGTTTTGGTGGAATGATCTCCGTTGAAGTCGAAGGGGGAGTGGAAGGTGCTCGGCGTTTTGCTAATAAATTGCGAATTTGGACGATTGCTGAGAGTCTTGGAGGGTTTGAAAGTTTACTCAACCATCCATGGACAATGACACATGCAAGCATTTCTGAAGAACAACGCATCAAGAATGGCCTCAAACCAGGACTTATGCGTTTTTCAGTTGGACTTGAACATGTGGATGACCTATGGAATGATTTGAATCAGGCCTTGGAGGCAATCTGATTAAGATCCATCTTTTGAATTCCATTCATCAACGTCGAAGTCATTCTCACGCAACCAATCATCATCGAAGATTTTGCCAAGGTAAAGCGTTCCTGCGTCTGGAAGAATCGCTACAACTCGTGCAATTTCCCCACGTGAATCGGATTCCTCTGCCAACTTAACAGCAATTGCAACAGCGCCACCACAAGATCCTCCAACTAACATCCCTTCTTCTCTTGCCAGTCGGCGCGTCCATCGAAAACAGACCGCATCATTCACGCGACGAATTTCTGAGATTCGGCTGAAATCTGTAGCTGGAGGTATGAAGTCTTCACCGAATCCTTCAACTTTGTAAGTATGTGGCACACCTATCTTTCCTTCGTCAAACCACTGTTTGAGAATCGATCCTTCAGGATCAACTCCAACGATCATAGGCATATTCTTGCCATCACGTTTGGACAATTCAGCAAACGATTCTGCACAACCTGAAATTGTACCACCAGTCCCCATTGTTGCGACAAAATGTGTAAGTTCTCCACATGTTTGTTGCCAAATTTCAGGACCTGTTTGCACAATATGTGCCCTAGGGTTTGCTAGATTGCTATATTGATCAGGGTACCAAGCATTTGGAATGTCACGGGCCAAGCGAGATGCCACCTCGTAATATGAGCGAGGGTCTTCCTTCTCGACAGCAGTAGGGCAAACTTCGACTTGTGCACCCAATGCGCGCAATTGATTGATTTTGTCTTGGCTCATTTTATCGGGCATCGTAAATATACAACGATATCCGCGTTGAGCGGCTACCATCGCAAGCCCCATCCCTGTGTTTCCACTTGTTGCCTCGATGATTGTGCCCCCAGGCTTTAGCAAACCTTCACGTTCTGCTTCCAATACCATTTCAAGTCCAATTCGGTCCTTGATCGAGCCTCCGGGATTGCATCGTTCATATTTCACCCAAACTTCCGATTTTCTGAGGTGGGCAGTTAGGCGATTTAAGCGGATCAATGGGGTATTGCCAATTGCATCAACAATATCCGGATAGACCCCCACGTCACGACTCCAAACCATCAAACCGCCTGAAGCACAAGCAGCCCTTGATGGCTTCGTAGACAATTATGGATTATCTTGGGAGAGCATATTGCTCAACATCCCAAAGCCATCTGTCCGTATCAGGATCCCATTCATCCCAAGTTGGTATTGATTCAAGGTTCTCAAGAAGACTTTCAGGAACAACTCCTGGAACGATGAAGGCTTTTTGTCGATGTGTACGATAGGGGTTACGCAATTCAATGCCAAGTACACCTAGACACGCACGTGCAACATGCCAAGTCGCTTGAGGATTCCATCCATGCGCAATCTTGACAACAATGCCAAGCCCTTTGGGAAACTGTGGATGTTGTGCTGAAATACCTAGAAGGCCGTCAGCACCTTCCTTCGCAATTGCAACACCATTTGCTGCTTTAAGGATCGTCGAGTCTAGGCGGTTGAAGCCGCCAATCAGATCAGGATAAGCAAGCATCGAAGACCAAATCCAATCTTCATCCTTCTCGCACGCTAGCACCGCAAACAAACGAGCAAGCTCATTCACGCTGTTAGATACGGTTGGCAGGCCACAACCATCACGCGCAACGCGAAGGGGTTTCCAATCCGATCCCAAAGTTCGACGAAGCACGTCAAGATACGCTGAAAATAACGGATGACTAGGCAATGTATACCCAATCCGAGACCATCCCTTAACTCGACAAGCGGCAAGAATTGCTGCATGTTCTCCAGAGCATGTGTGATACCAGCGACGTGGACGGCGTACTTGTCGCCCAAACTGGATCAATGGAACATCCAATGGCGTTCGCATAAGGGATTGTTCTGATTCATCGAGCAAGGACATGGCTGCTTCAACATGTTCAGTATCACCATTGTGGCTTGACAATGCAATCGCTCGCTGCTCATCACTACAATCTGCGAGTTCATTGATGAAGATTTTCATCAGAAAAGGCTTCATCATGCTACGCCCATAACAAAGGACATTCCCTCCAAAGGAATGGAAGATTTCATCGCCGTGTGCCCAAGCCACGGCGCCATGGATCGTTGTTTCAGAAACTCCATTTCTGCGATAATCAACCAATGGTTGCCACTCCACATCGCGACCTGTCGGAATCCCATCGACATCCTCCCCAAGTGGTGAAGATGGATACGTCGCACTGCCAGGTCTTCCCGGTGAAACTGCAGATGCGTTCCAAGCATCCCCAAGCCTATTGGCCATGGCCCTCGGAAATCAACTTCAGGCATGGAGTTGTCGCATTCACAAGTGAACCGTATCTTTCATCATCCAACCACCTAAGGGTTGGGTAATGGTTCACTCAGCGGAGGATGGCCCGGCACGCACGGCTTGCTATGAGGAACATGTCCGTCTTGGTGCGAGATTGGTGGATTTTCACGGATTCGAATTGCCAATCCAATATGCTGGCATTACAGCAGAACACAAAGCAACTCGAACTACTGCTGGTTTATTTGATGTATCACACATGGGGTTTTTTCTCATTTCGGGAAAAAATGCACTAAGGTGGCTCGAGAGATTAGCAACTCAGAACGTTTTGGCGATCGAGGCGGGGAGATGTGCTTATACTCATTTTCTTGATCACCACGGACGCATCATAGATGACATGATTTTTGCAGTGACCAATCGAGAAGAAATACTCAATACGGGATTTATGGCGCAAAAGGCCACATCAGAGGTATCGGTATTTGGAGTTCCAAATGCTAGCATGATCAATGTCATGTGGTCTTGGTTTCAAACACATTTGCCTAATGATGGCTCAGTCCATATTGAAAACCTTTCTTCAGGAACATCGATTCTAGCCTTGCAAGGCCCAAATTCAGCGACCATACTCTCTAGAGTTCTCGGGGATGAAAACGTAGTTGCACCATTCCGAGCACAATCGATCAAGGCGAATGATTTGGAAGTAAAGGGTTGGATACAGGGGACCGGATATACTGGTGAAAGAGGATTTGAAATCATGATTCAGAATAATCAGGCACCTATTTTATGGCGGGCTCTGATGGAAGATGGAGCCGTAGACGGATTACATCCTGTTGGTCTTGGTGCACGAGATACACTCAGGTTAGAGAAAGGATATCTTCTATCAGGCCAGGATTTTGTCTGGCCAGAACTGGCAATTGAATACAAAGGAATGGTGCCGGCAGAGCAACTGGGAATTTCTACTTGGCAAGCAAATATTCCATTTGGGTTGGATTTGGGCCATGAATTCATTGGCCGTGATGCACTATTGGCAGATCGTGATGCCAATGCGAGGCGGTTGTGGGGGCTAAAGGCAATCGAGAGGGGAGCGCCTCCTCGTGCAGGACATGCAATACGATCTCTAGATGGTGAAAATGAGATTGGAATTGTTACAAGTGGTGCACCTGCGCCTTCTCTGAATTCTACCGGGATTGCTCTGGCTCTTCTCGACCATGCAGAAATTGGAGATCGAGTTCAAATCGTCTCATCGCCACGACGACCTGTGGTTGCAGAAGTTGTTTCACCTCCTTTTTTGTAATTGAATTATTTGTAGATGCCTTGTGTTGAATGGTTTGGGGCTAGAATGTGGATTAAAGATAGGGCACTGCAACTTGCTGCTCGTTTGAAGGAAATAATTCATTGGCTAAGTTCACAGCGAAAAAATGATGCTAAAAAACCGATTTTTTCGAGTATTGAATGCACTATTTGTTTTGTATTACTCACTTTATTTTGCTGGCTCCTTCTAAAATCAACGATGGGTCCATGGGGTTACGGATTAACACCAGATGCGATAAATTATGTAAAAGCAGCAATGAATCTAGTTGATGAGAAAGAAATTCTCAATCATGATTATTCGAAATTTACCGCTCATCCAGCATATACATTAGCCATCGCTGTATTCTACAAAATAGGATTTGATGCCTATGCTTCTGCATTATTTCTTAATGCATGTGGATTATCCCTAACTGTGTTCTATTCAGTACTCCTTCTTCGAGCATTTGAAGTCCGCTGGACCTATGCTTGTGGAGCAGGTATTGTAATTTTATTCAGCGAACCAATGACTTCGATAGGGCGTATGCTGCTAACAGAATCTCTCTTTACTGGACTTTCTGCGGGTTTTACCTATCATGTGGTTCGTTTATCACAAGGGGGAAAAAAATGGCATCTGATTCCACTTCTCTTGTTTGGCTCATGGGCGCCAATTCAGAGAAAGAATGCTGTTGCATTCATCCCAATTGTGGGGATTGTCACATATTTCCTGTATGGGGGCATTCATTGGTTTAGACGGCTAATCAGCTCATTGATCATGATGGCCATATGCTTCCTGCCAAGTTACCGATGGGATCTTCATAACCGTGAAGTGAAGGGGGGTGTATTAACAACCAATTCTGCGTCTGATGAGAAATTTAGCGACTTGGTGCTTGATTTTTTTTACGGATTCGCAGAGTGGTTTTTCCCTTTCGTGGATGGGGGGTTGGGCACATGGTCTGATAGTCCAGAATGGCTTGCATGGTTAATGGCTGCAGGCACAATCTGTGTGGCGATTTATCTCACGACCTGTTCAATAAAATGGGCCAAAATATATCTTGATTCAGATACCAAATACACACTCCTTCAGGCAATTAAACACATATACCCATTATCGATAATATTACTTGTGATCGCTTCTCAGATTGGAGTTGTTATTTTTGTGAAAATGCTTTGGACAGTAACTCTGATTGAAGCAAGGACATTGGTTGTTTTTTATCCTCAAGTAATTGTTTTGATTACACTTTTTCTTGATCGTTCATCCCTGCATTGGAAAAACCACTCCCGCCTTCTTCAAGGAACTGACATTCTTGCATGTTGCATGGCCTCATTGATTATTATTGGAGGGGGATTTTCGAGTATGAGTTCAGCGCAAAATGGCCCTGGTGGTTATGCAAAAGAAGAGATCATGAACTCTGAACTTCATCATTGGTTGGTCGATCATGGGTCTGAAATTGCCTGTGGTTCAAACATCAAGTCAAATGGACCTGCATTGGTCCATATATTCACCAATGCTCACGTCAAATTTCTTCCATCCAAAACGACTGATCTCGAGGATTGGATAGGGTCATTACATAGAGACCGGGATCATTATTTCGTTTTTCCAAATTGGGAATCACGTCTAGATATGATTTCTGCATCTTCCTTGCTAGAAATCGATGGTATGGAGAAGTTAGTTGAATTGGATGGTGGCCAAATCATCGTATTCAGTGCCAATGAGCCACATATATGTGGGGGTAGGGCCCCAGTCACATCATCGGTCATAGGAACTGTTCCGAGTGCAATCTGATCTATGCTGCTAATTGCCTGTACTTTTCTTTGAGGATTTTA
>CAYMED010000018.1:0-58721 GCA_964389655.1 uncultured Candidatus Poseidoniales archaeon
TAACAAAGATGGTTACATTGATCTGACCGAACTTAGAGTATTGGTTGGGGAATTAGCAGCACCCAGCCCCCCACCTACCGCCCCTTCTTCTCCCGTGGAGTGGGTTAAAGAAGCATGGGCTACTGAAAAGTCAATGCTCTCTACGGCTTTACCTTGGCTGCCATTTTTGGAAGGACAACCAGCAAATAGAGCTGTCATGATTGGCAGTTCACTAGGCGTCCTTGGCTTGCTGTTTAATGCCATGTTTGGTTTGGCAAGAGAAGTCGAGGGAGGTGCTCGTGATCACGCAGTTGACCTTACTGCTCTCTTGTTCGGAGTGGGGGATGTAAATGCTGTACGGGCGCCCAATCTAGATCCCATCAGTTTCTGTTTGATCGTGCTCCTATCCCTCACATTTTGGTTCACACAGCCAGATGATGAGTCTTAAATTCCGCTTTGGGTGGAAATATGGCCTAGTTGCGGCGCTGCCGCATTGAATAATACTGTGAGGCCCATGGCGCCGCATGGGTGCGGGAGGTGATGTACCCCCGGTTCGCCTCGATGCCGCCCTGATGCTTCTAGGTGGTTCTGGGATCTTGATCTCGGTCCTGTTGATGTTTTGGACCCCTTCTTTCCAGGCCCCAACTGAACCGGGTGTTTGGGTCGAAGTGACTTCTTCAGTAATTAGTTCGGATGATGGAGTTATCATTACTGCTGTGGGCAATGGCTCTGTCGACATTGCTCTCACTTCAAACCCATTGGATGTACCTTCCGATTATGCTTCTTTGACTGCCGATGGAGAACTAAGGTTGGAAGCCTCGGATGATGGCCGATGGCACGTTTTAGCACGGGGTGAGGCGCCTGAGTTATCCATTTTAATTGAGGTTGACCGGCACGGTCTCGATCGGCCTCTTATCTCTACTTTCTTTTCTGCAATTCTGTTGGCCTGGGGCATATGGCTTAGATATCAAGAATCCTCTTTGGACAACTGATCGGGGGATTTGAGAGTAACTATTTTTCCTCCGTCCTCGACGACGAGTTGGAATTTCTCATCAATTTGGAGAACTCTGAGGTCCGAACTCCACCACGCCATTGCCTCACATGCGGCATGTCGCAAGTAGCTCACGCTTATTGGTGGCCTGATTTCTTCGAGCCAAGAAGAAAGTGATGCGTCAAGGGTTGATGCAAAATCATCAACGCAAAGATTGAGTCCGAGATCAGTTGTACTGCCTGCACCTTTTGGGGCTATAGATAGGTTCACTCCGATCCCAAGTGCACAAATTGTGTTGTCCCCGCGCGATCGGGCTTCGACAAGAATTCCAGCAGCTTTTTGTCCATGGATGAGGACGTCATTTGGCCACTTCAACGTAATGTAGGGATTCCCTCGCATGGCACTTGCGGATAAAATTGATAGTGGCTTTCCTAGGTGCGATGCGAGTGCATCGATGACTGCAAGTCCGGCACTGATTTGTAGCCGTCCAATCTCAGTCTGAGTTTTAGGGCCCGTAATTAACCAACTACCAGCGAATGCCCCTTTTTCAGTCGACCATCGCCTGCTCATTCTCCCTTTCCCCTTTGTTTGCACATCTGCTCGCAAGAGTCGTCCGATTTCCCCGCCCTCTTCGAGGAGTTGCGAATTGGTAGACTCTACTGATTCAGTGTAATCAATCGCTCTTCCGGACCATGGCTTCCAAATCCTCACGGCTCGAACCGTATCTGATCCAAGAGCAGCCTCGGTGATGGGGCGTAGGGCCCAACCGGAAGAAAGTAGAGTAGCAAGTTCAAGTTCGGTATTAGGTGTCAATGCCACGAGCAAAATGACTGCGCCATGTCTCCTCAACCATTCGTGGCCTTCCACTTGTATTCTCAACAAATCCAGCATGCCGGATGCGCGCGTAAACCCGGCCTCTTCAATTGGCCCGAGTTGATCATCCATTGGTTCAAGGTATGGTGTGTTCCAAAGTATCACGTCGAACTGCCTTCCAAAATCGTGGGTTGGTTGCAGGATATCCATCTCAAGGACTTCGCACTTTTTGCTCAAGTCAAGCCTATCCACAAGTGCCCTTGCGGCAGCTACTGCGAATGGGTTTACGTCGACTGCAGTGACTTCCCAACCCATTGCGGCTGCTCTCGCAGCAAGTACTCCAGACCCCGTTCCGATTTCTAGCATCGTGCCCATTTTTCTTCCATGTAATTCTCTTATCATTGCAGCTTCAGCGAGGCGTGTATCTTCCCTTGGTGGGTAGACAGATGGCGGGATTTCTAACTGAATTCGACCAAAGGGGGGGATGTCCCAAAATATCTCCGCGTCTGCATTTCGTAAACTCATCGTCATTTCGACCTCTCTTTCGATGCGATTATTTTCGACAAACGGGGGACTAGAACCCTTTTCATCTTCTTTTTCTGACACGAATCATCCCCGAAACCATTATGATTATTCCTCAAGTCGCCCGCCTTGCCCTCGCTCCAAGGGCCTGTAGCTTAGGTAGGTAGAGCATCCGGCTTTTAACCGGACGGTCGCGGGTTCGAATCCCGTCGGGCCCGCCTGCCTGAGGTGCGGTTTGGAGAGGGGGAACGGGGGCGACACATTGGCAGTAAGAAGTGCGACGAAACGACGTCTTATACAAGCAGGCATCCCTGATGTTCAGGCTCATGCTTTGGCAGATGAACGAAATATGGATGGCATACGACAACTGACTGTTGAAGAGATCAGCAAAGTCCTCAAAAAGAAGATTGATTCAACAGATGTTGCTCTTGTCCTGCGCGTCTTGCGCGATCTCGGTGGAAGCCGAAAGCGCAGCATGCCTCGTGAGCGAATCTCCATTCATGGTGAGACTAAAGATGAGTCTCGCCCAAGATTCAATGTTCTCAATCACATGTTGGTCCCACATCATGAATTAGTCCCAAGTGAGGATGAAGAAGCAGTTCTAGATCCATGGGGCCTTTTGATGGAGCAGCCAGATGGTAGTCATCGCTTGGCAAAGGAACTTCTCCCAATGATCCTAATCAAGGATCCCGTCGTTCAGGCGATCAAGGAAGTTGCTGAAAATGAGGATGCAACTCTTCCGGCAGGTTGGATGACAAATAGGGTTCTTCGAGTAGTTCGGAAGAGTCCACAGGCAGGGCAAACGGTTGCTTATCGCCTCATTGTGGAAGGAGGATGATAGTATGCAGGATGTAATTAGGGCATTTTTCAAACAACGTGGATTGGTCAATCACCAAATTGCTTCTTATGACGACTGTATACCGACAACAGATCGTCGCAATAGTCGCATGGAGAAAATTGCGAGAAACATCCGGATTGGGTCTGAAGAAGAGCACGATAAAGATGAAGGTGGCTTCATCCGATTGGACGTCATCGATCAAGAAATAATTGTGCGACTGAAGAATGTGCAACTTGGTGCACCGATGATTCGTGAAGCGAATGGTGCTGAGCATGATGCTACTCCAATGGAATGCCGTCTTCGTAAATTGACTTACGCAAGTCCAGTCCGACTTGATTTCACTCTTCAACGAGATGGGGAATTCCAGCCGGCTGAAAAGGGCGTTATTGTTGGGCAGCTGCCAATCATGGTGCGGAGCCAGCGATGCAATTTACATGCAGACCACATTGCCTCTGACCGAGCTTTGAACCTAGAGGCCTCTGAAGAGGACCGCAGGCATTACGATGAGTTGCTTTCTAAGCGAGGAGAAGATCCCTTGGACCCAGGTGGTTATTTCATCATTAACGGGACAGAGCGTGTTTTGATTTCATCAGAAGACCTCGCTCCCAATCGAGTCACTATTGAGAAAAATAAGCGTTATTCAAAGGAAACTGAGGTTGCAAAGATTTTCAGCCAAAAAGATGGTTTTCGAGCCCCCCTAAATGTCGAGAAGCGACGAGATGGAATGCTCATGGTTAAGATTAGTGCCGCAGGCGGTACTGCCATTCCAGTGGTGCTCTTAATGAAAGCACTGGGGATGGAAAAAGATCAAGATATTTTCAAAGCAGCAGCTACTGATGATAGCTCATTCAAGTACATCGTTGCAAACATCAATGATGTGAAGGAGAACAAAGAGTACGATGTTGAAACTCAAGAAGAGGCTTTGCTTTGGTTAGAGAAGCGGTTTGCAGCTGGACAGCAGAAAGAATACAGAGAAATGAAAGTTAATCAGTTGCTTGACCGTAACCTCTTGCCTCATCTTGGCGACCAACTTCGAGACCGCCACAAGAAAGCGATTTTTCTTGGGAGAATTGTTCGGCAAGTGCTTGATATGGCCTTGTCTGGAAAGCAAGCAAATGACAAAGACCACTACGCAAACAAGCGAGTTCGTCTTGCAGGTGACCTCATTGAGGATTTATTCCGAATTAGTCTTCAAAATTTGGCTAGAGATTTGAAATATCAACTTGAGCGACACCACAATCGAAAGCGAGAACTCAAAATCACCTCATGCTTGCGGCCTGATGTTCTTACCTCGAAAGTGATGCATGCTTTAGCCACAGGAAATTGGGTTAATTCTAGAAGTGGTGTGTCACAACTTCTAGATCGTACATCTTACATTTCTGCTCTATCACATCTTCGTCGAGTTACAAGTCCGCTAGTACGGAGTCAGCCTCATTTTGAAGCCCGAGACCTTCACCCCACACAATGGGGACGCTTGTGCCCAAATGAGACCCCAGAAGGTCAGAACTGTGGGCTGGTCAAGAATGCTGCACTGATGGTTGATATTTCCGAAGAAGTGCATCCTGCAGAAGTATGTAGCCTTCTCGATGAGTTGGATGTCTATCCAATCGAAGGCTGGATGGAAGGTGCGCGCGTCCATGTTAATGGAGATATCTATGGCCTGCATAAGTCCCCTAAATTGCTGGTTACGCAATTCAAGAACGCTCGACGAAGAGGAATCATCCGTTCGGAGATATCAATTCGATTTGATGAGCCGAATCTAGATATTTTCATCAACACCGACAGGGGTCGAATACTGCGTCCACTTCTAGTCTTACAGGACGGCAGCATTCGTATCACAAAAGCAGTTATTGATGGATTACGGAATAACGAAATTAGATTTTCAGACCTAGTTCACCAAGGATTTGTTGAATGGGTGGATGCAGAGGAAGAAGAAGACTTACATATTGCTCCAAGGCCATTTGATTTGCCAGATAGGGTTTATGTCAATATTAGTGGTAAGAAACCAAAAATCGTCTCCGCCAAGAAAGTTGATGATCCAGGTGTCCATGCATTTAGCCTCGCCCCACGTCTAGTTGATTGGCTGAATGTGGGCGAGTTTGAAGCTAAGAAGGCTCGTCTTCGTGCCAATTTGAAGGCTCCTAATGGCAAGGAATTTCAAGTGGACTTTGATGCTCCTTTGGCATATTTAGAAACAGCTGAAGGGGGTTCGTATACCCATGTTGAGATCGATCCTCAATTAATATTGGGAGTTTGTGCAAGTCTTGTTCCTTATCCCGAGCATAACTCAACGCCGCGAGTCACCGGTGGAACAGCCATGGTTAAGCAAAGCCTTGGGCTGCCATCATCCAACATTCGTCTACGTCCGGATACTCGGAGTCACGTTCTCCATTACCCGCAGCGACCACTGCTTGAAACACAAGCAATGGAATATACCAATTTCCTCCGTCGCCCGGGTGGTCAAAATTACATTGTTGCGATTGCTTCTCACCATGGATACAATATGCAGGATGCTCTAATTCTGAATCAAGCTAGCATTGATCGCGGCCTTGGTAGAAGCACGTTTGTGCGTACCTACAATGCTGAACGCCGTCGCTTCCCCGGCGGTCAGGTCGAAGAAATTGAAGTTCCAGGGACCGGCGATTCTGAAATTAAGGGCCTGAAAGATACTGACCGATATCGGCATCTAGAACCAGATGGTCTCCCATCTCCTGAAGAATATCTTGAAGGCGGTCAAGTGTTGGTTGGAAAAACTAGCCCTCCGCGTTTCCTTGAAGAAACAGTGCAGGGAGGTGCCTTTCTCCAAGCACAAGAGCGCCGTGAATCAAGCATGCTTATTCGGCATGGTGAGAAAGGGCATGTTGACAATGTATTCATCACTGAGAGTCTTGATTCAGGTCGGCTTGTTCGAGTGATGGTACGCTCCCATAGAATTCCCGAACTTGGTGACAAATTTGCAAGTCGGCATGGGCAGAAAGGAGTTGTTGGACGCCTTGTTGCGCCTGAAGATATGCCATTTACAGTCGACGGTGTAGTCCCTGATTTGATCATGAATCCACATGCAGTTCCTTCGAGAATGACCGTTGCACACGTCATGGAAATGATTGGTGGAAAAGTGGGGTCGATGGAAGGTCGAACAATTGACGGCACTGCATTTGGCGGCGAAAAAGAAAATGCTCTTCGCGAGGGCTTGCTAAGGTCTGGTTTTTCTCATACGGGTAGAGAACGAATGATCGATGGGGAAACGGGACATGAATATCCGGCGGACATCTATGTAGGTGCGATCTATTACCAAAAATTGCATCACATGGTTAGTGGGAAAATGCACGCAAGGAGTCGCGGGCGTGTGCAGATACTTACCCGACAACCAACTGAAGGGCGCGCCCGCCAAGGAGGCCTTCGATTCGGTGAGATGGAAAGAGATTGCTTAATCGCACATGGTGCATCGATGGTGATCAAAGATCGCCTTCTTGATGAGTCAGATGGAATTGACATGTATGTTTGTTCCCAATCTGGTCATATTTCTTGGTATGATCCAAGACTTGGAAATTTTGTAAGCCCGATTCATGGGATTGGTGCCGAAGTTCACAAAGTGCAGACATCTTATGCATTCAAACTGTTGCTGGATGAAATGAAAGCGCTTGGCGTGGCCATGCGCCTTGAAGTGGAGGACCGTAAATGAGATTCAACGAGACAACTATGATCCCTAAGCGGATTGCGAGCATTTTGTTTACTCTGATGGATCCTTCTGAGATTCGACAAATGAGTTCAGTTGAAATCAAGACCGCTGACACCTACAAGGATGATGGCCACCCTTATCGGCAGGGCTTGATGGACCCACACATGGGTGTTATTGAGCCAGGCCTCATATGCCCGACGGACAATAACAAATATGACCGTAGTCCTGGCCATTTTGGCCATATTAATCTTGAATTGCCAGTGATCCATATTGGATTTACGAACCTCATTCGCACATGCCTCAAAACCACTTGCAATACTTGTAGCCGTGTTCTTCTACACGAAGCACCAGGCACTCACCCAAGTAACCCAGAGATGTCAGAACAAGATTATTACCGAACAAAGATCATCGACAACATTCTCAAGCACGGTGTCCGTTCTACAGAATATAAGAAAATCATCAAGGAGATTGAGAAGAAGGGCAGTGATGCAAGCCGCCGACAATGCATGCATTGTGGTGCGGAGCAAGGAAAAATTGTTCTCGATAAACCAAACACGTTTAAGCAGGATTTTAGCGATAAAAAGGCAGGGTCTCAGCGCTCAGAGAGCAAACTCAATCCTAGGGATATTCGCGAATGGCTCGAACAAATTCCCGATGTAGACCTTATATTTTTGGGGATTGAATTCAAAGTAAGCCGGCCAGAGTGGACGATTCTCAAGGTTCTTCCAGTACCTCCCATCACGGTTAGGCCTTCAATTACGTTAGATAGTGGCGATCGATCAGAGGATGATCTCACGCACAAATTGGTTGATGTGCTAAGAATTAATCAGAGACTCAGGGAAAATCGAGATACCGGTGCACCACAACTGATTGTTGAAGATCTATGGGAACTCCTTCAATATCACATTACAACCTATTTTGACAACCAAACCAGTGGGATTCCTCCTGCTAGACATCGCTCAGGCAGGCCTCTCAAAACCTTGACACAGCGCCTCAAAGGTAAAGAGGGTCGCTTCAGAAATAATCTCTCCGGAAAGCGAGTTAATTTTTGTGCACGTACTGTAATTTCTCCCGATCCTTACCTTTCAATCAATGAAGTTGGCGTACCGGTTGATGCTGCAAAGGAATTAACCGTCCCAATACGTGTTACTACTCGTAACCGTGAACAACTTCGGCAGATGATCTTACGAGGTCCAAATGTACACCCTGGTGTGAATTATGTTGTACGGGGCAATTCCTTTCGAGTTCGGATAACAGATCGGACAAAGTATATTTGGTCTGGGTTTCGATGTCTTAACCCTGAATGTAGTGCTGGCGACCCAATTCGCGGTGAAGCCTACAATGGTCGGCGGCCTGATTTGAATGCAGTTATGCCTGCTCCAAATTTCTTGCCAGGTCTTGCGATTCGGAGATTAACTAGGCAAATGGCAGATGGTTCTGAAGAAGCAGTCTACGAGGTTGATGAAGATCGAACTCTTGCTAATTTGCGTGGTGAAGATGTTGAAGGCCGAATGCTTGATCGTAATGACCCGAATGCAGTTTTGCACTGGCGCTGGGTTCACGACCAAGAATATCCCGATGACCCTTATCAGGATGATCTCCAGTTTGCCTGTCCACACTGTGGCTCGGAAGGGCACGATGAATTTGGACGCGAGGAACGGACTCGTGTCGAGGACCGTCTAGCAACAGTTGATCTGAAAGGTGACCCCAAGCCGGGGATGATTGTTGAACGCCACTTAATTGATGGCGATGTGGTAATATTCAATCGCCAACCATCGCTACATAGGATGTCTATGATGGTTCATGAGGTTCGTGTTATGGAAGGCAAGACATTCCGCTTCAACCTCGCCGTATGTACACCCTACAATGCTGATTTTGATGGTGATGAGATGAATCTTCATGTGATACAGGGCGAGGAAGCTAGGGCTGAAGCAAAGATTCTCATGAGAGTTCAAGAGCACATTCTTTCGCCTCGTTATGGGGGCAATGTGATTGGTGGAATCCATGACCACATAACGGGTGCATATCTCTTGTCGAAGGCCAACCCCCTCGTTCCACATGACACTGCCTTGCAATTGCTCTCTGCGATTGAGTATACTGGTGAATTGCCTGTAGAAACAGAAGAAGGGGGTGTCAAAGGATATCGGGGTTTAGACCTCCTCAATTTGATCATGCCACCTGAAAGTCAGGATAGCCGCGTGCGTTTAGATTATCAGAGCCGTTCAGGGGATGCTGTCAAAGTGAGAGAAGGTGCAGTTCTCAGTGGTACGATTGACAAAAGAGGGATCGGTGCAGAAGATGGACGTATTCTTGATGCTGTCCTGCAAAACTGCGGATCTTCAACAGGTGCAGTATTCTTGGATAAATTGACGAGATTAACAATCTCGGTTTGCACCTCACTCGGGTTTACTACTGGGATTGACGATGAGGACCTTCCTCTTGCAGCATTAGATGAAATCCAGAATGCGAATAAAGAAGCCCGCGCTGAAGTTAATAGTTTACTGGACAAATTTGGCGATAAGGGTGCGAATTATGAAGCACGTGCTGGGCGCACAGTTTCAGAAACTCTTGAAGAAGACATCATGGCGATCTTGGATCGGACGAAATCAGTTACTGGAGAGGTTGCAAAGCGATATCTCGGTGAAGATAATTCTGCAGTTATCATGGCAACAAGTGGCGCTCGCGGCAGCATGGATAACCTTTCTATGATGGCGGGCTCTATTGGGCAGGCTAAAGTGCGTGGACAGCGCCTTGCAAGGGGGTACCAAGACCGTGTACTTTCACACTTTGATCGCGGAAGAAAAGGTGCCGCTGAAAAGGGTTTCATATCCTCTTCCTTCAAGCGGGGCCTAGAACCTACGGAGTTCTTCATGCTGTCAGTATCTGGCCGAGAGAGTCTTGTTGATACAGCAGTTCGTACTAGTAAGAGTGGTTACATGCAACGTCGTCTCATCAATGCTCTTGATGATCTTAAAGTTCAGGATGATGGGCATTCATCAGTTCGGAATACTGCTAATAAAATCATACAATTTGAATATGGTGAAGACGGGATCGATCCTACTCGTAGCGTGCACGGTGATCCGATCGATATAGATGCAGTCGTTGCTCAAGCTCTAGGAGGTGATTCCTGATGGTTGTCAAGTCTGCAACGAAAAAGAAGCTCATGGATATGGGAGTTCCTGACTATTTTGCCCATAAATTGGCAGAGGATCGTAAATGGGATGATGTAAGGATTCTCGAGCCTGGCGAGATTGCACAAATTTGCGGTATCGACTCCAAAGCTGCCGGTGATGTTCATCAGGTCATCCAAAGTCAGGGAAAATCAGCAGAGAAAGAAGCAGGATCTACCAAGAAACTCGTCCGGCGTCGCCGCCGTACATCAGTAACTCGACGGGCCACGCAAAATCCAATCGAAGCATATGATGCAGAATTGAAGTTAAAGGGGTTTGAAGAAGAACATTGTGATGATCCACTATATGGGAAGTTACGTGAGGCTGATTCTGCAAGAGATGGCCCCCCCCTCCCTCAGAAAGTTATCAGTGATCTTGTTGGGGGAATTCGTCGAATTCGGCCCAAGGCCCGGGGGACAAAAGCGCAAATTGATGCCATTCTATCTGAAGCCCACCATGCATTTGATCGTGCACGAATTGATCCATATGAGGCTGCGGGAATTATCACAGCGCAGTCAGTTGGGGAACCAGGGACTCAGATGACAATGCGGACGTTCCACTATGCTGGTGTTGCAACAGTCAATGTTACTCAAGGGCTTCCAAGAATTATTGAAATTGTTGATGCTCGTAAAGCTCCTTCTACGCCAACAATGCGAATTTACCTAGAAGAACCACACAATATGGATCCAGATGTAGCTAAAAAATTAGCTCCTCAACTTGAGGTTACAACAACCCAAATGATCGCAAATATTGATACCGTAGTCGCGCAAAGATTCATCCGCGTGAAAATGATACCTTCAGAACTCAAGAAACGTGGCATGGATGGTCGTTATGTGAGAGAGAAACTTGAAGCATCTTTGCGAATATACATTGAACCAGATAATGAGTCGAAACCAAAGCAGCTGACGATTATCCCGGGTAGAAAGAATTCTGATGATGTAGATAACAATGCATCCTATACTGACCTTCTCCAGTTGGAGGAGAAATTGCGGGATATCCGCCTCAAGGGTATTCCTGGTATCGAGCGTGCACAAGTGAATCCCGATGAGCGAACTGGTGAATACTTCATCTCTACAATCGGCTCAAATCTTTCCCGAGTCAGCGAGATTGAAGGAGTGAATAGGGCTAGAACATATACAAATAATATCATTGAGATTGAGCAATTTTTGGGTATTGAAGCGGCACGCCAAGCAATCATCAATGAGATTGAACTGACCCTCCATGGTGCCGGTTTGAATGTCGATTCACGGCATTTGCTCCTTGTTTCTGATGTCATGACAAGTGAGGCAGAGGTGCGCGCAATTGGACGACATGGCGTAAGTGGTACAAAGCACAGTATTTTAGCACGTGCAGCTTTCGAAATCACTGTAAACCACTTACTCAAAGCAGCAGTAGTTGGCGAGCGTGATGCGCTTTCAGGAGTTGCGGAAAACATCATTGTTGGGCAGCCAATATCACTAGGAACGGGAAGTGTTGATCTATACTATATTCCGGATGAGGCATAGGTGAATTAGCATGGATATCATCAAAGAACTTCGAACAGCATCGGGAAATGGCACTCTTCTTTATGGCCAAAGACAGACTGAAAATGGCTGTGCCGATGGTGATGTGTCCCTAGTTCTCGTAGCGGCAAATTGCCCTGAATCATATGTTGACCATCTCAAAGCATCGCATCCCGATGTGATTATACATCAAGTTGGGATTGTAAACCGGGACCTTGGCCTCGCCTGTGGAAAACCATTTGCAGTTTCTACAGTCGGTATTATTGATCCGGGAATTAGCGACCTCCTTCAATTAGAAGCGAACATCTGATCCCTTAGACCCTGCTCGAATCCCGATGAGGGGTGAAATTTGTGCCCTGCTTGCTTGGGGCGGTGCATTTCAAGCAGATGGAATCTCTCAAATCTCAGGAATTGCCTCACGTCTAGGTGTAATCCGTGCAGATCCTTGGCTAGCTGATAAATGCAAATTGACAGATGCAACAGTTTGGATTGTCGAAGATGACCGGCGCCCTTGGAACCGACTTGAGCATGAACGATGGGTCGTCGATGCTGGCCCGGGTCGCCATCTTATCGTGTCAGTTGGCTCTATTGATTCGGGACTCGAATCGTTGTTGCCTCCTCACATTAAATTTCTAAATCGCAGTCAATCTATGGCGCTCTTAGGTGAAGCTATAGTTGTTGGGTTCCGTCCCAATGACCCCTCAACTCATCTCTCTTCAGAAGCGGTGATTGGCCAACAGAAACCGAAGAGTACTGTTTTTTCAACAAAAGGCGGGAGTGATCGAAATTTTGACACGCCGCTCTCGCTGAAACCGCTTGTTGACATAGACCAGTTACTTGCTTCTATGGGACACGGTAACGTAACTCCAAAACCTTGTCTTCTGATAGCGCGTGCTTGGAGGGTGAGGGGTACCCTTCAGGGCCCGATATCTGTCGAAGATATTGATGGCTTGCTTCTCGATTCAGGTCCCAGCCGCCCCCTATTGGTCATCGACACCTCATCCCTCCTAGAATGGATTCCAAAACTTGACCGTTTATCCATCTCTAATTTGCGGGGGGAAATGGAGTTGAGAGCTGAACTTCCCAATTTCTTCGATGACCGCCGCACTCACGATGACAGACTTGAGGATGGAATCCGGGCACGTGTTTTGCGGTGGTGGAGGTTTGATTCCGATTCAGCACGCCTTGATCCGATAGATGCTCTTGTACCTGCGTGGGTGGTTGATGTCCCAAATAAGGGGTTGAATGTGATTAATGGTCTCGATGGGCGTAGATTTCCTAGCATCCTCAGCTCAGGACTTCACTGAGTCGGTCTGCTTCTGCAGCACGGCGGAGTTCCAATGCCACTCGCCTGCCACTTGACATTGGACGCCGCCAAAGTGAATTTCCATATGGGTGTCCCCAATTCATGTGGGCATTTGTCCCACCGCCTACCCGGGGTGCGACATCATAAATCACAAAATTCATGTCCTGATCAACACATGTCTGCAGACAGAACGGACCGATTATCCCATTTTCATATATTTTAGCAGATATGTCTATGAATTTTTCTCCAAGATCAAATGCTCGTTCTAGAAGTGATTCACGTAACGTGGCAATATCATGTCCTACAACCGTCATCTCCGGTAATTTCTGGTGTTCGGATAGTGCAAGTTGCTGCGCTGCTGGCAGCCGAACATGCCCATCCAGGCTTGATTCAAATCGCCAATCAACTCCGAGTAACTCTAGTCTTGGCCCATCGTCATTTAGGGGGCTATGGAAGAAATCAAGATTGAATACGGGTCCTATGATGTACTTCTCCATGCGAGCATGTGCAAGGTCATCTTCTGTAATTATCCCGTTTGCGATCATGCTCTCGGACTTCTCATAATATTCATCGGCAGTGCTACAAGTGAAAAATCCTCTTTCCAGTGGCTTCTGTGCATGGTGTAACTTGACAATTGTTAGGTCTTCAATATCGCCGGGGTCATTTATTTTTGGAGGGGTCGGTAGCCCTCCTTTTTCGAGCAAATCGTAGTAGTCCCCTGCTTCTCCTCGGTCCTCAATACGTAACATTGGTCTAGAACCAAATATAGGTATTCGAAAATCATCCTCTATGGAGTGTAGGGGTAAGTAACTGGTGAATGAACGATTAGGGATGAAAATCACGTTCCTGCGGCGCATTTGCTCTTGAAAATCATTCGCTAAAATGTCGGAAAAGGAATTTACTACCACTGTTTTATCGACCATCCCTCGGTGAACACGTCCTGAACCCGATCGCATTGAGGCAAAATAGTGCGAATAGGTTCTTTCCCTTCCGCGTTGTGCATATGCAACAGTTGGAAAACCCTCTTCGATGGCCCCATCACATATGTCGAGTGCCGAATGACTTGCTATGGTTCCAACACGCAACTTGAGGCGGTCATAGCGCGCTAGAATGTCTCGGATATCTTCTGAATCCATCATTTTCATTCCTCTAGTCCTGATGGCGTTGCAAGGCAAGTAATTCTTCAGTATCTACAGTTTCACCAGACATGAGGCGTTCCATGATTTCATCCACTTCACGACGCTCTTGTTTTCTGACCTCGTCACTTGCTTCATGTTCATCTCGATGGTCAATCACGCGAATCATGTCCTGAATCGAGTGGAGAGACCTGATACTCATGACATATGCACGATGATTTCTATCCGCTTCTCTTTTGGCAGTCAATAGTCGACGCTGTGCATCATCGGCTTCGGCGCGTAATTTGTCCACTTCAGCATGGATTCGCAGCATCAAATCATGAGCCGATTGGGCCAAATCAGCAGCCTCAGTGACTTTTTGATGTGCGATTTCTTGCAAATCCATGGCTGCGCGAAGGCTTTCCCTAGCACCTCCAAGTTCGGTGTTTGAATTCTCTTCCCTACTTCTTTCTCGCAGCCGACGTGACAATTCTTGGATTCGTTCCATCACACGTCGTTCATTTTTTCCAGTATGTAGACCGCGCTCAAATTCTCGTTCAAGCCGTTCTAATTCGCGCTTCATATGGTGCACACTTTCTTTTCGCTCACCGACCTCAACGCCTTGTTTTCGGAGATCATCAATATTCGTTTTAGCCTCCCGAACTTTTTCATTGCACTCTGCTCTTGCTTCCTTTGCAGTGCGGACTTTATCATTCTCTCCATCACGTATGTCTCTCTGATTACGGGCTTCTTGCAAAAGTTCAGCCACTTGTGCGTTGAACTCGTTTCGAACACCCATGTGCGATTTTACTTGGCCATTGAATTCATCACGCCGCTCGCGATAATCAGTTGCCTTACGATTGGCCATACCACGTCGATCTTCCAAGAACTTGGCCAGTGAATCCATGGTGTGCGACCCCTACTGCTGAATAACCAAAAATCGAGTGGCAGGCCTCTATTTAATGTCCCCTACGGGCAATGATGTCTCTTTACCACCTGCGTCAGCAAGCAAGGGTTATCCGTTCCCCCCCTAGTGCGTGGCTGATTACATGCTTCGTTCATCGATTCCCGGTCTTGATCGCGTACTTGGCGCTGAGCCTAGCCCACCCTATATCACCCTCGTTACTGGCCCCCCCGGCGCAATGAAATCTACTCTATGTCTTACCGCAATTGGTAACCATCTTCGGCAAACTGGGCGGTTTGGGCTGTATTGCACAGTGGAGGAGTCTGTTGAGAGTTTACTCAGATCAACAGAATCACTTGGCATGGTTCTTCCTTCTAATATGCAAATTACTGATTTTACTGAATTGCGCAATGACAATGCTGATATGGATTATCTCAAATTTACACAACGTATGGTTGAGCATTTTAAATCAGAACAAGGTGAGAACTTCACCACATTTGTTCTCGACTCTCTAGGTGCAATATACTCGCTTACTGATGTCAATTCAGATATGCGCAAGCGGATGTTTGCTTTCTTTGCCTTTCTTCGCCGGATGAACCTAAACACAATGATCATCACAGAGAGACATATTGGGGATCGCGCTGAATTAAAAGGAAATGAAGGGTTTCTCGCGGATGGGATCTTGTCGATGGGAATCGACCGAAGAGGTGGCCGCTTAGTTCGCACTCTGCAGGTCGAGAAAATGCGACATATAGCGCATTCAATGGACAAAATGTCAATTGAACCATCCCCTCAAGGATTGACTGTAATGGGTCCAATTTTCGATTGAGAAGGGAATTTATGAACCCACCACCAAGCAGGGGCGGAAATAGCCAACACAGCAAATAACCACGCGGTGACTGTGCCTTGAAATAGCCCTAGGTATGGATATGTCCACATTACGAAAACAGCGTATGCGGCTACTGAGGAGGATCCTAATATCATGGGCCCTATTGCACCTATTGGAACAGCCTGATGCTGACTGATTGAAAGACTCACCATTGTTGTAAGAAATATGGCAGGGAATATTGAGATAATACCCGCAGTTATTGGGTATCCCATGCTCCCAACCCAGACACAGCAGGAGATGGCAATACCTGCTATACTACCTCGTGCCAAAAGAACTCGTAACTTCACAGTGTTTGTGCCAATTGGTGAGGGATGTGAATTCTTGCTTGAGACTAACCCTGTGAATACCAACGCAAATGGACCAGTGAGTGCTACTTCCATCTCGTTCAGCATTTCAAATGCGAAAGCATGGAGGATCCACACCACACATATGGCGCCAAGGATCCATGCTGAAAGACTCACTGAAATTGCTCTTATGAGATTTGATTTTCCGTTTCTCGTTGTCTGAAGTGCCACGTGTTTCCATACAAGAAGAAATATCGCATTCACTAATATCCCAGCAGGTATTGCAGCCATCGCCCTTTGAAATACAGGACCTCCTGATATGAGGTATAAACCGACTGCTGCTGGAATGATTGTTGTAGGTACAGTCCCAAGGATCCCTCCTCTTCGCCCCCCAAAACGCTCAATGGCTACAGTAATACCTATGGCGGCTAATGCCGCAGTTAGCCCGCTTACAATGATCAAGTTCATGCAGCCTCTCCAAAGAGGCGACTTATCCGCTCTGCAGCATCAAGAGCGCACAATCGGATCTCTCCTATGTTTGACTTGGAGGCGCATAAGATTGTAAGTGTAGAGGAGATCCCTACTCGGGCACAGACAATTGCTCCATCTTTTCCCCTCAGTACAATGAGAATGGGCGGATCCGAAGCAGAAGGGTCACCGAGGATTTCATGGGATGTTGCAGCAATCCCTTCTACCTCTTCGGGGGGGAACTCCCCAAAAATATTCCTAATCAGCCCTTCTTGGTCTGTGATGAGGGTCGCTATGATCCCATCAACAGCGGCAAGGTCTTGTAGAAGCCGCTCAATCACGTCACTGGCTATGGGATAAATCCCATGAATTATTCGGAAGAGATGTGCTGGGCTGGTGCATTTCGATTGGATCCTCTTTGATCTCACCTTCCATTAGCAATCCATCTGAACGAGAATAATACCCGTGAAGTCGCCCAATGACCTCCATCCCTCGGCGGGCATAGAACTGTATCGCTTTAGAATTGTCATTGTGTACCTCTAATTGGAGCTTCGAAAATCCTGTCTCAAGTAGTTTCTCAGCCATTCGTTTCCATCCAGATGCACCTAGACCAATTCCCCTGTATTCCTCATTTATCGCGAAAACGACCAGCCTGGCTCGCGCTTTGTTAACTGGTGTAACCCAAAGCAACCCTAGCAGTTCTCCAGATAAACCATGCATCCAAAGACTTCCCGCATTAGATGCTGCGGGAATTTTGCGAAGACTCCGCACTTCGTAGATTTCTCCTGTGCTTTGAGCAATTAGGCTCCGACAATTTTTGAGTGCGTTTTCATCGATCGTAGAAGGCAATGGGGAGGGGGTCCAGAGTAAGTTACTATGCATACTTATCTTTCCAAATCAGAATCCCTTCTCCCTGAATTTCCCTCAGCACGGCCCACTCTCCCCCTCCCGCGCAATGCACCCGTTGATCGCCTGCGTGGTGGGGGCGCTGGTGTACTTCTTTTTGCAGGAGACAGGGTCTCAGATTTTCCAGTTGGCATTCGTTTAGCGTTAACCAATTTCGTTAATTCCTCAAAATCTAAAGTCTTACCAGCAGCCATTCGTTCTTGCAGTGCATCTAATTCTCTGTCATTCCGGCGTGAATATTGATGAGTCTTCCCTGTTGTACGGTCAAGGATTCGCAAATATGCTTTAAGCCGGCCAATTTCTCTTCTGAGTGCCTTCCCATCTTTATGCATCGTGTTGATCTCGCCTTTCATTTGGTCGATTTTATGGTTTAGTGATCGGACACCTTTCCAACTGACATCATCCTTTTGGAGTATTTCACTACTCTCGATTTTAAGTGCCTCTTCATTCTCAATCTCTTCAGTCAGGACAGATATTCGACTTCTCGCATCACGTATCACTTGAAACAACCTTACAATTTCTGAGTGAGCTCGATCTCCCACTTCTTTGTGTCTTCGTTCAGCCTTGAGCCGCAACAAATCACTGAGTATGCCAATTTCATCCTTGAGAGAAACCGGCTCATTATCTCCTTGCCTACACAAGACATCTTCAAGCATCTGTATCCGCTCATCCAAACGTGGTATCGGTAAGGGGACAAGCGCATTAACGCGATCACGAACTTTTTTTGCTCCTCCTAATTGCGCACGCGCTAATCTGATTTCCTTTCGCATTTGGCCCAGTTCTGCACTCGATGGATCAGTGTTACGCAAAGTAGTTCGTGCTTCTTTCGCCCTATTGATCGTTTTTCTTCGTTCCTGCTCTCTTTCACGACGGTGCGTACCAAGGCTTGCGTTCTGCTTTTCAAGATCGGATAACTTTGCTTCTATTGTGCCTCGACCCTGATCGCGTAAATCACCGAAAAGGTCACTTTTGCCTTTTTCTTGACCCAAATTCACTCCTCCTCGGATACCAACATCTCTTCGACAATTCCTGTAAATTCTCTTATCCCTAAAAAGATCTCATTTTCATCATTTAGTCCCTGTTCAAGGGCGGAGGTCCAATATTCTAATGCATCTGGGCTGTTTCTTCGAATGGCTAGTAGTCGTGCATGTAGTTGCCTATTTCTCTCCAATTCAGCAGTCAGATTCCTCATTTCCTGATGGAATGGCTCAGATGACTTGGCTAGGGCAACCATTTGTTCATGCAATGCCTGGGCTGTTTCATGCGCATTTCTGAGTTTTTCATGCTCATTACTCAGTGTTTTGTGTTCAGGGTGTTTCTTGTTTCGCTCATTAACCCACTCCTCGTGACGATGGATAAGGTCGCGCATTTCTTTGAACAAAGTTCGCTCACGGTCTCGTGAAAGACTCTTTGTCTCAATTGTTGATTCAATACGGACCAATTCTTTCTCAAGCCGATCTCTTGCCCAACGCGGATCTGGGTGCACAATTCCACCTTCTTCGGCTCTTTCCCTCACCTCTCGAATGGTAGCAGCAGCAGTTCTCGCTTCAGCATGGTTTGCGTTTCTTTCATTTTTCAGCCGAGCAACTTCAGAATTGATTCGGTCTCTTTGCACAGCAGCAGCTTCATGACGGGGAACTAGAACACCCAAGCGGTCTTCAGTTTGCACTAATCTCTCGTCCAAAGTTGCGAGGCTAGAGCGATGACGCTCGATGATGAGCCTAATCAGCCCTTCGGCCTCTGCGATCTCAATTGCTGCCAAGTAATCCGGCGCCCTCCATAATATGTGGTAATGCTTGCGGCGACCTTGTTTGAGCCGATGGCGTCAAAGAGGCCTAAAGAGAGCGAGGGCTAGTGCTGGCAAAAGTTTCGCAGTGCGAGCCACAACGCCGCGCCCGCTCACCCTATCTCATATGTGGGTTTATTTTCGCCTCAGTCGCCTTGCTTCCACTTCCCGTCTCGGCAGATTATCCGTTCGATCTCCCTCTCTCTGAAATTATAGTCTCTGGTCAGAATGGTATTGGCCCGGGGGAAGTAAATGTCAGTGTGAGGGTTGACCACCTTTCGGGTTCGCAGTTGTGGGTTAATTTGCACGCACGCCTAGAAAATTCAGAGGGGGTAGTCTTCTGGACTCAATCCTCAAACCTTACGGTCCTCCAAAATTCAAATCTCCGTGTCAATTTATCACTTGGAGTCGTCCCAACAGGCATTCACCAATTCAGGCTTTCTCTATCGAATCATTCTGACCCGAATGCTTCTTCCATTGGTGATTCCATTAGTCGAGTCGTTCCAATTCACAGGTTGTTTCCAGCAGATGCAAAAATTCTCGATATTGACCGCTGGAAAATTGAATGGAGGGATCATGCCAATGGGTCTACTTCTCCAAATGCAACACCGACTGAAGGGGAGATTGGTATTATTGCACCAAGATTGATCAACCTTGGTGAAGTTTCCACTAACATCTCTTGGAATGTGTCTCTGTTCAATGATGATCGTTGGTGGAATGACTCTGGAATTCTCTATTTGAGTGGCGGGGAAGCAAATCTGACATCGTCACTTCAGTCAGATGAGTTAATTGAAGGGCCCCTGATTGCAAACGTATCTATTGCTGGGTCTGCCGTCCCGAATGGTTCAGCAAATTTACTTCGTTCATGGGTTGTATCACCCCGTCCTAGCCCTATTCTCAATCTTACTGCAAATTGGGTGAACCTCTCAGAGGACGAACCCAAAATGTTCGTTGAAATTGAGAATTCAGGTGCTGTTAGCTGGAATGGGACGCTGTCATGTGGAACCCCTGATTTCGAATCATTTAGGGGTTTTATCTCCATCGCTGACAATTCGATCTTCAATATCTCTGTTGAGAGTTATGGTCGAGCAGGGCGCTGGACTTGTTCTATCGAATCGAACATTTCCATTTCTTCATCTTCCGTCCTCAATACAACCCTCGATCTCCAACGTCCTTCAGCAATATGGGAATTGATGAGTGAACCTAGAATTAGTGATGGCTCGCGTCATGCTGGTGATTCACTTGCGGTCAGGGCTATTGTACGAAACAATGGTACACTTGCTGGCTCCATCCATCTTGAGATCAAAGTGGGGCTAACTGTTGTCTCGTCAGGACCCTCCCTTCGATTGGGAGCAAATGAAGAAGGTCTTATTGAGTCATTCTTCGTAATAGCAGGGGAAGGTTCTCAATCGTTCACTTGGGCTCTTGTGGCATCTGATGGTTGGATCAATGGTTCTCGAACAGGAGCAATTGCATATGTGGCTGAACCTCTTCAGAAGTTATCACTTTTGTCAGTTGATGTGAGTCGAACTGCCCAAGGTGGTTCTTATGTCCAAATTTCGCTTAATCTTTCCGAGGGTGCTAGCCGAAGTATTGACCTCAAAGTTGGATTATTGGATGGAAGTTATCTCGTTAATGAAGCGCTTCTTCTATCCCCTGGTCATTCATTACTCATCTATGACCTTACCGCGCCATCTTCTAAAACAACATTGCGCGTATTTGTCTCTCCTGTTGGCTGGGGTGCATCCAATTTGAGTAATTCATCTCATTTGTCTACAGATGCCGTGCTTACAGCGATTGGTTCTGAACTCGTGATGAGTGCTGGATTAAGTGATACCACAGCGATTGCATCATCGGGCCAAGTCCTAGGGCTTTCGGTTACCTTAAGGAATGATGGAAGCGCTCCATCCCCTTCGGGCCGTCTTGTGATTACGCGAGATGTAGACGGGTTTCGATTAGCCGAAGTTGAGACCCCGTTATTAGATCCGGGCGCTTCGAAAATAATCGAATTTAATTTGGCACCATGGCCGGATAATCAGGGACACGTCGCAACAGTTCGCTGGACCGTCGATGAAACTGTTGTAGCAAGCTCTTCAGTTGCATTTATTTCTGCGCAATCCAGCGATGCAGAAGTTTCGGGAATGGTTCAAGGAAGCGCTATTGGAGCATTAGGTGCGATCGTCTTGTTGGCCGTGATCCGTATTGCAATGGCTGCAAGGTCGTCGAATTCGGATTCGCTGATTCTTTCTTCAGAAAGAAAAATGACCAGTGATGAACGCATAGAAATATCCTGTCCCGAATGTCCTCAAAGGCTTCGTGTACCTAGTGATTATTCAGGCCGTGTTCGTTGTGCTGCATGCGGCGAAGTATTTCCTGTGGAACTCAATGTGACTACGCTTTCTGAGGTGAATGAGGATGATGTTGATAATACGGATGATCTCCAAGATGAATCCCCTCCTGATATGTTGCGAGAAGATATCTCATCCTCTAAAGATACTTTGGAATCAGTATCCAGTAAGCATGATGTTGTCCGTTGTCCTACTTGCCAGCAAGCCCTTCGTGTTCCGATTGATCGTCGGCCAGTGACTGCGCGCTGTCCCAAGTGTGAAACCCGATTTCAGGCAACATACGAGCGGTGACTTGATGGATGTGAATCGGCTGCAATAATTTTGAGGAGGGAAAGGATGAGCAAAGCGCCAGATTTGGATTCGGGGGATGTTGAAGTCCCTCCACTCGATGAAGTCCTCAATAAGTCTGATAATTTGGATGACAGTTTAGAGTCAGCCATTGATGCTGAGGTATCCCAGCAGGCTGCTGAAGATGATCGGACATTATTGGCTAAAATTCTTGATTTAGGGGAACACGCTGCGCGCATCGAGAATACCCTTGCAGGACTTGAATCTCGCCTCCATACGTCAGGCCTTCGCACAAGTCAGTGGCTTCCAGTTCTAATCCTCCTCGTTGAGATTGTGCTTTTGTCCACTAGAGGTGGTGATCCACCTTGGTGGTCCGATGGACTAGGGTCTGTAATAGGGATGCAACTGTCATCAGCTATGCTGGGTTTGGGAGTAGTTTTTCTGATCGCACTTATTGTACTTGACCTACTCGCAGCCTCTCGCCGTTTTCTCGGTTTGGTTGCACTTGGCGATCTGAGTCGCCGTCGTGATGGTGGCCTTTCCCCAAGGGATGATATTTCATGGCCTGCCTGCTGGGCAAATGCCCTTTTGGATACAAAACATCGAGCATCATTAGCCGCATTAACTCTGATTGCATCTGTATGGCATGCAACCGCATTATCGGGTGGCAGTGCTTATGGGCAAAGTGGCGTCTCCATTGCGTTTGTACTTTGTTTCATGATGCTCCGTCTCAGTCTTGATATTGGGCGAGCCTCACCCATGTGGTCGACTCAAGCCACCCTAGGTCTTGTTCAATTACACAGGCCTGTATCCCATCCACTTACCACATACACACCCAATCTTGTAGCTTTAGAAAATACATGCGATCCATTTACTGCTCGCAGTTTTGCGACTTGGCGAAAACGAATGCAGAAAGCCGGTCTAAAGAATGATGAGAAAATTGAAACAATTCTCGATGCTATCGTCGATCATGTTCTTGGCCAAGATGATGACGAAGACCTTTCGGCGTGTGTTAAGTCAGTAGCCGGCAAGGATGTGAATCCATTTAGCGCAGATGATATGACCGAGCGGATGTTTGAAATCCTCGTGGATGAGATTAGGATAAACCATCCTGGTCTTTTTGCTATACGCCGTAATCACTCGGGTGAAATGAGTGCGGATATGCGCATTGGTGACCGTGGCCTAGCCCACATATTTGCAAGAGTATCTAAGGGTGCAGTTCCAAAAGGTGAGTTAGAAGTTTCAGCGAGTGGTTCATTGTCTACGACAATTTCACTTGGTGATTGCAGCAAGGAAACTTGGTTGTGGATTGACATCGATTCGATAGAGTCAAGGCAAATGCATACAACGCTTCGGCTGACAGATGCCAAAGGAAATCCCCGAGTTGTGCAAAGTTTGCGCGCCACGCCCTCGTCTGCCTTTACGCGTGTGACTCGCCGTCGTCTTTCGGCACTTCTTACTGGTTCTGCACTGGCAATTCCGTTGATCCTCGGTTTTGCAGCATTTTCAGTTTGGATCCGGACGCTGTAATTTCGCGCGTGGTTGATTAATGGATTGGCAGGATTCAAACGGAAGAGGTTTGTCGCGCAGAATCGATGTCAGGCGATGACTTGAGTGACCCGAGTGCTTTACGAGAGCAACTCACTAACATGGAAGCTCGTATTTCCCGCATACGTGAGGTGAGGGACGCTCACAATTTGAGTGCTAGAAGGGCAGCGGAGCAGCGAGATTCAGTTCAGGGTCAAAACAAGGATTTGCGTGAGCGAATCAACGAGCGCATCGAGGTGCGGGATGAGATTCGTGCGCGAATACAGGCGCATAAAAACCGCCGAGATGCGATTCAAGAACAAGTGAGGGCACTTATTCAACAATCACGGAAAGGCCGTTCAAATCAGCGTGATGCGAAATCAGTTCGGGTTCAATTCAATGATGCTAGGGCAGAAGTTGATCGTCGGACCAAGCGAATTGAAACAAGTGGCGCACTCACCCTTGAAGATGAGAAAAAAGAACTCGAAATAATTCGAAGATTGATGGTGAAAATATCCGACTTAGAGCCATTGGTTAAGGAGCAGGAACGGCTTGATGTTGATTTGGATGATATTGAAGGATCAATACAAGAACTCAGAGCACGGGCAGATGAGGAGCACCAGTCAATGGTCGAAGCGGTTGATGAGGTCAAGATTGTCTCCAAAGAATTGGATGAGATGTTTTCTGAACGCTCATTTCTCAAAGCAGAGGGGGATAGGCATCATGCCTCCTTTGTTTCATCCCGTGAGAAAGCCGATGAGGTCCACCAGAAAATCAAAGATATCATCGATGAAGTTACCAAGGTCAAGGATCAATTACAAGCACTCCGTTCTGAAGCTCGCGGATGGATGGACCAGCATAATGCAAGCGTCCGAGAAGAAATGCAGGATGGATCCGATTCAGATGAAATTGCGGATGAACTTGCAATGCTCTTGGAATCAACAGGGCAATTGTCTTTGGGTGGCGTCCTTTCTTCTGATCCGGGAAGGCGCTCAGATCCTCCAATCCGTGAAGTTACTAAGAAAAATAAGAAAAGCAGAATCGAGCCACAAAGAAGACGTCGAATGTCTGGTGGTTCTTGAACATGCAAGCGATCATTATGGCAGGAGGGCGAGGGGAGCGCCTTCGCCCGCTCACAGATGACCGTCCTAAGCCCCTTGTTGAGGTGTTTGACCGACCTGTCATCGACCACGTTGCAGCAATGCTTTCTCATTGTGGCGTCAGTAGCGTCGCTTTGACAACTCATTATGGGGCTGAAATGCTGATTGAGCATGCGAGAGGATGGAGCCATAGATTTGGGTTTGATGAGGTCAAAATTAGTAGGGAAAAAACACCCATGGGTACAGCGGGAGGAGTAGCCATGTTACACGAGTGGATAGAAGGGCCAGTGATCATTGCAAGTGGGGACAATTTATGCTCATTCGATATATCTCCCCTTGTTGAAGCCCATAATCGAAGTGGCGCTTCAACTTCAATGGCACTTTGGCACGTGTTAGATACGCGAGAATTTGGCATTGTTGGTCTTTCGAAAATGTCTGGGGAGTTGGTTGATGAATCGCTTGAGCAAGGTTATATTTCCAAATTTGCAGAAAAACCTGCTCCTGAAGAGTCCTTCTCAAATTTGATTAATGCAGGGATTTACCTTTTGGAGCCAGATGTTGTTGCAGCGATACCGGAGGGCGAGAAATACGATTTCTCCCGGGACCTATTTCCTCTTCTTCTTCAGAAAGGTGTTCCGATGTGGGCCATGTCTCTTCCAGGGATCTGGTATGATGTGGGGCGTCCGAGTGAGTTGATTCAGTCACAAGTTGATGTCGCGCTTGGTAATGCTCAATTGCCCACACCAGATGCATTAGATGGTGTATTTAGTGAGGGGAATTGGATCTCGAATACTGCCCGAGTTGAAGGTGACGCCATCTTAGAAGGAGCCGTTTTGCATGCTAAATCGTTCATTGGTGCTGGTGCGAAGGTCACGCGGAGCGTTGTCATGCGGGGTGCTCATGTCCAAGCAAACGCCGTGTTGGAAGATGCATTAATCGTACCCGAGCATGCACTCCTTGAGGGACACACATTTTCTAGAGGTGTGTGTCATGATCGCAGTTAATTGACTGGTGTCTGGCACCATTTCTACAGGCCATTTTTGACATTATTGGGGGCCTACGGTTTAGGTTTCAACTCCGAGTCGACAGCACCTCTGCGATCAAAGACAAAACATTCTCCGTCCCAGTGTGACCCCCCTGCTTTCTCAAAGTAGCCCAAAATACCCCCACCTAATTGTCGAACATCTTTGAAGCCCTCGTTGATCATGACTGCACTGGCCTTCTCACATCGTATACCACCTGTGCAGAACATCACCAATGTTTTGTTTTTGTCGAGATTTGAATTTTTCACAGCTTCGGGGAACCCTCTAAATGTGCTCAGATTTAAACCGACTGCATTTTCAAACGTCCCAATGCACATCTCGTAATCGTTGCGTGTATCAAGAATTGTGATGTCCCGGGAATCATCTAACCATTGTTTGAATTCTGCAGGCGTAATCACATCTCCGGTGAATTTCGCTGGCTTGATCTCTTTCATTCCCATGGATATAATCTCTTTTTTGAGGCGAACTTTCATGCGCTCGAAGGAAATTGTTGAACTGTAAGATATTCTCAGAGGGATATCCACAAATCGGATATCTTGTTTGAGGTATGCTAGAAAGCAATCAATACCTGATTGCTCCCCACAAAGAGAAAAATTGATGCCTTCCGTGCTCAATAATATGGTGCCATGGAGCCGATTTTCTCGACAAACATCTCGAAAAGGCTGCTGCAGTTCATCTCGATCGGGCATCTCCACAAAGCGATAGCCTGTTATGTTGACAAATTCTCTCGTCATACTAACTCCCTTTCGTCACGACTACAAGATTAAGCACATTCATATCAATGTGTAGTTATGGCCTACTTCTCATCATGTGAATGCTCAATTTGGCTGAGATGTCCGAACCATTCTGGCTAATAGATGGTGTTGCTGTTATTTTGGAATATTGATATACTAGTCTCTAGGCGCCCGACCAATATGCACGGTATGCCTAGAATCTGGCAAGAACGCGAGGCCCTACGGGAAGCCGTAGAAATCAGGGAGATGTTAGATGATGCTAGGGCACGCCTCCGTGGATGGAAAGACACCTATGACCTTGCTCGCGCAACGGGGGACCGATCGGTGATGAAAGAGGCGGCTCGCAACTTCAAGGCGTTGCAAGGAGTTGAGAAGACTTTACGCTGGGTGTTAGGGTTAGAGGGTGTAGCGCACCCGCTTGATTAATCACCATCCGCGTCGTTCTAGGCGTTCATGTTCTGGGATTTCTTCTAATTCAATTCCCCTCATGGCAGCACCTGCGTCGCGACATGCTTCAGTTACAATTGCAGGGTCATCAAAAGCATGAGCTGCCCGTACGATTGCTTCGGCGGTTTCGGCAGGAGTTTCAGATTTGAAAATACCGGATCCTACGAACACACCATCCATCCCATGTTGCATCATGAGTGCAGCATCTGCCGGGGTGGCGATTCCCCCCGCACTAAATGTAACCACAGGTAACCGTTTCAAGGTGCGAATTTCAGAAAGTGTATCTCGAATGGCGGATGTGAGATCGTTTATAGGCCCAAAAGGAGTATTTGCGGTTCCTGACCTTAGTTCAGTATCCAATTGTTGAGCAATTTTTTGGTATGGTGTGGCAATTAGATCTGATATTGCTTCTAGGTCGGATGATTCATCAACAATTGCTGCGATTCCCTCGTTTAGCAAATGCGCGTGGGTTACTGCTGCGACGATGTTTCCAGTTCCTGCCTCACCCTTTGTTCGAATCATCGCTGCTCCTTCAGTAACCCGTCTAACTGCTTCGGATACCGATGTGGCACCACATACAAAAGGAACTTCAAAGGATTCTTTATGGATATGAAAATAGGGGTCAGCAGGGGTTAGGACTTCTGATTCATCAATCATGTCAACGCCCAAGTGCTCTAATATTCGTGCTTCTGAATTATGCCCGATCCGAGCTTTTGCCATAACGGGGATCGAAGAGATCTCAATTATTTCTTGGATGAGGTCTGGATGGGACATGCGCGCCACGCCACCATCTGCTCGTATATCTGCGGGTACGCGTTCAAGGGCCATTACTGCAACTGCACCAGCCTCTTCCGCGATTTCAGCCTGCTCAGCATTAACCACGTCCATGATGACGCCCCCTTGCTGCATGCGCGCAAATCCTCGCTTGACGAGGTCGGACCCTCGGCGCATCGTGGTGAGGTCTAATTGCATGCTTCCGACGGGGGGCGGTTCCCGCGCGTTGATGATCTCTTCGCTCTATACTCTCAAGCTAGAACCGGTGAGTCTCCCGTTGCGATCTCCAAATTTGGTGCCTCGTCTGCGTTTCTCTCGATCCAGTCAAATTCGTTGTCAGGAACATCCATATCGGCAAATATTGCCTCTACCGGGCATTCAGGCACACACGCTTGACAATCAATACATTCATCAGGGTCTATGACAAGATAGGTTTCTGCTTCACGAAATGCCTCAACAGGGCACACAGCTACACATTCTTGGTATTTGCAATCGACACAAGTACTTACCACCACATGAGTCATTGTTTCTGTTAAGAGGTGCCTCCTTTTTCAATCATGCCCATTTACAATTACCGAATTGAGAGGTTTTTCAGGCCATCCCATGCGCTCTGCCCTTTCGATTGCAGCTTCTATCAAAGCCAGTCCTATTTCGACGGGATCCTCATTTGAGTGTACTCTCAACTTGGCCCGTATTTTGATAATTGACCCACTTTTGAGTGAAAGGGCAACTTGTCCCCTAACAAGTGCGTCAAGAGAGAGGCGCACATGGAGTACTCGATTTTTATCAATTTTCGTTTGCAGAGTTTTAGATATTTGCGAAAGCACTTTTGGACCTAGCCGGGCGAGGGCCTGACGCGCCATCCCAGATCGCATTAGACGGATTTCGTATACTTGCATGTCTGCGCCATGATGCGATCTCTGTCGGTACGATTGGATCGGCTCCAAATCATCGATTAGCCACTTCATTGCGGAATTAATTGCTTCAATATCATCCACGGCAGATGCATGTAATGCATAGGTGATTGAGTGTATTGGCACGCTTCTTCTTCGCGTGGTGGCTCGGTTCTGTTCATATACCCGTGGGGGGTCGCCCGCTCCGCGAGCAGGAGAGCCCCTGCAGGTGTGTCCCAATAATGGCAACGCGATCACAGAACCAACGTGCAGTCGCACGCCGCCAAAAGGACAAGTGGAAGGCCAAGCGTTGGTTTACGATTCGCGCACCTCGAAATCCATGGAATTATCAGTCCATCGGAGAGACACTTGCGGAATCTGAAGAGCAACTCATTGGGCGCGTATATGAGATCACTCAGCAAGAATTTGATGGTGACTTTAGCAAACTGCACGTGAAATTGCGATTTAGGATCTCTGAGACAATCGGAAGTGACGCCATTACTCTATTCATGGGGCACGAGATTCTCAAAGATCATGTGCGGCGGCAAATTCGCAGGCACAGGACAAAAATCGATAATGTAATTGATGTGATTACCAATGACGGCTTCCTTGTCCGTCTGAAGCCCCTATTGATCACAGACCGACGTATTCAGGCCAGTTTACAGCAGGCAATTCGCCATAATATGGCCACTATGCTATCTACGGCAGCAGCTGGAATGGATTTTTCTGACCTGCAGAAGTCCCTCTTGGATGGTTCGTTAGAGAATCGGATCCGGGATTCGATCAAAGATCTCTACCGCTGTCGAACAGTTATGATTCGTCGAAGCCAACTTCTTCAGACAGGAGTGGAGCAAGACGATGGTCCGACTCTTGACGAAATTGTCGAAGAAGAGCGACGGCGACAGGCAGAAATCGATGCCCGCAAAAAGGCAGTACTTGAAGCAGCCATGGAGGATGATGCCGGTCAGAAAGAGGATGACGTATCCACTTCTTTTGCAGCAGCCGAAGCGCTTCAGGGAATGACAGAAACAGACGATAATGTGGACCAGGCGGATGAATCAGGAGATTCCACTCCTCTAGAGGCTTCAGATGGTGAAGTCGATGTGGGTACCGAACCCGATGAATTTAGTGCTGTTGATGTGGATTATGCTTCAATGACGGTTGTGCAATTGAAAGAACTTCTCAAGGCAGCAGGAAAACCCGTGTCTGGGAAAAAGTCAGAACTTATAGCACGACTAAACGAGTGAATTGCACTCCTAACCTGTTATTTGGTTATTTTCATCGACATGAATGATCGTTGGCCGGTGATTCTCGATTTCCTCTGTTTTAACTGCCTCATATGTTACCAAAATGACGAGATCCCCCGGATGTATGTGATGGGCTGCCGCTCCGTTGATTTGAATGACCCCTGATCCTGCTTCTCCCTCAATTGCATATGTTTCAAGGCGCGCTCCATTCGTAACATCTAGAATTCCAACAAGTTCGTATTGGGCGATCCCGGCATGGCGCATGAGTTCCCCATCAATGGTAATAGAACCTACATAATCCACATCGGCCTGAGTGACTGTGGCGCGATGAATTTTGGAGCGCAGCATCCAACGCATGGTATGTTCGTCCTGTCCGAGGGCCTCCCAATATCTAGCCATTGCGAATCATCCGCGCGGTAAAGGCCATCAGCAATGTGGCACTAGGGTCTCTGATGAGGCGCCTAGGTGTGATCACGGGCACAGGCATGAAATCCCTCTTGGAACCAAGTTCCTTAGCAGAAGCCGGGCATGGGACGTGGGTGAAGACAGAAGTTGAAGTCGATACGCAGTGGGGGACTGTTCCTCTCTGTGTATTAGAGGGTCCTGGAGGGGTTTTGGTTACTCTGCACCGCCACCATGGGCCCAATGGTCTTACAACACCTCCGCACTCAATTAAGCATCGAGCGCACATTCAAGCACTCAAATCAGCAGGTGTTGAAGGAATATTTTCCACATACTCGGTTGGCACACTCACTGGAGAGGCCCCTCCAGGCTCTGTGATACTTCCAACTCAGATTCTCAACATGACTGGCCGTGTTTGGACGTTCCATGATGACGATGCCCATCATGCAGACCTCACACATCCATTTTCTCCCTCCATGATTGACCGTGTCCATTCTTTACTCGAGTCTGAGCAACCGCATGTTCGTGTGCACGGGCATGTGCTGGCAACGACCAATGGACCTCAGTTTGAATCACCAGCAGAAGTCAATGCGCTTGAAATATTGCAAGCGACCCTTGTTGGAATGACAGCCTCTCCCGAAGTTTGTTTGGCGGCAGAAGCAGAACTGCCTATCCTCGGCGTTTGCTTATCCTCTAATTGGGCAGCAGGGCGCCACCCAAGTGGTTCTGAGCAATATATTGAGCACGATGCGGTCGAGGAACTTGCAACACGAATGGCATCTTTGGTTCTTCCATCTCTTCTTTGCCTTCTCTCGGATGGTTGAAAATCTCGCGCAAAGTCGAGATATCATGCAAAGCAAATCTCCTCTTGACGTGGGTGCGTGGATCGAGGTTCATGCAGGGCGCGGCAGCCCTTCAAATTCAGATGGTTCGTTTCTTACGATGATGGGCCGTGTCGCAGAATTTCACGCAAAGCACGACTTTGCCTCAAATAATGGGCATGACATGGGCTACCGCCTTGCTTTGACCCTCGAGGAGTTGGGTGAATTTTCAGCAGCAATTACCAAGGGACGCCCGATTGAAGAGGTAAAGGATGAACTTGCGGATGTACTGATTTTGATCCTCGGTCACGCTCTTGCTCTTGAGATTGATTTGGAAAGTTCTTTCCATGATAAGATGACCCGTATATTGCAGCGACCATCCAAAATTGGGCGGCTCGGGGTGCGAGTTACAGAAACGGGATGAGATTTCATGGATGCGTGTGCTATTGACCCAAACTCATGCGCTTATGTGCATGCAGTCCGATGCGAGATGGGGTGGTGGAACGCCTCATTTCTGCACCACGGAGAGAATATTGAGCAACGAACTTGGATTGTGAATCACCCTGGATCCAATGAGATGTTGTTAGAAGAATGGCAGGCATTTAAGGCGGCTTGCGGGGACCTAGAGGTCGTCCTTGCATGTGTCGAGGACGAAAAAGGGGTTCCGATTACATCTGAATCCAGCCTCAACCTTGGGATTCTGACGGTCAATCTGGCGTCGATTTTACAAGATGATTTTGCAACTCTAGGTGAATGGCTTGCGGGACCAGATGCTCCCTCGGAATTGCGTGATGCTCATTGGCTAATGCCCCCTGGAGTTGGAAACCGACAACCGGTTTCCGTTCGGGAATTGTCTGCAGTATCTGCTGGGGGGCGCCTAGATTACTGGCGTGGTTTGTATTCATTTGAAGCGAATCAGCTGCGGCGTATAGGCCATGCGGCAGACGTTGCAGCTTTGCACATTCTGCATATGGATGCCCGACGTGCGGGGGGTTGTGCCCCCATGCGCAATTCAGGGCCTGAATCGAATGTTTCTCGTGATGGACGACGGCGTTTCAATCCAACGCGTGGGCGCCGTGGTGGCTCAGCATGATCACTCCAAACGGACAAGCGTTCGAAAAATGAGATCGTAAGAGTTGTCCGAATCAGCTTGTAAATGGGTCCTGGCGATCTCATTCCAATACGTTTCATCTAGCAATGGAAAAAATACATCTCCTTCAATCTCGGCATCGACTTCAGTTAACTCAATTTGGCTTGCAGACTCCAACATTGACTTGTACACGCCTGCCCCCCCTATGACCATGAGGGGACCTCGCATTTCTCCAGTCTGAATTGATATTAATGCTAGTTCCAGTGCCTCCGATATTGACCTAGCGTGAACTGCGCCCTCGGAAATGGATGCAATTGAACGGCTCAAAACAATATTTAATCGATCAGGGAGTGACTTTCCTATTGATTCATGTGTGCGCCTTCCCATCAGGATTGGGTGTCCAACCGTTACATGCTTGAAATGTGCGAGGTCAGCAGGTAATTTCCAAGGAAGACCTCCTTTCAAGCCTATAACTCCATTTTTGGAGCGGGCCACAACGAGGCAAATTTCGATGATATCCCCTTCCTCTCAGATGGCAACAGGCGCCGCAATTCGGGGGTGTGGGTCGTAGTTTGAAATGACTACGTCATCAATTGTGAATTCATCAATGCAATTAATTTCTGAGTTGAGAGTTATCTGGGGAAGTGGGCGCGGTTCTCGGACTAGTTGTAGCCTCGCCTGCTCAATGTGGTTTTCATAGAGATGAACATCTCCAAAAGTATGGATGAATTCACCAACTTCCAAATTACAAATTTGCGCCATCATTTGTGTTAAGAGTGCATAGGATGCGATATTGAAAGGTACGCCGAGAAATATATCTCCAGATCGCTGATATAATTGAGAAGATAATCGGCCATCTTGTACATAAAATTGGAACATTGTGTGGCACGGCATCAAAGCCATCTCCTTGAGGTCAGCCACATTCCAAGCACTTACGAGAATGCGCCTAGATGTTGGATCATTGCAGATAAGGTCAATAGCCAGTTCCAATTGATCAATTAATCGCCCATCTGGACAGCGCCACGCGCGCCATTGCCTGCCGTAAATCGGACCTAATTCCCCATCGTCATCTGCCCATTCATTCCAAATGCGTACACCAACTTCTTGGAGTTGCTGCGCATTTGTGTCCCCTGATATGAACCAAAGTAGTTCATGAATGACCGATGGTGCATGTATCTTCTTTGTTGTAAGGAGCGGAAAACCCTCTTTTAGGTCAAAGCGAAGCTGATGTCCGAAAATCGATCTAGTACCAGTTCCTGTCCGATCACTTCGCGGCACGCCCGTATCAAGCACAAGTTGGAGCAGATCGAGATAGTTACGCATGGTGATTCTGTTCTAGGGGGTCCGAGACACTCCATCAAGATGCACTATCCCTAGCGAGAATTGAGTGGACTAAGAAAGATCACTTTTTATTGCCTAGCGCACACCTATTGCATATGGACGAGAGTATCCTGAGTGACCAACCACAACCAGATGGCATTGCCAATGCCCTAAATATTGAATATCTTGAATTTGGAAAGGGAAAATGCCTCATTTCAGTGCTTGTGGGGCCACTGCATACGAATATGGGGGGCGTGGCACACGGGGCTCTTTTTAGCACCCTTCTAGACAAATCACTGGGGGGTTCCCTTATCTCTACACTTCGGAAGGAAGAATGGTGTGCTACGGCACAATTGTCGATTTCATTCATTGACTCTGCCCAAGTTGGGACGAGGTTATTTTCACGGGGGGTAGTCGTTAGAAAAGGGAGAGCTGTTGCTCATCTCTCGGGTGAAGTAGTTGATGATTCAGAACATGTTTATGCGACAGCAACAGGAACATGGGCAATATTTTCACAGAGGCCTAGTCATTATCCCACTAATGAATCATAAAATTGGATTTAGCTGACTGATTTGGTTTTCAAGGGGCACCCAACTGGGAAATTTTTCCGAGCAGTGTGTCTGTAAATGCACGTAAATCAGTTCGTTTGGCCCGGCTTTGCTGCAAATTACCGTGATTGTCGGCCCAATGGATTGGCTTTCCAACTCTAATGCGAACCCCGTTCCATATCCTCGGTATTCGATGCACAGCAGGCGTCATCACTTCTCTTGTGCCGATCAGGGCTACTGGAAACACAGGTGTGGTTGGGTATCTCGCCGCAAGGCGAGCAACACCTGTTTTTCCGGATTGGAGGAATGGTCCCTTCGCTTTTCGACTTCGCGTACCCTCTGGAAATATACCAAGTGCGCGCCCACTTGAAAGAACATCACAAGCTCGGCCCAATGCATCCATTGCCCCAGTTTCGCGTTCGGTCTGAATTTGCCCACTCATTGCCATCACGTGCTTGACAATCGGCGTTCGAAAGTGCTCATCTTTGGCTAGGAAGTACAACTGTCTTCTCGCCGCGAGGATCAAATAGATGGGGTCCACATGGCTGAGATGGTTTGCGGCTAAGATCAGAGAACCAGTTCTTGGAATATTTCTAACACCTTCAAGGCGTAGTGGTAAAGTACATCTCACAAAAGGTGCAAGAGTCCACAATAGTGTGCTATAGGTGGTGGTACTTGGAAGTGGCTTGCCACTAGGGAGTGGCAATTCAACCTGAGTAACCATAAACGTCCTATGGGACTCTCCTCCTTTTAATTTACACGAGGCGATGCCTTGAGATGCCTTTGCTTCTCGCCCCCTGTGGCCGCCGTAGGGTGTCGCTCAGCATCGAGGGTGCTGCTTGCTCTTTTGTTCCTCCTTCTAGCACCAATTATTTCTTCTGCAGAAATGATCCTTGAGGATGATCCTTGGCTCGCCAATGTGATTGGTCCAGAGCGTCTGGTTTTGGGTGATGAATTTGGATGCCATGGAATCCCTAACAAGGATGTTCGCAATGATTTCACTGTAATCGATGAATGCAAACATTACCTCAATTCACAAACCAGCGCCTCTAGGTGGGGGGTTACCCCCTTATCCTTCGGAATTTCAGGGGCCGATGTGGGCGTAGATCTGCAAATGGCCCTTCACAATTCCGGGTTTAGGGTGGTTGGTGGTCATGAATTAACGGGTGAGATTCAATCACTTTGGTCCTTTGTGCGTAGTGGGGGTAGTTTAGAGAAAAATATTGCTTCGATCGACCTAATTGAGGCTGAGGTTCAGGATCACAGTTATGCAAATATGTATTGGCAAGCCGAAATTGAGTCACTTAACGTTCGTCAAGACAAGGACGTTTTATCATGGATTGAGTCAGAACCATTTTGGTTTACCACCTGGGGCGAGTATTTCTCATCCATGCATCAAGCCGAAGTTGTGCAAAGCGATCTGAATGCGTTGATTCTGAGGGGAAGTGAGCCAAGCGATGGTGGCTGGAATGTACCTGGTACTACACACCTGAGCGTGAGTGGTTGCAACATCACTGAGGTCGTGCGCATTGACGGCATCCCTTTTCCCGAATTTACTGAAAAATCGCGCCACTTAGAGGTGGGGTACCGAATTCAAGATTCAAGAAATGCCCTTCTTACAATTCCAATGGGCGTTGACGTCAGGATCACGTTTGATCAAGATGCTAGCAGCTTTAGCGTGAAAAACTCCACCTTTAATGGCCTCACCCCATTTATGGTCATGGGATATCACACTACCGACCTCTTTGAGTGGAGTTCACCTTTCCAAGACTCCCCCCTCCGATTCACTTGGCTTATCGAACCGCGAATTGGGGATGCTACAACTCCATTCTTGCCGATACTCGCTACAACGATCCTTTTGGGTACTCTATCTGGTTTTGCTGTCCTGATACGCAGGGACCGTTCTGTTCAATTGGAAAGAAGAATGGAATCCGAATGAATGGCCTTCATTCTAGGTGATCCTCAAAGGGTGGATGCCCTTCGTCTAGGCTACGATGGCGCCTGAAGATGATGAGGTCATGATTGATCCGTGGTCCTCAAACCAATCTACTGATTATGCTCGGATCCGTGACCAGTTTGGCTTGCAAAGTCTCTCTCTTGCACGAATACGTGATCCCTCGATGCTGCACCGTCGAGGTATCATCTTTGCCCATCGCGATCTTGATGTTATTCTTGACACCCTTGATGCTGGTAAACCATGTGGCGTTCTTACAGGCCTTATGCCTTCTGGAAAAATGCACCTTGGGCATTCCTTGGTGATTGAACAACTTCGTTGGTTCCAATCACAAGGTGCTGACGTTACAATTGCTGTTGCAGATCTTGAGGCTCTTGCCACCCGGGGTATAAGTCTCGAGGAAGGACGCCGGGTTGCTATTGATGAATACATTTGTAACTATGTTGCATTGGGGCTTGATCCTGAGAAAACGAGTGTTTATTTTCAGTCACGCAGACCCATCGTACAACGACTTGGGTTTCAGTTGGGAAAGAAAACCAATTTATCCGCATTAGAGTCCATTTACGGTTTTAATGGAAGTTCCAATCTTGCACACGTGCAGGCTCCTCTTATTCAGGCAGGAGACATTCTACACCCTATGCTCGATGCGTATGGTGGGCTCCGTCCGATTGTAGTTCCCGTGGGTGTAGACCAAGACCCACACATACGCTTGACGCGAGATCTTGCTCAAGCTACAAATTGGTTTAACGTCCGTGAACGCAGAGGTGGTGGATTGGTTGTCGGTTTTTCAGTCCAAGAAGAAAACAGGAAGGCATTGGGCGTGGGGCAGGATGGGCGTGTTGATATGGAACGTCGACGAGAAGTGTTTGGCGCGCTTGCGGATGCTTTGCAAAAGGATGGATGGGCAGATATCAGGACGAATCCAAAACATGGCGTGTTGGAAATCCCTGCGGCAACATCTGCCGATCGAGGATCAATCCGATTATTATTGCTCAGAGAAGAGCGAGCAATGGGTGGTTTGGGATTGATGCCTCCATCTTCCACTTACCACCGTTTTGCGGTTGGTTTAACTGGGGATAAGATGTCCTCTTCAAAACCAGAAACCACCATATTCCTCGATGATGACAATGATACGGTGAAAAAGCGCATCAATAATGCATTCAGCGGAGGACGTGCAAGTTTGACTGAGCACCGCAAACATGGAGGCGATCCCGAAATTGATGTGGCTTTCCAATATCTAAATACATTCTTCGAGCCGAATGACCAGATTATTGCTGAGACTGCCGCATCTTACCGCAAGGGGACACTTCTTACCGGTGAACTCAAGAAACAGTGTATTGATGCTGCGGTATCATGGCTAGGGAACATTCGAGCACGTCGCGAGTCGCTTTCAGATGAAGTAGAACGACTCTTGGCACATGACGGCTCATGATGTATACTTGCTCAAATCAATGCGAATGGCTTGCACAAGCAGTTCGATTTCGGCATCGGTTAGCGCTCTCTGGATTGCGTCAGGATGGGCAATGCTGCTGTGTCCTGTCGGGTCGAGGAGTTCGATTTTGAGTGGATCACTTGTCGATCTTTCAAGGCTGATGATCTCTTGCAATCTATCTTCAATATGCGATAGCACCTTTATGTCTGAATCACGATGACCTCCTTCTAAGTCGCGTTTGAGGATATGCACTGTGTCAAGGAAACGACTGAGGAGACCTTCAACATTGGTTATGGTACCCGGATTATGGGATCCTGGAAGAACTTCGAGATCAAGTTCAGGGATTTGGATGGTTGACGAAGAGCCCCGTACAACGCGCGCGGTCAAGTGATCTGGTGTTGCAATTTGAAGGGTGATGCACACTGGATCCGACGCATCAGGTGGGATGAAATCGGTTTGCCTCCATCCACAACTATCACATTCAAGTGAAATTTGGGTGTGTTCACCTATATATGGAATCTCGCGAACATCAGCATGCATCCATAGGTCTAATTCATGACATATTGGGCATGGCGTGGACAATTTCTGGCGAGTCATATTCAAGCACCAGCAAGTCCCTCTGATGCTTCTATTCCTTCTGGTAATAGGAGCAGACGCGAGTCCCCAATTTGAAGCACCTGCCCGCCGAGATCACCAACCACAAATTCCATCAGTCTTTCAACAGCTGCAACTAATTCCGTTCGCCGTTCCATCACTTTAGCCATTTCGACAATGGCAACATCTCCGTCTGCAACCCAGTTCATCAATTCGCTGATGCCGCTTAACCCGTGCAAATGGCACCGATGGACGACAACTTCCTCCGAATTAACTGAAACCGGGGGTTCTGGATGTCGCTTCCCCAAATCGTGATATAGCGTCCTAGTAGGAACTTCAATCCGCTCCGATGGCTTGCGATTTCCACGGATTTCGATCCATTGTGGTGCGCGTTCATCCTCGTCAGGGGCCTCGGCTCTCATCCTTGCTCAGAAAGTGCTACGTTTCCTGCCATCATTTATAGATGGCCGGCAAGCCGTGGTGATAACATCCACTCGGAGTGAATCGCTTGAACACAGATCTCGACATGAAACCTGATGTTGTCAAGACAGGGACCTCTACGATTGGAATAACGCACAAACATGGGGTCATCATTGGAGCAGATCACCGTGCCACAATGGGTCATTTTGTCGCCAACAAAAACGTGCAGAAATTGTTTCAAATTTCCGATAATATCGCACTAACAACTGCAGGTTTAGTCGGTCATGCTCAACGATTAGCTCGGACACTTTCAGCAGAAGTTGCCCTCTTTGAATTGAAACGAGGGCGGAAAATGCCAGTTGAAGCAGCATCCACGATGATGGCAAACCTTCTCTCAAACCGCCCTCATTGGGTGCAATTGCTCATTGGAGGATGGGATGAAAGAGGCAATGGGCAAGTGTTCAGTATTGATGCAGCAGGTGGCTCAATTCCGGATGCATACTGTGCCACTGGCTCTGGATCACCGTACATGTATGGTGTCTTGGAAGATGGCTTTTCAGATGGGATGACTGAAAATCAGGCTCTAAATCTTGCTGCTAGGGCATTGCGCGCTTCTGCAGGTCGTGATGCCGCAAGTGGTGATGGCATGGATCTCTGTTCAATTACCTCAAAGGGATTCCGTATGCTAACCCGCGAAGAAACTGATGGCATCGTCAATAATCTCTGAAGTAATACTTGTCTCGACTCTGCATTGTGCGGTGGTCTTCCTCTCCTTTGCAGGCGTCGGGAAAAGATGTGATTGAAAATGAATGCTCGACTCTCACTGCCAGAAGTAAAGGAGAAGATATCTGAATTAGTCCCCAAGGGGATTGCATATGAAGTGGGTTTGGAAGGGGCGACTATCGCTATAAACACAATGGATCCCTCTGCTTTTGGAGGTGGCCAAGGCCTTACAGGGAAAATTGCCAAAGCAATTCGCCGGCGTGTTATGATTCGCCCCCATAATGATCTGTTGTCTTCGGAAGAAGATGCGCGCACTGTGATTGAGGCGCTGATTCCAGAAGAAGCAGGTGTTGAGGACATCTTCTTTGATGCCTGCATGCGAGAAGTCCTCGTTTTGTGCACCGATCCGGGTACGGCAGTGGGTAAAAAAGGATCAATCCGTCGCGAAATCAACGACAAGATTGGTTGGTCTGTGAAGATTGAGCGTGTTCCCCCCTTGAATTCAAAAACCGTTAGAGATGTGATCAAATACCGTATCGCAAATTCTGATTCAAGGCGTTCGTTACTTGAGCGCTTTGGGCGCTCAATCTTTCGCCCCCAACGTCCGGGAACTCCTTGGGCTCGGATCACAGCCCTTGGCTCTTATCGAGAAGTGGGAAGGGCGTGCCACTTGATCACTACGAATGAGAGTCGTGTGATCGTAGATGTGGGCGTCAATATTGCTTCGGATACGGATCCTATGCCCTATTTCAATGCCCCAGAAGTATTGCCACTTGAGACAATCGATGCTGTTGTCCTTACGCATGCACACCTCGATCATGCAGGGATGTTACCTGTGATGTTCAAATATGGGTATGACGGTCCTGTGTTTTGCACCCCCCCTACTCGTGATTTGATGATGCTTCTTCAGTCGGACTACCTCAAGGTTTCAACAGCAGAAGGGAAAAGACCTCATTATGAGATGGAGCACATTCGAAAGGCGATCCTGAATACAATTGATGTTGATTGGGGGATGACGACCGATGTGGCGCCGGATGTGAAATTGACTTTTCATAATGCAGGCCATATCCTTGGTTCCTCGTCTTGCCATTTCCACTTGGGCGAGGGGAAGCATAACATTGTATTCAGCGGTGATTCAAAGTTTGAGAAATCCTGGCTTTTTGATGCTGCGGATGTCCGTTTCCCCCGTGTGGAAACCCTCGTAATCGAATCCACTTATGGGGCGCCAGGCGATTTTCAACCATCGCGCCTTGAAGCAACACAGGAATTGCAGGATACGGTCGTGCGAACGCTGAAACGTGGCGGCAAAGTGATGTTTCCCGTCTTTGCAGTTGGCCGCAGCCAAGAAGTGATGATTGCGATTGATGAATTATTTCGTTCAGGTGAAATCCCTACTACATCTGTTTGGCTTGATGGCATGATTCAAGAAGCCACTGCGATCCACGCAAACCATCCGCGCTATCTTACATCTTCCTTGCGACGTTCGATATTACAGGCAGACGACACTAATCCATTTACCAGTCCATGGTTTAAGTCAGTCGATGGTTGGGAACAACGGCAGAATATCATTTTGGATCCCTCGCCCTCAATTGTCTTGGCTACTTCGGGCATGCTCAATGGTGGTCCAATCATGGACTATGTTAAAAATTGGGCCTCGGATGAACGAAATACACTCTGTTTTGTTGGCTATCAGGCTGAAGGGACTCTAGGTCGCAGAATGCAAAAGGGATTTGCAGAACTCCCAATGCGGGAAGAGGGTCAGGTAGTTCGTGTTCCAATTTCATGCGAGGTCCTGACGATTGATGGATTTTCGGGGCACAGCGATCGCCGCCAACTGATCGACTTTGTTGCTCCTCGGACAGTCATTTGTCACCATGGTGATGTGAAGAAATGCAATGAACTCGGCCAATCGCTTAAGTCAAAATTCAAAGTTAGGACTCATGCCCCGAGAAATCTTGAGACTGTTAGGCTATACTGATGTGGCCGTCTTGCTAGAGAGGTGGTTCCCAGCCCTCATCTAGAGGGTCAGGTAATCCAGTGGGGAGAATCCCCCTGCTGGAGGTCACAAATTTGTTCTTTGCAGTGGTGGTAGGTCGGAGTGGCATCCCCTTGTATTCGCGAGTAGATGTTCGAGTGATTCGGAGAACTAGGGCGGCAGCAAGAATTGCGAGTAAGCCAGCAGCAGCAGCAGATACGTCGAGGGATCCCCCGCCACTGGCATAAATGACCATCATTCCAATCGCTGCCACAGAGAATGCGGCCACAATTTCCCGCTTCATGGGTGTCTGAGTGGGAACGTCTTGATGAACCCGAAGGATAGTTGTGCACGTAATGCCAAGCAATGACGTAGAGCCGCCGACGCCATCCACTGGGCCTTCAAGGACAGGCGGCTGGTTGATGACTAGTGTTGCACCTTGGGGCGAAAATCGAGAAGATGCCTTCGATCAATCACTTGTGGAGATGGGACTAGGCGACACTCGCATGATCCGAGTGGAGGGGGCAATGCTTCCAATGGGCTTCGTCCCCCAACCAGCGCGAGCCTTAGGGATGGGTTCTCTTGTGGAGTGTCACCTTGCGGTTGGCGAAACGTGGGATGGGGGGAGTGCTTGTGCCGGTGTAGCCTATGCGCTCGCGGTGTCCCCCGAGGGCGATGAATGCGCTATCGTGTCGACAATCTCAACCAAGGTAGACGCAGATGAGACGGAGATATTGCTTCGCCATGCTCTCAGGCGGAGGATGGCTAGCCGTGATCTTGAACTTCGCGAAGGAGGGAATAGTTATGATGTTGCAGTTGATGAAGTTACAGCAGGCCCTGAGCATCATGGTGTCGTGATTGCAGGTTTAATTCTCCCTCAGACATTTGACTTTCAACCCGTAGGTGCTGTAGGGCGTGTTCGAGAAATTACAGCATCAGATGATGATGACCATGCCCCGGGTCCACGTCGTTTAGCGGGCACTCGAGAAACGAGTGAAAAAAGTGGGGTGCGCTTTGATCTATGAGGGAATTCGGTGCATGAGATTATTTTGTGCGTGATCTGTGCCCGCCATCATGGGCGACATGTGCACTCAAAATCCTCCACTTGTCCTTTGTGCGGAAATGTACTCAAGGACCCTGTCCTTGTTGTTGAACTCATTGAAGATGCTCGTGAACTTTCCGCCCGAGTCGGTGAGCTGAACCTCCCGCCTGCTTTGAGGGGCCTGTTCCCTGATGCCCTGCCACACACACCTCAATCGGCGCGAAGTTTGAGGCAGGATATTGACCGGGCAAGACACCTTTTGTTTGAAATTGGGGGGGATGGCCATCCTTTTGGAAGCGAAGATGTGAAGTTGGCCCTAGATGCAGAGGACCTAGATATTGATGCAAATGAATTGATAGAAGAGGCAGAGGCGTCTGGCATCCTGCTACGATCGTCCCCTAGCAAATGGATATGGCTTCTCAATTAGGGGCAAGCATCTTGTGGGGAATACCCTCCGGGGGGGTTTAGGGCCTGTGGGTTAGTCTGGTCTATGCTAGATGCTTTGGGAGCATTTGACCCTGGTTCGAATCCAGGCAGGCCCACCACTTCGATGTGGGAGCACAATCTAGATGGGGTCTATCTCGTGCGCTGAGTTGGCGGTTCAATGTCGAATGGTTCCTCCCCCCCTTTAGCGGGAAAAATACGGGAATCCGAGGGTGTGCCTGCAGATGCGCGACTCCCTACTGCACATGGTGAATTCCGAATTCGAGTGTTCCATGAACTTTCCTCAGGGCTTGATCATGTCGCACTAACATTGGGTGATATGAAGGGCCCAGATCCGGTTCTTGTCCGAGTCCATTCTGAATGTCTCACGGGGGATGCTTTCGGTAGTCTCCGCTGTGATTGTGGCCCTCAACTCGATGCAGCGCTGAAGCGCATCAAAGATGTAGGGTGGGGCTGCCTGATTTATTTGCGGCAAGAGGGGCGTGGAATTGGCCTGCATGCGAAGATTCAGGCGTATAATCTTCAGGATCAAGGGGCGGATACACTAGACGCTAATCTGATGCTAGGCCATCCTGCAGATGGGCGAAATTACAAGATTGCTGCAGAAATTCTGCAGGGGTTAGGCGTTGAACGTGTTTGTCTTCTAACAAATAACCCTGACAAAGTAGTCCAGATACAAAATTTCAGTATCGAAGTCGTCGAAAGGATGCCTCTAATTGCGGGGGTTGGTGAAATGAATCGAGAATACCTAGGGACCAAAGTTGAGCGTATGGGCCATGAGATCGATGAAGAGAAATTGGAATGACTCACGTGCGCTTCTCCCTATTGGCTCTGCGTCATCCCTTGACTCCTAGCCCTTAGTGTTCGCACGAAGAGTTCATCGGGCAAGTGCACCGGGCCTGTAATGTGGCAGCAGCATCAGGGGGGGATTCGGCTCCCTCGGCAGGGCCAATGTTCACGATGCTCCTATTTCTTGTGATGATGCTAGTTCTAATGTCAAATCCAGGGTTACGTGGGGCTCTTGCGGGTTATGCAGATCCCGTCCTTTCCCCTATTTTACCCAAAAAGACGAGCCTCGTCTTGACTGTTATGGGGCTTGGAACTGCATCGATTTTGATGAATACGATTCTTCGGCACCTATTCATTGACCCAATTACGCAGGCACATATGGCACATCGGCAGGGGCAAATGCGCAAGATGCTCCAGCGTGCGCAAATGGCGCGGGATCATCCGAGGGTAGAGCAAGCTCGCGAGATTCAGCAGAAAATCATGCCAGAGCAATTAGAGATGCAGGCAGCGGCAATGCGTCCCATGCTGTTTACTTTTGTATTAATCATAGCGATATTTAGTTGGGCAGCAGATGTTGTGGAGAACTATAGGGTGGATTATGTAAGTCTACCTTGGACGACTGAATGGAATCTTGAAGACCGCTTCCTCCTTTTTCCAGCATGGATCTGCTTGTACATTGTCATGTCAGCTCCATTGGGGAGGGTTGTTGACCGACACCTCAAGTTAATTCGCCTGAAAAATCATCCCGTCGTGGTCAAGGGTGTTCCATTGGCCGAGCCCATTTTGGCAACGTTGTCTCCAGACCTTGAGGGGCCTCGGCGCAGGTCTTCATCGACTGGGAGGCGACGGTCCAATGCTGGGCGAAAACGGAAGGTATCTAAGGCAGATCCTCCGGCCCAAAAATCCCCTACTGCAGAACTCATTGCTGATGCGTCATGTCCCAAATGCAATGCGAAAAGAGTTCATCGGATAGATAGAAAGCGCCGTGTATGCGAGATCTGCATTCATGCTTGGGGGTCGTAATGTGATTCGTATGACGATTAGTGGAATGGCGGGTAGTGGGACAAGCACAGTTGCAGAAGCGGTTTCTAAGAGGAAAGGCTGGCGACACCTAAACGGAGGGAGCGTATTTCGCGAAGAAGCAAGACGGCGGAATCTTGATCTTGAATCCTTCACAAAACTTTGTGCAGAAGACCTCTCAATTGACAGGGCTTTAGATGCTCGGCTAAAAGAAGCACTTCTTGATCCAGAGGGCCCCGAAATTGTGGAAAGCCGCCTTGCTGGGTGGTGGGCTTTTCAGGAATCTCTCGATTGTATTCGCCTGCATCTGACAATTGATCTTGAAGTGCGGGCTCAGCGAATTGCAGGGCGTGAATATCTGAGCATTTCAGATGCTGCTAGCAAAGCACTGGCCAGGGATCAGGCAGACAGCCATCGCCTTGGTGAATTATATGGCATTGAAATCGTGGATGATGCCCCCTATACCCACACTATCGATACCAGTTTTCGTGATGCTACTTCAATTGTTGATGAAGTAATTGGTTTGCTGGGTGGTGATTTGTGAGCATGTCCCTCCTTTCTTCAGATCAGGAAGATGGTTTTATCGTATTGGATAAGCAATTAGGGCCAACATCGCACCAAATCACTGCTTGGGCTAGAGATTGTCTGGGCCTTGATCGATTGGGGCATGGTGGGACGCTTGACCCTGAAGCGAGTGGTGTCCTTCTTCTCTTACTTGGGAAGGCGATGAAACTGACTCGTGTTGTCCTTTCCCATTCGAAAACATATGTGGCAGTGCTGCGTTTTGCAGGTGATCCAAGTTCACAACTCGATGCAGTCGTAGGGCGCCTAAACGGCCGCATCTACAATACTCCTCCTCGTGTGTCTGCCGTCAGAGTGCAGGTACGAACACGGATGATCTCTTCTATGCGCGTAATCGAGTCTGATGGCCGGATGGCCCTCCTTGAGATTTCTGCGGAATCTGGAACGTATGTCCGCACGATCGCGCGAGATCTTGGCCTTATGCTCGGCATGAGATGTGATCTGGTTGAGTTAAGGCGAACCCGTTCAGGACAGTGGTCGGACCGCTCAGCCGTTACACTTGCCGACATTGCAGATGCAGTTTCCGCTGCCAAGGCAGGTGACTCAAGGGGCCTCGGGCGTATCATCCACCCTTTGGATCGCCTTCTCGATGCAATGCCTGCAGCAGTTTTGCGGCCTACCGCTGCAGCCACCGTTGCTTGTGGAGCCCCACTAATGAGGCCTGGCCTTTTGGCCTCAGAAATTGAATGCGCAGTTGGTTCGGATGTCGCAATGTGTCTATCCGATGGTACAGTCGTTGGGATAGGTGAATGGCTAGTGGAACCAGAACGCCTTGAGCGCATCGCGAGAGGGCCCGTGATCCAGCCCAGAATTATCCTCATTGATCCCGAAACAATTCGGTCTGAATGAGGGTAAATTTCTCACTCCCCGTATTCTTCGTATTCCCATTCATCTGTGACTAATCTAATCTTCAGGACTCCCATCGTCTCACACCCGCCCTCCGCAGAAGGCGACGCCCCATTTGCGGGGGTACTTTAGTCTTTGATGCTGGTTTTGCAGACTTTAGCCCATTTATCGTATTTTACGAATTTTGCCGGGGCCAAATAATATCAGCCCGATGGCAACTAGAATCACAATTCCTGCTCCACTTCCCAATAGAGTCGTGCTATGCTCTTCAAGAGCGGAAACAGACCTCTCCCCACTTGCGGAACCAGTACTCACCCCATGGTCTATTTTGACCACTATTTTTTCTTCGTTGTTCACTTCACTTGTTTCGGCGATGCGTTCAGTCTCGTCAATGAGAATCTTAATTTCGACCGCATCTGAATTTGAAAGCGGTGCCCATGTCCATTCTATTTTCTCTTCTCTTCCTGGTTCAAGGCCCAAGATTGGTTCTGATTCACGATCAATTCCGTCGATAAACAGAGTTACACTGAATGCAGTAGCAAATGCTCTCCCCTCGTTTTTGATCAGAGCAGAGATCTTGACTGGTTCGCCATATGTAATCACCTGACCATTTGTAGGGGTCATTTCTTTGACCACAAGATCTGGACGAATTGTACACTCAACAATGAATGTGATGGTCTCTGAAGTTGTCCCATCTGAAACACTAATCGTGATGGGGTATGTTCCAGCAGCTGTAGGGCTAATGGTCACTAGTCCAACACGCGATACTGATACCCAGTCCGTATCCGAACTGATGACAAGGGTGCTACTTGACGTGTCGGGATCAGTGAAAGAGATGTTTGCTGTGAATACATCATCAGCCTCAATGTAAATGCGATTTGGGAGGCCTGTGCGATCAATGCTTGGCCTGTCATCTTTTGGATCGATATGTAGTGTGAATGACCAATAAATGGTGTTTGATGCATCATCCGTCACTCCGATATTTATTCTTGTGTCGCCCCATCTATCATGGGCAGGGGTTAGATGAATCCGCCCATTTTTCTCTATTGCTGATGCGAGATTTTGGTTCTCTATACTTGCTGAGACGACTAGGTCTTCTTGATCGGTACGGTCGTCTGAACATCCGGCAATGATGTTGACGACGTATGTGGGGTCATCTTCGTCCATCGTGATGTCGGATGTTCTACTACAAACAGGATCCAAATCAATGCTTACATTGTATCCTTCGCTTAATTCCACAGAATTGACCGCCAGTGAGAATGATTCTTCTGCCCCCTGATCTGCCCACTGTATGCGGACGCGAATCTCTAGATTTGCCCCCTGCTTCAGGTGCTCATGAGTAGATCCGCTGAGTTCAAAATTTCCACTGGAAAGAGCCGTTTGAGCAATGATCTCTCCATCAATTTTGAGTGCAATGCTACTTGAATTTGAATCGAGGCCTGCAAGTTCACCTGTGATCACTCCTTTGGCTGATAATACTGTGTCATTGATGTCTATACGCACTGCTTCTAAACACCCGTTTTCCACTTCAATACGGATTTTCAAATCATCGGTTTCATTGATCCTCCCATCTAGTGGCAAGATTTGCCATTGAGTTACTTCTCCATTTTCGGTTGGTATACCCCAATATGCTGTTATGTTTCCGGAGTGGGGTGTTGAAACATGGGTTGCCCGTTGCTGAGCCGGAATCTCAATGGTCTCAGATGTCCATGTGCCATTACTTGGTGAGGTGGTGCTTAGTCCACAAGGCGCCATATCAAGTCCCTGTCGTGTTCCAGATGTCAGGCCAATATCGAACCAAGGTTGCATGGGTAGATCTAGGGTGTGTCGGGCTTGGATGATTTCAAAGCCATTTGACAGGCGTTGCACATCTACTTCTATGCCCACAGCATCCAGATATATTGAGGAGTCATCTTTTCCACCCGTGGCGTGGTAGTCTACTTCGATTGACAAATCTGCTATTGTCGTGCCAGACCATCCATATTGGTCTGTTAAATTAATTCTCCACCAGGGTTCAAGCATTGCATTCAATGGTGTGTCGGAATGAAACCATGTATGGATTAAATCCCTCGATCCATTTCCCCACTTGGTATATAATCGAACTTCATCATCATTGAGTTGTTGTGGGATCTCGGCGGCTATGAGCAATGTTACTGAAATAATTGGAGATGTGCCAACAACTGATTCACTAAATCCTCCAACCTCGATCACAGGCCCATCACTGGTTGAAGATGCGCCATCCGGTGCTCCAGTAGAAAGAGGGTGTGCGCTGATGTTATCCGATGCCCATATCTGCTTTTTTACGCTATTCAAGGGCCTTTGATGGGATAACATGAGGTTACCGTTAGTAATCTCGGACGATGTATATTCAAGAGGGCCTCCAAATCCATGCATGCCATCAATGGTCCATTCTGAAGCATCCCCAAAGTCACCTTCTGGAAGCATTTCTACTGCAGATATGCTTAGTACGGTGTCGGAACTGACCTGTAGCAAGGGGCAGACTAAGCACCCTACCAGAAGCGCGACTAGACCCGCATCCTTGCGCCTCATATGTGTCGAGGCAGTCAGGTTGTCCTTCAAGCAAGCGGTGCCGTGAGCGTGATTCTTTTCTTCGTTCGATTGAAATAGCGTTGCAGGATGGGCCATTTACGGCTGTGGTAGTGTAGTTGGTTAACATACCAGATTGTGGATCTGGTGATCCCGGGTTCAAGTCCCGGTCACGGCCCCATTTGGCCCATTAACCCCCGGTTCCAGGCCAGTGTATGTGGATGCACCATCCACGTGTTCTCTGTTCGACCTCTAAGATCCGGCCACCTTCCCGATGCAATAGTGCGGGTACGTCATGAAGTGCTTCCGGGTCGTCGACTAGAAGATGAATTATTGCACCCTTACTAAGCGCCCTCATTGTTCGCCTAGTTTCAGCAACCGGGACCGGGCAGCGAGTGCCTAACACGTCGACCTCGAATACTTCTGTGTCGATTGGCACTCTCACGTGGGTCCGAGGGGATGGGTTCTTTCAGGATGTGGGTGGGTCGCCTCTTTGGTGAGGGTAGGTAGATGGCCTTGACTCCGGCGGAGCAGGATTTATCTTGGTCCGAAGTAGCACGGCTTTCAACGAGATATCTGAAAATACCCGCAGTTCTCCTTTTGGTCGAGATCATCTATCGTTTGCTCACTTTACCCCGGAATACGCTGGCTTGGTTACAAGTTGCTGAGGCACATTTATGGCATTGGGGGAATTTGCTCTTTTATGGTCCAAATTCGTCAGAATTAGCGCAGCACCGTGGGTGGACAACACGAGTTACTCTCGTCAATCCTGCTTTCCCATCTGAATCAGTCAATCGAATTCCACTCTATGTTTCGGATGAATGTGCGGGTGTTCATGAGATCGTATTTTTTGCAGCACTAGTTGCACTCACGGATGGGGTATCTAGCCGAGTCAAGAGGCGCACGATTTACTGGATGTCAGGCCTTCTTATGTTTCTCAATATGGTCCGTCTTCTTGTTCTCTACCCCATCGCAGTAGCGGGCTGTACCGAATTGCCAGGTGACCCTAATTGCATATTGCCTATGGAGCAGTTCCATCGTTTTGTCTATGCACAAGGCACTCTAATTCTGCTGGTTGGTATCTGGCTTGTATGGTTCATCGCAACTGGTGCTGGCCAAGGGGCCGTTGATTTGTTGCAGGAACCGCCTTCTAGTCGCGCCGTTTTTGTCCGAAGAAAACCTCTTCCAACTTGGTCGATTTGCCTTCTATTGCTTTCGGCAGTGCTGTTGGCATGGTCTGCTCAAGGCGTGTATTTGGACGAGGAAGCGGCAAATTTCCAAGCCGAAGCAGATGCCTGCCTTGAGCGAGCAGAACTATCTCCTAATTGTGCCGAAGTCGAACGGGCGGCAAAAGATGTAGGATGGCGTGCGGCTTCATTAACTGCCATCAGCATTGGTCTAGTGCCACTTGCCCTCTATCGCTATCATTCTCCAGTTGGGGTGAATGAAGAGGAATAGATGGTTACGCAATGTCCCATGCTATGTGGAGTCCCAATTGTTGTCCTAGAAGGTTTTTGTTCTGTGTTGATTCAATTGCCCAACGAACGACATCTCTATGAATGCCAATTGTAGTCGTATGTGCATCTTGCGTGATAATATCGCCAATCGAAATTTCCTCAACCTTCGCGGTTTTTCGGATATAATCTGCGAGATTTCTTATGCTAGCGCCATGCGAGGTTCCGACATTCACTCTTACGGGTATCATGCCAAAACAATCTGAGATTTCGTCCAAGTCTTCGCGATGAGGGATTACATCATCGCCGGTTGTTTCAGGCACTTTGGTTTGTGAAATTTCTATGCCCAAGGTACGCGCGATTGCATCAACATCCCTAAGGTCCTCTCTAGTTGCGATGATCCAAGCGATGCCCTTCTTTGTCATCCGAGCGGTTCTTCCGATCCGATGTACGTGTGTTTCGGGTTCATTTGCAGGGTGAAAGTTGATGACGACTCCGATGTCTTCGATGTCCAAACCCCTTGCTGCAACATCTGTTGCAACCAATATTCTAGGTTTTCCATCACGAAACCCTGTGAGAACTTTCTCTCGGACCGCTTGGCTCATGTCTCCATGAAGTGCGGCTGAACTGATGCCAGCACGTTTTAGGCGTTCTACTGTTGCGTCAACTGCCCGCTTGGTGTTAGAGAATACGATTGTACGCCGCTTTTCGTGGTCACTTTGCAGAATTCTTGAAAGAGCCCAAGTACGGTTACGTGCACTGGTAAGTACAAGGTGTTGTTCGACATCGGGTAACTCAATTTCAACGTCGTCGGAAAGGAACTGATCGGGCGTACGCATAATTTTTGATGCCACTTCAAGAACTTCAAGGGGGAATGTGGCGCTGAAAAGCATTGTTTGGCGAATGGCATTGGTTGATGAGATGATGCGTTCGACATCGGGTAAAAAGCCCATGTCTAACATTCGATCGGCTTCGTCAAGAACAACACGAATGATACTGCCTAATCTTAGAAAACCGCGTTCTTCGAGGTCAATTGCCCTACCTGGCGTGGCAACTACGATATCTATCCCCTTCTCCAATGATCGTGCTTGCCCATCAATGCCTGCACCCCCATATACTGCTAGAACTGATGGCCCCTTTTCTCCTGAAATTTGGCTAATTTCATTTGCCACTTGGATAGCCAATTCCCTCGTGGGAGTCAAAACAAGACTTGTCGGTTCATCATTCGTTTCGGTCTTAGCGATGAGTGGTATGCCAAAACCTCCTGTTTTACCGCTACCCGTACGTGCTTGAGCAACAATATCGTTGCCTAGGAGTGCAGAAGGTATGGCATCTGCCTGTACTCGAGTCGGTTTTTCCCATCCCATTTCAGATAAATTTTCAATCAAGTCGTGGGGTATCCCGAGTTCAGCAAAGGAGTCCTCTGTGAGGATTGATCGGATAGGGCCCTCGGCCACATTGATCGCCTCAGAATCCCTCTGCTTCGCGGATCTCTTGCTGAAGTTGCCCAAGCCAGTACTTACGGGCATTTTCACGGTTTTGTAGGCGACGAACTTGAAGCAGATGTTGCATCATTGTCTGTCGAAACTTCAGAGCCTTGGTTCGATTGATGCCCTTTGGAGTCCGACCTTCCCATAGGTCGTCGAACTGCTTCTCCTTGTCGTCGAAGGGGATCTCTTTGCTCATAGTCGACCTTCTGCTCGACCCGGGTAGTCGGTTTGAAGGTATCGAATTTATCATGCAACGATCTCTTTTGGTCGAACTCACCTGAGTGGTCATCACTTCCTACTGGTTCTTCAGGCTCTTCAGCAGGCGGCATGTCGAGCGGTGCTAGGCCCAAATTGCGTTCCCTTTCATCCCCCTCTATCTCGCGATCCTTCGCGATTTCAAGAAGCATTTCGACGATTTCAGGCTCTTTCTCATTGCTTAGAAGTTCGTGAGCGAAGAGGCGCCCATCTTCGGTCCCGAAGGCTCTGCCAATTGAGCCAATTGCAGTTTTTCTTAATCCTGCATTTGGATGGGTGCATGCGCGCATCAGGAGGGCGCGTGCCCGGCCCGGTGAAGTCACATCAAACCGAACTAGAGCGCGTGAAATAGCTGAAACAACCCTTGGCTCATCATCGTTTATCGAGCGTTCACAAAGCAACAGGGCAATATCAGGCGCAGAATTTGCCAACCGAACAATGACGGGTGCGACTCTTCCGCGAACTTCTGCATCTTCATCTTCAAGTGCCCATGCAATAACATCCCAAGCAGCCCCACTACGATGCCCATGAATTTTTACTAGGAGGGATGCGAGCGAACGCCGTGGTTTAGGGTCCTCTTCTCTGAGAATCTCATCAGCATGTTCGAGGAAGACCTCTGGCCAATCTTGAATCAGAAGTTCAAGTCCTGCCCAAGCTGCTTTCCGCATCGTCTCGGAATCAGATCTTAGTGCTCTTTTCATGGTCTCAGCAGCACCAGAGGGGTGTGATCTGATCAATTGGCGGAGAGTTTCAGCAGCCTGTTTTCTAACTATTTCGTGATCGTCTTCAAGCCTGACATCAAGGGCAATTGCGAGCCCATCAAATACGCGCGCAGCACAAACCGGCAATGCGCGCAAAGAAGATAGTCTAATGTCGACATCAGGATCATCGATTGACTCAACAAGGATCTTGTTGGCGACATTTGCCATATTTCCGGTTAGTCTTGAAAGTGCCCTCACTCCGTGTTTCCGTTCCATTATGTATGGCTCTTCATTGTAATGAACTGTGAAGGGCTGTAACTTTCCTGATGCTAAGGGCGCTATTTTGTCATATGGTATGGACATCCATGGACCAATATCGGGTTCTTTGAGTGTGGCACGCCTCTGTCTTCTCCGGCCCGAATGAAGTGGTTTTCCTGTCCGGGGGTGTCGGACAACGTATGGCTCGTCCACGGCCGCGGCATGCTGGGTCAACTACATCACCTCTTTGGCTTGCTGTTTTTTTGACGAACTCACCGCTAATTCACCCTCACTAGTGCGGGGGGCTGGATTTGAACCTGCAAACTCCTTGAGACTAGGATCTGAACCTAGAGCCTTGACCAAGTTGGGCGACCCCGCTGCGATTGATCGGAGATTCCTAGTGTGATGAAACTTCGCGCTAATCAATTCTTAGGTGGCCATTGTGCCACATATTCCTCCTCTTCTGAAGTGAACATCGCTTCAGGTTCTGGAGCATGACTAGGTACCACCGGAAATATCTCTAATTTGCTAACGCTCACTTGCCGCTGCGAACCCCGATAATGACTCCAACAAGCCCAAGGAAACATACCCCTTCGGAGAACATTGTAAATGCGAATTCCCTTGTCTCGATTGTAGGATATTTCTCCAGAGTGATATCGTGACTTGAAGAAACGGTGAATTCGCCAGTTGAATTCGGTTGAACATAACCCAGGTAGATCTTGTCATCCCTATTCTGGCATGCCACTTTGAACTGATCTCCATTTCCATCATTAACAGTTACGTTGACTCCTGAGCAATGTTCCGGTGCTTCGGAATTGCTGTCGCTTTCTGTGAGAAAAACAGAGTAGTTCTGGCCTTCATCAAGGTTCACATTCCCTTTTTTCCCTACGAACGTGTGCTCAAGGAGCACGCTGAAATATGCGGCTGAAAGAAGCCCTCCTAGCATCAAGATGCCGGAAATGACCGTGATGGCGTTGATTCTCGCCATTACATATCGCACATATGAGTCACATTTGTGCTTGACGGAAAGAAAATCGCATTCATGCTGCAACGTGATGGCTGACTTGGCGGATCTTTTGGAGACTCTACCCGAGGCACTGAGTCAAAATGACGGGGGTGGGCCGTTTCCTTACCCACAAGATACCGTCCCCAACACGTACCCAACACCGCACCTCAACCGTACCTATTGGAAATGTTACCGGGGTTGTACCGCCGGTACCCATGCAACCGCATACGATACAGAGGGCCCCCCTTGCGATTTTTTCAATAATAATGGGCATATACCACTAACATGACAGGGGGTTTTCCAGCGATTCAAGATGCAGAGAGAAAAACCACAGGATGGGTAATACGTTGGTTTTTTATCTGGGCAATAATCATTAATGGATACTTGTATTTCTGTTATTTATACGCATATTCAATAAGTGACTTTTGCTTTTTCCCACTAGGGTTTATGTTGCTGATTTTTATTCCTTTTGCAATATTAGGTGATGTTTACATATTTTGGAATACTGTTTTGACTGTTCTCGGGGTTAGAATTTGCGTCCAAAATAAAGTGGGACAACTGGAGGATGGGAGGGCAGTTAACAGAGTATCATTTATTGGGAAAAAAGGTTCAATTCATACAGTTGGTTTAGATGATGGAAATGAAGGCCAGCAGATGATTTTTCTTTTCATCGCTATTGCACTTGGATTTGGAGGAATTGCATTGGCAATTATCCAAGTGATATTTGAAGAATTGGATATAACAACAAATACCTATTCACTAGTTATTTTTGTCGCCTCGATACTTTTTGGTGGGATTTATGTATATTTCTTAACTAGCGAAGGTTTTTCTTTAAAGGCCGAAACAAAATTTGAGGGTTCAGTTTTCACTGTTGGAATAATAGGGGCAACTATTCTTGCTTTCCTCGCCATACAATCTATTGTGAAATTTATCGTACTTCAAATCGTAAATAGCATTGAAGGATATATTATGTTTGTTTCAATTCTTCCGATAGTTATTATCAGCATAGTAATAATTATATGGCGTAATAGGATTTTTTATTCAGTAATAGACATGTGGATCGATGTTCTTGAAGGTAATATGAAGGCCCGCTCGGGTGAATCAAAAAATCGTTTTCGACGGCTATTTACAGCAATAAAAAACAGAAACAAGATCTCGGATTTTCATCCTAAATCCTCCCAACCTACTGTAGTCCAGCAATGGACAGATGAAGCAGGTCATACTTGGAGAACAATGGACGATGGAACTACCATGTGGTGGAATGGAACAGATTGGCAGCTAGCCTGAGCATCCTACGCAGAAGGCTATAGCAGTGACTAAGGTGGGAAAAAATCTGAGTATGAAATAATCGAATATGGATAGTTCGTATGGGTATATCCGAATACCCTTTCGAATAGAATATCTGTTTTCATGGGCTTTGCGTGGGCCATTCTAGACGCTACCGACGCGTGTAATTCTCATGCAAGGGTGTACAGAGGTTTGCAGCAAGTAGGAGTTAAACTACAAGAACTCAATCATCGTCTTTTTTTGCTGTTTTTGACTTCCACCCTACCGGAAAGTAAGAAAAAAATGCTACTACCGCCAAGGATTGTTGAAAGAATTTCTACAGCATTAATGTGGGATCTTAATTCTTCGCAATTACCATCCCAATCAAGGAATGTTTCCATAATTTCTCCGCAAAATGTGTCATGTTTTTCTTGAAGTTCTCTGGATTCGGAATGACCGCCTATTGCGCCTAAAATTAAGAATAAACCGATCACCATCTTCAGATATCCTTTGACTTGCCCCACAAAATCAACCCAATACTTTAGCAAAGTTAACTTATCCTAAGAATTGTTGAACTCAAGAATCTAACAGAACACCCTCAATTTTTGAACAAACTTTCACACCGTCTCTTGTGGGTTGATACAGACAACCGACACATCATTTCCACGAAATCACTCACTTCTTCTATTCATTTAACTGAATTTAGATATGCTTAAGCCATTGGAAAAAGTCGCTTTTCCGTGGCTGGAAGAAGCAAGCGGGTTGATCCGCCGAAAATGCCCAAGGCTAAACGTCGTTCATATGGTGTCGATTGGATCGAAATTATGGTAGGCGTGTTACTCTCTGTATCGCTAGTCACTTTGATCCTCTTGGCGGTTGATTTCCAGTCATTAATCCTGAAGGAGATCTCTCCCAATTCCGTTGCATTGTGGGGACTCATTGGATTAATAGTTGGATGTGGCGTTGTGATTTTCAAATTTGATAGGGCCGCTATAAAGCGTGAAGCTGAAGAATACAAGATCAGGATGGATAATTACACATCTTGGAGAGATGATAAACGCGAAAATGCGCGCTTGGAATTAGAGATCCAGCGTATGCAAGTTGAGCAAGGGATTGCTCCGGGGCAGAGTATCATTGCAATCCCACCGGGTGAACAAGCAATCGTTGTTAGCGCAGGTACTGAAGAAAAAAAGGTAGAAGATAGCGCGAATGATGATTCTACAAGTAGCGATTCTGATGAATGAAAATTATTCACAGTACGGATGATGCATAAATGGTGCAAAAGTGCTGCAATCTGAAACTTCGTTTATCGCTCACTGCACGAAAATTTAGGCGTTTCCGCACATTTAATTATATAGCGACCATGGCATCGTTGACTGATTGCCATGCAGATGTCTCCATTCGAGTTCATCACCATCTTCGGTTCGTTGATAGTCGGTTTGGCTCTCACGCATATTTTCTGTGCAGTGTCTGATCTGTACGAGATTCGCAAGCGGGTCAAGACTTACTGGCTCAACTCGCTTTGGGTGGTCACTGTAACCATGTGGTCTATTTTCACATGGTGGGGACTCTGGGAACTTTCCCTTGAAATGAAGTCGTGGCATTATTCTCAATACTGGTTCCTTGTCATGAATCTATCATCCATTTATTTCTTCACAACTCTAGTATTACCAAAAGCAACAGACGAAGGGGATATCGACTTGGAAAACCACTACTATTCGGTTCACCGGGCATTTTTCTCGATTGTAGCATTCTCTCTCTTTACCACAGTTGCAGTCAATTACTCACTATTCGGAAAACCGATGATTTCTGATATGACAATCATGCCATTCATTGTAGGGTGTGCTGCAGTAGGTGCTGCAATCACCGACTCCAAAAAATACCATAAGTTCATTGGAATCTTCATGTTCTTGATGTTCATAGCATTCCAACTGCTTGACAACACTGTGATCGAGTACACCCCTTGAACCATTCAATAAATCTCAATGGGCACTGGCTGAAGCACGGGCGTTTCAGAGAGCTCCCATCCGAACGGAGCAGAAACCCTTCGTTTAGTCACTAAATCGATTAAATGATGCTTCGTTCAAGCTAACGTTTTTCCTAACAGCCAAGAAAACTTTAATCACAAAAAATATGATCGGTATGATTGTAAATGAACTGATAAATATGAGAATTCCCACAGCATAAGGAATTTCCCAGAACCCCTCAAAGAAGGGTAAAATACTTGCAGAAATTGCAGATGTCAATGTGATCACCACGACTGCAATGAGTGATAATTTCCTGTGGAAGACCTCATCCAGAATGTTCTGTATAAGATAAGGCCAATTCACTTTTGGATCAGTATCATGACCTCGCGTTTCAAGACCTTTTGCTTGGGTGCTGATTTCTTCCCAATTAATGTCTATATTTCCCTCGGAATAAGATATTAAGCAATGTTGAACGAAACCAGAGAAATTTGGCATTTCTTTCGTAATGATGTTCAGACTTTCATCAATTAAAATGGTCTTGTTTCATTTTTCAATCCCCAGTAACAGTGTACTGGCCGAGACATATAAACTCCAAATCTGAAAAATTAGAGCTTGAAGAGAAATAAGACTCTACCACTGTTGTCAACCCTAGCGCAAACCTCCGTGACACCGCCCTGAAAGGCGTGGGAACCAAATAGCCCAACAACTCTCGAAGGAACGTGAAGACGATAGGCGAATATTATGCTGAGGCGTTCACTGCAGAGGAACAATTTGGCATTGGCATGGTGTCAAATTGGCTCAGCCTGATTGTTTTTTTGTGGTTAGTAAGTCTTGCATTTCTGATAATTCGTGCTAATCCAAAAGCCAACGAAAATCGTTTCATGGCTTTACTAATCACTTGTGAAGGATTCAAGGCGGCTTTCCATATGAAGAACATCACTCCAGGTGGACACGATTGGTGGTTTATTGATCAATATCTTTGGAATTTCAATACCACATTTTTCATTTCAGCACACGTTTGTTCGGTATTGATGTATATCTGTTTTCCAATCTATTATCGTGTTAATCAACTTTCATTTCTATACAAACCGGTCTTCCAAAGGCATGCGTGGTATGTCATACCTCTATTGACGATGATGTTCATGATCATTGCAACAGATCTCTGGGTGTACGAACATTATGCATGGATTGTCTGTTCAGAAGTGGGCGCACAACCTGAGGTTATTTCACAATGGGGAGCAACCTTAACTCCATCAATGCAGGAGGCGGTTGATTCAGTCGGAAATTGTCCAGTCATTGGCGAATGGGCAATCGAAAAGACACCAGTATTCGGCTTCTTTATGGTAGCCCTCTCTCCATTCATATCAATCATAGCACTGATTGTCATGCGAACTTCAATGAAGCAATACAAGAATGAAGAAAATTCTGCTTCAAGCAATAGTCTGACTTCTCGATCTCTGTATATCGGATTCCTCGGTAAGGTCATTGGCTCCATGATATTCTTCATCACTCTCTTCGTCATCATCCCGGCATTAAATGGTGGAACTCTACCAAATCTCGGAGATAGCATCATCAATGAATTAGAAAACCCCAGAGAATTAAAGGTAGTTTTGACAAAGTATGCTTGGATACTTACAGGCCTCATGATTCCGATACCTTTTGCATTTGAGGGTATGATGTTCGCTCATGCATCGCTAAAAGATACTGTTCTTGGTATTGATTCAAAGCTTAGACGCACATTTCGCAACTCTATTTTCACCGGTATAGGAGCAGTATTATTCCTAGTTGGAAGTGAAGTTATGGAATCTTTCCTTGGGTATGGAGCAATTGGGGGAATCTTGCTAGGGGCAGGAATCTTGGTTATTCGTAAACCAATCGTTTCTACTATAGATCGATTCAGCAATAAGATTCTACCCTCGGCATACAGTGATTCTGAAATCGCATACATACAAGCCTATTCTGCAGCAGGCGCAGATGGAGTAATCACCGAGGCCGAACGAAGGGTTTTGGCTGCTACCGCCAGTGCTCTGAATATCTCAGCAGAGAAAGCAACAGAACTCGAACAAGCCTTTGATTCTGAAGAAGAGTAAGGTTCTATCAGTAATGTCCACAATTGCCAACTCAGCATGTAATCTGCTGCTGAAACTCCTACGGAGGGTTTACTCAGCAATCCTTTGATTTGAGAATCGGTCATCTAATCTGACTGAAGATCTGTACCTCGA
>CAYMED010000019.1:0-43396 GCA_964389655.1 uncultured Candidatus Poseidoniales archaeon
TCATCGCCGCTCGAAGGTCAGAGGATTCGCAAACCTCTTCCATTTCCTCAGAACCGAAATTCCATCATTCACAATGGAAATACCCCTAACCACGACCATTACAGGGACGGCTTAAATTATGAATTAACAACATCCGGCTTCACGGAGTGGGGCCACAACGAACTCCACTCGATCTATATCCTTGGTATTCTTCAGTTTCTCAACCATTTCACGTATGGATTCCGAACTTCCCTTTATCTGCATAGTATCCACACACGTGTGACTAGAAGTGAGACAGTTGTGATGGTATGATGAGACCGTAATTGAACCGGAGTGCCTCAATTCAGATAGTTTGTGCTCAATGCCGTGCTGATAGTAAATCACAGTGGTACCTTCAATCTCAACTCCATCTTTCATCGTACCCAAATCTCCCCGAAGAGTTGCTTCAGCAAAGTGGATACTAGCATCTCTCAGAAACATACTGCGATTATTGTATCCGGATCGCTCAACAAGGTGTTCCAACCTCTTGGCAAATTCCTTGTCTGTGCTGAATGAAAGAACACGGCTCATAGTGCCACTAGATTCCCTCAATTAATAATATTTTTTAAATACATAATAATTAAGTGGGCCGCTATGACGGAGGCAAGCTTGCCAGTCGAACTAATTCTGTTAACTCTGATTTTATCTTTATTTGGTGGATTGTCGCCTATATTCAGCAAGATAAAGGAAAATAGAGAGACCATGCGTAGAATCACCGCTATTGCTTCTGGCATATTATTGGCTTCTGCCATACTTGTGGTCATCCCAGAGGGCTTTGAGTTAGCCGCAGGGGGGCATGATAGCCACGATGAGGACGGCAATAATGAAGTGGCTGCTCTCGGAAGCCTAATCATTGGGGGGGCCATACTTGCTGGATTCGTAATGATGTTGATTATGGAGGGATTTGGAATTGGTCATGCAGTACACGAGGAACACCACGATCATGAGGAAAAGCACGGGCATGCTCATATCCACCATCAGGCCTCTCAGATGCTGCTCGTTCTTGGGCTATCTTTGCATTCAGCAGCAGATGGATTGGCCATTGGTGCTGCCGCAGCCAGTGGAATGGGGACAGTTACTGCATTAGTGGTGTTCGCCGTCTTAGTGCACAAGGTCCCTGCAGCATTTAGTCTCGGAGTATTTGCTCTTCATGAGCGCGAAAATCGAAATGCAGCCATCAGGGATGTTGCTTTGTTCTCACTAGCAACACCGGTGATGATTCTCATTGCGTTCTTCGCATTCGAGGGCTTAGATGGGAAATGGATCGGTTTGGCCATGCTTTTCGCCGCAGGTACATTCCTTTATGTCGCAACGGTGGACACTTTGCCCGACATCCACAATCCAGAAACCGGCCGGAGCGCGCTAATTCATGTCCTCATAGGTGTCATCCTTCTTGCGGCAACATTGTTCATAGCAAGTGAAATTGGAGTTATTGGACATGCACATTGAGGGTATTTTCGCTGTCTGATGCTTGGCAAACCCATCCACAAGAATGGAATACCACGCTGGTCTTTGCTCAAATTATGAAGCGAGCACTTGCTGTTCTCTCTGCTGGTTTGATGTTGCTCCCCTTGCTCTACATCGTCGTCGAAGAAGATTTCACACATGGGCAATCTCAGTTAATGCAAGATATTGAACAACAGACGAGCCTTGCAGAAATTTTCGAATGGAATCCTGATTGGGAAAATCAGACGGGGGAACATCTCGTTCGAGGTGACCCATGGGTACGTCCCCACCCCTATTCATCTAGTGCCGATGACCTAGATGGAGATGGGATTTCAAATGAAAATGATACACATCCTTTCGACACATCAATGGGTGATTCTTCATTTGGCATATATTGCAATGGATTGCGAGACGACCTGTGCCATAGGAAGGAGCTTTTCACGATTCCAGTAAGTGACGGTGTCCATTTTGATGCGTCAGGCGATGAAATGGACATCGCTGACATCGATGGTGATGGTGATCTAGACCTTGGGATCCTAGACAACAAGATTTTCAAAATCTACTCAAATGTTGACGGAGAGTTTGTGGATGAATGGCATGCATTTCCTCTGCAACATGATGGAAAAGACTTGACAATTGCAGACTTTAATGGAGATGGTGATGTTGATGCTCTCGTTCTCACAACCCATTCACTTGCGATGGTTGAGAATATCCTTGATCCAGCGTCTGCCCCCTCTGATGTCTTTTCAGCGTCTGTTTCTGGTGCGAATTGGAATGGTGGATCATTCGCAGAATTCGAAGTTGATGATATCAACAATGATGGATTTTTTGACGTCATCATCGCCAAAAACCCCGGTACATTTCTACTAAATGGAACATCGACAGGGTTTGAAAGCACAGTGGGCTGGGATTCACTTTCACGTGCGCCGACCCAAAATAGCAATTCAATTGCGATTGGAGATATGAATGGAGATGGGCTAAAGGATCTGATTCACTTAGGACATAGTCCCACAGCCCAAGAAGTTGCCATCTTCGAAAATACAGCTCAAGGATTGTCTTCCACTCCATCTTGGAGTAGCAGTACGAATGGCTATTATTACACCGTGGAAGTCGCAGACATTGATGGTGATGGAGATTTGGATATTGCCGTAAAAGTGTCAGGTGACACACGCGTATATTTCAATGATGACCATAACGGAATCGAACCACGGTTTTGGGATTGCGATCCCCGATCCACTCATTCAATTTGCAATTCTTGGGGCGATAATATCGCAGTTGGGGATATTGACATGGATGGGATGGATGACCTCTTGGTTGCAGGGAGGGATGTCGAAGATGGCATCTTTTCAGGACATAATATCACTGATGAATTTCAAAATAGGTGGCTCGCTCATCCCCACAACGAAGTAGCAGAGATTGAAAATATTCCTTGGTCGAGTGGCTTAGTCATGGATACTAGTGATGTTGCGCTGGAAGATCTCGATGGAAATGGGGTATTGGATGCAATCCTGCTAAGTGAAAGCAAGGGTTTGTACATTCACCACGGTCAACAAAATTCGATTTCAGAAACAGCCGGATGGGTTAGCGATTCATCTTCAACGACCGAAGATATTGTTATCAGTGATGTGAATGGAGATGGAACACTTGATATTATCACATCAGGGACGCAACTCGATAATTTACGTGTGTACCGAAATACAAATGGGGTAATTATCCCCAGTAGCACAACACCAGCTGCTTGGAATTCGTTGATCGCAGAACCTAACCCTTCAGTCAATCCAAGTTCTGGTTCTGGAACACATGGCACAACAGTTGCAGATATGAATGGAAATGGATGGACAGAAGTTCTCCAAAGTTTCGTTGTGTCCGGATCAGACGCGCGGATTCGCCTGCTCGAATATGACTCTGCATCTGAACCAGGATTCACATTTGTAAAATTAGGAAATGATTTGAAACCAAGCAATCTCCATGATCCAGCATTCTCAAATGGAAAGTATCGGCCAACAAATACATTGGTTGCCATTGATATTGATGGGGATGGAAATGATGAAGTTGTTGCGGGATCGAATTCCATTGCAGCTGGGAACACACCAGGATATGTCATTGATTGGAATGCGACAAGTTCAGATTTAGAGACAAATTTAACGATTCTTGACACACCCGGTACAGTGACGTTTGATTCGATTCTTTCTTTAGATTCAAACCAAGATGGAAAAGAAGATTTAGTTGCTATTGTGGATGGAAATCCGACTTTATTCAACAACACCGGTGGCTGGTTGAATGCATCATGGACGGTGTCCGGCACAAATCTTGTTGACATCAATAGCGCAGATATCAATCGAGATGGTTTTGCAGATCTAATCCTTATTCGAAATGGAAATACGATGGAAATTCACTTTGGCAGCGACGTGGGATTTTCCACAGTACCCGATCAAACCCATGTATCTGGCACCTTTTTTTCTGGAATTGAAAAAACCGAATGGGCTGACATTAATTATGACGGCTATCCTGAAGCAATATTGGCGATTGATTCTACCACAAGAGGGAATGTCGCATTGTGGAATAATGAAGGAAACATCACACCAATGGTCCTTTGGGAAAGCGAAAATCAACAAAGCACAATTGACATTGAAGTCGCTGATCTCAATGGTGATGGGGCAGTCGACGTGCTGACTGGAAATAGAAATTCAAACAATTATGTCTACTTCGGAATCCTTGAGATTGATGGGGATGGAATTGACAATGATGATGACATATTCCCAACAGACCCGACGCAATCAGATGATGATGATAATGATGGGTTTGGAAATTCAGAGCGCGGGCGATATGGTGACATATGTGCAAACACATATGGCACATCATGGAGAGACCGCTTTGGATGCGCAGATGAAGACGAAGACGGGCAATCCAACCTAAATGATGATTTTTGGAATAAAATGAGCCAATGGCTTGATACAGATGGTGATGGATATGGGGATAATTACGATGATGAAACAGGGCGCAAAGCTTGGTGGCCCGGTGAATACATCCCCGGTGCGGTCTTGAGTGATGAAAGTCCACTAGACCGGGATGATGACGGATATGAAGACCAAAGACTAGCAGTCAAGGGTGCAGTTGCGCCCTATGACCAATGCCCATCTCGTTATGGGACCTCAGTTCACGATGTAATTGGCTGTCCGGACTCAGATGGTGATGGTATCTCTGACTTGCAAGATGCATTTCCAGGAGATCGAAGCCAATGGAATGACACGGATGATGATGGTTATGGGGATCAAAGCAATGGCTCATTTCCCGATGCTTGTCCCTTGGTGCATGGAACTTCAGATGATGATCGGTTTGGATGTCCTGACCGCGATGGTGATGGGTGGTCTGACCTTGCCGACGACCTCCCTGATGATCCAGAAGAACAAGTCGATTCAGACAATGATGGCGTGGGAGATGGGGAGGATGAATGTCCCTTCAACTCGGGAGCTTCGACTCTAGATTATGTGGGATGCCCCGATAAGGACGGCGATGGGCTTGCAGATATTGATGATGTTTTCCCAAACGACAAAACTCAGCACTCAGATCGTGATGAAGATGGGTTTGGGGATAATGGAACACCTGGTGCAAACCAGCCAGATACCTGCCCTGATGCAGCGGGTGAGTCATTCAGAAATGGCATACTTGGCTGCCCAGACTCTGATGGGGATGGATTTGCAGACGATGATGACGAGTGTGAAGATTACTTTGGCACTTCAACATTCCAAGAACTCCGTGGCTGTCCCGACCAAGATGGAGATGGGCTTCCTAATCATGATGGTGATGGGGAAGATGTGGATATTTATGCTGGAAATGCGCATGGGGGGACGCCACATGATTGGGATGGTGATGGGGAAGATAACTTTGAAGATGATTTCCCAGCGGACCGCACACAATGGGCGGATTCTGATGGAGATGGATATGGAGACAATTGGGACCCTGCAGTCCTTGGCATATCACTTGCAATTTATACGCTTGAACGCTCAGAGATCGGTGCGGATTGGCCAGGTGAGTATGTAAAAAATGCAACAAATATTGATTGGTTCCCCGACGATGAAGATTCTTGGAGCGATAGTGATGGGGATTGGTTTACCGACCAAACAGGATTGGATCACAGCGACGTCTGCCCATTCACCAAAGGAACAAGCGTTACCCCCTGGAAAGGGTGTGAAGATATCGATCATGATGGAATCATGGATCTCTCTGACACGGACGCCGATGGAGACGGGATTGCGAATTCATTAGAGGAAGCAGCAGCAGCAGCAGAAGGTACCACTTACGATATTTACAATGCCTCTTCTACTCCCCTTGACACAGATGGGGATGGAACACCTGATTCAATTGATACTGACGATGACAACGATGATTTCCCAGATATTATGGAAAAAGAGAGAAAATCTGACCCACTTGATGCCAATGAGACACCACTTAATGTTCTAAAAATAGGAGGTCAGGAAACATCAGGGGTATATTTCATTCCAGGAAAAGGATTCTCATCACAATATGACCCTGATGGATATGAAATGAGTTTGTCAATGGCTTTGTCTCTCATCCAATCCGAATTGCTTATTCCGATCATGATTGCACCCCTTTCCCTTTGGGCTGTACTTCGAAAAGGAAGGCGCTTCCGACGCATAAGAAAGCGGCTAACACGAGTTGATGAAATGGAAGACCTCAATGAATATGAAAGCAAGATCGATCACTTGATTGAGAAAAACAAGGTAAAAATTCAACATGGGATGTTATTGAGGAACTTGTATGAACGTCGAAAGGAGGAGATGGAAGAGGCATATAGAACTCCCGAATCAACCGCTTGGCGGAAAGACGCAGAAACAAATCGAAAGACTCTCGCAGAAGCTGAACGCTCAATGACTGGACCTAGCATGTTCACACGTACAATCGAAGAAGAAAATGAGGAAGAACCCCCTTCATCGTCTCGAGGGGGAGTAAGTCGCCCTGGCGGAGGACCCCCTGGCGGATATTATTGAACTTCAACCCGCTCTTCCAGAGTCGGGGGGTGGATGCCATCATCGGTGGCAACGAGGCTTGATGCACCATTTTGCCGAATCACTTCCGAATTCGTCCAATCATCAAATGGCATTTCATGTTTGGGAAGTGGCTGCTGAACAAATTCTGTTGTTGAAGAACTAGGGCGCAGAAAAATGGCCAACAAAAGAATTAGAACTGCAATGCCCAGAGTTGTTCCCAACCAAATTATTGCCGGGTTTGACATGTCGAGCAAGGCAGAACCGGCCAACTTTGACGAAGTGCGTCCTGAAGGGGATTCACAACCATCAGGGATCGCATCCCGGTCTTGGTCGATTCGATCATCATGTCCCTCACAGGAATCATGTGAATTTGCGACCCCATCTCCGTCAGAATCAATCAAAGAATCACACCCATCCGATATTCGATCAGAATCAGCATCTTCATTGTCGTCATAGCCCTCACAAACATCTTCTGAATTTGCGACCCCATCCCCATCAGAATCGACCAAATTATCACACCCGTCAGGGATCGAATCTTGATCCTCATCGATGGAATCGTTGTACCCTTCACAAATGTCATCTAGATCAGCTATGTGATCGCCATCCGAGTCGAGCAAGGAATCACAGGCATCTGGAATTTGATCGCGATCAACATCTATCTTATCATCTTCATTTTGACACAAATCTGCGACATCCGATACTCCATCCCCATCATCATCTCCATCCTCATCATCATGACACCCATCGTTATCAAAATCCGAGGCACTTGAATTCTTTACCCCAAGGGGACAATAGTCCTGTAAATCAGGTATTCCATCTCCATCATCATCTTCATCAGAATCGTCGATGCATCCATCCGAATCATGATCAGGGCCAGAATTGTCGAATGGGCATGGGTCAATCGCGTCGTTCATCCCATCTGAATCAGAATCAAGTTGAGTAAGTGAGCACCCTTCTGCATTGACCGACTCATTATGTTTGGTGTTTTGGCACTTGTCTATGAGATTCCCCACACCATCTCCATCATTGTCGATTAATGAATCACAACCATCGGGAAGACCATCTTGGTCCTGATCAACACGGTCATCATATCCTGCGCACAGGTCATTGACATCTAAAACTCCATCTCCATCATCATCTTGGTCCTCATCGTCATGACAACCATCCAAATCTCCATCTAGGGAATGCAAACCAATCATTCCTTTTGGGCAGAGGTCATTGACATCAGAGACCCCGTCATTATCGTCGTCATCATCAGAATCGTCGATGCATCCATCCGAATCGTGATCAGGGCCAGAATTATCCAATGGGCATGGGTCAATCGCGTCGTTCATCCCATCTGAATCCGAATCTCGTTGGGTTGGTGAACAACCATTTTCATCTGCAATTTCAGTAGCAGGAGTGTCTGTACAGTGATCTACGCCATTGGAGACCCCATCTCCATCCTCATCCAATTGTTCCCATGAACATCCATCTTGATTCACGGTGGAATTCATTGTCCAAGGGCATAGATCATTTGCATCTTCGATTCCATCATTATCCGTATCTGGGGTCCCAATCAATGTTTGCACATATTTTCCGATAATCAAGTGCATGGAAGCAGTAGGGTGGGCTTTGTCAAAATATAGATACTCGTCAACATTGTTTGCCACTGTGTCTCCTGAATTGCAAATTGGCAAAGGAAGAATACTACCTGATGATGAACAAGCTGAATCTGCAGTATTTGTTATACCTAGGTGGGATGCGTTTCCAACAATCTCGTTGAATAAGGTATGAACATCGATATAATCAACGCGAATATTGAGGGCTGAAATTAGACCAGTTACCCCCGCATCAAGTTTGTTATTGTACTCAACTACACCTGCCGCCAACCGATTTTGTTCACTAACACTTCTTGAGGAACCTTCCGGAGTTTGTTCAAGAGGTGGTAGGTTCGCAATTAAGAACTTCTCAGCACCTGCACTAGCAAGTGCAGTGATGTGGGATATCATGTTTGAGGAGATTACATCAGGATCTCCCGAACCGTAAAGAAAGTCATTTCCACCCGCCCATAACACAACCAATTCATCTTGACCGAATGTTGCTTTAACATTCGAGATATAGGAATCGATTTGAGTGCCCACATTTGGCAAAAGTACGTAACTGTAACCTTGCCCGGTTTGTGAACCCCCGAAGGCACGATTATCCCCTGAATTGGTGCTGGAACCGTAGGTTGTATTAATTCCATATGCTTGTGATAAATGCTCAATCCATACTGGACCATTCGAAAACCGTCCATTCCAATAGGGGGGTGTATCTGGTACATTCAATATGCTACTTTTTGCATTTCCCATATCGGAAAGGCTGTCTCCAAATACTAGAATATCCGATATGGTTGGGAGTATATTTCTTCGTATAACTGTAAAGTTTGAAGTTGTTTCAGCGACTAAATTTTGGCTTGAATATAGTTCAACATTTGCTGTATAGTATTGGTTACCTGAGAAAAATGAATGCATGGTATAATTTTTGATAGTCTGAGTTTTTTGCTGATACCAAACATCTTCAATACGTGCAACTTCTCCAAATGCATCCTCTAGGATGATGGAAATATCCAATGTAGTGCCAAACTGCACTCCTTTGACAATGACTTCAACAGATAACTTCTCATCTGAAAACAAGATGTATTGGTCGAGTCTTATTTCAGCAGATATGGCCCTTCCTTCTGATGCAGAAACCCTTTCTAATGCGCCAAGGAAAATAATCAGCAATACAATGACTGCATTGCGCACAGAAAAATACAGATGGCCACCATACATGGTGATTTCGATCCGGGTATCAAAGACAATTTACAGATAATCGTTGAGGAAAGCAGTATCTACCCCCCCATCATACAAGGTCCCGAAATCAGCATTTTCAGGCGATATTTGGGTGAATTTCCTTTCTGCTGGGAGAGACAATGAGTGCACGGTCTCCCCACCTTGTACTTGCAAATGGCCTGTTTTCGAATCACCCCACTCCGTTGCCACTAAGGTTTTCTTTCTATGGGGTGGGGGGTGAATCATAGCGTGATTTTTGTGGACGCACAAATATGATTAGAAGAAGAATTAGAATCAGCGTGCCCAAGGCAATTCCGCTCCAAACGACTGAACGTTTTGAAAAATCAATCAAATTTGTGCTTGTAACCTCGGAAGATGGAGGGGAACAAATGGCTCACAAGCATCAGGGATTCCATCATGATCCTCTTCGACCCATCAAAAGGAACTGAATGCCTTTACTTGTCAAAGTTGTGAGTGGATGGATTCTAGTCAATGCCCAGAATTATTCCTCCTGAGATCTTTTCACCGTATTTTTGCGTCGAAATTCAAGATATATGATCGCAGATAATCCCATAATACAAGCCCCCTCAATGGCCGTCAACCCAATGTATATGTCTCTCGGGGAACTACTCAATGTCCATCGTCGTGGTTTAAGACGCTCAGATAGAAGGCGCCATGCAAGATATGTTCCCATCCATACACGAAAGGAAAGTCCATCTCGCAATGGCCGGACCCGATTCCATATCTCTGCCCCCATCAAAAATGTGATGAGCACTAGAATTTCGAGAATTCGAACTGGATGTCGAGATATCCCATCACCAAAATCAATTCCCCAAAACCAAGTGGTTGGGGCACCATGAGTCATGTCATCAAGACCAGATAAGACACACCCAATCCGGCCAATGATTATTCCAATCGTGAGTGGGAAAACTAGAGCATCGCCAGTTGAACGTGTTTCTCCGAGTTTCTTTTTTGTGATTTCTACAGCTATCCATCCTCCAAGAAGTCCACCGACCACAGTTCTACCTGAAAACAATGACAGAATCTCGAGATTTTGTAATGCCTCAAGTGTGTTATGGGGGTGCTCAAAGAATGCAAGAAGATTAGCTCCTACAGCGGCACCAATTATTCCAGCCATCATACACAATTGACGTGTATCAAGGGGTATTGTATCGGAACGGTGTCGCCGAAGATAAAGAATTAATCCAAGTGTCGAGATTGCCCCAAGCATTTCGAATAATGGATGGGGATGGATTCGAAGAGGCCCAACCTCAATCCAGATCACTGGGTTAAGTGAGCTATTTATCATGAATGGAGCGAATCAATGTTAGCCTTCAAATTCTGTGGACACATCCCCAGTGTATGGAACGTCCTTCTATTGAAATAATTGAACGACTCGAAGAGGGGCTCCGGCTCGTATGGTCTGACAAAAGTGAACATCAGGTTTCGTACAGAGAACTCCTTTTTTGGTGCCCTTGCGCAGGTTGTTCTCCTAAAAGAGATGATGAACAGATTGCAGAACAAATGTCCAAGGAGATTTCATCCTATGCAATTGCGAGGCCCGATATTGAAGCAACAGGGGGATATGCCATTCGCTTGAAGTGGGAAATTGGATGTAATAGCGGTATTTGGACCTTTGACCGTCTATGGCGGCTGGCTATGGAAAAGGACCCTGATGAAGGAAAACCCTATGTCCACGGCGCATGGTAATCCCCGCGCAATGGTGAAACGTCGTTGCCTGTTCGCAACACCATCCAAGTTTGGCTAGTTCCCACTTGGATGGAGGCGATGGCCTGATCGAAGAAGTGGAAGATGCTGAAGAGAGTTGGATGAAATTCTCTGAAGACGAACAACAAGTGGGTATTGACCTTTGGTCTGACCTCGTACCGGAAGATCAAATTGGTCAAGATTTTGACGAAGAATTTGAAATTGATTTGGAGCCTCATTTGTTTGAAATTCCTTCAGCTCCAGCTCCAGCTGGATTATCGCATTTGGTTTCACTTGGGTTATGTGATTCCTGCCTTGGACGACTGGGTGGATTACAATCTGCAGGGGAGTCTCTAGGTGAGGCTGGTCTCAAAGTCCGATCAGAGGTTGAAAATAGAGACCCTGAATTGATTGTTGAGGGAGAAACCGAAATTTGCCCATTGTGCGAGGGCCTTTTTGCAGATATTGAAATAGTCGGTGAAGAAATCCTGTCTTCGCTTTCAGATTTGGAGGTTGAGCGATTGCAAATCGGCCTACAACTTCCAGATGACCTTGTTGAAGATGACGAAGATGCACGAACCCGCATCGGAGCTCCGAGAAGTCCTGCACTAAAAGCTAGTTTGACCGAGGCGATTGGAAATATTATCTGTGAAAATATGAAACATACTGAATTGGTAAACGACCATCCTGAAGTCGTCAGTTTAGTCGATTTGGTAACAATCAGTGTACGACTTGAAATTCGACCAGTTTACGTATACGGCCGCTATCTCAAACATGACAGGAACCTCCCACAAACAAGATGGCCTTGCCGTGCTTGTCGGGGTAGAAAAGGGGGATGTGATGCATGCCAAGGAACGGGCCTTCAATTTCCTGATTCCGTTCAAGATCTGATTGGCATGCCACTTGTTGAGGTATTTAATGGCGAAGATAATGCATTCCATGGTATGGGCCGTGAAGATCGAGATGTACGTTGTCTAGGCAAAGGGCGCCCCTTCGTTTGTGAGATCAAATCACCGAAAGCTAGGACAATTGATTTTGCATCGGCAACCAAGAAAATTAATTCATCATCAGAGGGGAAAATAGAGATCTACTCATTGCGAGCATCGACCAAGCGAGAAGTTGTGCGAGTCAAAGACACTCCAGCGGAAAAAACCTATGAAATTGCGTTTAAAATGATTCATAGAGCACCATTTATCGATGAAAAGGCACTGGAGATTCCCGAAGGAAAACGTGGGCGCGGGCGCGGTAGGAGGAAAAAGAAGCCTCATTCAAATGATAAAGATGCGAAAGTGAAGGTAAATGAGGAAGGCCCTCTAGATGAAGAAAACCTCCTCGATGAATTGGATAATGAATCGATTCGAACAAGTATCGAATCAATTGGAGGCGTTACGCTTCGGCAACGAACTCCAGAGCGTGTGGCTCATCGGCGAGCAGACCGTGTCCGCGAACGGAAAATCATAAGCGCTACAGTTGAAAGAATTGAAGACGCGCTCATTGTAGCGCGCTTTCGAACCGAATCAGGCACATATGTAAAAGAACTCATTCATGGCGATGGTGGGCGAACACGACCTTCTTTAGCAGAAAAACTGGGCCGTGTGTGTGAGGTTGAGTGGCTTGACGTACTCGACATTCATGCAGATTAATTTTGATTCGATCAGTTCATAAGAACTGGGCCGGTGGCGCGGTCCCTTCAGGAGGGATTTCTCATGCGTCGAAGCCACGGGCAGCGTCAAGGAACTCGCTCAATTCTACGTAAGCGCTCTCGTTTACGAGGGCGTGTTCAAATTCGCAGGGTCATGCATGCTTACGATGTAGGTGATCAAGTCTCAATTGTGCTCGATGGTGCACAGCCAAAAGGAATGCCACACCGTAGATTCCATGGATTGACTGGAAGTATTGTTGGGAAACAAGGACGCGCTTGGGTTATTTCTGTTAAAGATGGAAATATGGATAAGTCTGTCGTAGCTAGACCAGAACATCTGCGTCCACAATAAAAAGTGAGGGTGAAAACATGGCAGAGGATACATCAAACAGATATGTGGGTCCCGGAACAGTACGTGATCGACTAATCGATGCGCAAAAGCGAAGAGGAGACCTTTCTTTCATGCAAAAAGTAACTTTGTATCAAGTTGAATGGGCAGCTAGTGACCAACGCATGGGTTACAAAGCTTCACCTGAGGTTTTTGATTCACTTTACGAACGTTTCATTGGAATGGAGAAACTCGAGAAGAACCCTGAGGTCGCCGCAAAGTTGGCTGAAATACTTCCACTTTCAAGTGATGATATCCGTGCGATTCTTGCAACTCGCCGTGTATCAATGTCGGGCGATGAAATTGAACAGGTTTTGGAAGCAATAGCTCAAGAAATTGGTGTGGAATAAGAATAAGAAAATAACCCCAAGGGGGGACTTCAATGACATTGATGGATGGATGGGAGGCTGAGCCTTGGTCAGTAGAAACAAAGGCGTTCGTAATTGAGCAACCTCTCGGAACTGGAATTATTGAAGTTTTGACCGAAAATGGGCTTTGGATGTTACGTGCTCGTGCATCAATAAGTGCGGGAACCTTTTCCTCGGGCGATGAAATAAATTTGGACGGTACAGATTCCCGAATAGATAGGATCCTTGGAACTCTTGACCCTTCTGCTTTAGGACATAGGGCTATAACTGATTTGACGGAAGTGATTGCGACTTTGATACGCAAAAACCCTGAGGCCCATTTGAGTTTTTTTCGACGGGCCGGCCCCATGTCTCTCAAAATGCATTCTTTTGAACTTCTTGCGGGAATTGGTCCTTCTGCTGCCCTTCGAATGCAGGATGCACGTTCAGTACATGAATGGTCTACATTCGAGAAGATTGACTCGAGCTCTGGTATCGATTCAGTTCAATTGTTGGCTGGGCGCTATGGTGAGGAATTGCTCGACATCGAAATTCAGCCGCGCTTAGTTGATCTGTTGTTACGATCCTCATAACATGTATACCTTTGATGCGAACAAGGGCCTCCGGATCTATGCTTCCGATGGAGCCAGCCCCTCTTATCGCAGCACTCCGGCAACGACTACGACCGTCCAAGGACCTTGGTCAGCATTTTCTAACGGACCCTCAAATCCTTAGCCAAGCTTGTGATAACGCCGGATTGCCTCAGTATGATGAGAATCATGATGGATTCAAAGTTCTTGAAATTGGAGCGGGCCCAGGTGTCCTTTCGACTCACATAATCTCTAGATCTCAACACCTAACAGCAATTGAGGTTGACCCGTTCGCAATATCGCACCTTGAAACGCTATTTTCAGAATACATCAGTTGTGGGAAATTAAAAATCGTTGCAGGAGATGCCTTGCGCGTGAAATGGCCGGAGGCCATCAACAAGATTATTGCAAATATACCCTATGGAATTACGAGCCCACTTCTTGGAAGAATTGATGAACATTATGGGGTGCTTTCGAATAATTCGAACCGACCTACATGTCTACTTTTGATCCAAAAGGAAGTCGCTGACCGACTTAGCAAAAAAGCAGTATCAAAATCAAGATCCTCTCTCGCAATGACGCTACGGCTTGGATGGGATGTCGAATGCCTTGACAAAGTCAGCAAGACCAAATTTGACCCACAGCCCGCAGTCGATGGCCGTTTCATTCGCCTTTCACCAATCGAAAATAGAGCTGGGAATTCGACAATCCGACTTGCCAAACGCTTGATTCGTTCAGGATATTCCATGAGGCGAAAGCGGCTTTCAAATGCCCTTCGTCAGCGGCCTCCTCGGCATCTTAATCGCATAGAGGGATGGGATACACGTGATTGGCAAACGATTCTTACACGTGCTATGGAGGGTGATGAAGAACGTCTATCCCTGCGTGCTGAAGTGCTATCATGTGAGGATTGGATCGAATTATCATCATACTTTGAAAAGGTCAAATCCTTGCTTAATGATGAACCGACAGTTACATGATTGGACATAAGGTTCAACCGAGGAGGCTGGTTCGGCCCTTTTCGGGAAGGGATGTAATGGCCAAGAAGGACACCTTTCTAGCACTCGTTCGAAGAGGTATTGACGAGGCAACTGCGACCCATCTTGCAGAAGCAGGAGTTAAAATAGGTGACTTGAAAAAGATCGGACAGGAACAACTTCAGCAAAATTATGGTCTCAAGGCAAAAGTTGCAGAATCAGTCATCAATGCAATTCGAAGTGGCCCAACAGCAACAAGCCGTCAACGATATCTCTCTGGAATTCTCGCTGAAAAGAAAAAGAAGGGGAAAGTTGAGGAAGTACGTTGGAAAAGAGAACAAAAAAGCCATCTTTCTAAACTTCAAGAAGAGCGCGAGCGCCTCAGACAGGCCCGGGTAGATCAATTTCGATCTCACAAACTTATCATGAACCGACTTGGCAAAACAATCGATCTAATTGTCAAACTTGAGAATAATTTTGATGACGAAGGGAAAGACGATCAACGTGCAAAATTACGTGATCAATTAGAAACACGTGGACTTGAAGCAGCGCGCGACCATGAAGCCCTAAACCTCCCCGGTGTTCCCCAAGATATCGCCGACTTCCGCCGCAAGACCGTCCCAGTTCGCTGTTTTCATGCGTGCCCTGAATGTGGGGATGAAATCAACCCCACGTCGGGACTCAGCACAGATGACCCTGATGATTGGAGTATTATGTGCTGGGATTGTGAGCACGAAGTTCGTTCAACTCTTTGTGACAGAGTTGAAGAATTGCTTGTGAACGGCGAGCGCATCAAGATAGAAGGCAAGATAAAACCACGAAATGAAGTTCCATTACGTCCACTCGCCCCGATACAATCTGTGGATGAATTGATCGCAGATGACCTCAAACGCACTGGTGCAACAGCAGACCATATCGCCGAAGCTGCGAAGGCATCTGATCTTGCAGGTGGGTTGATGGATATTATGGAATGGATTGACCAAACCATTGCTGCTAAAGGATATATTCAATCTCAGGAAGATCGTGACGATTTCATCTTAAGAACTGGTGCTGGTGCAACTAAGTTCAATAAATGGATGAAGAAGGCGGGACTTGTCTTCAATAAGCAAACAGGCCGCTGGACGCGATATGAAGGCCTATGAGTGAATCGCTTGATTCATTGGTGTGTGCTGATTCGATGACTCTTGTGCAGACCGCCTCTCCCCATCCTTTGAAACGGCTGATAAATCATGCGAAGCCACATAGGAGTACACTTCGAAGAGCAACTTTTTGTTCGATTATGAATAAAATTTTCGATCTTGCACCCCCTCTTCTCATTGGGGCTGCTGTTGATGTGGTCGTAACTCGAGAGAATTCTCTTATCGCACGATCTGGGTTCACGGATCCCTTTCACCAGTTACTTATTCTTGCGGCTTTAACTATCCTTGTTTGGTCAGGCGAATCCTTGTTCCAATATTTGTATGGGGTCCTTTGGCGTTCATTGGCCCAGGCAGTTGAGCATGACTTACGAATTGAGGCTTGGAGACATGTGCAGGACCTAGAAGTTGCGTGGTTTAGCCAACGGCCGAAGGGTGAAATCATGTCTATTTTAGTTGATGATGTCAATCAGCTTGAGAGATTTCTAGATGTGGGTGCAAATGACCTTCTTCAAATTGCTACGACAGTTGTGATTGTTGGGACAATATTCATGGTTCTTTCGTGGCCTGTAGCCCTACTTGCCTTTCTCCCCATTCCTGTTATTTTATGGGGTTCTTTCCGATTCCAAAGAAAAATAGGACCAAAATATGATGAGATGCGTGCCGAAGTAGGACGCTTGAATGCCCTTGTAGAAAATGATTTAACAGGGATTGAAACAATCAAGTCCTTCACTGCCGAAGAGCGCGAAGCAGAGCGCCTTCAAGACGCCTCAACTCGATACCGGGAGGCGAATGAACGCGCAATCCGAATCTCTGCAGCTTTTGTTCCTCTAATCCGTATGGCTATTCTACTCGGATTTTGTGCCACCCTTCTTTTGGGCGGCTGGTTTACACTTCAAGAAGTTCTATCTGTCGGTGCCTACAGCGTTCTCGTCTTTTTGACACAGCGGCTTTTGTGGCCATTAACTCGTCTCGGTGAGACTTTTGACCTGTACCAGCGCGCAATGTCTTCTTCCACGCGCATTCTAGATTTAATCGATACACCAATTGACGTAGAAGATGGGGTGCATGTGTGCCTAGATGAGGAAGCCCGTCAATCGATTTCATTTCATAAAATTATTTTTGGATATCCAAACCGAGAACGCGTGTTTGAAGAACTCGATTTAACGGTAAATGCAGGATCTACACTTGGGCTTGTTGGACCAACCGGCGCTGGAAAAACGACACTTGTTGCATTGCTTTTGAGATTCTTTGATCCTGAACGCGGCCGTGTTAGCATTGGCGAACATGATGTGCGTGAATTAACTCTCGAAAGTCTACGCAGATCCATAGCATTGGTGAGCCAGCACACTCTTCTTTTCCCTACGACAATTGAGGAAAACATCCGCTATGGTCGTCCCGACGCGACTGATGAAGATGTCTTGGCCGCAGCTGAGACGGCTGAAGCAACAGAATTCATTGAACGCCTTCCTAAGGGGATGAAAACCGAAGTTGGGGAAGGGGGGAAAAAGCTCTCTGGAGGTCAAGCACAACGCATCTCAATTGCGCGTGCCGTCCTCAAAGATGCGCCCATTTTAATTCTTGATGAGGCTACAAGTTCGGTTGATAATGAAACTGAAGCAGCATTACAACGCTCCCTGAGGCGGTTGCAAGAAGGGCGAACATCATTCATAATCGCGCATCGCCTTTCCACTCTCCGAGATGCTGACCGAATTGTTGTAATTGACGGCGGAAAAATCATTGAAGATGGGACGCACTCAGAACTTGTCACCTTGAAGGGGCTATATGCCGACCTTTGGTCGGTTCAAACGGGATCATGATATGGTGATTTATCTCTTAAAAAAACTCGAAGTCGATACGCCAAAATTCCTGCTATGCCCAAAGCACCTAGCAGAGAAAGCACTCCTATGAGTGGGGGTAGCCCACCTAGCCACTCCTCAAATGATCGCGCAGGTGTATCTGCTTCACTCATTGAAGACCCTTGGCTGGGTGGGGGGCCGGGATTGCATCCCTCTGGTGGAGGGCCAATTCCCGGTCCCCATGTTTCTCCATGTCCCGCACAAGGATCTCCTTCCCCTCCACCTCCTTGACCGCCACCAGGTTGTGTTGACAAATCTGCTTCACCTCGATAGCAGATCAAAAAGTAAGGGAACCCCATATCCCCATTGCCATTTTGCATGGTTGAGTGATAATGATAGATGCCTTGTGGAAAGTCGGGAGTTGGTCCGAAATGACCATTGCACACATCTAGGTGCCCTAATCCTTCAGCATATATGTAATCAGAAATCCCGTTGTATCCCGTTTCCCCACTTTTGAGTTCATAGGAACTTTTCATCTCAACTACGTTCATCTGCTCATCATACCCCCAGAATCCATAGATTGGATAGCCATCGAATGCCACTCCAATCACTTTGGAATGATTGCCATCATAGGTGTTTGGTGCAACTAGTTCCGGTGCAGAATTATCATAATCATCCTTGATGTTTTCACCCTCTTCTGGGTGCCAATGCATACAATTAGAATCTGCGTGATAATGGTATGTTCCACCTTGAGCAGCATGTCCGTGGCATACGCCTAATTCGATTGGTTGACGGTCTTCATTGTAGGCCCCATGTTCAGCAGCAACCGCATCACCCCCAGGGCCATCTTCTGGACCGAAGATTGGAACACCATTCATTGCTACAGCGATTGAGCCTCTGTCTGCTGCACACTCATACTCACCATTTGCTTCAGGACAGTTAGCACTGTCATGGCCACCTGTAGTATCGTTAGTAGGATTCCTTGGAATAGACCAGGTGTAATCCTGCACAGATGTACAATCCCCCCCTTGTGTGCAAGCAAGTGTAGACTCTAAATCGTGGTTTGGAATTCCATTTGATGAAATGATGAGGTGTGTTGCATTGATTACGATCGAGATGTCGCATTGTAAATCATCTGAACCTGATGTCGATAAATCATCAATGAGGGGACGATCCTCTAATGTCTGACAAAAGAAATAATCTATCCAAAACTGGGTGAGGTCACTGGAATTGTAACCATTCATATTTTCATTCCCAGTTTGATTAGGCCAGATCACTATGAATGTGTGCTGAAGTATTGAATTTGGACAATCATGCCAGTTATCTTTCTCACCACAGTTTAGGATCATTGCCTCAAAGGAAAGTGTTATTTCTGTGCCGTTGGGAATCGAATCATCCAATACGAGTTGCCAAGACTGATTGTAAGATGAATTTTGGAAGAGAAGATAGTACCACTCAACCATCCCTGAGAATCCCACTACAAGTGAGTTGTCTACCGTCGCGTTCACACCGGGGTAGTGGATGTCCTTGTCGCAGATGTTGACGAGGTCTAGGGTGATGTAGTGAGTCACATTAACGGTAAGGTTGTCGACGATGAGACAATGCCCGTCAGGTTCCCTTGTCTCATTTGTCATCGTATCATTTTCTGATTCGTGGACATTTTCGGAATTGCTTGTATTCTCCCCTTTTTGGCTCGTTGTGCCATTTAATTCACCACCCGATGGTGATGAAGGGGAGCGCGAGTCCCTAATTTCAAGATAAATTGTTTTAGGCTCTGATATCTTGTTTTCAGGAAGATGATGGGCAAGGATCATAACGTCATAGAATCCCGCTTCATTCAATGGCGCATTCCAAGAAAATTCTCCTGTAAGAGATGTTGGTATGTTTGATTTATTGAACATTTCAGCGCCATTTTGATCCATAATTATGATTTGTACACGAATCTCCAATGGATGTTCATGGAGCACTTTCCCAGTAATCATTGGAGCGCCATTAGCCAAGTCAATTGGAAGGTGGTCGGCGACGACCGTTGGAGCGGGATGTTGGTGCTCTGCCTGATGAATCTCGATATATTCTTCCGTTTCTATTGGGTTCGCCGTTGTGATGGCCTCAATTTCTTCATCATCATCCCCCATACAACCTGAAAATGCTGCAAAAAATAAGAGAAGTGAAATCAAGAAGGGGAGCCTATCCATGAGTGGTGGTGGTGAATTTCCTACTTGAATTGAAGGGGCATATATGCACTTTCATTGGCCCATATACTCCTCTAAAGATATGATCAAAGATCGGCTGAAAGATGACGAGTCATGGTTCTGAATCCTTGGCGCCTCGAGGAGCACCGAATTCTCATCACTGGGAGTTCAAAAGGTATTGGAAAAGCAACTGCCGAAGTCTGTCTTGAACGCGGGGCAGCTGTATATCTCAATGCACGGGGGGAGGGGGATCTATTCGCAACAATCAGCGAGCTACAGAATCGCTTCCCTGAATCGAATGTGAATGGATCTGCAGCCGATGTATCTACTGGTGAAGGGCGTTCATCAATTATCAATGGAGTTCGTAACTGTTGGGGTGCATTAGATGGATTGGTGAATAATGCGGGAACAAACATTCGAAAATCAACTGGGGAGTTCTTACAAAAAGATACAAAGAAAATTATCTCTACAAATCTTGAAAGCGTCTTTGAATTGACCCGTGATGCATTACCTCTTCTTGAAAAAGGAACAAATGCCTCTATCATAACTCTCGGATCAATTGCCTCTTCGAGATATATTTCATCAGGGTCTGTGTATTCCATGACAAAAGCAGCAGTCGAACAATTCATGCGCTATGTGGCGGTGGAGTGGGCGGAAAAAAAGATCCGTGCGAATGCAGTATTACCCGGTTATACATCCACTCCTCTAACTGAGCCAGTTCTCAGTGATCCAAAGCGCCTTCAGAGGATTCTCGCATCGATTCCAATGGGGAGGGTTTGTGATCCAAAGGAAATCGCTAATGCAATCGCATTCTTGCTCAGCCCTGCGGCATCGGGTATTACGGGTGCCTTGCTCCCCGTGGATGGTGGATTCACGGCTTTTGGGCTGTAGTCTTATTCTATGGTCTAGTCAGATCACCAGTCTGATGCGAGAGGAAGGAAAGCATTTGCCGCCTTTTCAGCTGCATTGGCCACATCATCGAGTCGTTGCAATACACGATACATGTGCATTGCAGCAAGTGGGTTATCATCACCCTCAGAGAAAACATGTGCCGCCGCTTCTCTTTCTGCTTCATCAGCTTCATGCTCAAGTAGATTAACCTCTCGAATCATACCTAACAAAGACTGTTGTTCCTTCCTAGAAAATCCAGAATACGCCAATTCTTTCAATAATTCAACCGCATCTTCATATTTTCTCACAGTCATGGCGACTCGTTCAGCATGCTCAACCACAAGTGTTCTCGCTTTTTCATTTTCATAGAGAATTCGAAAAGATAATTGTTCAGCAACATTTTGGGCATAATCAGCAATTCGATCTTGACGGGTAATCATATGAAGAAATGTATCTCGATTGAATGCCAAGCGCACTCCTGATAGTGAATCTCTCATCTTATTTTTCAGCAAATCTGCCCTTAGTTCAGCCTCTTGCGTCGCTATAATCTCCTGTTCTGGAATTTCTCCAGACACTGCTTTAGATACTGCTTCTAGCATGCCGGTGACTGTTTCTTCAACAGCAGATGCATGCTTGTGAAACAAATCCAATATTCCGCTGCCTTCTTTCCCGACTGGTGTTTCAACCTGTATGATCGTTCCCCTATCTTCATCATGTTCGGTCACTACACTGTCATTTTTCATAACATAAATTACTGCGAGTATTGCTAGTGGGAGGACGATTATTACATTCGTCGGAGAGCCTGCAAAAAGGATGTAAAGGACAATTGACCCTATACCTGCAACGGGCAAACTAGCCACCCAACTTCCTGCTATTTTTGCAAACACCCTGAAGTCAACAGCAGATGCGCCACCTGCCAACCCTACTCCAACAACAGCACCAACAAGAGTATGAGTTGTCGAAATTGGAACTGCAAGAAATGGCATGGAGAATATGAGAACCGTAGTGGCGGCCCCAAATTCTGCAGCGAATCCACGAGATGGTGTAATATGTGTGATCTTCTTTCCAATTGTATCCATCACTTTGTATCCCCATGTTGCGACACCAATTGTAATGCCGATTCCGCCTAGAAGAAGCAATCCGATGGGCACCTCTACCTTATTTGGGGAAAGCGTACCTGTCGGTGATGTGGATATGTCCCAAATTGCAGCCATTGGTCCAATGGCATTGGCCACATCATTCGCCCCGTGTGCAAATGCAACATAACAAGCAGTGATAATTTGTAACCAAATGAAAACACGTTCTACACCTGCATATCCTTCCTCTTTGAATTCATATCGTTTCAGCGCTTTTCTCATTAAAAGACTGGCAATTAAACCAATAATGGAAGCAACTAATATGCTATTGAAAGGAATCCACGCAACGTCGGAGAAGGGATTCCAAGACCCATCTTCCTTTGCAGGCAACCATTTAGATGATTCAATCAGGCCTCTTCCATCAAGGTTCTTGAAAAAACCCTTCAGTGCCTTGAACTGTAGTGCAAGTCCGAGAATTGCAAAGGTTGGGAATGCCAATACTGGTGCAAGTGATCTTGTCCGAGTTAATGGATCATCATGCTCCATGATCAATTTCTTGATCACATAGAATGACAAGAAGGCTAGAACAGCGCCAAGTAATGGGGAAGCAATCCAGCTGAGAATAATCTCAATCACTTTTCCTACATTGACAGACGATGGTTGTATGAACAATCCTACTCCAATTACGCCACCTACGATGCTGTGTGTTGTTGATACTGGCAAACCCATTTTGGTGGCTACTGTAAGCCAAATTGCAGCCGAAAGAAGAGCCGCCATGAATCCATACATCAATTTTTGACTTATCTCATATCCGAAATCTTCTCCTCCAAAATCAAGAACACCTTTTCGGATTGTATCAGTAACGTGGCTTCCAAAGAAGACTGCCCCGCAGAATTCAAACAATGCTGCCACAAGAATTGCCCTCTTGAGAGTTAGAGCCCCACTTCCAACACTCGTACCCATCGCATTTGCAACATCATTCGCTCCAATGTTCCATGCCATATATGCCGCAATTACTAGTGATGCGAACAGAATGACTTCCCACATTGTTATGATTGAGGGAAAATAGGTATATTACTTAGATCATAAGTAATCTATATAGCAATATTTAGGATGGCGATTTATGGCATATGGTCCTGGAAGTATCCATACTCGAAGGCTGCAACTAACTGGAGGCAGCACATTTACTCTTAGCATTCCAAAGGAATGGGCACTTCATCATGGGATGAGGGCAAAAGATAGTGTCAAGATTGATTGGCGACCCAGTGGTGCTTTGAGGGTTAATCCTGCATTAGAAAATAAGCCACGGAGAAGAGAAATCTCCCTCAATGTCGATCAAATACCTGTTGGGTCATTAGTCGATCATTTGGTTGCTGCCTATATCGCATCAGCTGATCGAATCAGGCTCGTTTCTGCAGATGAATTTACGCGTGAGCAAAAGGCAAGGATCAAGCGATTTATGCGAATGACTTCTGGTTTTGAAATTATGAATGAGGATGAAAAAAAGATTGAATTACTCAATCTATTGAATATTGGGGAGATGCCAATTTCATCCGGCCTCAACAGAATGTATCTGCAATTGACTTCTATCATTCGTGACATCGTAGATGTTCTTTCAGGAGAAGATGAAGCGATATTGGATGATGTTGAAGAAAGAGAGCGTGAAATTGATGCCATGCAACTTCTCATTCAACGACAAGTTGGTGCATTGCTTGAGTCTCACAAAGTTGCCGTTGAATTGGACACTGGCAGGAGAACTGCACTAGAGTTTGCAAATTTAGGTAGGGCCTTTGAGAGAATGGGTGATCATGCACAGTTACTGGCTCAATTGATTATCTCTACAGGGCAGAAGCCAGTGTTGAAATTTGATACAGAGCCATTGAATAAATTAGAAGTATGGCAGACATCAATTAAAGCGTTGATGATCAACCTCCGTACAGAAAACCCAAAAGAAATCCATGATGCAAGAATGGAATTAAAGAAAGCGCAGCAAAACCTCTCTGAGCACGAGGATACCCTTTGGAGAGGAAGAACAAATGTAACATCGGTTCTTTATCAATTCAGGGTTTCAGAAACGATTCGTCGCTTGTGCGCATATGCCCGTGATATGGGAGAGATTTTACTCAATATCATAGCCTGTAAGAATACAACATGAGTAAGCCTATTCATCAGAGGATATGGGTACTGGATTTTCTTCAGACTCGATTTGAGTCCAGAGAGTCATGAGATAAATTTGTGCAGCAGATAGCAGGAATGACCACCATACCCACAATGGTAAACCAAGTAAAAATGGAGTTCGGTCGTTCCACCACCAAAAGTCATTGGCTAGAATAAAGACACTGATTAAGCCTAAAATCGGCAACCTAGCCTCTTTTCGAGGTAGGGCGGCTTTCCATAGCCCGCGCATCGTACTAGTTCCTGCAACAGCCACCTGTGTGCCAATGAGAACAAGAACCGCTACCCCTACTGCAGGTACGATGATAATGGGCACATTTGGTCCAACGGGTTCAACCCACCATCCCGCAAACACTTGCGGACTAAAGTGAGCAAGCCCAACCATCAATTCTCCAGCAATTGCCGAAGCAAGCACAGCACGTCCATCTATTTGGTCGGAAAATAGTGTGGCGGCAACAGCAGGGAAAAGAACGGCATATCCCGTAAATGCCAATAATCCAAGGTCAAGAATGGTTAAATCGGACCAAAGAGAAAGAAGAAGGCCAAGTATTGCAAGAGAAATGACTGTAATTGTACGAATATTTTCACTATTTTCTTGATCTTTTTGGGCAAGATCTCGAACTACGAAAGAACCAGCAGAAAGCAATTGTGAGTCCATTGTTGACATCAAGGCGGCAAGCCCTGCAATCAAAATAAGGCCTCCAAACAACTCACCACCCGCTTCGACAATTAGGGTCGGGAGAATGTTGTCAGAGGCAGCTCTACTTAGCCCTGGATGATTGAGGTGTCCTAACACCCCAATCAGGATTGGGGGGATGAATGCTAGCGTTGCAACTAGAGGGTATAGGACAGACATGCGTCCTATTGCTTTGTCATTTTCTGCAGCACACAAGCGCTGGAATAGTTGTGGGAACATGGGGTCAGCAAGCATCCATAGAAGAAGAGTACTAGCCCAAATACTCCACACATAAACTTCGGCACGCCCGAGTTTCACAGGAGTTGTTTCGGCGAGTTCAGCAAAGGCTTTCGATGGACCCCCTACATCTCCCAATACAAGGAATAAACCGGCCCACAATAATAGAAGGGCGAGGAGTCCTTGGGCAACATCTGTTCGGGCAACAACCATCAAACCTCCTTGCAATGTATATGCCACAACAATGGCGGTTACAAGCACCGCTCCAGTCCAACTTGGCCAGCCAAATAGTGCTTCAACTACGATTCCAGCAGCTCGTGGTTGTAAAGCTAAGTAGGGTATTGTAACTAGTACGAAAATAGCCGCCATTGTTTTTTGTGCGGGAACTGAACCGGTTCGTAGACCAATGATTTCAGGTGCGGTTACGGCACCTAATTCAGCCGATATTGCACGCGCACGTCGCCCAATCCCCCACATGATTACGGCCATGAACCCAGTTCCAAACGCCATAATTGGCAGAAAGGATAGGCCAACTCGGTAAGCAGCACCGCTTGAGCCATATACAGTAAAGGCGCTGAAATTTGTTGCCGCCATGGTCGCTAAGAGCAACGGCCATGTCAGAGATCGCCCGCCTAGGAAATATCCTTCATCATCTGTTGGTCGATCCCGACGTGCCCAAATAGCAATTCCAAGCATCAATCCAACATACGCAAGTAGGGCGAGCCAAGCAAGCCACACATGGGGCCCTATGGGTTGATACATTTTATCGAATCCCAACAATGCTGAAGAAAATATCGATTCTACGAACTATCATTCAAGCCGACAGGTCCAAACATGTCCAGCATAACCACCCCACATGAATGATGAAGGTAAGAAGGGGGTCGGGAAATTGGCAAAGGGAGCTCTTCGCAAAGCAGTGAGTGGTTCCATCAAAGGAGCAGCAGTGAATGCTGCTGCCAAAGCGACTGAACCGGCGAGAACAGCAATCAAAGAAAAAATCGATCATGCAACTTCTGAGGTGCGAAATAAAGCTCAAAAAGAGGCAGAAAAAGTGGCAAAAGAAGCAATGAAAAAGGCAGTAAAGGATCAAGTTAAAGGTGCATTCGGAAAGAAGGTTTAGGAATGAATATTTCAACTCCCCCGGTCAAAAATGAAGATGTAGAAGAAGCCCAGAGTGCTTGGGCCGCTTCGATCATTGAAATTGGTGCATCTCCAACTTGGGAGGCCGCATATGAGTGTGCGGAAAAAGCAGTAAAAAATCTCTATTTGATCGAGGATGATACACTTTTGTTTTGCCCCACAAAAGCCTCTGAACAGCAATTTCGCGGAACGCTCAAAAGTGCAGTATCTTATTTTGTTGGCCATGATCATGAATACGAAGAAGACCAAGGTTTTGCTCTAAAACCATGGGTGAATATCAGATTTGAGAATGCAGGAATTATTGTTAAAGAAGGAATTGCCCTGTCGATGGGAAACTACTACTTCACCGATAAAGAAGGGGATGAGGTCAAAGCAGAATTTACATTTGCCCATATCCGAGATAAGGAAGGGAACCTTAAGATTCAACTTCATCACTCGGCCTTTCCCTATGGAAAGTGACTATTTTTGATATGGATTGCAATCGATACCGATAAGGAAGAGCATGTATCCCAAAGAAATGATCACCTATGCGCCAGTGTCTACTCGTTCTCTTCGCACTGCTCCTTTCAACATCCTATTTTTCCCTAAATAGACAAGTTTCTGAGCAAGAACAAACGCATAGCAATACGCTTGACCCGATTTTTGAAGCAGCAGTCAGTGGAAGAGCCGTATCCCCGTCTTGGATTGCCCATGTGGGGGGGATTGGGGGAGATGAAGCACATTCTCTCCGAATTGGGTCAAATGGCGATGTGTATGTTACAGGCCGCGTTTGTACAAGTGCCGGTACTTGCTCTGCCATATTCGGAAACAAGACTATTTTTGCAGGAAACGATGTTTTCGTTGCTCGCATGACTCCTGATGGCGCATGGAAATGGGTTACAACAACAGAATCCCAAGATAGCAATTCCCAAATTCATGTAGAAGACCTTGAAATTTTGAGTGATGGTTCTGCAGTTATTGGTGGATATCTTCAGTATGACTACAAATTCGGAAATGCAGCTAGTTGGGGACCGTACAGTAATCCAAGCCGATGGGATGGCTTCGTTGCTCGCATCTCAGCCAATGGTGTTTGGAATCAATCGATTTCCATTGGTGAATATCACTACGATTATGTGAGGGACCTTGCTGTAGATTCAAATGATAGGGTCATCGTTACTGGAACTTCGTATTATTCCGATGATGGTGGATTACGCATAAATTTCCAGCAAAAATTCAACAACAAATGTGACTATTGGATCAATAGTGCGTATGTTGTTGTGCTCAATTCAGATCTTGACTATATTTGGGGAAAACCCATTGCAGCTCATAGCACAGGGGGTGGTTGGAATAGTTGCCATGAAACTCAAGGGTATGGGGTGGCTGTAGATTCCTTTAACGATATTTTCCTCACCGGATATTTTGGATATCAAATTGATTTGAGCCCAGTATCCAATATATCTTCAGGGAGTTGGGATACATATGTGGCAAAATCAACCCAGTTTGGAACTTGGCAATGGGTCTCACACGCAGGGGGCCTCCAGGATGATTATGGGTATTCTGTTGATATTGATGGAAATGGATCTGCAATTGTAACTGGTCGTGATGGAGCCCATTCAAGTTATGGTACCCGAATTATTCTACCAAATAGTGGCCCTTTTGTTGCAAAAATATCGACAAATGGGACATGGATTTGGGGAATGCGCCCCTCTCGTTCATCGTACACACCAATCGAAGTTCACGTCGATACATTAGGGCGTATTCACTCTGTTGGGGGGGATACAGCAACTCGTGTATTCCCAAATGGAAGTGAAGATTGGTCTGTAGGTCTTGTTTCTACGATTTCTGGAATTGACTCTGATGCAAATGGGACAGCATATTACAGTGGCCATTTCAATGGAAACCCTTCTTTTGAAGGAAAAGTCCTGATAAGCAACGGGTCCAATGACCTATTTGTTTGGAAGCGAGATCCAGATTTAGATGGGGATGGGATCCCTGATCGAATTGATAATTGTCGATTGACACATAATCCCGTTCAAGATGATCACGATAGTGATGGAAGTGGGGATGCCTGCGATACCGACGATGATGATGATTTAGTCTTCGATGTGGACGACCGCTGCCCCCTTGGCAAAACATCTTGGATATCTGCAAATTTAACTGACTGGGATGGGGATGGGTGCAATGATAATTCTGAAGATAATGACGATGATGATGATGGAATTCTAGATGATGATGATTCATGCAACCCCATGAGTTCAGTTGGGTGGTTTTCAGCTACTTGGAATGACCATGACCGTGATGGATGCCTAGATGTTGATGAAGATAGTGATGACGATGATGATGGAATTTCTGATCTTCTAGATTCGTGCCCTCTTGGTGTGATTTTTTGGGCATCAAACGCAACATCCGATCATGATGGTGATGGATGCAATGACGACTTAGAAGATGATGATGACGACAATGACCTCCTTTCAGATCTTGTCGATGCATGTCCAAAAGGAGACCTTTCATGGGCATCAACCCACCTCACAGACCACGATAGTGATGGTTGTCGAGATGACGGTGAAGATGGGGATGATGATGGTGATGGTGCTGCTGACCAAGCGGATTCTTGTGCGCGTGGTATTGTCGGATGGACGCGCTGGATTATTGCTGACCATGACGGAGATGGATGCCGTGATTTAGATGAAGACCCTGATGATGATAATGATCTAGTCACTGATTTATTCGATGCCTGCCCAACAGGGCGTACTGGATGGATTTCAACAAACCTGACGGATCATGATGGGGATGGGTGTCGCGATTTTGATGAAGATCCCGATGACGACAACGACCTTGTTTCTGATGAAAATGACCGGTGCCCAAAAGGCGCAATTCAATGGAGGTCTGGGCGCATGACTGACCGAGATGGGGATGGCTGTGAAGATGCAGGAGAAGATGTGGATGTAGATGGAGATGGAATCAATAACACAGTAGATGCGTGCCCTGAAGGGCATGCGGATTGGACATCATCTCCTGCCTTGGATCATGATGGGGATGGGTGTCATGACACCATTGAAGATGCTGATGACGACAATGATGGAACACCAGATGTACAAGATACGTGCCCTTGGGGGGAGAGTGGATGCATTCCAACCGGGTCTGGGGGAAATGTAACAATTATTCATGAAGCAGAACAAAATGACGGTCCATCTACAATTGTAAATTATTACAACAATTCTACAACCATAAACCAGGGTGACAATATCACAAATGAGGATAATTCAACCAATACGACGAGTCTGATTGTCACACCCATTGATAACACATCTGTTACAGGAAAAGATTTGGCATCTGATGGTGAAAGCGATTCTGGTCAATTGACCATGTGGGTTTGGATAGCCGGAGCAAGTATCGCATTTTTATTCCTCATGGGTCTTGTATTAGGTCGTCGCCGACCTGGAGAACCCGAATCTGATCTAGCTGCAGCAGCAGCAAAAATGGCATCTCTCCCAGATCAGCAAGATGGAGGTTATTCAATGCCCAATCCTTCGATGGAAGCATCCACGATTCCACGGGGGACCGCTCCTCCCCCAGGTGCAAGAGGAACAATTGGATCGGATGGATTTGAGTGGTATGAACACCCACCAGGCTCTGGAACTCATTGGCACCGTCCTAATTCATCTGCCCCTTGGCAACCATGGCAATAACCGGATAGACTTGAAATTTGACAACCCGTCCCCAAGTGCATGGGCGTGCAGAAGTTGCGATTTGGAGCGCCCATATCGATTCTAATTTTCATTCTTTTTGGATCCATGCCCATTATGGCTCAACAGCCAGACATTGTTCAGGAACATTGGTACCATTCTTATCTGACACTGACTTCTGATGTACAATCATGGGCTGCAGATCATCCTGATATCGTTATATTGACCGTTGCTGGACAAACCGAACTCGGTAGGAATCTCTGGGTTCTTCAAATATCTGATTGGGCTCAAAATACCAAACCAGATGGTACACAGAAAGAGGTTGTTTACATCGATGGTGGGCACCATGGAAATGAGCACCTTGGAACTGAATTAGCATTCTTAACCGCTGAATATTACATAGGGGGCTGGGCGGCTGGAGATCAGGAAATCATTGATGTCCTCACTACAACTGAATTACATATTCTCATCATGTTGAATGCAGATGGTAATGACATTGACACACGCTGGAATATCAATCAAGTGGATTTGAATCGAAATTACAACCATTACTGGAATACCTGCGAGACAACCCAGCCAGGTAGTGGTGCATTCAGTGAATCTGAAACCCTTGCGAATTCGATTTACATGAATACGGTTGTGCCTGATGCTGACCTCTATGTTACAATGCATACTGGAGTTTGGATTATGCTCTATCCATGGGGCAAATGGCCCGACCAACCTTCAGATTGGGAGTTATTCCACGGGATTAGGGATGAAGTTCACGCAAATATCTCAGATATTCCAATTCAAAATGCAAATCAGGGTTTGTATCCAAATTGTGGAACCAGTAGAGATTATGGCTATGGTGTGATGGGGTTCCCCACATTTACGTTTGAAACGGATGACGAACAATGGGCACTAGGAACCATTGACCCATTATCAAACCGACTTGGCGAAGAATTGGATGTGATGCGATACCTTATTTCAAATGTCTGGTTTTGGCGGGCCCGCCTAGACGTCTCCACTTTGGAGATTCACCTTGACGAGATTCACCTTTTGGTTGAGAATTTAGGTCGTGCCAGTACTCGTAATGCCTCATTACACTATGTCGATGAGGCAGGAGAGGTGCTTTGGCATTCAAGTAACTTCAGCGTTAATGCCAGTAATTCCACCGCTGAGATATTCCCTATTGGAAACCTTAGTTTGGAGACCGGAGGTTTTTGGGAATTACATTATCAGAAAAGAGTCATTGATTCATCTCGGTGGGTTCATGAAACGATCAATGTTTCTAAGATTACAATCACGCCGTTGTCTGAAGAAGGATGGCTCCCCATGCCAGGCCTTGCACCCGTTATTCTTGGTACATCTCTTGCAGCATTATCGAAGAGAAAAAGAGAACTTAGAGTGTTGAAGGGCCCCCATATTCAAGAGGGGGAAGCATGGTCAGATTTCCTCTAAGTGCGGGTCCTGTGACTAATGTTCCTACAATTCCTAATTCACCCGCCGGGTTATGGGAAAGGGCAATCCATGGGCGGCCATCCACATCGATTACAATATCGATGAAATCACCAAATCCACCACATCTCTTGTTTCCACAATCGTCATCTGTATCAAGAGGATCATCAGGAGAATTTACCGCAGTTGTGGTGATCAATGGCCGGTCGGCAAATGCATCAGTCATGATGGACATGTACCCATTCCAGCCCGCCGTACCCGCTCCTTTCCCAATATATCCAATGACAACCCGACCCTCTGCCCCAGCAGCAATCGTAGGGAACCCACTGCCATTGATACCTGGGGGCGCTACCATCATTGGATCGGACCATGTATCTCCTTGGTCGCGTGAATACGCATACCAAATCATTTCATCCATTCCAATCCATGCAGCATAGAGATTACCAGAATCATCTGTTGCAGTCGCAACTTCATGGTCATGCCATCCATCGACCATTTGGATCGTTGTAGTAATGGTATGCTCCGTCCAAGTATATCCTCCATCTACACTACGATACACAGCCGGACCATCACAAGATGGATTTCCACGATAAACGGCTCCATCAGGCGAACCAATTACATGTCCATGCAAGCCTGAACATTGAAAGACGCCGATTGGATATCCCGGTCTCTGAATGTCCCATGTAAGACCTCCATTGAGGCTTCGGCTGCATTGGGGTCCTGCAGCAGAGTTACCCGTATTAATACAGAATACATAGATGGTCTCATGGAATGCAGTAACTCCATCAGGAACGACCGTTGATGCAATCGATTGGTGATCTTGAGGTGAATAATATCCTTCAGCAGAATAAGGGATACTCCATGAATCACCTTCATCATCAGAATATTCAACAAACATTGCAGTGAGAGCGTGCATATCGAATTTGATGATGCGGTCAGTCCAAGGATCGACATAGAGATATGGGTCATTGCTGCTTGGGACTTGGCCAGTACTTGGGAATATTGGATTGAAGGGTCCGATATCCTCCCACGTTTGCCCTAGATCTTGGCTGCGAATGATGTGGGTGCCATCTCCAGTTCCTCGATAATTTGTGATCACAAGTGTGCCTGAGCTTGTTACTCCAATTGTAGGTTCAAATGTCGTAAAACCAATTCCATAATAGGTTGATTCTGCCCAGAATGGTGTGTTGTTATCGGTTAAGTTTGTATGGTTTGACGTGTCAGAAACTGCATCTTTTCCATCAACCCAGTGATAGTATGTCGTATTGCCAATAGATTGTGAAAAATCAAAAATCCCGGGTGGTGGTGGCGGCGGCAAAGGATCTTCCCCAAAGCATCCCGAAAAAGATGGGGCCACGAACGCTATAATTAGGGCAAAAACCAGTTTTGAAGGGCTTGACTCCCCTCCATGGCTTCTGATCACAGCCGCCGCGCGGCCTTCTAACATTCAACCATTGGGTCGCGAAGTTGGCAATTTTCTGTACCACGGCGATCGTGATTTTCTACTCCTACCGAGGTCTAATAGAAGTCATGAATATGCGGCCTCGTGTCGATGCCCTCTGCAGAGGCCCATTCTCCCCGCCGCTTCGCATTTGCCTTGGCATCTACAATCATTCTAGTGTCCCTCTTAGGGGCCGCACAAGCAGGAAGCGGACACAATCCAATTCCCTCCGATTGGATGGAACCCGGAAGGGTGCTTTTTGAGAATCACACAAACACGATCAACAGATCAAAATCAGATGAAAGGGAATTTAATGAATAAATGGGACCCGAATCGGTCGAGAGCAAAGCACATCGATGCTTTGCGAGGTCTTGCAGTCTTAGCAATGGTCCAAGTACATACTGCAGCCATGTTGCCTGCACCAGTAGATATAACCCATATTCTTGCACTTTTGTCAGCAGCAATAGGTGGAATGGCTGCCCCGTTATTTGTCACTCTTTCAGGATGGGCCGTCCATCGTGGTATTCGACGACGAATGGATGAGGGGATTCCAATTGCACGGTGGCTTTGGGTGCGTGTATTTGCCCTTTTCATTTTTCAATTTGCTATTAATTTGCTCCTCCCACAGCGCTTCAAATGGTATACACCTGGTGTTCTGAGCTTGTTGGCTCTGTGCACAATGATTGCCCCATACAGTTTGATGCGCGACCGACTTATCCATTCGAGGTTGATCTGGTTACCTCCTGTGAGATCGAGAATCATTCGGGCAACGGTTGTTATTTTGATCCCTGCCTTCATCTTCTTTCTATTTCCATCTCTCACCCCTATTGATGACTGGTGGTGGTTTGTTGAAGCAACCACCTTGAAAGATTGGTTTTTGAGACTGTTCATCAATGGAACTTATCCTTTTTTTCCTTGGGTGGCGTATTTCTTGATTGGAGGAATTCTAGATCATAATGTGCTTAAAGAATCTGAACGCAGACCAGTTCTTCGACGTACTGGATGTTTTGCTTTTGTAGCACTTGCACTGACTGGAGTTCTTGCCATGGTGAATGGACAACCTTGGGCCATGCCGATTGGTGATGGTATTCTCACCTTTTTCCCAGCAAACCCATGGTTCGTTTTCGTATCTCTTGCGTGGGCTGTTTTTGTGTGGGATCTGTTCAGAGCACACTCTAGGCGCTTTTTCCCTTTTATGCGGGTCCTTGCCCCCGCAGGGCGTCTCTCATTGACCATCTATGTGTTACATTTCGCTTTGTTAGGGATGATGGCCGCATTTTTGCCGAAAGAAATGAGCATCACAAGTGCTTTTTTGATTACATCCGCCCATGTCAGTTTGTGGATTATTATCGCAACCTTTCATCAAAAGAAGATTCCAAAAATATCAATCGAAAGGTTCATTCAGTTTTGTTCTGTTCGGAAAAAGTACCTTGAATAGACCATTTTGAGATCGTATGATCCACCATGCCACCGTTTGAATCAGGAATGTTTAGGCCATCATACCAAGCGCCGGGCCCGTTGACACGTTCATCCTCCGCAGTGCTGGTCGTCGGCCTCCTCTTTGTTCCCGCAGCGATGTTGGTTGGAACTACAGCCTCAAATGATGCGTGCGTGATCGGTTCGGAGGCGATCTAAATCCCAATCATAGAACGTCTCTCAAAATTAAACGATCGCATGATAGCGGTGAAGTGGACACCGAAAAAAATGTTGAAAGAATTCATGAGGTTCAACATTGTCGGCACATTCAATACCAGCATTCGTTTTATTTTCTACGTTTTTTTCTACTGGGCGAATGTATGGGCGGCGCATCGTGCAGTAACAGCTTGGATATTATCTTCTATTTTTGGATTGGTACAGGCTCACTACATGCACCATCGATTCACCTTCAAATCAGGAGTTGAATATGCAACAAGTCTCAAATGGACAGCATTTTGTTTGGCTATCTATCTTGTAATCTCCACCATTCTCAATTATATTCTTGTAGAACGCGTCTTAATCAATCACTATATCGCCTGGGGGATCAACATTTGTTTGCTAAGTTTCGTAAGTTTTGCACTCATTCGATGGTTGGGATTTCCGCCAGAAAAAGATCTAGCATATCTCCAAACCTTAGGGGATGAATGACTATTGTTCTTTTTGCATGGCGACAGTAGCACCTTCTGAACCAGCAACTGAGCGACCAGATGTGATGTTTGAGATGAAAGATGAGGGAGACGAGATTGTGGTCGTGTTGTTGTGAGTATGGATCTCAGAGATGATGGTATCGAACAGACCTCCTGGCACGTTTCCATCTGCTGTGACCACTGAAGACAACCAATTCGTCGCATTGGTCGGCAGAGAGTTGCTATCCCAACTGTAGGTATTAGCAAGGATTGCATCTTGTGAACTGAAGTTGTAACTGATTGATGCATTGCCCAGATCGTGCCGCAATGCTGCCAGCAATTGGAGGTAAATGACATTAGTACCGGTGTTGGTCATATCGATGATTGTGCCTGCGGATGACGAACCCCACATCGTGATTGGGCTGAATGATGAGAGCAGGTCGGAGTAATCAAGATACATTAACAAAGTGACATTAATCGCAAACAGCGCCACGTCGTCGACGTAGAATATACTAAGATTACCATCGTATATTCTCCACTCGATCTTACTGGTCGAATTCCAACCCCAGTCCTCATTTTCGGTATCGTTGCCGAGGTCTTGGGAGGTGGAGACAGAGAGGTTTGCCATGCTCATTCCAAAGATGGCAAGGGTGGCGTTGACGTTGGGCATGTCTCGTAACTCGATGACAGGCGATCTGGAGCCGTTCGTCCAGATATGGTCGGGCGTGACCTGATAGTAGTAGGCGTACATATTGCCGGGAACCCAGCTCAAGTGGTGCCCTTGCCCGACACCAATGATTGTGTAGTTCATTGTGAATGACCCGTTTCCTGAAGAGGACAACCAAGGGGTTGGGTCTGCAGCATTACCGATACCATCTCCATCGGTATCGAAGCACTCGGAGGAATTTACTGGTGCCCAATCAAGGGCATCCTCGCAACCATCCGAATCCGAATCGGCCGACAAAGGGTTAGTCCCGAGGCGGAATTCCGTGCTTTCATTGAGACCATCTCCATCCGAATCAGCAGCGTATCCCACCATCAGGGTGTTGAAGTGCTGTAATTCCCAGGAATCGGGCATACCATCGAAATCTGAATCGTGCTGCCATCGTGAATCGTTCGGCCACACGTCTGAATTGTCACCTAGACCATCTCCATCGGAATCCACGCTCTCGCTGGCATCATACGGGAAGGTATCTGTTGCGTCATCCACTCCATCACCGTCATCATCGGTGTCTGTATTATCACCGATTCCATCACTGTCGTAGTCGCTGTCCTCAGAAGCGTTCAGGGGGAAGGAATCGTTCGCGTCATCCACTCCATCGTTGTCATCGTCCTGATCTGCATTGTCGCCCACCCCATCACCATCGAAGTCGATGGTCTCATTGGGGTCATTCGGGAACATATCGAGACTATCGGATAGACCATCTCCATCCGTATCAGCATCATAGGGGTTAGTGCCACCACTAAATTCTTGCAAGTTTGTTAATCCATCACCATCTGGGTCTGCATTTGCATCCCCACTATTTAGTGGGTTAAAACCCCAAACAACTTCATAACCATCGGGTAAACCATCATTATCTGTATCATTAGAATTAGGATCTGTACCATTTAGATATTCTTCGAGATTTGTTAGGCCATCATCTGCATCACCTAAAGCTGCATCAGATGGATTAGAAGAATTTAATCCATTGCTTTCTTCCCAAGAATCTGGCATTCCATCACCATCAAGATCACTCACTGGTTCAATGGCGCAGACATACTCCGATTTGTTGGTGATCACCGCATCGATGTGACTTTCTACACCTACTTCACGCGTGAAGGACGCTGTAGGGTGTGTGTTACCCACGATATTCTTGGCATTCAATCCGGAACTGGACTTAAATTGCCCGAGCGACAGATCGTTGGCATTTTCAACATGCCAAGCGGTGACTGTATTGAACGGCCCCGATACCCAAGCCTGCCACACATTGCTCTTGTGTCCCTCGGACATCGAGCAGATCTGAGTCATCAGAACGGGATTCTGCTCCGACATGGGTTCGGCTGTGAATCGAAGATGGAAGGGGGCAACATCATCTGGGTCCAAGTCGTTGATCACGTAGATGAAACGCACACTTCCATTGCCCCAAGCCTCAGGACTCGGCTCATTGATGATCACATTGCAGCCTCCATCCCATGTTTCGGTGGCATTGTTCCAAGAGACCTCACCCTCATAGTCAGCATCACAGGCACATGGAAGACCGGATGCCCCCTCAGGGCATTGCACAAGCGAGCAGGAACCTACCCACATCCCTGTCTCTGGATCCATCCCGAGCGATCCCACATGACCCTCGAGGCATTCAACAATCGTTCCTGGGCCACCATCATCAGGCACACATGAACCGCTGACTGGACCATTTTCATCATATATCTCTACATAATGACAACCTTCCATGTCATTGCATTCATTGAACAGATAGAGTGAACAATCCACAACGGTGTTGTTATCTGGATTGTTCGTTCCATTCTCAACAGTGTTATTCTGATCGGTCACATTTCCAACCGTATCATTCGTCGTTTGATTATCCCCTTGTATTTCACTTCCCGAAGGATTGGCAGTAGGATTTTGTGTTCCTGACATGCATCCTGCAGATAGGCTTGATAATATCATCAATATTGAGGTCATGAAAACACGATGGGAATGCATTTCTAGATGTCCTCAGTATTTCGGTGTAGAGTTATACTACATTTGTATTTCTAGCAAAAATGAGCCCCTATGGTTTGTATTAGTTCAATCCCGTACAACAGGATGATGAGTATCCACTTTCTTGCTTGTAACACTTTTTTTCGATAATGATCATTCAACAACTGAATCGCGCCTAAAACTGACTGCAGCCATTGCTAGAAGAATTATTGTTTCCACGGCACCCACTGGAAAAAGTAACAGTGATGATTCATCATTGTCATCTGGAACCTCGTCGTGCAAATCCATCGATTCGTAATCATCGACCTCGATCATGAACCATTCGAGATCACGAGGTAAATCTTCGGTGAGGAATTCATGTCCATCGGAATTGACTAGAAAGTCATCCTCAATTCTAACTCCAAACCAGCCGTCTAAATATATCCCTGGTTCAACAGTCACTGCATCCCATACAGCGAGTGGTTGCTGATTGTATGTCAATCCAAAAAGAGGGTCATCTGTACCACTGGAGAGCAATGGGGGTTCATGAACACAGATTCCAAACCCATGACCTAAACTGTGGATGAAGTAATCCCCATAGCCTTGTTCTTCAATATGTGTTCTTGCGATATCATCAGGGATCCAAGCAGGCGTTCCTGCCTCAATAACAGGGAATGTGAGGTTTTGAGCATCGTAGACTGCCATGTAAACTTCAATGATCGTTTCATTATTGGTCGGCCCCACAATATATGTTCTAGTGACATCACTGACCCAGTCATTTACTCTAGCACCTAGATCAACCACAACCACATCACCAATTTCAACCACCTTTGGGCCGGCTCCGTTGTTTTCTGGATCTCCATGTGGAATTGCCCCGTTTTCTCCGCTAGCGACGATTGTGTCAAAACTTTTCCAGTTTGGATTGGAGCCATTTTCTTCCATGGATCGATCAATTTCTAGGGCAACTTCTTCTTCTGTAAATACCTCCCCCATCAATACTCGCCATAGCATATGCCGTGCTGTTTGATGACCAATTCCAGCAAGGTTCGCAGTTTCACGAATCGAATCATCTTTGTCGGGAGAAATTCCAGTTGGGGATGGGAATTGGCCAGTGAGTGCATTTGCAACTTCGGTTTCACAAGCAGCTACACTTGGAGCGGCCATTAGTAGACCGATAAAGGCGACAATGAGAACTCGCACAGTCTTGACACCCCTCAACACAACATCGGTGACGGCTAGACCTTTGTCATTTTTCCCATTTTCCAATCATTCATCAATTCCGATAACAGGTCCTCGATTCACCCATTTCTGCGCTATATCTGCATAATACAATCCTCGTGCAAAAGCTACTGAAGCAAAACCATGCGCAAGAACAGCAGCAGTGGGGGGAATTTCACCGGTCCAATATACCCAAGTCCCCCGACTTGTTCCCCAATACTCGAGAAAATAGCCCAAGCAAGAACCGATGATGAAAAGAGATGCATCTTCTCTTGGCTTGGCACCAACAAACGTCACAACAGCAAGGAGAAAAAGAACACATTGCGTACTCCACATGCTCCATGTTGGTCGAACAAACCAGCCCATGATTCCGAGAAAACCGATCATAAATATCCATGAAAAATACTGAGCATGGGGGTGCCATCGATTTGCCCGCAGCAAACGGCACAGCCGTTCTACTGTTAACGCGGCAATCGGCCAGGCTGGAAGGATCCAAAATGGCGGCTTTTCATTGCTGAAGTAAACCCATAATTCTGTGATTGTTCCCCATGCTTCAATCATTAGTCCACCTAAAAGGCCAATGAGGAGTAAAGGAAGATCGAGATGAATATCGAAATCTGCTACAACAAGACATACCATAAATGCCCATAATCCCGCCAGTAACCAATCTATATTTGCCTCGTCATTGATCAGGAATGGGTAGCGTATTCGAATCAAAAAGAAAAGGAAAAAAAGCGCAACAAGGAGAGATGTTGGCTGTAAACTCGCTTCTCGTTGTGAAGAGTCATCCCGCTTATTTGCTTGAAAATAAATCATTCCTTCCCACACAATCATGATTGCTAAAAGAGCAAGCAATACGAATGATGTATCAGTTGCAAGCGAGATCGGCATGATTCCTGATTTAATAATCAGCCAGATGAGAATAACTGAACCAAATGCTGCCAATGGGTATGGAGGAGGTGGACGCTCTTGTCGAGCAAGAATAGTAGGCATAGTAGCACTCACGCGAGATATTTTCAGGAATTAGAAAGGCCTAGGTTTTGAATAGCAAGTTGTACATGTTCATTTTCTGGAGCATGAATCTGTGCATTTGAAAGAAGAATTTGCATTTCGTCTGTACGATTCAACTTTGTGAGGAGTAAAGAGATGTGGAATACAAGATCAATATCATCTCCAAGGCTGGCTGCCAGCAATTCAAACTTTGATGTGGCCCCTTCTATATCCCCGGCGCGCGAATACTCCAGTGCTTCATGCAAGTACTTCCGCCGTTGCGAGGGGGAAAGGTGCTGGGTTTGTGGCCATGGCCAAATAGCAGGCTGTGGGATTTCTTCAGTCACTTTTTTGAGCGCTAGTTGCGGGGCGTCTATGGGTGCCCCGTGTGAAGTTCCACCCCCCCTTTCTCGACGCATTTCTTGCCAATCAATGGCTTGCTTTTGCTGTGCTCCACGGAGTTGCTTGACGTCGATTTTATGGTCTAAGTTCTTGCTTCGTAATTGATTCCAATTCACATTTTTTGTATTCCCAATTTTTAACCATCGAATGATTTTTTTCCTAATTGTACCTGCTACTCCCATTCCAATCAGGAAAAGTACAAATGCCCCAAATGCTAAACTCACTTGAGCGGCGATCTGAGTCTCTGGGTCAAGGCCGTCGGTGATGCCAAAGAACCAATCAACCATCGTAGTTTTTGTCATATCATCCGTGCCTTTCAACATCACCCTACTGGATTTGAATGCATGTCAGAAGAAACGCGTGATGTTTTTCGGGCGCCGCATCCAGCTCTCTGGCAAGAACGATATGCATCACCTGGATGTGATGAAAATCCCCTAAAATTGCTTTTCATAGGACATAATCCAAGCATAATTGCTTGGAATACGGGTCGTTTTTATGGAAATCCTTCCAATCGCTTTTGGAGACTCTTGACAGAATCCAAGATTCTCTCTCCAAATGTCTCAACCCCTTGTGATGACATCATGCCGGATGAATATGGCATGGGTTTTACGGATCTTGGCTGTGTACCCGGAAATAATGCCAATTCCTATAGAAGAGATACGATGATTCGATGGAGAAGTGATCTATGGGAGCGTCTTAAATCTCATGCAATACGTTCTGGTGCCGAACCAAAAATCATCGCATTCACAGGTATCCGCCAATGGAGTCAGTTGTTTGAACCGATTCAACCACGAACAAAATTTGGTATTCAAGATGAACATTTACGACCCCCTGGGTGGCCATACGTAGATGCAGAAGTCTGGGTGTTACCATCTTCTTCGGGAAGGGCTGCATATACATTTAAAGAGCGTATTTTACCTTATCATGAACTTTCTGAGAGACTTGAAAAGATGGGTTAATCTCTTCGTTTATCGATTGGATCAAGGAAAATGAGAAGAGGAATTGAAACAATACCAAGGCCAATTTGCAGTACCGGGGCAATGGGTCTCATCTCAAAATTAAAGTCGCTTGGCTCAAACAGTTCACTCTGTGGAAGAACTTCAATCATTTCTTCTTCTATGCTTGATTGTTCGCCCGATGTTAGAGCAACGCCCCATACAATTGGGGTAAGAATGAGTAAAAGAGAGGGGAGAAAACGAACCCATTTCAATTTCATAGGTGGGCGGTTTGGACTTGGCCAAATTAGTAGGAGTATGAAACTTGAAGCAATCGTAGTTGCAACTAACATCCCTCGCGCCAACTCCGAGGATAGCAGCCGTTTTTCACATCTTGCAAATGCATTTTCAACCTCATCACAATCCGCACTCTTGAGATGAACTTGGGTGTCATAAACGATGTCCATATAAAGGAATGATACGGTAACATTGACTTCTTCAAGATCCATTTTGAACGATAGGGATTCAAGTAGACTCGCGCCTTCAAACGCGGCATCCGCCTCTAACCAAGTCATCCAAAATGATCCAATCGATACCGATGAAATTAATGCGAGTACGAGAAGAAGAATTGGTCTAGGTGGTTGGCCCATCTCGATTGCATCAAGAACCTCATCGCTCATTGGAATCACCAGAAGCTTTCGCCTCATTCTTCGCTATCGATCGCGCTAGAAGAATCTTCAAGCACAGAAGCGATTCGACCAATGACCCATTGCGCCTCTCGCCGAAACATATCACAACTAATTCGGCGATCATCGAGTAAGAGAGCTAGGCGCCCAGAATTAGTAACATCTAGATCCCGAAATTCTGAAATTGGGTGTCTCCGGCTTCTTCCAGGTAAAAAACGCAGCACTTTTGGATGTACTTCAACGCGCTCTGATGTAATGACAATTCTGTGCCGATGCTCAAAAAGACCTCCTGCACTATTCCCAAGAACAACAAGAATGATCCAAAATGGGATTGCTGCAGCAATCCCGGTCAATGCGGTTTGAAGTGATCCTTGAGCAAAGCCAACCATCAATCCGACTCCAGTAGATAGGAGCAGCAATCCAAGCAGAAGGCCGAAGGCAAATGTGTCTACTTTGGATGGAAGTTGAACATCTAATCCATCTTTTGTTCGACTGACAAAGGCGCGTAGACGCTCTGGGGCGCGGCAGCGCTCCCATCTTGAGGGGAAACGACGCATTTGGGTGACGACATCGAGGCCATGCTCATCAGCCTCAACAGAGCGGCCGGTGTGCTCTTCGAAACGGACAGAGCAAGCTTCAGCAAGTTGTTCAACCGCCTCAAGGCAAGCACCTTCAGATGAACTATGAGTCAATTGCATCCACCGTTCTGACCCACTTGTCGTCGAAACTCGAACGTCGAGGCCATATTTTGGTGGAAGGCGTTTTGCACGCCTGGTTCGATAAGCAAGAATTCGGTCTCGGTCGACATTAAGTGGGTCATCCTTGATGTCTAGTTTTTTCTTGGAAAGGGCGATAATCCGACCGCCGAGGTCGATGGTGAGTGTCTCGGACATCGGACGTCATCCCCCCCTCAATCCCTTGAACAATTCGCTCAAATTAGAACCGTAGTCATCTTCAGCAGAAGCCCCGTCATCGCGCCAATGCGATTATTTCACAATCCGAGATGCTCGAAAAGCCGGCAAGCCCTTGCGCTTATGGATGGAAGAGATGTTGAAGTGGTTCAATATCTTAATACCCCTCTAACTGTTGAAGATTTACTCGAGATCATAGGACGACTTGACGATCCCCTCCCCGATCTGGTTCGGACAGATGAAGTGGAATGGTCAGAATGTGGGCTTGAAAAAACAGACCTTAATGATGCTGAAAAGGTAGCGGCTGCAATTGTGTCTCATCCAAAATTAATGCAGCGCCCGCTTGTTGATACTGGAGAAAGTGCGTTCATCGCTCGTCCACCAGAACTCATTGAGCATCTAGATTGAGGTGAATGAGCTGTTGCGAACTCGATGTATGGCACTTCTTTTTATCCGGATTTTCCTAATCCGTGTAATTTCATCAAAAATATGTGACGAACAAATAGAATATGCCCGCACCTATCAGCCACCATTTGCCAGCCTCAAGTCCAGCTTTCGAACTGCCCTTTAGTGAAGCAGCCCAACTTTCCTCGCCAGAATCAGTCTTTAATATCACAATAACCGAGATCAGTCCTATAATCGCAAAGATTACCCCGGAGGCATAATCACCATTGCCGGCAAACACGATTGTGAGTATGAAGCAGAGAAT
>CAYMED010000020.1:0-30566 GCA_964389655.1 uncultured Candidatus Poseidoniales archaeon
CCATTGGCGGTGCTCCCATCATTGGGTCTACAGGAGGTGCAGCCATTGGCGGTGCTCCCATCATTGGGTCTACAGGAGGTGCAGCCATTGGCGGTGCCCCCATCATTGGGTCGACGGGGGCAGCAGGTAGGTCCGTACGAGTCATTGCATCTGCTGCTGCTTGGAGTTCACCAGCGTCAAGTGTTCCATCAGCATTTGCGTCGAAATGACGAGCAGTATCCAATAGGGCAGATTGTTCAACGCCTGCTGTCTCAGCAATCTGCGCAACTTCTTCGTTGACCTGAAATTCCGCTACGGGGGCAACTTCAGCAATCACTGGTGAGAAATCCGGAAAATAACCGCGCGTATATTCGGTCGCTTGATCGGGTGTATAGCCTTGGCCGATGAGGCCATCGTAGTAACTCTGTGCGTCGGACATGACAATCTGAACATCGACGGTCGAGCCTTTGCCTTAATTCCTCCTCTATGTTGACAGAATTATATCATTCCGGTGTTCCGGAGTGGCTTCAAAAGCATGCAAGCCCCGCGCAACTCATGCCATCGTTCGCTGAACGTGCGGAAGCGATCCAGCCAACCGGTGTACGTCGAATGTTTGACATGGCTGGAAAAGATACCGTGATGTTTGGTTTGGGTGAACCAGACTTCCAACCACCAGAGATTGCAATTGAGGCATTTCACAGTGCCATGCTTGCCGGCCACAACAAATACACCACAACAGCTGGCCTCCCAGAACTCCGTCTTCGAATTGCTCAATCGTGGAACTCATATCGTCTCGGTTTAGATGAGAGCAATGTATGCATGACCATGTCTGGGACCAATGCATTACTGAACTGCATGCTGGCTTTAGTAAATCCTGGTGATAATGTGTTGTTACCTGAGCCCTATTTTCCGTTGTATGGTCCAGACACCCTAATCGCAGGGGGCGAAGCGCGTTATTATTCATGCCGATTTGAAAATGAGTTTGTGCCCAATATTAGCGATCTTGAAGCCCTAGTTGATACGCGGACAAAAGCGATATTATACAATTTCCCCTCAAATCCGACGGGAGCAACTTTAACGGCTCAACAGCGCGATAAATTGACGGATTTTGCACGGCGCCATGATCTTTGGATCATCTCTGATGAAGTCTATGATCGGATTGTGTATGGGCGCCCTCACGTCTCTTTTCTTACCGATGGTTTTGATGACCTATTCCTGATTAACTCATTCTCAAAGACGTTTGCTATGACTGGGTGGAGAATTGGATATGTTCTTTCTCCTCGTCTTGATGCGATGGAACAAGTGAATAAGTTGCAATACTATATTGCAGCATGTAGTAATGACGCGATGCAGCACGGAGTGTTGGCTGCATTCAACGATGCATCCGAATATCCGGAGGAGATGTCCCGTGCTTTTCGATCTCGGCGTGATCTGATATGTGATCGCCTGAATGCGATTGAAGGCGTTCAGTGTCACATCCCTCATGGTGCGTTCTATGTTTTTCCTCGTGTTGATGTGCCTGGAATGACGAGTGAAGATGTTGCAATTGCTCTATTGGATCGCGGTGTCTTATGCTCGCCAGGTTCCGCATTTGGCCCATCTGGTGAGGGGCACCTTCGCTTTGCATATACCATTAATGAGGACGAGATCAGAAAGGGAATGGATATTGTAGAGATGACCATCCTAGAATTAAGGAAACAAAGTTGATGTGATTTCTCTTGAATATGGTCGGTCATCTGATATCTCTTTTTCTTGGGCTTATGCTGGGTTGGATCTTGCCACGTGTAGCGAGTCTCGTCATGACGCGCCGAAAAGCCCTCAACCGTCGCTTTCCAGAACATCCAAGGCCCATTCCGATTTCGCCTTTTCTCATCCAGAGACTTGTATCTATGAACCGCTTGTGGTGGTCTTCTGTCCCCGTTGGAATCCTAATCGGGGGAATTGCCATGTTGCTTTTGATCTCATCACGGAGTGCTTTTGGCTATGGCCTATTTATTGCATCTTTTTGGACATCCTCGACTCGTTTGTTTGGTCTTTCTCCTTGCCCTTGGAATTTTCACGTGATTGACCAGATTAATGGATTGATTGAACCCTCTAATTCCTGTTGCGATGAGGCAGACGCCGTGTGGGGCATTGAGGCAGTTCGATGCAGTTCTTGTGAGCTTGTTCTTCTCGCCCTTCCTCGGCCAGACCTCGGCAGGCCTCGTTCAGATGGCTTAATACAAGGCCTTGCGCGTGTGCTATGGATGGATGGATCGGCCATGCCCTCTCTTGTGGATGAATCCCAGTCTCGCACAAAGTGAGATGCCTCTAGGGTAGGTGTCGTAGAATATCTTCGATGGATCTGGGGGGTTGATCTTGCGTATCTTGATGTTTGAGCCCTTCATCATTCACGTCCTTTTCCTCTTCAATTTCTTTGCCTTCAAGGTTCTCATTCTTTTTTTCCCCTCCGACCCAGTTTGGATCAAGCCACCAAGCAGGTAATGTTCCACCGCCTCCGGACAAAACTGCTAGGCCGGTATATGTTGCAAATGGGAGGACGGATAAAGCAACTACAAGGTCTAGGAACGCTTCGGGTGGTGCGAGAATTTCATATCCAAATATCACTGCAAGACTATGTTCACTCATGATTAACTCATCGATTGGCAGAGCCGGCTCAAGTGCTGTGAGAACTAGGGGTAAGATCAATCTTGAGAGAAACCAAAGCAAGAGAATTGGAGTTAGCCATGAAAGAGCAGTTCTGCGCACCATACCCCTGCGAACGATGGCCATCGGTGTTAGAAGCCGGCTTGCTACAAGAGGAAACCACCTCAGCATGAGGCCTAGTAATAACAAGTAGACAATCACCACTGCCTCCAACCATCGACCCTGAGTGATCCATTCTTGAGGGATTGCTGCTACGATGATCAAGGGCACGATCGCAAGGCAAAATTGGAATGGCATTGCGAGGAGGTGTAACCCTCCATGCGCATCGACAAGGTCCGTTCCCTCTTCCCTGAGATGAACGGCTCGGGCCAGTCTCCCATGTCCTGATCGCGCAATACGTCGCTGGACCATCAGGACTCTATCGGGACGTGCAGCACTTGAATTCGCCCTCAAAGCGACCATCCACCCTCCACGGCGTGCGATATTTACTGGCATCCATCCCCCAAGGATCACTGAAAGAAACAAGGCAGTTAGACCGCTGATCAGAGACGCTGTAAGTACCCATCCCATTTCAGTGTGGTCAATCCCAAGTGCGAGCCGATTTGTGCCTCTCTCAAGGTTTAGCATGTAGGTTACTGTGAATGCTAACAATGGGGTCAGTATGGTGTGAAGGGTAATCCCCAAGATGATTCGGCCCCGCTCAAGGACACTTGCTCCCCCTCTCACAGATTAACCCTGATGTGTTGTTGTGATATATGAGCCTGCGTCACCGAATTGGCATATGTGCTTTTTTCGTGGCGTTTTGTCACACTCGGCTGCGCGTGAACCTTTAATCCGGTCCATGCTTCGTCGTGTCAATGCGTGGGGTATTTGGGCGAGTATCTCTCGTGGCCTTGGTCCTGTTGCTAGGGCCGATTGCCCTTCCCTTATGCGGTGCAGAAGTTGGCAATACGGCCGGCCGAGCCCAAATTGACATCAATGTATCTGGGTTGAGTGTTGGCAATACAACCATGCCATTGGAGATGTGGGAACAACCCGATAGCACGGTACAAGGTTACGCAGTCCGCGGAGTGCCTTATGAGGTTCAGATAATCATCTCTCAAGATGGAACATCGGTCGCACCAGTTGATGTCAACGTTTCCATTGAGATCATCCACCCTGTTGGTGAAGTGACTCAAGAATTCTGGGTCAATTTTTCTTCAGTCCGTGATGGCCAAACGAGGCAGGGGTCAGTCAATTGGATCCCCGAAGCGGCACATAGCATTCTTTCAGCAACTGGGAAATTGAGTGGAGGGTGGCTGCTGCGAGCAACGGCTACTGCAGATGGTGAAAATGTGGGTGAATTGGCCGACAACGTCCGTGAAGTTACGACTCCTGTTGCAATTGGGCATGATGTCATGGAAGATTGGTCCGGTGGTCAAATCTCTTTAGGTGATACCATCCATTATGGTACTGGCCGCGATACCAGCGGTCAAACAATTGATGCAGGTGAATGGGTCGCCGATACATCTCAGGCCAAATCAGGGAGTTCCTCATTCCGGCATTCGCCTAGTTCTACAGCAAACTATGGCAGTAACGCGAATGATTATTTGACATTTGGTTGGTTTTCATCGAGTTGCAGCAGTGAAATGCATCCTATTTGGGGTCAAGGAAGTTATGTATTGAATGCAGGTAATGCTGAGTTGTGTAAGTTATGGCTGGATAGTGGCCATTTTGTCGAACTTCATCTAGCAAGTTGGGTCAAAGGTACGATGATGCCAGGTGATGAAACTGGGTTCTATGCAGAATCAAATGGGTTACAGGCGCACCTAAATTTTACAGATTCTAGCATGGGCATCACCGACTCTGATTGGACCCGCGTTGTTTGGGATTTGAGTAATGTCCTCACAAACCGTCAATATGAGCTTGGATTTCACTTCAGATCAGACTCCATAGGATCAACACCAGGGATGGTTGTTGATGATTGGGCTGTGTTTGGAATTGAGAAGGTTGACGCATACACTGTCGATTTGCAGTGTGATGGTCCTAGCTCAGGGTGGGATGCGCGCCCAGGTGATCTATTCAAGGTAGAATGCACTGTCCGAAATGATGGATATGAAGTCAAAGACCTATTTTTGAGCAGTCAAGTCGGAGGTTCTAGTCTCAACCCTATTGCATCAGTCTGGAATGGAATGATTCGTATCGATACGAATCGCACCATGAATACTGCATCAACGATTTATTTGGAAGATATTCAGCCAGGCGAAGTTGTTGCATTCAATTCTACTTTGACAGTTCCAGCAGGTGCTCCCGTTCAATCTCTCAGTTGGGGTATTTGGGTGAATGACAGCATTGATCATTACTTGACAAAAGGATTGAGCCTTTATCCTCTCTATATTCAAGCCTTTTATGGTGCACGAATCACGTATGCAGATGCGAAAGTAGATGCCGATGCGACAGTGCTTCCTGGAACGAAATTCACTCGTTCGTATATTCTGAAGAATATTGGCAATGCCGATGGTACGTTCAACGTCATCGGCCAGTTCTCAAATGCGACTTGGCTGGCGAAAGGTGGCTCAATTACTTTTGAAAGAGAAAACGGAACCCCTCTCGGTGATGTTGACTTAACAATCCAGCAATCGATTCTTTTTGTTGCAAATGTAACGATGCCCACCCTTGCCCTTCCTGGTGACCACAAATTCACTCTGTACGCGACTGCAAAAGGGGCGGGCGTTACGGCTGACCCTGCCTCTCTTTCTGTATCGCTGCAAGTATTGTCTGCTTGGATTGAGGCAGGGCAGTGGTCGAATGTGAACCCGCGGGCAAGCTTCAATTTATTCGCAGGTGAACCAACAACGCATACCGTTCTAGCAGATGGTAATCCCGTTTCCGTTCAGTATGAGGTCTCAAACACTGGAAATTATCATGATCGCTTTGACTTGACAGTTCTTGCATATGACCATACCGTTGCTGTAGCCGAATCTTTGCCCTCGGTTGATGTAAGTGTGAATCCACTTCGAACTCCTTGGCTTGCTCCAGGTGAATCGCAGCGAGTAACTCTGACCTTTGTCCCACATAAAACACTGGATCCTCGAACCTACTCAATTCAGTTGACAGCAACTCCTCTCACAGTCGTTGCGGGCCTCCAGCGAAGCGCATCAATGGACCACTTCATTAATGTGGAAACGACTCAAATCATTTCCGTCGAAGCACCAGATCTTTCAGATGAGAGTTACTATCCCGGTCAGCAAGGTGAATATCGGTCATTCATCATCCGCAACGATGGAAATATACCCGATGATATTGATCTTACACTTGTTTCTGGTAGTGGAGTAACCGTCAAAATTGACTCTCCCTCATCTGGCCGGCTGTCACTATCGCCGGGACAATCTGATGAAGTAGTTCTAAGAATTGATGTTGCAAATGATGCTGAAGGTACAATTGATATTTCCCTGTCTGCGGCCAGTGCCTCTGATGTATCAGTCACTTCTGGTGCGATTGCCACCTTAAGAGTAGGAAATGAGGCGCGTTTGATTGTCGTAACACCTCCTGTTGATCGTCCCATATCTGGGCCGGAAGTTTGGATGGATCTCGTCTTTACAATTGCCAGTACGCATAGCAATAATTTGTCTCTGCAATTCAAATCATCGATTGATGACCCTCGTTTGGAATTTGAGACTCACCCTGATCACCGAGACCCTGGGAAGCATGTTCTGCCAGCAGGCGATGCAATGCTGCATACGCTTCGTGTCCGCATTCGCACTTCGACATGGAATAACCTTCCATCCACCGAGCAGATTGCAACTGTAAATCTCGTTGTCGTATCTGAAGTAGGCTCGGATAGTCAGCAAGTGAAATTGTACTTTTCTGGTTCAGCGCCGGGCGCCCAATCAACTGGCTTATCTGGTGAAGAGAATGAGGAACCTTCCCAAATCGCATCTCTGATCATTACCGTGCTCAAATATATCGCAATGGTTGCCGTACTCGTGGCATTATTAGTCATTCTAGTTCGAATTTTGCGTGGTGTAGAGCGTGAAGATGATGACTCACCTTCTTGGTCCGAAGATGAAGGTTACTCTGGAGCTGTGCCTACGTCATATGGCGTCACTGCCGCTCCAGCAATCCCGGCAGCGCCCGTTGTATCTGCTCCTGCAAAAAGTAGTGAAAAAGGGCCACCTCCATTACCCGCTTCTGGGCTCCCAGATGGATGGACAACAGAGCAATGGCAGCATTATGGATGGCAATGGCTTGAATCTAATCCCTGAATACACTACATCTATTTCCATCGACGGGTTGAAGTTTGACATGCACTGCGAAGTGCGCGGAGAGGAGTCAATTGTATTCAGGCGGTCAACCACCAATCTTTATTCTCAAAGAGGGAACAACACGTAATAGAGGGCGCAGTGCACAAGAAAATAACATTGCAGCTGCCAAAGCAGTAGCCGATTCAGTACGTTCTACCTTGGGCCCCAAAGGAATGGACAAGATGCTCGTGGACAGCATGGGTGATGTTGTTATCACAAATGATGGTGCGACGATTCTCAAGGAGATGGATATTGAGCACCCCGCAGCCAAGATGATCATTGAAGTTGCCAAAACTCAGGAGCAGCATTGCCATGATGGAACCACGACGGCAGTTGTTCTCGCGGGGGAACTTCTCAAGCGTAGTGAGCAACTGATTGAGCAAAATGTGCATCCAACAGTCATCAATGAGGGATTCCGACTTGCCGTTGAGAAGGCGATCGATTTGCTAGAGATGCATGGGATTGATGTTAAGACTGATGATCACCAAGCTCTGCGTGAGGTTGCAATGACATCCCTTACTGGAAAGAGTGCTGGGGCTTTGAAGGAATTTTTGTCAGAGATTTGTGTTCAAGCCGTTCTTGCTGTAAGTGAAGAGCGAGGCGATCGGCGGGAAACATCACTCTCAGATATCAAAGTCATTAAACGGCAAGGAGGATCTATTCGTGATAGTGAATTGATTAGCGGCATCATCTTAGACAAGGAGCGTGTTCATGCTGGAATGCCTCGCTCGATAGACAATGCGCGCATTGCCCTTGTTAATTCGGCAATTGAAGTAAAGAAAACCGAGGTTGATGCCAAAATTCAGATCACAGATCCAAATATGTTAGCACGTTTCCTAGAGGAGGAAGAGGCGTTCTTACGTGGCTTAGTTGAACGAATCACTTCTGCTGGTGCAAATGTCGTAATTTGCCAAAAAGGCATCGATGACCTGGCGCAACATTACTTGTCGAGAGAGGGTGTATTTGCTGTGCGAAGGTGCAAGAAAAGTGACATGGAAGCCCTTTCTAAAGCAACGGGTGCAACAATTGTAACCAATATTGATGATCTTGGTTCATCTGAACTTGGGAATGCTGGTTGTGTCGAGCAGAGTCGCATCGGAGACAGTGAGATGATATTTGTAACAGGTTGTCAAAAGGCCAAATCAGTATCTGTACTTCTTCGAGGAGGCACAGACCATGTTGTGGATGAGATTGAGCGCGCATTTATTGATGCACGGGGGGTTGCAGCAGTTGCTTGGGAAGATGGCCGAGTGCTTTCAGGTGGTGGCAGTGTGATGGCGGCCCTCAGTCGTGACTTGCGCTCGTACGCGGAAGGAGTTGGCGGGCGCGAACAAATGGCGATAGAATCTTTTGCAAGTGCATTGGAAGTTATACCCCGAACTCTCGCAGAGAATGCAGGTCTCGATCCAGTGAACACTCTGATTGACCTCCGTAAATCTCATTCTGAAGGCCATACGCACCATGGCGTTGATGTGGCCACAGGAGGCGTTTCAGACATGCGCAAGGCCAATGTGCTTGAGCCTCTGCGTGTTGTTGAACAAGCTCTTGCCAGTGCAACAGAGACTGCAGTCATGATCCTGCGAATTGATGATGTAATTTCATCATCGGGTTCTTCACTTGGAGATGGACCTGAGGATTTTGATGACCTCTGAGTGTCAATGATTCCTTCAGCATTCTTCATTGGTGCTGATTCTGACAACCTTCAAGTGCCCAGCAGCGGTCCCCTAAACAGCAACCCTGAGTGTTGGTGACTCTACGATGACGGGCATCCTCAAGGTCTGGATTGAAGAAGGGTGCATTACGTGTGATGCTTGCCAAGATGCATGCCCTGAAGTGTTTGAGGTAACTGACGATTCCTGTTTCATCAAAGGCGATGTGAGAATGGATGGGCGATTCGACGAAAATAGGGACGCAGGATCTCATCTCAAGGGAAGTTTAGGTGCTGAATTATCCGACTTCATCGTTGATGCAGCAGAAGGCTGCCCTGTTGAGGTGATCAAGTACGACCTTATTGGTTCCTCTACTGATTCGTCGGAAGGGGTTGAAGGACCTGAAACCGATGTTGGAACAGAAATTTCTGCTGATGCGGAGATCTCCGATGTTCCTCCCGCCTCGCCAGAGGGTGATTCTGATGCAGGAATGGATTTTTCGATGGATGGGGATCGCGCGTTGCTCATCCTATTTGGTTCTCAATCAGGCAACGCAGAAGGCGTCTGCGCCAAGATGGGTAAACTCGCCTCTAAGTATGGGCTTGATGCTACTGTAAAAGGGATGGATGAGATCCAAATCTCTGACCTTGAAGGGCAAAAAAGAGTCTTGGTTGTCTGCAGCACATGGGGTGAAGGCGATATGCCCGACAATGCTGAGGATTTGTGGAAGGCTGCAAATGGAGTATCTATTCCGAATCTTTCTGGGACTTATTTCAGTGTCTTGGCCCTAGGGGATTCGGACTACGAGTATTTTTGTCAATCTGGGATAGACTGGGACGGCTGGTTTGAGAAACAAGGAGCCCTCCGACTTGTTCCACGAGTTGATTGTGATGTTGACTATGATTCATTAGCTGATGCTTGGATGCTAGATGCTTTGCCACATGTTGGTGCAGTTGATGGTAGTGGAGTCTTCCAAATAGATGCGGTTGAGGTGCTGAAGTTCAAGGCATCAGGTGGGAAAACACCCACTGGTGTCGAAGTTGAGGCAGTGGGTGCGTTGCAGGGCTTTGTCATTCCTGAAATGTCCTCTGCTTCCCGCCTGGCTCTCTTCACGATTCATCGCTATGACCCCAAAGCCACATCAGTTGGTACGGATGAGATTGAGTTGGAAATAGCGGGGCATATGACTGTCTATGATGCTCTCAATCAGATTCGGAACTGGCATGATGGGTCGCTTGCTATACCCCTAGGCTCGAATCCAGTGCTTGAGGTCAATGGAAGAGTGGTACTTGCCAATCATGTCCGTATTGATTCCCTTGTTCCTGAAGCAGGTGGATCTATCCGAGTAGATCCCGCTCCAGGTTTTCCTGTCATACGAGACCTCATCTCTGATCTAACTTCTCTTCGAAAGGCTTGGGCTAAGAGCGAACCTTGGTTTAATGCTGAAACAGGACAATCGCAATCAACCGAATCAAAGGCGCGTGTTTCGCGGCAGTCTCCGATTTGCGCCCGTCAGCAATACGAGGCCGGCTCATCTAGGTCTCGTGCTCTAGTTCATGCAGCATCCGATACAGTACCATATGCGCCAAATTTGCTCGGCCCATCGATTCATGCACATATGTGGGCGAAATTCAATGATGAACGATTATCCCGCTCTCAACGCGAAAGAATTGTGGCTCGTTTAGCAGATCCTGTCGAAGGAGTCTTTGCGGAATGTGATTTGCATGCTCTACGAAGGCACGGGGGTGAAGCCGCCCGTGCTTCTGATGCAAATTTAAAAGCGCGTCGACACATCCTTCATCTTTCAAAATTCTCAGGCCGTTCTGGCCTTCATGTGAAGACATTTGCGAAAACCGTTAAGGGATCCGGTTTGCTCAATGAAACCTTCCTTGCAGCCCGCACTTTGGGGCCTTTAGGCATGCTAGGGAATCTCAAAGCAACCATGCGCATGGCAACCGGATTCACGCGAACGGGAGGCCCTTTAGCCCGCGACTTGCAAGGATATCTTGCACCAGGGAAATTGCCAAAAATCATTAATCGAAGAATCGATGGTCACCACGAAGTTGTGGCGTTGTATACCGAACTTGAGAGGAGGTTATGAGATGGCTCTGAAGTATGCTCATTATCCTGGATGTGCTGCTCAGTCTTCTGCTCGTGAAGTCATGGATGCCATGGTCGCAATTGAGCGTGTTCTAGACTTAGAGTTGGTTGAACTTACTGGTGCGTCATGTTGTGGGGCTGGCGTGATTCGCCAAGCCAATCCTGAACTTCAAATTGCTCTCAATGCCCGTACATTTGCTCAAGCAGAATCTCAGGGCCTGGATATTCTAACTCCTTGTGCTACATGTCAAGGAAATATGTGGGAGGACCTAAACACTTTGAATGAAGATGCTGAATTGAGAGACTCAATCAATCAGGTTCTTGAACGGTCTAGTGGTTTGCAATTCAATGGGGATGTTAGAATGCGGCATCTTCTCCACATTCTTGTCGAAGATGTTGGACTCGATACACTTCGTGAAAAAGTTGTCAATCCGCTTGATTTGCCTATTGCGGGATATTATGGAGCTCCAATGCTGCAGCGTGGTGCTTCTTGCGGTGATGACCCGTGGGACCCAACCTACCTTGAATCATTAGTTGATGCACTTGGTGGCACCTCAATTCGAACAGATGGACGTGTCCGAAGCGTAGGATTTCCGAGCCTTATGTCTCAAGAAAAGACTGCGCTTAGGATGACTGCAGCAGTTCTTGAAGAAGCAAAAAATTCCGGTGCTTCAGTCATTGTTTCGGCTTGTCCTTTGTCGCACATTAATCTCGATAGTTATCAGGATAAGGCAGGACAAACAGTTGGCCGAGATACAGACATCCCTGTTGTTCATCTTCCCGAGATTGTTGCTTGGGCATTGGGCCAAATGCCCGACCGTTTTGCCTATCTCCGCACTCGTGCACTCATTATTGGAAATTGAATTTTAATTGCGGATCTGCGCAATTGCTTCAAGCGATATGTTTCCAATTCCTGGGACCTTGAGAAGTACCTCGTCAGGTGCGGAAAGTATGTTTGGTATATTTCCAAATACATCCAATAACCGTTCAGCACAATCGTGTCCAATTCCAGGTAACGATGACAACATTCCAATCTCAATTTTCCGATCTCGACGCTCCCCCTCCCCCATCGGGCGAGCCTTGGCTGGTTCACTGGGCTGCGGGTCGAATGCGGCTTGCTGCGCAACTTCAATTGCTTCACTTTCTTCAATTAAATCCGCAAGGAGATCCCCTTCACTTTCTTCAACAGCAAAGTGAGCAAATGCTGCAGGTACAAATCCCTTTTTCCCTTTCTTTTGATCGCGGTGGTTGTCTCGTTTCTGTCGGTTGATTGAAGTCCGAGTCCGTCTTCTTGCTCCTTCAGAAAGACCAGTAAGCATTGCATCTTCGCGCCGTGCGGTAATTGCAAGGATACGCGCTGTTTCATCATCGCTGCTGGTGTGTATCAGTGGAATTCCATAATCACACGCTATGGTTGACAGCACTCCGAGTAAAGCATTAGGGTGGATGGATGAGTTACCAAATAATTCTCGACCTTCAACAATGAGAATTGGGCGTGGCGCTGCGGATGCAAGCTGCTCAACTTGTTGGAGAAGACGCCCATCTAGTATTGAGGCGACAAAATCACGTGCCGTTTTCCTCTCAATTAATACTCGGTCCCCAATTTGATAGTCACCTGCTGGAAGACGCTTGACTTCAATGATCACTCCGTCTCGCTTGAGTGCAACCATCACGGATGCCGTTTTTTCCCGATCATCCACAATGATGACTGGGTTGCGACGTCCCGGTGTGGCCAAATTCCTCTCCTCCTCCACATTGTCGATAATGGCTGCGCTAGATGATGTATTCTCCTCCTCGTGTTCTGTATCTAGTATATTGGACCCATTAAGGGAGATATCCTGCTTGAATTCGCCGAGTGTTGTTTGTGATCTGGGAATTCGCCGAATTTGATGCAGATCCTCTTTTTCCCCAATAGGCTGCAGCGCTAAAGTAGTGCTCTTGATTTTATCTATGAAGTTATATGTGGCAATTTCTCCTTCTTCAGAGTCGATAACTTTCATCGAGAGATGGCCTGAATTACCTCTTGCAGGGCCATGAATTCCTACTAATTTCGCGTGTACTGTCGCAAGTGCCTTGCGCATTCTCCTTTCTCTCGCTTGTGATGCATATCTTGCTCCTTCATCTCTAGTTTTCTCTGCAATAAGCACGAACACATCTCCTTGGCGCGTGCGTCCAGTTCTGCCTCGACGCTGGATGGTTCGAATTTCACTGCCGACAGGTTCGTAGAATATCACGCGGTCAGCACTTGGGATGTCGAGTCCTTCTTCTCCAATCGATGTCGCAACAAGAACATTGGATTCTCCATTTCTGAATCTATCAAGTGCAAGTTTCTGTTTTTTTATACTCATTCCTTTGTCTTTCCCTCTGCTGGATTGGCCTACAAAACGTTCTGGGATGACGCCGGGAACCAGTTCCAGTCTGCGTACAACTTCTGCAGCGGTATCTCGATAATTGACAAACACAATTACGCGTGAGGAATCTCCAGACCGAATTTTCTCAAGCGTCAATTCACGTACCTTATCGACTTTAGGATGTACCTCTTCCATCTCAGATAGGCGTCCAAGTAGGCGCACGATTCTTGGGTCTCGCATGAATCGCTGGAGCGCCTTTCCGCCTTCTTCTTCTCTCTCAATTCCCCTCGCAAGGGATTCACGTGTTGCTGCAACCCCTTGTGATCTCAATATTCCTATGGCATGATGTATTCTCCCAGCATCTGCAAGAGCTTTTGAAGCGGCGAATGCAGTACCTTCCCCTCTTGCAATCGCCCTCTGTATTGTTGCACGCAAGCTGTTGATAATTCGAATGGATAATGCGCCTGGCCGTCGTGGGAAACCGAGTGCCCGTATACGTTCAAGTGTTGATTCTAGCCATTGCTTGAGTGGGTCACTGAGTTCTTCAAGAATTTCAGGGACTTCAACATGCAAATCGCGAACGGTTAGATTTGGTAGGTGGCCTGCTAGCATCGGGTCATTAGCATCTCGATAGTAAATTTGGAGAATTCCCAAACGGTGGCAAACCTCCTCAATTTCTTCCTCAGTTGACCCAGGGGATGCCGTTGCTGCAAGGATTGTAATTTCAGACTGAACCCCGCGCACTAGATCTGCCACGTCTCCCATTGCCTGACGCCCTCGCGCACGATGTGCTTCGTCAAAGATCAGTGCATCAATGGATTTTGCATCAAGACGCCCATCCATCAAATCATTTCGAATGACTTGTGGCGTGGCCACAATGATCCTAGTACCGGGATAATGGTCAATGCGTTTATCTGGTCTGATATCTCCAGTGATTGCTTTGATTTCTTCTTCGGACAAGTTTGATATTTTCCGCAAGTCCGATGTGTGTTGATCTACAAGTGCATTGGTTGGGGCTAAGAACACAATCCGAGTGGATCCTGACTGGATTTTTTCAAGGGCTAGCATCCATTCCACGACTGATTTCCCCGATCCCGTGGGTAGAACAATGAGCGTGGGGCGCGTCAGTGCGATATCGAGCGCTTCAATTTGATAGGCTCTTGCCTCAAGGTCCGCCTTGAGCCGTGGATGGTCGATTTCGGGCACGTCTTTTGGGGGTTGGGTCGGTGGCTGAAAAGCATTGCATGTGCCTCTTCCCTGTAATGTGTTGTGACCGATCCTGTGAAATACCCCCTCTTGGTCGGCGGGACGCTCAATCGGTGAGCGACTAGACGCATCGGGCTCTGCAACAAGGTATCCCACGTCTTCCATCCCACTCGTGGATGGACGGCTGGCGTCACAGTTGCTCAAGGCTGAAAGGGCTCCGGGCATAGCCCGTAGGAAGCGATCTGCATGGCGAAAAGGCACCACCCGAGACGCGGTAGTATGGCGTATAGCCCGCGTAAGCGGGCCCGCCGTCACTTTGGCCGAATGCGTACTTGGGGCCCTTCCAGTAAAGATGGCATACATGCTCTCGGCTTCGCAGGATGGAAAGCGGGGATGACTCATGTCATGGTCCGTGATGTAAACCCACATTCTCCTTCTCGTGGACAAGAAATTCGCGTTCCCGTAACTGTGGTCGAGTTTCCAACAATGCGCGTATTAGGTGTACGTGGATATACGCTCACGCCGTATGGAAAACAATCCGTCGGCGAGGCTTGGTGGTCTGAAGCGATATGGCCCTCAAGGGATACCCCTCCCAATGAATTGCCAGAATCATTTGATGGCCTTCAGATCAATCGTCGCTTAATTCCCAGATCCGGTGCACATGACATTGATGCGAATCTTGACCGTCTACGCAATTCAGATCTAGCAGAAGTTCGTCTAATCGTTTGTACCGAACCTAGCCGCCTTGGAGTTCCAAGTAAAACTCCTGAGGTTATGGAAATAGGAATGGGTGGAGATAATGATCCAATAGTCTTGCTAGAGTCTGCTTCAGAACGCATTGGTGAGAGGATGCAATTTTCTGAATTGTTTTCGGATGGAGATAATCTTGATGTTGTGGGAATTACCAAAGGCCATGGCTGGCAAGGTGTGATCAAGCGTTTTGGTGGGAAATTACTTTCACATAAGAACAGTAAACGCCGCCGCCAGCATGGGAATATGGGGGATTTTGGTACAGGATATGTTCGTAAAACAATCCGGCAAGGGGGTCAAATGGGCTTTCACCAAAGAACAGAGTATAACAAACGCATCTTGCGAATTTCGACACCAGAGGATCATGAGGTAACTCCAGAAGGAGGCTTCCTGCACTACGGAGTTATCCGCGAGGGCAATGAATACGCAATCATCAAGGGCAGCCTTCCAGGGCCCGCTGGCCGGCTTCTTCTTTTCCGCCACTCGGTTCGAAAATCGGCGACAGGTGATCCTCCAGAGATCACGTATGTGAGTACAGCATCTAAGCAGGGGGCATAATCATGAAAGCCGCTGTTGTGAACATACGAAATGAAATCTCTCGTGAAGACTATGAAGCGGGTAAGGGTCCTGAAATATACAACATTGCAATCGAATCAGGTGCTAAAATTGAGTTGCCTAGTTCTTTTTCATCAGTGGTACGCCCAGATTTAATCCGCAAGGCCGTTCGTTCAGCTCGTGCCAACCGAAGACAACCATATGGAAGCCGACCCCATGTTGGAAAGCGCGATCCCATGCCCGGTATGCGGCATAGTGTTGAATGGTGGGGGAAAGGGCGTGGCGTATCAAGAATCATGCGTATCAGTGGCATGCGCCGTGGTGCTCAAAATCCGCACACAGTTGGAGGACGTCGAGCGCATGGTCCCAAAGTCGAAAAGGATTGGAGTGTGAAAATGAATGCGCGCGAACGTCGATTGGCCCGTTCGAGTGCTTTGGCAGCAACGCTTGATGCAGATGTGGTTTCTGCACGCGGGCATCGCCTTGATGATGATGTAGAGCAATTACCAATTATTTTAGGAGAATATTCAGAGGTTGTCGGGGGGAATGAGGTTCATTACGAGAATTTCGATAGTTTTCCTCTCGGCAAAGCAACTAGGAAAATCCGTGCGATATTCGAATCAATTGGATTGGGGGCTGACCTCAATCGTGCTAGAGATGGCCGACACCAAAGAGCAGGTCGCGGAAAAATGCGTGGTCGCCGAATTAGACAACCGAAATCCATTCTTGTTGTTGTAGCTCGAAAAGAAGGTTTGGAAAAAGCGGCTCGAAATCTCCCAGGTGTTGATGTTGTTGCAGCTAGTGAATTGTCGACTGAAGATTTAGCGCCAGGTGGCGATATAGGTCGCTTGACCGTGTTTACACGTGCTGGTTTGGAGGCCCTTAGGTGATCATCATGGTGGATCCATATAGCATTCTAATCGCTCCTTGGTATACGGAGAAATCTATGGATAACAGACTTCCTGACCGGGGTAATCGCTTGGAGTTCATTGTCCGGCTTGATTCAAACAAACCAGAAATAGCTGCGGCAGTTGAACAATTGTTTGAAGTGCGAGTCGAGAAAGTCAATACCCGGATTACTAAGCGAGGTAAGCACGCAAGCGTGCGATTAGCAGAAGGTTACAATGCAGAGGAGGCATCGCTCAAACTGGGCGCATTCTGAGGTGTTATTATGGGTAAGCGTACACGATCACAGCGTAAGGGGTCCAGTCCTTCTCATCGAGTCCGAAGCCATCGTTTCCCAGGGAAAAATCAACTTCCACACACATCCGATGTTGTTGCTGAAGTCATTGATCTCATTCACAGTCCAGTTCATACTGCCCCACTTGCGAAACTCAAATTGCCAGCAGGGGAGAGTTTCTTCCTTGTTGCTGCTGAGGGTCTATCCATTGGCCAGCGCATTGCGATTGGAGAGAAAGTCGCGACAAAACCCGGTAATGTAACTACACTTGCAAAAGTTCCTGAGGGGACATTGGTCCATAACATCGAGATTCGTCCAGGCGATGGGGGAAGAATCGCGCGCAGTGCTGGAACTGCAGCGGTTGTAGAAACGAGAATTGGTGATCAGGTGCGTATCCGTATGCCCAGTGGATCCGTACGTGACTTACCACAGTCATGTCGTGCTTCGATTGGGGTAATTGCGGGGCATGGGCGCAGTGACAGCCCGCTCTTGAAGGCTGGAGCTGCTCATTACAAAGCCAAAGCACGTGGAAAACGCTATCCAAGGGTTAGTGGAGTTGCAATGAACCCTGTTGATCACCCCCATGGTGGTGGAAACCATCAAGCCGTTCATGGCCCGAACAGTGTGGCACGTTCAGCACCTCCTGGCTCAAAAGTGGGTCATATTGCACCGCGTAGAACTGGTGTGGGCAGGAATAGAGCAAAATGAGGTGATTGTGCATGGCAAGAAGAAAATGGCGTGGACGAATCACCCCTAAGGCATCACGAAGGATGCGGCGCAAGCGTCAAGCGGGTTTTGCAGAGAGAAGAAAGAAGGAATTCATGTATCGCGGCCGAACCCTAGATGAATTGTGTGCGCTACCCCTAATGCCCCCTGAAGAAGACCCAGGAGCCGATGCCCTGATTGGCCTCTTGCCCGCACGCGCCCGCCGTACCTTGTGGAAAGGAATGTCTGAAGAATGTGAGCACTTGCTTCAGAGAATTCGTACATCTGACGGTGTTGTTCGAACCCATCGAAGAGATATGATCATTCTCCCCGAATTTGTGGGGCGAACTATCGCAATTTATGATGGACGTAGCTTTCAAAATATCGAAATCAAGCCTGAGATGATTGGGCATTACTTGGGCGAATACGCACTTACTCGTAGATCAGTAACACATAGTGGGCCTGGAGTTGGAGCGACGAGGTCGTCGAAATTTATGCCGCTGAAGTGAGTTGAGAAATATGCATCCTACTCAGCAAACCAATACGACACGCCGACAACGCGCGCGTATGAACCGAGAACAGCGCCGTCGTCTCGTGCCACAACGTGGTTACACGCAGATTCTTTCCCCGGCCATTGAAGGCGGAAGACTCGCCAAAGCGAAGGCAAGTGGATTGAAGATTTCACCTAAGCATTGCTTTGACATCTGTCGAGCAATTAAGGGCATGCAGGCAGGCGATGCGATTGAATACCTTGAGGCGGTTATGATTCGGCGAAAGGCCGTCCCGGGAGTTGCCGGTGGAGGTAACAAGAAGCGAGCACGCGGAGGTGCTCGAAAGATGGGTCATCGCAAGGGCCGTATTGGTCCGGGAAGATATCCCAACAAAGCATCTGCAGCAATGATTCAGTTGATCCGCTCAGCCATGGCAAATGCAGAGCAGCAGTTTGAGGATGAGATCGACCCTGAAGAAATGCTGATAAATCATCTCGCAGCCCATCGTGGGCGAATTCGTAAAGGCTGGATCCCTAGGGCACGTGGTCGTGCAACACCTAGCAACCGCTATGAAGTTTCAATTGAAATATTCCTTGAAACTAGAGCCGCGATGGATGATGATGGGGACGAAGATCTTTTCTGAGGTGACATGATGTCTGCAAAGCGCACTACAATTCAGAAAATAGTCAACCGTAATGTTGAGAGGCATCTCGTCAAGGAATTTTTGATGAAGCATACAAACCGTGCAGGCTTTGGCGGACTCGATATTCAACGTAGCCCACGCGGAACGCTCCTTACCATCGAAGCAGAGCGTCCGGGTATTGTGATCGGCCGTCGTGGACGTCTCATCAATGAATTACAGCGCCGTGTTAGTCGGGAATTTGACCTTGACAATCCGAAACTAGAGGTGAAGGAGGCAGAAGAGCCAGAACTCAATGCGCAAATTATGGCTGAAAAACTGGCGAGCGCACTTGAGCGTGGTTGGTATTTCCGTCGTGCAGGACACAGTACTGCCCAGACAATTATGGAGAAGGGGGCAAAAGGAGTTCTCATTACTCTGAATGGAAAAATTACAGGTGCACGACACCGCACCCAAAAATTTCAACATGGCCACATAAAGCATTGCGGGGAAACCGCGTTGAAATACATGGATATTGGATATTCTGTGGCGATTCGCAAACTTGGCACCATAGGCGTCACTGTTGCTATCATGCGGCAAGATACAATCTTGCCCCACGAAGTTCCAGTTCTTTCTTTAGCAGAGGTTAAGCAACGAGAGGCGGATGCTGCTGCTGGGGATTCTGGAGAATCTGTGGCATCTGAAGAGGAGGCCAGTGAATGACGCACCTTACGGCACGCGAAATTGAGGAGATGGCCCCTGATGAGCGTCTACGGCGCCTAGCAGAGGTCAAGGAAGAAATGCTTCAATTGCGTGCTCAGCGTTCCATGGGCGGATCAAGTTCAGATTATGGTTCGTATAAACGAACACGGCGTACGATTGCGCGTTTGTTAACTGCTATTAACAGAGATGGGGGTGCTTGAATGGTTGAAATTGACCCAATTACAGGTCTCCCCAAAGAACTTCTCTCTTTTGAGGAGATCGCAAAAGAACAGCAGAGGGCTTTGATTTCTACAGTTCGACGTCGCTATGGCAAAATCGTTACGATCGTTGAAGGGATTGAAGATGCAGCGATTGACATCAATGACTTAGCGAAGCTGCTCAAAGCAAGATGTGCCGCAGGTGGTACTGTGAAAGGTAGAACGATTGAACTGCAGGGTGATCACAAGAAGAAGGCCTCGAAAGTTCTTGAGTTGAATGGATATGAAGTAGAGGTGCGGTGAATGTCTCCTAACATGCTTTCTTCTTCGTGGCTTGCCCGTCGCCTTGTTGTTTGTGAATCGACAGACCCGACCCTCATTGGTTTGGAGGGTCAAGTAATTGAGGAGACACGAAATACAATTCTACTCGCATGTGGTGATGGGCTTGAGCGCCGTCTGGCGAAAAATGTGATCCATTTCACCCTCGATGGTAATCCAATTGCTGGACCTGAAGTAATCCTGCGAGTTGATGAACGAATACGCAAGAATGTAAGGAGGCGCTAAGATGAATGGCGAGATACGTGATATTGGTGTGGACGTCATGGTGCCTAGGGGAGAATGGGATGGGGATTCTGATTGTCCCTTCTATGGTACTTTAAGCGTGCGTGGTCAAATCATCAATGGAACCATAGCCTCTATTGGGATGCAGAAAACCATCATTGTTGAGCGTCAGCTGATTCGCAAGATGGAGAAATATGAGCGATATGAGAAACGGACTAGGCGTATTTCAGCCCATCTTCCTTCTTGTATTGGTGAAGTATCTGTTGGCGAACGTGTTCGTATAATGGAATGTCGTCCCCTTTCAAAGACGAAATCATTTGTTGTTATTGAGCGAGGTGATTTGGCGTGAAGGGGCTTGCTGGAAGGCAAACGCGCGGACTTCCGCACTTGGCGAAACTCGATTGTGTAGACAATACGGGTGCTAAGATCCTCCAGTTGATCTCGGTGAAAGGTACTGGCTCAACAATGAGACGCTACCCCTCGGCAGGAGTTGGGGATATGATTCGAGTTACTGTCAAGCGAGGATCTCCCGATCGTCGTCGTCAAATGTATGATGCCGTTGTCGTTCGTCAGCGCAGGCCATTTCGGCGTGCTGATGGGACTTGGGTTCAGTTTGAGGATAATGCAGCAGTGTTAACCAATGAGCGTGGAGACATGCTTGGCTCCGATCTCAAAGGTCCCATAAGCCGGGAGGCTGCTGAGCGCTGGCCACGTGTTGCTGCGACAGCAAAACAGATTGTGTGAGGTGTTATGAGTGTCGAGTCACAAGCCAAACAAACAACGCAAATCTTTCTTCAATGCCCCCATCCATGTAAGGCGAAAGCGGATCCGTGCGCGTCTAGCCCTCAAGGGTGACCGGTATGCAGGGGTTCGCTCTACGACCGTTCGTGCTGGCGATACTGTTGAAATTCTTCGGGGTGACCATGGAAATCCATCCAAGGGCAAGCGGTCTGATGGTGACCGTAGAGGTCGAGCTGGGACCTCAGGTGTGGTGGTTTCAGTGAACTCTCAAAATGGGACTCTGTCAGTTGATGGCGTTACAGTGCAGAAGAAAGATGGAAAAGAAGTTCCTTATCCCGTTCACGCCTCCAATGTCGTAATTGTGAAACTCGATGAGAGTGATCCGCTCCGCCTTCAAATGCTTAGTGAACGTGCTGGAGGTGCATAGTATGGGATCTAGTAGCCATCTGAAGCGCCTAAACATGCCACGTACTTGGCCCCTCCCACGAAAAACGACGGTCTGGATCACTCGCCCGTCCCCTGGAGGGCATAGGCTTGAGATGTGCATGCCAATTGGTTTGGTGTTGCGTGATGTCTTGGGCATCTCAACTTCCATGCGAGAATCAAAGTTGATTCTATCCTCTCGAAAAATCCTTGTCGATGGGAATATTGTGCGCGATCATCGCAGAGGAGTGGGTTTAATGGATGTTTTAACCATTGGTGATCAACACTATCGCTGTGTCTTCGACCATCGAGGGCGCCTTGACTATCGACTAATTCCTGCTAAGGATGCCACTTGGAAAATCTGCCGAATTGAAGGGAAATCTACAATCAGTGGGGGTAAAACGCAACTCAATCTCCATGATGGTCGTAATATCCTCGTTGATGATGCATCAGAGCATTCAAGCGGTGATTCGCTACGAATCAAAGTTCCTTCTCAGGAGATTGAAGAACACATCCCTCTTTCTGAAGGAACCCGATGTCTCATCATTGGGGGGACTCACGCAGGTAATTTTGCAGATGTGAATGAAATCACAATTAAGCGTTCATCGCAGCCAAATGAAGTACAATTCTCCGATTATGGAACTCATCTTCGGCATGTCTTCGTAGTGGCAAATTCCGACCTCCCTAATTTGGAGGTGTCTAATTGACTGCTGAATCGATGCTGATCCCCCGAGTTACAAAACTCACAGTCAATATCGGTGTTGGTGAAGGGGGAAATCGCCTTCAACACGCCGAAAAAGTGCTTGAATTGGTTACGGGTGCAACTCCTATCCGTACTCTTTCCCGAACCACAAACCGAGATCTTAAACTCCGTGAAGGTGCGCCTATTGGGTGCAAAGTCACTCTACGTGATACTGCCCGTATTGATGCCTTCCTGAAGGATGCTTTTTGGATCCGTCAAAATACTCTTCCTCATTATTGCTTTGATGCTCAAGGTAATCTGTCATTTGGTGTGTCTGACTACACAGATTTCCCAGGACAGCGATATGATCCAGATATTGGAATTTATGGGATGGATATCAATGTCGTGCTTGAACGGCCAGGGCACCGCGTAAGTCGTCGCAGAATTCGCAAAGGCAGAGTGGGTTTCAAACACCGTGTTGGTCCAGATGAATCTAGAGTTTGGTTTGCTGAACGATATGGCATCAAAATCATGGAGGCATAGTAGCATGGCACGAGATCATGGGGAGCGTATTGGACGTACAATTGGTTGTCGACGCTGTGGCCGACGTCGCGGCTTAATTCGTCGGCACGGGCTTGATCTATGCCGGCAGTGTTTTCGGCAAATCGCACCCGAAATAGGGTTTAAGAAATTCAATTGAGGTGATATGATGCAGTCAGATATTGTTAACGATGCGCTCGCAAATATTCACAATGCTGAGAAGAGCGGTAAGTACGAGGTGGTTGTCCGTCCAGTGAGTCGCTTATTAGAAAATATTCTCTCGATAATGCAGAATTCGGGGTATATTGCGGATTTTGAGAAAGTTGTTGATGGAAGAGGCGATTCTTTACGGGTTGAGTTGAGTGGTTCTATCAATCATTGTGGTATCATCAAGCCACGATTTAGCGTCCGCCGTGCAGATTACGAAAAATGGGAGGCAAGGTATCTTCCGGCTCAAGATTTTGGCCTGCTTATATTGACGACAAATCAAGGCGTTATGCACCATTATGCTGCAAAGGAAGCAAGAATTGGAGGGCGTTTACTCGCTTATGTGTACTGAGGGATCGATATGCCTGTTATTTCTCAAATCACTCACAAAATCCCCCTTCCTGAGGGGACTTCCGCAGGTCTTGATGGCCATAACTTGTCCATATCTGGAATGTCAGGAAATGTATCAAGGATTTTTGAGAGCCGTCGTATTTCTTTGTGCATAGAGGATGGAGAGATCGTTGTATCTGTCGATCTTCCTCGCCGTGCAGATAAAGCATTGGCTGGTACTTGGGCAGCTCATGTACGCAACATGGTAACTGGCGCATCTTTGGGCTTTGTTTATCGTCTCAAAATTGTATATAGTCACTTTCCAATGACGATCGAACCACCCAAAGGTGACCAAGGTGGCGATTTTGTTGTCAAAAATTACTATGGGGAAAAAGTTCCACGAAGTGGGCACATTCCAGCAGGTGTATCCGTATCTGTGAAAAACAAGGATGAGGTTGTAGTATCTGGGAGTGATGTTGAACTTGTAGGACAAGCTGCTGCAAATATCGAGAGAATTTGCACAGTTGGGAACCGAGATCGGCGCGTGTTTCAAGATGGAATTTACATCACCTCGAAAAAGGAGGTGGGTGAATGAGTGATTATGCAGATTTGACAGTTGCAGAACTCAAAGAATTGCTCAAAGGCCGTGGCCTCACTGTCTCAGGAAAGAAGGCAGATTTGATCGGGCGGCTTTTAGAGCACGACTCCGTAGATTCTTCTCTAGATTCTGACGTCATAGAAGATATTGAGGATGTAGTCGATGATGAAATGGTCTCTGAGGTGGGTGATGATGTCCCTGAATCCGATGGCCTAGATGATTCACACGATGATGAATCAGTAGATGATGATGATTTTGATGATGATGATTTTGATGATGACTTTGATGAGTGGGACGATGACGATGAACCACATACAGCGCGCCAGAAAGCAGAACTTAGTGATGAGACCCGTGCAGCATTAGAAATGCGAGCGGAACAGAAGCGACGAACTCCATCCTTCCGCCGTCAGGAATGGTTCCGATACAAACGCCTTTCTCGAACGGGCTGGCGTCGCCCAAAGGGCCTACACAGCAAACAACGTCTCAACAAGAAATATCGAGGTGCGAGAGTTCGTATTGGACATAGAAAAGTAACTACGGTTCGACATCTACACCCTAGTGGCTTTCGTGAAATAATGGTACATCGTCCAGAGGACCTTGAAGCGATAGACCCCGCTACTGAGGCTGCTCGTATTGGATCGACAGTTGGTGGTCGGAAACGAGAACGAATCCACTTATCAGCGGATGAACTCGGGATCCGTATTCTGAATCGGAGGAACTTGTGATGTCTCTTACGAATCAAAAGCGCCTTGCTGCTCAAGTTCTCAAGTGTGGCGTGCACCGTGTTTGGGTTGACGATAAGCAGATTGACCGCGTTGAAACTGCAGTTGGACGAGAAGATATCCGCATGCTTATCGAGGAAGGAATCATTTCAGCAAAACAAAAGCGAGGTACTTCAAGAGGACGTACGCGCCATCACCTTGCCCAAAAGGCAAAAGGAAGGCGCCGTGGACATGGTTCACGAAAAGGCTCGAGTACAACTCGAACACCAAAGAAAAGGCGATGGATGATGAATATCCGTGCTCAGCGCCGTACTCTCAAAGGATGGAGAGATGATGGGATCCTTAATCGGTCTGCATATCGGCGTTACTATCTTAGAGCAAAAGGCGGGAATTATCGTAGTGTTGCCCACATGCGGGCGCAGGTCGCTTTAGATGGAATTGCAGTAGGGGATGATTGATCATGGCGACTTCAGGAAACAGTAGATTGAGACCACGTCGCAGAAAAAGTGGGCAAACTGACTATCGAAGGCGCTTGCGCTTATTGCGATCTGAGTTGCCCCGGGCCGTCGTTCGCGTCACAAATCGAAGAACAATCTCTCAGATGGTTTCTTATTCACCTGAAGGCGACAAGGTTGTATCCGCAGTATCGGGAGATGATCTTGTTAAGCAGTATGGTTGGCCAGAATCAGCGAGCCGGAAATCAGTAAGTGCTTCATATCTTGTTGGCTATGCATTGGGTTATCGTGCATTGACAATCGGCTTGGGCGAAGCCGTACTTGACATTGGATTGCGTGCAGCCACTCCGGGCGCTCGAATCTTTGCAGCACTCAAGGGCATGGTTGATGCAGGATTGGATATCGCCCATGGAGAATCCATTATCCCAAGTGAGGAACGTATTCTTGGACAACATATTGATGAGAAACTTGCTTCTAGTGTTGAGGCAACCAAGGCCAAAATCGAGGAGGTACATGCATGAGTGAAATTGGTTCAGACGATGAGGGTGTAGAGTACACTGGTCCTGTTTGGGCAGGTCACCGTCCCGAGGACCTTTCCATGGAGCAGAATGATATTCTCCGCAAATGGGAACCTCGGACCCGTCTAGGGCGCCTCGTTCGTGATGGGCAGGTCACCTCAATCGATGCAGCATTGGCGACTCGATTACCTCTTCGAGAGGTACAGGTCGTTGATTTACTGATGCCCGAACTTGAAGATGACATCATCAAGGTAAACATGGTTCAGAGAATGACGGATAGTGGCCGTCGAGTACGGTTTCACGTGATGGCATGTGTTGGGAATAGAGATGGATATGTTGGTATTGGGATTGCCAAAGGAAAAGAAGTTGCACCTACAATTCGAAAATCGATTAGCGTTGCTAAACTAGAGATCATGCGTGTCATGCGTGGTAATGGTTCTTGGGAATCTGGTAGCGGACCTGCAAAGAGTGTTCCATTTGCAGTAACTGGTCGTTGTGGCTCGACTCGGGTTACTCTTCGCCCAGCACCTGCTGGCAAAGGTCTTGTGATTGGCGAGATCGGTCGAAAGGTGCTTGATTTAGCAGGTATTGAGGATGTATGGAGTCAAAGCCGGGGACAGACACGTACTCGGATCAACTTTGCTCAGGCGGTGTTTAATGCCCTTAAACAACTCAATGCGACAAAACTGAGCCCTGAGCATCATGATCGTCTTCAGATTACAGTTGGGAGGGGTGGAAATTGAGTTACTTAGTGGTCCGAGTAAGATCGGACATCAAGGTCCGTCAAGATATCAAAGATACGATGCAAATGTTGAACCTTAGCCGTGTCAATCATGCTACAATAATTCAGGAAACGCCTCAGAATGAGGGGATGTTACACAAAGCCAAGGATTACATCACATGGGGGAAAATCGACGTTAAGACTCTTGAGTCTTTGCTGCGGAACCGAGGACGTTTAGCTGGTGATCATCCGCTTACAGATGCGGCAGTATCTGCGGGCAGCCAGCATGAAAATATAGAGGGGTTTGCAGCCGCTTTAGCCAGTAATGATGCGAAAATACGCGATGTTACTGGGCTAAAACCGATCTTCCGTCTTCATCCGCCTCGTGGAACCAAAGGTTGGGGAGGCATCAAGCGGTCTTTTGCAGTAGGTGGTGCTTTAGGAAACCGTGGAGACGCAATGGGCGATTTGGTTACTCGCATGATTTGAGGTGGTATGTTGGTATCTAGAACGAGCAAGTTCCGTGGACGAAATCGCACACATGGCCGTGGTAGGAAAGCGGGCAGGGGTGCAGGAAAGCGCGGCGGCCGTGGTCTTGCTGGAATAAACAAGCACCGAGTGATGACCCGAATCATTCACATGCCAGATCACTGGGGCCGGCATGGCTTCAACCGCAATCCTGGCTTGCGTACAGTTCACACCACCATGAATGTCTCAGAAGTTTGTGAACTTGCGGGCTCAGAAGGAAGTTTTGATTTGCAGAGTGTCGGCGCAACGAGACTATTGGGATCGGGGCGCATCGATAAAGCAATTGTGATCCGCACATCGTCAGCTTCAGCTCGTGCGATTGCAAAGGTGGAGGCTGCTGGCGGTTCAGTAGAACTCATCGGCAAAGATGAGGAGTGAGGCAAGGATCAAACGCATCCGGAAGTGCGTTACTGAATGAAAGGGGAATGGCGCAATGGCGACAAACAGGCAACCAGTAGCATGGGGGATTGCTACAATCGCTTTGATTTATTGGGGCCTTCTTGTCTATTGGCAGCGCAGTGTTTTATTTGATGATCTCCCCGTTGCAGATGCATGGCAGCGCAATCGCGCAATGCTGGGGCTGGGGGCCAGTGTTCTCTACGTTGCATATGTGATGTGGGGCTTGATGGCACCCCTCCCAAGTTTTTTGCAGAATATCAAGTTCTTTAACCGCTATGGTAAATTCTCAGGGTGGTTGTTGATTGCAGCAGGTGCTACTTGGTGGGGCCTTAAGGATCCTGAGTTCGTTGGATTCCTATTTGTTGGCGTCATTCTTATGGGCTTAACAACTGGCCTTGCATTGACTTGTCTGTTCTATCGTGGAGACGAATCTAGCAGACTCTATGCACTTATTCGGATGATTGATATTTATCCCTCTATCAAAAAACCAGAAGGACATGTACGCTTTAATCAGAAATTATGGACTACAACACTTGTCCTCATCATCTACTTCGGAATGACGAATGTAGTGGTTTGGGGTCTTTCCTCAACTGCAATCGATATTTTCTCTAGTTTCCGAGCAATTATGGCAGGGGCTAGCGGTTCAATCATGCATTTGGGGATTGGGCCTATTGTTACTGGCAGCATCATCATGCAATTGTTTGCGGGGGCAAAAATTATTCAACTTGACTTGCAAGATTCTGATGACAAGAAAGTGTATCAGGGCGTCCAAAAAATCCTAGTTCTTCTTATGATTCCCATTGAGTCGATTCCTCAGGTGTATGGTTTCTTAGAGGCTGATCTTGAACTAGTCGCTAGAATCGGCTCAGGATGGGCAAATACATTGATTGTTGCCCAACTTTTTGCTGGGTCTTACCTCGTCTTTTTACTTGATGAATTGGTTTCAAAGTGGGGTATCGGTTCGGGAATCTCTCTCTTCATCGCAGCGGGAGTTGCTCAGAGCACGTTTGTTGGAACTCTATCACCTCTCAAACTCATGCCTGGTACTGCATATTCTCTGCAAAACCCTCCAGCAGGGACTCTCCCCATGATCTTCTTCCTTCTGCGCTCGTCTAGCCACGCTGACCTTGTTTCCCAGAATGGGTTTGAAGTGATGCTATTGACACATGCAAATCCATTGATTGCGCTTGCTTCATCAATTCTCGTGTTCCTAATTGTTGCTTATGCGGAATCCAGCAAGCTGGAACTTCCTCTTACTCATGGAAAAGTACGTGGACATCGGGGGAAATACCCCATCCGTCTTGTCTATGCAAGTAATATTCCAGTGATTTTGATGGCGGCTCTGCTTGCGAATGTCAACATGTTCACGCTATTGTTTTGGAGCCATGAGGTACTTTCGACTTTCCCAGTCCTTGGAAGCAATGGTGCCTTTAGTTTGGCTCATTATATTGGATATTATGAGACGGGTGCTACAACACCATCTGATGGTATTGCATGGTACATTTCGATGGTAAGCGGGGTGAATTCTTGGCTGATGCCAATTCTTAATGGTACGGATGATGGGTTGGGGCACAATACGTGGCAAATCTTGCTTCATATTTTCCTCTATGTGGCTGTGATGACGCTGGGTTCGATGGTTTTCGCGAAATTTTGGATTGAGACGACGAATATGGGCTCAAAGGATGTCGCTAAACAAATTGAGCGAACAGGGATGCAGATACCCGGATTTAGGAAAAATCCGCAGGTCCTTGAACGAATTTTAGAGCGATATATTCCTCCCGTAACTATGTTTTCTGGTGCTTTTGTTGGCCTATTGGCTGCGGGTGCAGATCTATTGGGTACGGTTGGAAATGCGACGGGAACAGGCTTGCTTTTGGCAGTTGGGATTATCCTTCGAACATATGAGCAGATTCAGAAAGAGCAGGCAATGGAGATGCACCCTGTCCTGAGACAATTCTTTGGTGCAGAATGAGAGCAATTAGGGCTCTGAACTTGTTGCACATTCTTTGCTATTCGTGTGGTATCGCTCCAATACATTACCCTCATCAAATAGTTGCATGGGGTCGTGGGTCCCTGAATAAATTTCATCATACCCGTCCCCATCAAGGTCAATTGCAAGAACAGAAACCATCATCCTGTTCGTGTTCTCGACTTCATGATGCACATATTCAGTATCTGAGATGCGCTCAAACCATGCCATTCCGTTTTGCCTTCCGCCAGCTGATGGATTCGGATCCATCATTGATACGAGGACAAAGTCGAGATCGCAATCTCCATCGACATCGATGGCAGTCGCATCATAGGATCCCGCATGTTGTCCAATGACATGGCGTGTGAACGCGCCTGTGCCATCATTCTCAAACCAAGAGAGTCCATGATGCTCAGAGGGAATCATATCAGATGGTGTATCTCCATCCCACATGTCACCATTCGTCATGATTACATCAGGGTCACCATCTAGGTCTACGTCTCGAGTTTGTATCCCCGATAAGCCGAACCAAGGCTCTTCTGCATTATGGATGATTTCTTTTGAGAATGTCGCATTTCCATCATTTCTCCACAGTTGTACTTCTTCAGAGCGCTGTGCAAGTGCAACAGTGAGGTCTAGGTCCCCATCTGCGTCTATATCGATAGGGTGTGCATGGATGGCCCCTGGTCTTCCATCTAGTCGGTGGCGGGTGAATTGAAGGGGTGATGTCTGTTCCATCCAAAGGAGCTCTCCCACTTTCTCGTGCCCAAAAATACACACGGCTAGATCTAGATCTCCATCCCCATCTAGGTCACCGGCTTCAGCACAAGTGACGCGCCCCACACCTTCGAGCACCACGGTTGCATTCCATTCGCTCCCATTCTTCTGAAGGATTACGACTCGCCCTACTAGGTCGTCGGATGGGTGAAGCATTCCGATATCGGCAACGATTAGGTCCCTAGATCCATCTCCGTTGATGTCGCTCACATGCGTGCGAACGGGCTGAACCACGCCCGTTGTGATCGTTTCCGTTAGACAAGTGGGATTGCAATTCCAAATTCGATTGATGCGTCCCTCAATGGGCTCTGTTACCCACAATTCATCCTCACCATTGCCATCAAGATCTCCCCCCCTGATATTCGCTGTAACTGGATGATTTATTCCTCCTATGATGACTTCTTCAATACTCAGGTAGGCCAAACTCTGAATTTGACCTTCCTCCTCCTGATTACTACCCAAGCATCCTGAAAATGCGAAACATATGGTGAGAATGGCGATGAAAAAACCCCTCGGCCTTTGCATTTCCATTGAAATCTAGCGGGAAAGATGTGGGTCCCTTCTTCAGCATGTATGATCCAGCAGTCATGTAGGTGCCAGTTCAACTGGTGTGATGCCTTCGCAGGCACGTTCATATAGAGCATTCAAGTCGGTGGCTCGCCCCGTATGCAGGCGTTAGGAAGCGAGCCTTATGGCCGTGACCTTCCTTTTCGTGCGGACGGGTGCCGAGGATGTGCGGTCCCGAGAACCCGGCCTTTGTGCCGCTCGCTCGGGGCTTAGAGGTGATCCACGATACAAGGAGCATGTAGTAACACGCTCCTTCGTCAAATAGAGCGTATTTAGACAAGTTTCAGTAACAAGCAACCGTTTCCGAATTAAGGATCGAACGAAGACCCCACGTTAGGGGAAATCCGGTTGATCCTGCCGGAGGCGACCGCTATTGGAGTTCGATTAAGCCATG
>CAYMED010000021.1:0-30118 GCA_964389655.1 uncultured Candidatus Poseidoniales archaeon
ATGGAACGTAAACTGAAAGATGTCGAATCTATACCATCCTCAAGTTCTTCCAACCTTCTAGAACGGCTAGAAAATGAGCACGATAAAATTTGACCTGCGAGCATAAGTTATTGATGTTAAAATTGAACATCACTTCTTTCGGAAGTTTTTCGGGCTCTTGTTTGTACGGGACTGTGGCTTTGAACGACTTGATTTAGGACCGCGGAGATCATACTTGCTCCTTTTGAATCGGCGGTCGCCACGCCTGTTATTTCGTCCATCTTGTCGGTTCTGCCCGCTTGGTCGCTTATTTTGCCGCGAGCCATCTCTCTCGCTTTTCCTTCCGCGCCCACCCCCCTGGGGCCTATTGCGCTTGGATGAGGGACGACCACCCGATTTCCGATGAGGGGATTTCTGCCCCTTATTGTAATAGCTGGATTTCGAACGACGGCTGCGGTTACGATTTTTTGATGGTCGATTTTGCTGTTTTTCCTTCTTCCGATCAGGAGGGGTGTAGATGAATTCGTGCTCGGGGAGTGCATCTAAATCGGGAGGGGTAAATTGTGACTGAATGCCCACATTCTTCTGTATTTTCCCATATTGCCTTCTTTGTGGCTTTTGAACCAATGAGATGACTATGCCATGTGCTCCTGCTCGGGCAGTACGTCCGCTGCGGTGTTTGTACGCTTTACCATTCTCAGGTGGATCATAATGTATGACACTTTGAACACCTTCTACATCAATTCCTCGTGCAGCAACATCGGTAGCAATGAGGGCCACAGATTTCCCATCAATGAAACGCTCCATTGCCCGGTCTCGGTTTCTCTGAGTTAAACCTCCGTGAAGAGTTACAATTCGTAGACCCGCCTCTCGCATTTCATTTCCAACACGGTCGACTCCCGCTCTTGTCCTACAAAACACAATGCTGCGGCCACATTTCTTGATGACATCACTCGCAACCGATGATTTGACTGAGTTACGGGCTAGCCAAAAGAAGTGGTCCATCTGATCCATACTCACTTCTTCAGGGCCGACTTCAACCATCACAGGGTCATCTTGGTAATCTTCCACCACATCTCCAACTTCATCGTCAAGAGTGGCACTTAGCAGTATGGTTTGCCGCTCTGAAGAACAATGGTCGAGAATGTGACATACAGGTTCAATGAAACCCATATCTGCCATGCGGTCGGCTTCATCCAATACAACGAAGTCCACATCGTCCATCTCCACGGCGCCTTGGTCCATTAGATCAATTAGGCGTCCAGGACATGCTACAACGATGTCCACACCCTTCTCTAGGGAGCGGCGTTGCTTCGAATAAGAGACGCCACCATATACTGAAGTTATTTGTAACCCTATCTCCCCCCCTAGAGGGATTAAAACCGAACATATTTGTTCCGCCAATTCACGTGTTGGGGTCAAAATCAGAGCCGTAGGACGAAAGGGTTGCGCCTGTTTGCAACGAGATAAAAGAGGAAGTCCAAAAGCAAGTGTTTTGCCAGAACCAGTTGGTGCACGGCAGCAAACATCTCTGCCCTGAATCGCATGAGGAATTGACTCCCTCTGTATTTCGAACGGTTCAGTGATCCCCTGGTCATTAAGGACTGAAATCAAGCGAGGGTCAACCCCTAACTCCTCGAAACTGATACCGTTCACAATTTCGCATCCGGCAACCGCCCCTATTTAGCAACCGCAGTCATAATCATCAGTTATAGCGAACCTGCAATCCATAACAGTGCAATGGGAAAGATTGCCATTGAAATATCCCTCAACAAATAGGCAATCCGCCTCTCTGATAATTCGTGAATGCGTCGTTCAATATATCTTCGAACGACGCCAGAGATCATTTCCTCGGTTTTTGCAGCTCCCCCTTGAACTGCAGAAAGTGCCTTGCTCACAGTTCGTTTGGCGACTCCAATAACACCCAATACTGTGCCTTTAACCGAAGGTTCGGGGTTTGGAGATTCATTTAAGTCCGATTCTCGGAGGGGATCCCATCCGGCAAATTTGGCAAAGATGCCCTTTGTTGCAAACAACCCATCTACCATCATTCGGAGTTTTCGAACATCCTTCTCCCCCGCTAATTGAAGAAGGCGGCGGGTAGGCATGATACGATATAAATCGAATAAAACCCACATTACGATTCCCGAACAGAGGACAATCATCGCGTTATTAGATGTTGAATCCCAACTTTCCGGACCTATGGGCCCACTTGTAATTCGTACAATTATGACTAGAATAACGGGTGAAAGAAAGGCAATTAATTCATTTACGATTAACCATTGAAATCCTTCAACCTCAACTTCCTTGAGGCGTTTCCACGCCCATTTAGCATGTGGTGAGAGGTTATTCAGTGCTCGTTTGGCTGGTCGCAGCAGCAAAATCACGCGCAGAATTGCCGGTAAACAGACGATCCAAACGGCATAAACCGCCCAGGGGCGGTCTAGGGAAAGGTAGCTCAGCACATGAGGCCCTCAAAGCCACATACCATCATCCTTACCCGGTTAAACACCGACAGCCCGAAAGCAGGAGGGCTTGTCGATGGGGATATGCCCTTCACATGGAATATGTCGGACTGGCTTGGATTTTCGATTGACAAGAAATGGTTGGAAGAAAACATCCGCTGGAAAGATTTCGAAACCGGGGTTCGGTTGGGTCGCTTAGCTAGGGATGAACAAACCAGCCTAGTCCTCTATGAAGCTGAAACAGAAGTGGAAATAGATGCGTTCATGCCCCATACACACCCCGGGGGTGAAGCATATCTCGTCCTTGAAGGAGAAGTATATGATGAAGAGGGAACCTATCCCTCGGGTTCAATTGTTTGGATGCGGCCAGGGAGCACCCATACACCCAAAACACGTGGGAACACACTCATATTGGTGCTTTGGCCAAATGGGGTCAAAGCGGCTTGATCTAGGCGAAGTGGCCAAAAAAACGCGCTAAAACAGAGTCCCTATGCTTCAAGCGTCGAGGGAAAAAAACCCCGCTTCGATATTCTTGCTCATCCATCACGCGTTCCACATACTCTTCGAGCCATGCGTCCATTCTTTGTGCCTCAGTTTAATGAAAATGTGGTGTGCTTTAAACATTCGCTTTATTTTTTACACCATATTATCCATTTTCGACATTTAATGAGGCCCAGGTGGATGAATTGCCTGGCATCCACGATGGCGTCCACCAATTCCATTTCCCCATCAATCTCATTGTTGCTGGGACCAATAATGCCCTGACAATCGTTGCATCAACCAGAATTGCTAGAGCCAGTCCAAAACCAATCTGTTTGAGAATTAGAACTGAAGAAAAACCGAATGAGCTGAACACTACGACCATGATGGCTGCAGCACCCGTAATGAGACGGCCAGTCTTCTGCAGGCCATTCGCAACGGCTTCTCTGTTATCGCCTGTTCGTTCCCATTCTTCATGGATCCTCGACAACATTAGTACTTCATAATCCATGGATAGTCCAAATACAATGCAAAACATGATGATTGGGTTTGCAGAGTCAATTGGTTGTGCTGTAAAACCAAGAAGATCTGATCCCCACCCCCATTGAAAAACCACCACTAGCATTCCAAATGATGCCGAAATTGACAAGACATTCATGATCACTGCTTTGAATGGAATGATTAAACTCCCCACTTGTGCGTAGATGAGAAGAATTGTTGCAATGAAAATAAACATGAGTGCGATTGGTAACTTGTCCTTGATTGCATTTAGTGTATCGGCGCTATATGCTGCAAAGCCACCGACTAGAATTTCGGATTTGTCCCCATTTTCAAGCCCCGTTCCTAATTCACCAATATTATCGCGCATTGATTCCACGTATTTCCGAGATTCTGTGTTTGTTTGCGGTCCAGACAAGGCCAAAGAGATGAATGTCACATCATCTGCAACAAATTCCTCTCTCAAAAATTCTCGAATGGCTATTTGTTCCTGTGGAAGAAATTCAGCAGGTGTCTTCCAGAACAGTACCACTTCTTCCTCCGTCATATTTGATTGCGGAAGCGCTGCTGAACGTGCACCAGCAACCTCAGAATCTTGCAATTTATTTTGCATCCAACTGTATTGGTGTCGAAGGTTTTTCTCAGATAAGGGGTCTCCACCATCTAGATCAAGTATGATCAGTGCTGAATTTGCACTCCTATCGGGCCACAACCGGTCAATGTGTTCTGAACCTTGACGCGATTCATCATCAGGAGGCAAGGCTTCGACTGAAGATAAGGAAAATTCAGCTTTGAGAAAAGGCATCCCTGCGCCCAACAGCAAAATGAGAGTGGGAATCAATACCGCCCATGGGTGTTTCATCACGGTATGGGCAATTTTTGCCCACGCACCATCATCAGACTCCCCCGAAGACATTGAAAATGGAACTTTTAGTGAGTTGATCCGCGGGCCTAGCATTGACATGATTGCGGGAAGAACAATGACTGCGTATACCATTGCAATACTGACTGCTAATGTCCCCCCAATTCCTAAACTGGGTAAACTGGTATTCGTGAAAAATAGCATCCCCATTAGGCCAATTGCCACAGTCAGTCCAGAATAAAAGACTGCTTTTCCAGCAGTAGCCACACACATGGCTGTGGCTGTTCGGATATCTCGGCCGCGCCCTAGTTCCTCTCGAAATCGATTTACCAAGAATAGTGAATAATCTATTGATACCCCAATTCCAATTAAGGAGATGATATTTGTTGAATATTGAGTTACATCAGTGATGTTTGATAGCCATACGGTAACTCCCATTGCAGCCATGACTGTTAGCAAACCTACTCCAATTGGTAGCATGGCAGCTACAACTGAGCCAAATACAATTCCCAAAATAACTAATGAAAGGGGGCCTGAAATCAATTCTGCCTTGACAAGATCATCATGGATCCTAGTGTCGAAGGAATTGCTAATGGCCATGTCCCCGGTTCGCCATGCACTAAATCCAGATTCAATCATCATTGTATCGTGCATATTTGCATAGACATCCTTTGACTCTTTCCGGCTCCCATCGATAATGATCAGGTTGATGGCCCAAAATCCATCATCCTGCTGGAGAACCCTAAAACTCCGTTCTTCTGGTGAGAGGTTCCAAGAATAATTGACAGATACATCATTTCTAGAGGAGATTTCACCCAAGGCTTGTTCAACTGCCTTGTGCCAAGTCTCGTCAGAATCATTTAGGCTTGGATGAAATACCAAGTAACGAAATGAATTCACTTCGCCTTCGCCTTCTGCAAGGAAATGTTCTCTATAGAGGGCCCCCGCACGTAGGCTTTCCAAATCACCCTCGCCATATGATTCTGACCAATCTGGACCCATCCCCATCAATGAAGCGAGTCCAAAACAAATTAGAATTCCAATCACCGTGGTTTTTGCCCTATGATCGTGAGCAAATTCGCCGATTTTGTAAAATAAACGATCCTTTAGCATCTCAGGGTCTGTTGCCCCGCCTTGCATGAAAGGCGGCGGGTGCAGCCTCTATTTCAACAGCATGTCTCCTATTGATTGGGGGGCAGCCATACAATATTCGAAAAAAAAAATTGGGCATCCAATGCGATTATCTGCCCGACATATTAGAGGCATATTCAACTGCCTTCCTCAAGCCGACGAAAATATGGGGGAGTCAAAGCCTAGTGACTCAATGGGGAATCTGACAATCCCATCTTATGAGTTTGGCGAGACATTAGAGAGGAAGCTCGGTATGGCTTCAGTTGTGATCATATCTCTATCAGCAATGTTGGGTTCTGGCCTATTTGTGTTACCCGCTTTGGCAATGCTTGACATGGGGGAAGGGACAATCCCAGTGGGTGGAATTTGGTTGGCCTATTTATTGGCCGCGTTCATTGTACTCCCTGGCGCAATCTCAAAAGGTGAACTCGCAACAGCAATGCCGTCATCAGGTGGATCGTACGTCTATATTGAACGTACATTCGGCCCCCTCATCGGCACAATTTCGGGTCTAGGTTTATGGGCTAATTTCATGCTTAAATCGGCCTTTGCACTGATTGGTTTCAAGGCCTACCTCATCATTTTGGAAATTTTACTTGGCGTCACAATTAATATCGAAGTCGCCGCATTGCTACTTCTGTTAATTATTGTCATCACCAATATCTTGGGTCTGAAGAGGATTAAGAAAGTACAAATTCCAATCGTTCTGACTTCAGTAACATTCCTATTCACGATCTGTATTTGGGCTATGTTTACGATGGAAATGAATTGGAGCGTTGCATTTTCCAAAGAAGCATATGGTTCTGGATGGGCATCGGTGGCCGAAACAGCAGCATTTGTCTTCGTCGCTTATGCTGGTGTCACAAAAATTGCTGCCGTAGGGGGGGAAATCAAAAACCCAACTCGAAATATACCCTACGGAATCATACTCTCTTTGCTCATCAGTTGTTTGCTATATGTGGTTATTTCAATTGTTATGGTAGCCACGGTTGAACCGTCTGCATACATGACAAATGATGGGCATGCAAGAGAAGACCCAATCTATGTTTTTGCAACTGCAGTGGGTGGCGAAACTGTTGGAATTATTGCCGCAGTCCTCGCTGTCACAACAATGACATCGATGGCCCTTGCAGGCATCATGGCTTCATCGAGGTTCCCATTTGCAATGGCTAGGGATAATCTCCTTCCGGAAGCATTGGAAAATGTCCACCCAAAGTATGAGACGCCCCATCTCTCAATTATTGGCACCGGCATTGCAATGGCACTCGCAATCACCCTGCTTCCTGTTCACGATATTGCGAAACTCGCATCCGGGTTCAAAATTATGATTTTTATCATCATCAATGCGTGTGTCATTGTTTTGAGAAGGGCCTCGAAATCGCATTCTTGGTACAACCCTAAATGGAAATCACCGCTGTATCCATTATCCCAATTGATAGGAATCATTGGAGGCTTCGTCCTCATTTATCTGATGGGGGGGAAAGCCATCATCGGTGGTGCAGCCTGTTGTGTATTGGGATTAATCACCTACTACACATATGGAAAAACACGCGCACGTCCCATGTTGACTCCTTGGAGAACTGTGCGAACTGAATTCACCAATCCAGATCAGCATGAGAAAGAAAAGAGATGGCTAATTTTTCATACTGCCGCTGACAAGAATAATCCCAATCATTTGACAGAGAGTGAATTTGTGAAGGCCATGGGAATTCTCGCACCTGACTACGATCGTTTTCATGCCCGCAATATGTTTCATGAAATAGATGCCAATGCTGACGGGATCATCGATGTCGACGAATTTTTGGAAAGTTTTGCTAGTGAAATCGGCGAAAACGAATAAGCATGCTTGGTGAAATGAGTGAATAAAGCGCAATATTTACGAATCCAAATATCAACTACAAGTGATGATGAAAGAATACATCGAAGCTAATGGTGAGGACCGATGAACTGATCAATCAAAAACATCTCCTAGGACCGGATTGCGATGGATAATCGACTCAAAGCCACTCTGCAAAAGCAACGATATCATGTTGTGGGAGACCACGCTGGCGTCAAAGTATGCCATTGGACAAAGGAGAGCCTTTTGCGCGACAGGGTCTGTTACAAAGGTGAATTCTACGGTGTTGAATCGCATAGATGTCTACAAATGGCACCAGTGGTTGATCAATGCAACCTTGCTTGTACCTATTGCTGGCGTGAGCCCCACATGGATAGCCTAGAAGCGAGCAAGGATGACCCGTTTGAGATGCTGCATGAGGCAGTACGTGGACAAAGACGACTTTTAACGGGATTCAAAGGAGACCCGCGTGTCAATAAAGAGAAATGGGAAGAGGCACAAACTCCAACAAATGTGGCAATTAGTCTCAATGGGGAGCCAACACTTTATCCTCGGCTGGGTGAATATATCGAATTTTGTCACGATCATGGGATGACGACAATGCTCGTAACCAATGGCACGCTTCCAAAAGTTCTTGCAACACTAGATCCACTTCCAACCCAACTTTACGTGTCTGTTGATGCGCCTAATGAGGAGGTTTGGAATAAACTATGCAAGCCAAAATTTGGTGGTGGTCAATGGCGACGTTTCATGGAGACTATCGATTTACTGCCTAGTCTTGATACCCGCATTGTTTGCAGACACACACTCGTGAAGGGTGAAAATATGACGCAGATTGAAGAATACGCTGAACTTGATCGGCGTGCCGACCCCGATTGGGTCGAAGCGAAAGGCTACGTGTTCGTGGGCCATTCCCGGCAAGTAATGAACCTTGATAATATGCCACGGCATGAAGATGTAATGGAATTTGCGCGTTCGCTTGCACCACTCATTGATCGACAGATCCTCGACGAAGTTCGGGCCAGCCGAGTGGCATTGATCGGGCGGGAGAAGGTTCCATTGCCAGTGCCTAAAACAAAAACGGAATTTCCAAAGGATTTGGGAAGAGCGCCACCCATCCAAAAATTGAAACTTGTTTGACCTAAATAGGCTCTAGGTTTAGAGTCCAAGATACATCTGCTCCTGAGTCTTGAATCATAGACCCAACAGAGCAATATTTCTCCTGGCTGGCTTCAATTAAACGACGAATCTTCATTTCAGGGGCATCTGTAGAGAGGTTATAGTGCAAGAAAATAGAGGTATAAACGCGAGGGGGGGAATCGGCTCTCTCATAATCAAGGCCAATGGAAGCAGAGGCAAGATTATGCCGCTCGATACCAGCAATTACGTCGATTAAGGTGCAGGCGCCCATTGCTAAAATCACCGCTTGCATGGGGGAGGCTGCAACATCACCATCACCATCGAGTTCAAGAGAGGGGCTTTTCCCAACAGACCCACTCATCCGAAGTCCCTCTCCTGTCCACGAAATTATTCCACTCATATCTTTGCGAAAACGATGGAGAAGATGAAGACAACGACAGCCACCACGGTCATGGGCCTACTGCCTTTGGGCGAGGTATGGCGCCCCTCTACCCTCCACTTGAGCCCGCTGATTCTGGCGAAATACCCGTATCTGGAATCCATCGCATCCACTGGGAACGTTCAGGAAACCTAGATGGAATTCCCGTAGTTGTACTTCATGGTGGTCCAGGGGCCGGAAGCCACCCCTCATACCGGCAATATTTTGATCCTGAGAAATGGAACATTATTCAATTTGATCAACGTGGTTGTGGAAATTCAACACCATTTGCTGAACTTGCAGGAAACACCACACATGATTTGATCAGCGATATCGAAGCAGTTAGAATTCATCTTGGAATTGGGACGTGGGCCGTCTTCGGTGGCTCTTGGGGGTCTACGCTGGCGCTCTGCTATGCGATCGAGTTTCCCGAACGAATACGCACCATGTTTCTTCGCGGAATCTTCATGTGCCGTCGGTCAGAACTTCAATGGTTCTATCAAGAGGGTGCATCACACATCTACCCAGATGCTTTTGAACCATATCGGAACCATATTCCTGTAGACGAACAGCATGACCTCATCAAAGCCTATCATGTGCGACTGACATCAGAAGATGAGAAAGTAAGGCTTGCAGCTGCGGAACACTGGACTCGCTGGGAGATGACGACAAGCAAACTCATTCCAAATAGTGAAGAATTAGCTAAAACGATTGATGCACACTTTGCGCTGCCCTTTGCTAGAATTGAGAATCATTACTTCATGAACAATGCATTTCTAGAAGATAAACATGTTCTCAGACATGTCGAACGATATCGGCATATTCCCAGCGTGATTGTGCAAGGGCGGTACGATGTAGTTTGTCCTGCGAAAAGTGCATGGGAGTTGCACAAAGCATGGCCAGAATCAGAATTCCACATCATCCAGGACGCTGGTCATTCAGTATCTGAGCCTGGGATCGCTGCACGCCTAATCGAAGCAACAAATGCTTTTGCTGATCGAAATTGATCATGAAGAAATCATGGGTCTAGATGATCCGCAAGATGGACACTGCTGCGCACCTTCATCCCCATATTCATGTTTACACGCAGGACAAATAGAAGTGAGTACCATTTGCCCACCCTCAACTAGACTCTCGGTTTTTTCGACCGAACTCAGAACGAGGCGTCCTTTTGATAAGTCATCGACAGAATATCTCCCAGCCCCTCCCATTTCGATAAGTATGTCAGGGGGGAAAGTAACTGTCCCCAAGTCATCTACAATTAATTCCCGTGAATCACCGAGGTCTGATACATCAAGTTGTGCGCCATGTTGGGCGACAAATCGCCCATCCCGCAACTCAAGAGAGCGTCCGCATATATCTGCAACTTCACGGTTGTGAGTAACAAGTAGGAATGAGACGTTGTCAACTTCATGTAGGCTTGAAAATAAAGCAAGAACTTCACGGCTCGTAATAGGATCTAGAGCACCTGTCGGCTCATCGGCAAGAATCAATCGAGGTTTAGTGATCAGTGCGCGAGCAATCGCTGTGCGCTGTTGTTCACCGCCTGAGAGAAGAGCGGGGCGTGCGTTCATGCGCGCACCAAGACCGAGTTTCGTTAGCAATTCACTTGCACGGTTTTTTGCTTCTTTGGGTGGTATTCGTTGGTGCCGGAGGGGTTGCGCAACGTTGTCTAATGCAGATAAATGGGGCAAGAGATTTCCTTCTTGAAAGATAAATGACACCATTCGCTGGCGTACTTCAACCAATTCCTTCCCAGTCAGTCGAGTTAGATTCTCACCACCTATTCGAACCATTCCTGCTGATGGTTTCATTAAGCCACCAAGGCATTTGAGCAGAGTGGATTTTCCAGAACCAGACGGTCCTACAACGGCGACTGCTTCACCTTCTTTAATGCTTATTTGAAGGCCGCGTAGGGCAACAACATTCCCATCTTCCGCTCTTGATTCATAGATATGATAGAGACTATCTGCTTCAAGAATTGGAGTATCACCCACCATACTTCATTCCCCCTTGAGTGTAACCGCAAGGTCTGCTTTCAATGCTTGACGGGTCGTCACGAGTAACGCCATAATGACTGTTGTAAGGACTGCAAGATACACCAAGGATAATCGAATCCATGGGAATAATATTTCTCGAGATATTGGAGTGGAGTTCCCCCCAAATAATTGGAAAATGAATCCAAAGATTCCAAAGAAACCATTGAATGCATAGGATATCCCCACGCCAAGTAAGCTGCCTAAAAACATGCTGAAAATCACGATCGAGAGAATTTCAAACAGGACCAATCTCATCACCTGATTTGGACTGGCGCCTATGGCCTGTAAAATGGCTAATTCTTTCCTACGTTGCGTAAGAACGAGGGTGAGGAAAACAAACGCAGAGGCAACTGCCGCAAGGGAGGCAACAACAAACTGCAATGTTAGAAGGCCAGGTGTCCCAAAAATGAGACCCCCATTTCGTTCTACATCTTCGTGCGAGGTTTTCCAATCCGATACTGACGATATATTCGATTGTGTGGATATTTGCGAACTCAATCGTTTCAGAACGCTACCATCATCTTTCGATGCCAAAGCACCAACATCGAAGAACCATTTTGTTGCAGTTAAGTTATTGGCTACATCTGTCCCAACCAGCTGTCGCCACACGGATTCACCAATGACCAAAGATGTTTGAGCTTCTGAATTATCAAGGCCAGGTACCCAGCGATGTTGGCCCATGAATTCAACAGTAGCATTGCGCGTGGTTGTTTCGATCTTAAATTCAAGAGGTTGCATGGCTAAGACGATTTCTTGAGGCCAGAGCATGGCGGGGGCAGGACCTGACGCGCAACCAGATTGATCACTATTTGTTCCATCTGGGCAAGTCGTATTGCTAAGAGTTGATTGATTTAAGTCAAAGAATCCCCATGCACCAGAGAGATTCGAATTCGTAAAATTAACACCCGATAACAGATTTGAAGATATGAAAGGGTTGAGTTGATTGAAATCAGCAATTCCAATTCCAGTTAAATTTGCACCTGATAAATCAAGGCCAAATAAATTGGGTTGAGCGTCTGAAAGACCAAAACCAATTACAGCACCAACAAGGGACGTATTGGTGAAATTTGAGCCACTGAGGTTGGTATCAAAAAGATTTGAGCCACTGAAATTGAAACCTGCCCAGGTATCTGTATTGCTCAGATCTTTTCCGGAATAATTCGGTGATAAATCAAGAGCAGAAATGCCTTGAGCAAAGGAAGAAAGGAGATCTATTTGCTGCTGGTCAACTGGGATCGCGACAAAATTGTCCTCATCATAAGTCAACGTTTGAATTTGATCATCATCATTTGAAACCGCTTTGCCACGACCAACTTCTCGCGAGAGCTCAAGCGTAATTGCTGCTGATTCACCCGCTGTGAAAGATGTCGTTTTCCAACCTTCAAAAGCTGCTTCTTGATCTTGATTTGGAACTGCTTGGTTATCCCATATCATGACCTCCTTGTGACTATCGAGAAGAACCCATGTTGGTATATTGGATGCTTTTCCATCTATATTTGTAAGAATTGTGGGAACCGTAGTGCTCCCAATTGACATGTCTTTATCCTCTCCAACTGCAAATATTGCATCCCTTAAACGCTGTTCCGCCACTGATTTGTTGACGCTATCTGTAAATTGAACTTGAAGGTCTGAGCCCACCTGAGCAGATGCTGTTCGTTCATCAACTAACGTACCAGTTTCCCCCTGCACTGCCGCTAATGTTACAATTGATAGTGTGAGGATCATGATAATAGCGAGACGGTTGACTGATTCTGCTGAGCCTGACCTTTGCAGGCCACGGCGCACATCTTTCAGCAGCGGTGTCCTACCAAATATTATCTGGGCAATTTTTGGGCCAAGAGAACCAAGGCGGCCAAGAACTAGAGCACCCCCAATCCAAAGTAAAAACGGACCGAAGATGAATAAAAGCCCGTTAAGGATGAAATTAGAGACGAGGCCATCATCATCCTCATCCCAAATGGGATCTGTTGTTTCTATGTAGGCTTCAATCAGGGCAAGAAGCCCAATGAAGAATATGAGGTACTGAAGCCATCGGCGGCCTCCTTCTTTAATCACGACTTTCTTGACACCCTCGTCAATTTCCATCTCGAGGAATGAACGTGTTCTAGATCGCCCAAATTGAGCTGCAATGCCAACGACAATGATGAACAAAATGATCGTCGAAAATACGGAAAGGGATACACTGACATCCAATTGGTCAAGTTTCTCAAATTCCATGAAGCCAACGGCATTCAAAATTAGAGGAACGGATGCCAAAGCCAACAAGTAACCGGCAAGCCAAGCAGCTGAGCTCATCACCAATATCTCGAGGAGGACCATTCGCTGGAGGGTTTCGGAAGTTGCGCCAATCACCCTTTCAATTGAAATTTCACGGCGACGTTGTTCAAGTGAAAGTAGCATACCATAAGCCAGTACTGAAAGGGAAAGAGCAATAATTGGTACCATGATGATGTAGTCAAATATTTGAACAAAGCCAAGGTAAATGTTGAGAAAAGTGAGTGTTCCTGAAATAAGGTCATAGTAGTCAACTTCAATATTCGCGGTGGTGTAATTTTTGCCCTCTACATTATTCTCGATATCATCCAACCAATCTGCTGCCGCTGAAGTTGATGAACTAGGTAATTTACTGCGGTCGATTGCAAGAGCGAGATATGCGTGATCATTTTGCATTAGGGTGAGGTTTTGCTCTTCGGTGAGTACAGTTCCTGTGATGAAAATATGATTAAATTGCAGAGCTGGATTCGCTGGTGGTTGATCTGCATAGATCCCAACAACTGTCAAGTTCAGTAGTGTGATGGTTTCTCGACAATACTGAAAGCCATTCACCCCGGTCCTTATTTCTCCTGAACAACTTTCAGGATCAATTTCCGCAGGTAGGGCAGAATAATCACTGACATATGAGAAATCTAACCGGTCAATCGTTTCGTTCTCACTTACTCCTGCCTGAGAAGCAACTTGATTGGGAAGAACTACGGCTCGTGAGTTCAAGGCCCGGTCAGGTGTTGGCCATTCACCGTAGAGAATCTCTGCCTGATAGCGGTTAGAAAATTCACCGTCCCAACTACTTTCACCAAGAATCCGTACACTTCGTTGCCCATTGATCGGAGGACCAGATTCGAGTTGTTCAGGGTAGTCAAAGGAAACATTCTCCCAATCTGAAGTGATACCTTCTATGGACTCAACATTTAGAGGTTGAGGGCGTATGAAGTTCTCATCAAAGAATCCGGTTACGCGTATCCCTTGGCGTCCATAAACAAGGTCACAATCACTAACTGAAAGAGATTCATCGCTCAGCAAGTCATCACATACGGAAGCCCATTGGATTGAATCATTGGTGCGGCCTGTGACATTATCCCCAGGGGGGCGCTTCATGTCCACTTTTGCATCGATCACGTCCGCTTCAATGCCACCGGCAAGAAAAGCCTGAGATAGACCATTACCATAGGCCAAGACAGTAGTTACAACAAGAGATGCAAGAAATACGCCAGCAACGATCGCAAGACCGCGCTCTTTCGTCCGCCACGATGAGATCGAAGCAATGCGCAACGAGTCGATAATCCGATCAAAGGCCTTCACCCTTCTTCACCCCATGCATCTTTGATGTTTGAAGCAAATGTCACGCCATCTCGCAAAAGTAACATCCTATCTGCTTGCGCAGCAAGGTTTGGGTCATGTGTCACCATAAGAATGGAGATTGGGTCGTCTTTGGAATGGCAAAGATCTTTGAACAATTGAAGAATTTCATTCCCCGAATGGATATCTAGGTTTCCAGTTGGCTCATCGGCAAGGAGTAAGGGGCGCTGCCCCGCAATTGCACGCGCAATCGCAATGCGTTGCTGTTGTCCACCAGACAGTTGGTCGGGAAGATGTTTTGCGCGGTCTATAAGGTCAACTTTTTCAATCGCCCAAGCTGCTTTTTCATCAGCAAGTTCTGCTGACATCCCGGACATTTCAAGGGCGAGGGCGACATTTTCTAGAGCAGATAAATGTGGGAGAAGGTGAAAATCTTGGAATATCCACCCCACACCATTTCGGCGAATGTCGACGACTTTAGAAGGAGGGCGAAGCCCATATTCCATCTCATTTAGGGTAATCGAACCCTTGTCACCCTCAAGCAGGCCCCCAATGATATTGAGAAGGGTTGATTTTCCACATCCACTAGGACCCATTAATGCAACAAGCTCGCCCTTTTCAATATCCAAATTGATCCCTTTGAGGACTTCAAGTCGGTTTGAGCCAAATCCAAATCCCTTGGTTAGCCCGTCTACCTTTAGCATGCGATCACCGATTTCCCGCGGTTCTACAAGCCCTTATCACTGTATGTCTGTGTCAAGTCAGTGGAGTGGGTACAATATTTTCAAAAAGGCATTCTAACGGCCATTTTTGAGTACTTTATCGTAAATATCCCCAATTCCCTTGGCCCATACCTTAAGGCTGAAAAAAGATGCACGGGAAATTAATCCCTCATCTGGTATGCGTGGTTTTTCTTTGCGGAGGTGATTGCGTTCAATAATGAGAGAAATGGCATGGACCCACGCACGCTCATCGACTGGCGATAGCAAACCCGGTAGTTCTCCAATAATTTCAGACTGCGCCGGCAAATCACTGCACAGGATCGGACAGCCCATTGCCATTGCTTCAAGGACGGGTACTCCAAAACCTTCTACCCCACTAGGGAAAAGAAGCGCATCTGCAGAACCGAGCATGGCTCGTAATTGAGCATCATCGACGCGACCATGATGGATCATTTCCAAGTTCAAATCAGCTGAGCGACGGGCAAGTTGAGCAGCAAGTTCGGCATCACTTTCCGCACCAATCCGGTGCAATGTGATCTTTGAGCGTTCTCTACTTGGAAATACTTCAAAGACATTCATCAGAAAATCCAAGCGCTTCCTTGGTGCTTCACTCCCAACTGTAAGAAAATGAACTCGTCCACGCTCAAAGGGAGAATGTTCGACTCGCTCAGGTTTCCAAATATCTAGATCAATGCCATGTGGAAGAACATCAATCGGGACATCGCACAATTGGGGAACGACATTTGCTGTCGCTTTACTGATGGCGTGAATACGGTCTGACCTTGCAATCCCGCGGCGAAGGCGGCCACGGTCAAGAAGGCGAAGAAAAGATGGGGGAGGTTCGCCCAATTCAATACCCTGAGATCTTGCAGTTTCAAATCCGAGGTCCCAGATGAATAAATCATGCACTGTAAGTAAAACGGGACTTGGTGAATGCTTAGGGATTAGGTGTGCTTGTTCTTGATCCAATACATGAACAATGCAATTTTGGTGAGAAGAAGTGGCTTTTCTTATCTGATTTCGAACTCTTCTTGGATGCCAAAGGTGGCGTTTCAATATTCGGGATGGACCTTGTATGATGGGGTATTCGACAATCCCTGCCAATGTCCACCCCTGGATGAGTTGCTTTTCGAGAGCTGTGCGCACAGTTGTGTGCCACCCACCTAAGCCACTAGCAGGCCCGAGGGCACCACCGCGCACCAGCAACACACTTCCGCCCACAGTCGGCGAGAGACGTAACCCCTCATGAACGAGAAGGACTCAAAGCGGTGAAATTGATGAAAGGAGGGCCTGTCCGCCGCCCATGCAACCCATTGAGAGAGTCGCAGTTATCGGGGCCGGGAATATGGGCAGTGGGATCGCCCAAAAATCTGCTCAAGAACGATTTGCAGTGCAAATGGTTGATCGTGAAAAAAAATGGGTTGAACGAGGACAAGAAACGATTCGAGGATTTCTTGAAGAGGCTGTCAAAAGACGGATTTTTCACCAAAATGAGGCTGAGCTGATCAAATCTAGGGTTGAGGGAGTGGTAGGAGTAGACCAAGTCGCCGAGAATACTGATTTGGTGATTGAAGCTGTCTTCGAGGATTTTGGCATAAAATCTGAAGTGTTTGCAACGCTTGACTCTGTGTGTAGCAAAAATACAATTCTTGCCTCAAATACATCTTCGCTATCTGTTAATGCGCTTGCAGAAGCAACACTTCGTTCAGACCGATTCATTGGACTACATTTCTTCTACCATCCAGCAAAAAACAGGCTTGTTGAAGTCATACCTGCTGAAACCACGTCTCGTGAAACCATTAATCGAGTTGTACAATATTGTAAGATGCTTGGAAAGGTAGTGATTGTGTGTAAAGATCGGCCGGGGTTTGTTGTAAATCGCTTCTTTGTTCCATGGCTAAATGAGGCATGCCGGCTTCTTGAAGAAGGAATTGCAACCACGGCTCAAATTGATTCAATTGCGTGTGAAGCATTCCAAATTGCTATGGGGCCTTTTGCATTGATGAATCTAACAGGACCCCCAATTGCACTTCACTCGACAGATTATTTGTCTGAACAACTTGAGTGTCCACGTTATCGCGGTGCAGAAAATTTGCGCATGCTCGTCGAAAATGGAGAAACATGGGAAATCAGAGATTCGGAGGCTTGTGATGAACAAACAAGCACGCTTGTTAAAGAGCGCCTTTTAGGACAAATATTTGCTGTTGCCGCTCAAATCGCTGACGAGAAGATCTGCTCGATAGAAGACGTCGATCGCGGCGCAAAAGTAGGACTTAGGTGGTTTGTTGGACCTTTTGAATTGATGAATGAAATTGGTATTTCTGAGGCTTACCGCATGGCTGATGCCTATGCCAAATTATGTGGAAATAAATTTGTCCTGCCCTCATTTTTCTCAGAAAAATCAAGAGAAGGAGATGAGTTTTTATTTCGCTATATCGACATAAATGTGGAAAACTCCATTGCAACAATACGGCTAAATCGGCCTGAAGCAATGAATGCACTGAATCAAGAACTAATTGAGCAATTAGGTGAGGCTCTTGATGACCTGAATATGAGAGAAGACATCTCAGCAATTGTCCTAGAAGGGGCTGGAAAGGCCTTTGTTGCAGGAGCAGATGTAAAATTCTTCGTAGATAAAATTCGTAGTGATTCACTGACGGATATCAAAGAATTTACACTGCTCGGCCATGAGGTTTTCGCGAAACTCGAAGAGAGCCCTAAAACGACAATTGCACTTGCGACTGGTCTTGCTCTTGGTGGGGGACTAGAACTTGCCCTAGCATGTGATTATCGCATTGGCACACGCAGGACACAATTCAGGTTTCCCGAAACAAGCATAGGAATCTACCCTGGACTAGGGGGCACTCAGCGCACGCCGCGTATTTGTGGTGCCGAAGCAGCACGATGGGCTGTTCTCGGAGGGAATTTCGTAGATCCTGAAACGGCAAATGCATTGGGCTTGTTAACACACCTTGTAGATCCATCTGAACTCGGAATAACAATATCCAACATTGTAAATGAAGGAAAGCCAGCGAACAAATATCCCGGCGAGCCTGTTGATGCTCAACATCCAGTAACTTCCTTTGCGGCGTCATTTTATGGTCACGAGAACCTTCCTGTATTGATGGAGGGAGGATGTCCCGAGGGTTTTGACGCAGAAGATAAGAATGTGGTTCGACAGTTGCGCGCATTGAATCGAGCCGCACCCATTGCCCTGAGAATGGCAAATGAGCTCATTGAGGGAGCAGACAGAACTGGCACTGATTTGACAGCAGGGCTCGCATTAGAACTCAATGGCTTGAATACAATTTTTGGAACAGAAGATGCACTTGAAGGGCTATCGGCGCTTATCGAAGGACGACGTCCCAGTTTCATGAACAAATGAGGTTATTCTTCTGAAAGTCGGAAATCCATTCCCTCAAAAGGAAGCGGTTCACGAAGAAATGATTTTTCCATTAAGTCAAACATTTGGGTGAAACTCCGACAGGTAATCAAGGATTGACGATCAAGAACATCAAGTCGGCTCGAGATTGCGATTTCCCATAATGCTTGAATTCCATCTGCTGCATCCGGAGTACGGATCGCTTCTGCAAGCGCATGCTCATTGACATCAAGGCCCAAGCGCCGAGCGAAATCTGCAACCCAATCCCTCCAACGAATAACCAAGTTCGACCATCGGCTCATTGGCCATTCATCCTCTGGATCGGAGATCCATGAGATATTTCCGCGAATGTATAAACGGTCTTCACCCTCTTTAGAAGAACCCTCCATCAGTTCTTCCACTGATGGAAATACATCCATTCCAAGCAACTCAAATGCTTCAATAAAAGGGTCTATGGTTGAGGATATTTCAAAGCGAGTGCCGCCAATCACATGCACAATGAGGTTCGTGCTGATGTCGTCAAATTCCTCGATAACCGCCGTACATCCTGTACGTCGGGGGGCTGACCATCCACAAATCCTCTCGCGCGGGTTTTCAAGGCACACGCCAAAGGGGTGGTCATTCATCAGGCAGTCATCGATCATTTGCTTGTATCGCGGCTCAAAAATGCGCAGAGTGAGTGGCTCACCCGGCAGTAACACAAGGGGAAGGGGAAATATTGGGATTTCCACATCTGATTCCAAATGCGGACTTATCTCAGACTCCATCAAACACACGAAAGGGCAGTCACACATCAGAACTGCGATGGGGACAAATTGAAGTCCTATGTTTACAATAGCCTCACATGGCGAAGTTTCCTTGGAAGAAGATTAAGGCCGCTGCCGAGGCCGAAGAAGAGCCAAAAGAATACGCGAGGGGGGAAGATAAGGCGGCAAATACACTCTCAGATCGCTCACATATCGAAGATAACACATTCAAATCAGCTATGGCATCACTGGGTTTCAGCACAGAGGTTTCAAGACCAGAGTCGCCGGCTGAAATGAGTACAGGACCAGATCCATCAACTATGATCCAAAACACAGACGGTTACTGGTATCATAGGAAGCCGGATGGGTCCTATGATCCAAGACCATGGATCAGAAATCAAGATGGTTCGTTTCAGCCATATCAGTGACTGGCACTTCGATGCCGGTTTAGTTGGGAAAGTTCATTCAGTACATGATCGTGCTTGGTGGTGACTGTTCATGGATGTAGTAACCGAAAACCTAGATGAGGTGGCTAATAATCAGCCCCGTTCTTTGCTCAAAATAGCTATTGAAGCCACCAATGAGCGATCAGAACAGACACCACCCTCATTTCTTCGGAAAGCACTTCTTGAATCTGCTGAGGCCGAACCTACACCGAGTTATGAGCCTGGAATTCGAGCACTCAATCCTGCTGGGCAGGATGCCCTTAATCCTGCTGAATTGCTTGGTCAGGCTTGGGCGCTCATTGGAACTCTGGTCAGCATGTGGGTTGCTATTGTCTTGCTTGCCATCTCTCAAGATGGGGGATGGCAATTACTTGCGATTGCAGGTGGTGCATTCGGTTCTGCAGCAGTCCTCATCGCAGTTGTAGAATGGCAAAGAAGGAAGTTTGGCGGATTAGTACCTATGCATGATTGGCTACTTGGGACCTCAATCATCATGGGTTTTCTGGCACTGATGTGGTCCATACGCGCTGTTTGGGGATTAGTTGGGGATGATTGGGGTATAAATGGCGTTCCAAACCTTATGATGATTCCCGCTCAAGCAAGTGTGGCAATTATTTTTGCGATTCTCGGGGCGAGAGCACTCAAGTCAATCGAAGCGGGCACAACAGCATGGTTTTCCCTAGCAATGACGCCCTATGCCCTTGCTGCAGTGGGAAGTTGGCGGTGGACATTATGGACGCCAGATGGATTTACTCTCGAAATGGGTGTCTCGATCATCGCGCTATGTATTATCGGCATGTGGATTGGTATTCGCTCAAATCGCTGGTTCATTTTCCTCACATCAGCAGTTGCAGCATCACTTATTCCCCTAATGTACGAGTTCACGTTTGATTGGGATCGTTCAGGAAACAATTTCACGCCCGGAGAAGGAATGATTCTTTTTCTTCCAATTCTTCTTGCCGAAGGCTGGTTTGCTGCGAGTCCAAGATTGCGGCAAGACCTTGTTCAACGCGCATCAGTGGTATTGGTTGGATTTGTGGTAATCTACCAGTTAATTGCCCTAGACGACCGCCAACTTGTGTTTGCAGGAATGAAACTTGGGTCGAATTCTAGTTGGTTATCGCTTCCAATTGTGCTTTGGATGAGTATGCTGCTTGCATACTTGCCAGCAACTCTTGATCACCGCACGCCTTGGATGCCAATCGGGGTTGCATTTGCTGCCGGATTCATCCCAGATCCATCAAGTAGGGTGGTATGGCCTGTCGCTCTTGCAGCCCTTGCATATCTGATTGCTAACGAAAAAACGAGAAGATGGGTCGCCAATTCAGCATATATCGCTCTAGCAATTGCCTTTCTGATTGCTGATTGGTTAGGAGTGATCACAGGAACTGTTGGACTAGATCCTACACAAGAATTTGCGATTGGTGGGTTTGGTCTTGCAATTATACCTGCAATTGCAATCCTCATGATTGGTGAAATTGGAATTCGAACCGGGAAACTCGAAGAAAATGCATTTCGAGTGGGTCAACTGGCAATTGTCCTATCAAATGCGGTGATTTGGGGGACCCCTGGGGTTGAACAAGCCATCTTCGCAATCTATGTCGTTGGTTCCATGATTGCATCTCAAAATCGATTCCTAGCTCTAGATGAAAAGACGTTAGTCGATAGATTACGCCTAACAACGACGATGGCAGTCGCTTCTGCAATCCTTGTTGTTCTTGCCTTCACGAGAAGACTGGGGTTGGATGGAGTACTATTGGATTTAGGAATTGCAAATGCATCAGAATTTCAGTCATCAATCCCATTAGGCATTCGACCAGATCTCGTCGCTTTATCCATCGTCCTCTATGGCATCGGCCAACGTACCGCGAGTCACGTCCTCGATATTGGTCATCTTATTTCTAAGACACAACAACATGCACGTCCGAATATCATTTGGTCACCTGAACAACGTGTATGGATACGTACCGACCCGGCTGAGAAAACTGATGATTGGGTAGAAAAAGGCTGGGGACCCATGGCAAGGCCCACACTTATTGGAACCATGGGCTTGCTTGCTGCTTCCCTCACAATCGCTCTAGAACACAGCCCTAGCCAAGCTTGGATGTTGCTCGCACCAATCAATGCACTCCTCGTGTTTGAAGTGAGCAGGGAGGGAAGAATGACAAGCCTTTCACGTGCTGTTGCAGTTTGGGTGCTTTTTGCTGTAGCATTTTGGCCAGCAATCGCATTTGATAGCCTCACGGCCCACGATGACCTAATCTCCCGAATTGGATTTGATCTGATCATATTGTCTGGTCCACTAGTTGCATTCGCATTAATGCGTAGAAAAGGAGTGGAAACTGATTCAATATCCCATGGAGCAGTGACAGTAGGAGGGCTTGCGCTGCTAAGCATGCTCGATGCAAGTGGGGGTTTGCTAAGTTGGACTTGTTTAGCACTTGCAATGTGGGGTGCACTACGCATCGACTTGCCGTGGTTACTGCATGCGGTGCCTATTGGATGGATTTTCCTAACCGCCCTTAATGGGACTGGAAATGATCCACTTATCCAAGTAATTTCCAATCTTGGAATGGTGCACCTTGCTGAACATGCGCCCTCATGGATGTTCGGAGTCGGCATGCATCGCATCACTGGAATTGCGGTTATCGCTAGTGGGATCGCAATGGTCGCACCCCACCAGGCTCTTCGGCCAAGGCAAGATGGTGAAAAGGGCGATGAACTCCATTTAGAGCGCGTGCCAGGACAATTGATTGGGCCAGTTGCCTTGATTGGATTTGGAGTTGATTTATTTCTCCCTTCATCAACTGGACTCGCTTTTGGCCTTGTCATATTGGGAACGATATTATCGATCTATCGTGGGGAAAAGATACCCCTTCTTTTTGCAGCACCATTGGGGTTTATTGCATTCATCGAACTTGCAAATGCCGCGTGGGGAAACATTTCTGACGACCAATTCATCTCAACACTGTTTGCTGCATGCGGCGTCTTGGGTTTTGGAATCCACTACGCAGCATCGCATCAGTTGCAAGGATTGGCAAATCTAGAGGATTCAGACAGGATGAAACTCACAAATTGGAATTTGTTCTTTGGACTTATTGGATTGACCTTCTCAGGCTCGGTGTTTTGGGGCATCGGTACACTGATTGCTGCTGCTTGGGCTACGAAATGGGTATTGGACAACAATCACCGTGATTTGGCCACAATACTCCCATTATTCCATGCTTTTTCACTTGCAAATTCTCTGACTTTGATGACTCAAAATTTGGATGTTGAATTCTTAACCATCGCTGGATGGATTCTTCTGCTTGAGGGACTCATATTCGCGATTTGGGGGTCAATACGCCCCCTCCATGAGATAAGTATGCAGATCAATGATGCTAGAGATGAACTCATGAAAAGATTTACTTTTGCAGGGTTTGGGTGGGGTGTTTTTGGTTCATTCCTATTAAGCGCACAATTTGACTCAGGGACACCCTTTGGACTCACAGTTGTTACACTCGGTTACCTGAATGCTTGGTATGGTGCTCAACGCGATGAAGCATGGAGGCGTGCTGCAAATCTTATTGGTACTCCAATTGGGATTTTTGCCCTCCTATCCGATGCACCAAACCTAATTATTGCTGCATTGATTGTCATCTTAGGTGCAATGAACTTTCTCTTCTCATTTGTCCTCTATAGTTCGATGTCCGGAAGGGGATTTCAGCCACTTCATGAGGCGAGCGTTTCTGACAACATCACGACAGAATCTCTGAAAGAAGAAAGCCCCATTGACATACCCGAACCAGTTACGTATGAAGATGAGTATGTAGATCCTGACATAGGCCTTGGAGGTGTTCATTCAGACGCGGGGCATGTGCCTGATCTAGGGGATCAAGACCCTGTCAAAGAGGAGATTGGATTGCTTGAGAGTGCTGCAATAAAAACTGATTTCGGTTTCGATATGGTTTTACCATCAGCAGTGCTTGAGCAAGTCGAACAAGTAACTACAAATCTAGCCAAACCGGGTTGGAAGCCGGTTGTCCGACTGCAAATTGATGGGTCAATTGTCATCGATTGGGTAAAATCACCCGTGTGACAATTGGGCGACAGCGTTTCAAAGGTCCGAGGGGGACGCTCCACTTGAGGGAGAGTTTTGATCCGCAGGGCGATGATTGTTCTTGCAGCAATGATGATGGTCGTTTTTGCATCCTTGCCCGGGGCTAGCGCTAAAGCCGACCTAGACACAAGTCTCCAAAACGATGATGCATGGTGGCAAGAGACTACATTAGATCGAAATCAAAATCAGATTCATGATATGATCGAGCGCGGACTTAGTGAAGCACCATATCGCTGGATTGACGAAAGGGGAAGGGTTGGAGTTATCGTCTCATTTGATCACGAAATCAGCAACACAGACCAATATCTGCTCGAATCTGAAACCAATTTTGAAACTGGATTCCAACTCTCTGCAATACAAGCAATCACAGGAACCCTCCCCGCAACATCCATCCATGAATTGCTCGATCTACCCGGTGTTGTTTTTGTTGAACTCGAAGGGGAATTGTCTGTATCCATGGAAGAAGTCAAGGACGCACATGACGTTACGACTGTCTGGGAAGAAACAGGATACACGGGTGCAGGGTCCGTTGTAGCCGTGATTGACACGGGAATCGATAGTTCACATATTGCGCTCGATGATTTGGATGATGACAATGCCACAAATGATCCAAAAGTTATCGCATTTTATGACGCAATTAATGCACCTGACAAAGTCAATGGTACCGATGTTGTGGCCTATGATGATCAGGGACACGGAAGTCATTGTGCGGGAATCACCGCAGGGACAGGAGCCCCTGACAAGCAATATGTCGGTGTGGCGCCACAAGCACAGCTTGTGGGGGTAAAGGTACTCGATGCAGAAGGGTCTGGTTCTTTCGGGGTGGTCATGGCAGGGATGCAATGGACTGTTGACCATCGACATGAATTCAACATCCGTGTTGCAACAATGAGTCTTGGGGGCCTAGGTGCGAGTGAATGGACGTCATCCGAAGAAGATAGTGTGAATCGGATGGCAAACGAGATGGTTCGTTCTGGAATCGCTCTTTTCATCGCTGCTGGAAATAGTTTTGTCAATGCCCAAATAGGAACACCAGGGTCTGCTGAAGATGTCATCACAGTCGGGGCCTTAGACAAAGACACATCAATTGCAATCTACAGCAGTAAAGGGCCAACTGAAGAAGGAAGAATCAAGCCAAATATCGCATTTGTGGGCTCTAGTGTCATGTCTGTCGAGGCAAATTCTGGCGATGGATATACAGACATGAGTGGGACAAGTATGGCCACACCAGGTGCTGCTGGAGTTGCTGCGCTGATGTATCAAGCAAATCCTGATATTTCGCCGTTTGATATACGCAATATCATGCAAGAAAGGGCCGAGTACAGGCCTTGCCATTACATGGGGAGTTATCCCCCGTGCCCTGAAGATCTAGTTCCGAAAAACCGCCAGAATAATGTGTATGGGCATGGACATGTTTGGGCGCCCCCCTCTGTAATTGAAGCGGCTAACCAAACATACAACCTCAACACAGACATTGGAGTCAACCTGACTTCCGCCCGGGGTGCAGACAACAAAGTCCACATTGGGCCAGGTGATGACGTGGCCTTCAGAATTGATGGGAGTGCTGATGAAGTGCAGTGGCGCACTTGGGATATGCGAGACACATGGATGGACATTACAGAACATGATCCTGATGATTCTGAAGTTATCGTATCTCATGCCATGCTGCTTGACAGGCTGCAAGAACTCCCCGGTGTTGAGATCGAAGGCAACCATACCATCATGGTGCGCTCAATTTCAGGAGATGGAGCGTCCCCAAACACTGTCGTTCCTCTTTCGATCACGGGGAAGACCCCCATTACACTAGAATCCCTCGCAGCCAGCGCAGTTGGGTGGTTGGTGCCTGCTGCCCTAGGGGCATTCATTGGTGGAATCATTGTCATCACACTCATGACGCAAGGCGTAATCAAACCAAAAGAACATGAATCACTTATTGCAGAACTGGTTGATTCTGAATCTTCAAAGCATTCACCCCATGAAGATCGCGAAGACGGGGTGAATGATGATGATGCTTGCTGCCCTGGTCATTAAATCTCAGAAATGGTTTTTTCTGGCGAAAATCAAAGATTAGTACATAATATTGGTAGCCGATTCTTTGAAGTAGGAAAGGGAAGCGCATCGGAGATGATGCGCAATCCTGATGCTGTATCGAAAAGCCGCCCGCTGATGATCGCCCTTCTGTTTATGCTCAGCGCCATGGCTCCAATTGCCACGGCTGGTGGGACTTCAGCCTCAGGAGCCACAACGAGTGGTTATTTCTATGAGGACTATATGACTGGAAATACCACATACAGCATTGGAATTCAAAATTTGACGAACAATACTGATTATACGATTTTTGTGAGCACCTACAATGGATCAACAACGCCAGTCATCAACACCACAACGTCGGTGGTGAGAACTACTTGCAGTTCTTGTTCATCACTATACGAAACGATTGATATTGGATATATACCATTTTGGACAGGGGTAAGCGTTAGTGTTGATGTGCACCAATCTAGTTCCGCTTCGATGGCCAACACATCAAATTGGGTTACTGGTTGGAATGATTGGCATTACCGCACTCCACCATCACCCCAAATCAATGCATACGAGAACACGTACATGAAGCCGTACACACTGGATATATCAGTGTGGAATCTAACCAGCGAGGGGTCTTACTGGGGTTCGTGGAATACAACTGACGACAAGGGTACACATGTGGATTGGGGGGCGTTTAATTTTAGCAACACTACGCAATTCGCAGAATATGTTAATCTCACAGGCACATATGTTCCTGGAAATTATTCATACAGCGTGAAACTTGATGCCGATTATGATGGAGATGGGAAGTCAGATGAGACGGTGTATCATTCTAACACGTTTGAGATTTTCAAGAAGATAGCCCATGTGATGGGTGATTTCGGAGATTATAATTCGTCAACTAAGACGTATCCTTTCACAATTGATATCATGAATGCTGATTTCGAGAAAAATTTCACACTTGAATGGAAACTCATAGATGAGAGGATGATCGAGTACGGAGACGACCCCGCTGATGCTGAAGTCGCCACAGGTCAAGAATCTCATGTGGGCGACACTACAACAATGGGCCTTGCATACGACTACGATATCAACGCCAGTGTGAATTACTGGGTAAACAATGTAGAATTCATTGATCTCTACCTTTATCCCGGTCAATTCCATCTTAGTTGGCAAATGTTGGATGATTCAGGCACAGTTACTGAATCAGGACATGAATGGCCATCGGTTGGTGGATCAACGGTTCATGTTGAGGCGTGGCCCACAGATATGGCCGCTGGTGCTACCGGTGGCAGCACGAGCCAAGTTAATATGAGCAACTGGAGCGCATCTGTCTCTTTGGAGCCAGATTATGTATGGAATACTAGCAATATGACACAAAACACCACCCTCCAATATGATGAATATCGGGTTTGGACCAACGTTACCGCAGAAAATGGAACGCAACTCTATGCTTGGACATACGATTGGAATACAACTGGTGTGGGAAATGCAACAAACCCCACACCATGGAGAATTCAAGTTGGTAATGGATTCGACTTGATAGACATTGAAGAAGGTGAAGAATACATCATCACGAGTGAAATGCAAAAAATGTGCGGTCTTGGGAATTGGTGGGGCAACCCAGCATGTGAATGGACCTGGGACGTGGAGAGAGTTTGGAATCACGAACCCCATGTTGACGACCGAGAATTTGGGAACGCAACGATGGAAGGAACCATTACCCTTCCCACCACAGCATATGGCTGTGATGATTTTGGGATCGGCATCGCAAAGAAAGAAGTCAGGATGGATGATGATGGCAATACCTACGACCATTGGGAGTACAGCTATGGCAACGGATCTGCTGACCGAAATTACAGTTTCAGTGATTTACCTGAAGGCGACTTCCAAGTAACTGCATACACACGGTGTGATCACTCAGATGGAAATTCTGAAGAAATGTGGGGCATTCATTACAGCAATGGTATTGGAGACCATATGAATTGGAGCAGTGTTACATTGGTTAATGACACTGTTGTTAGTGGAATCGACATTACCTTGGTTCATACAGGTCGGCTTTATGGGGATGCAATTGTCGAGGGGTCATTCACTGTGGATGACATGATGTATAATTCATCAACGTGTGAGAACTTTGAGATCACAATGTGGGCTCTTTCAGATTGGGATGAGATGGAAGGACGACCATATCGTGATGTTAGACCCGCATTCGGCATGCACTGGGGGAATCATGATGAGGACTACCATGGCAGTGATTTCTCAGAGGAAATGAACGTAACAGATGTTTGGTGGGATTACAGGGTTGAAGATGCTCCTGCTGGAAACTGGGTCATAACTGGTGCTGCAGAGTGTAATGATTGGAATAATGATCATCGGCGAGTTATTGGAGATGGATATTATTGGAACGTTACTCTTGAACACGACATTACCCTGATTGACGTGGATTTCCACCTAAACGTCACCGAAAAGCACGGACACCCTGATGCCACCCTAGATGTGGATGATTACTTCACAACGGATATTGAATACGAGGGCTGGCTTGACAGTTGGGGAGAATACAACAGTACGCTATACCATGTGGAACTTGCCCTTGAAATGATTGTTTCATTAGACCCGAGCATTCGTGGAGATTACGATAATGAAACGGGAGCAGATGGCTATGTCAACCACACAGATACATGGGAAATGGGGCACATATTCGGATTCTACGGCATGAGCTGGGAGGATGAAGAAGATCGGAATGACGAAATCGCCGTCACATTATCTGTAGATGGAATTGTTTACGATGGCTGGATGCGATTCGAAGGAGACTGGATTGAGAATCTAGAAGGAGATGTTTTGAACACATCCAATCCAGAATTCCGTTCAGCAATTCGGATTGACTTCAAAAATGTCAGCCTTGCCGATGATGATAATATCACAATTCTTTTGGGAGGTTTAGAGTTTGAAAATAGTGGAGACTTCACGATTTCATCCGGAGGAGATTGGACATTGAATGACGGCCAAGTGGACTACCCAACTGGACTCACCACCTTTATGAACGTCAAAGACGATATCTGTTCGGCTTCAAAGATCCTCGAGGACACAATCTATGTAGGACCAAATGGTACTGACATAGAATTCTTGTTTAGTGCCACTTACGAGGAAAATTCCGACAGAGGCCCTGCTTGGGCAGAGTCAATGACCGCTGCAAGATATGTCTTTGACATCAGCATATGGGAGAACGCCTCAGACCTACTTGATGTTCGAGGCATGGTCACTCTCAAGCTGGAAGCCGACGTTGATTCAAGCATTCGAGAGTGGGTCGACACATGCCTTGGAGATGGAGATGGAATTGTCGACATTGATGAAGAAGCAGAGTTCAGAGAGATGATGGACTCTGATGACAATGATGATGGCGACCGTGGTCCAACCTTCTGGTGTTCCAGCCAGGTTGGAGGACTTCCTGACATGGAGATTCCATTTGAATGGGTCAATGATGGCACAGAAGATTGTGGAGATGGGAGTGATGAACCCCAAGACTGGGATGGAGATGGCTTCACCGATAATTGGTTTGACTGTAGGGATGGCGGAAATATATCAATGGACAAAGTCAATGATGGAACATGGGATTGTTTAGATGGGTCTGACGAAGGAGAGAGAGATTCATCTGCTGATGCGCGCGATCATAATAATCGAAATTGCGACGAGAACATCTTGACCTTTGATGGAAATACAATGCGATGTATATCTGAAAAGATGGACTTTGTTGGTCTATCTGGATCGACATCTAACACTTCCAGTGTTCAGATCGTTAATATAATGGAATTCGAAGCAGACATTGTATCTCAAGAACACCACCTCGTGGAATTACGCGAAGATGCTAATGATTCGTCTGACGATGATGAGGGTGGTGATGAACCGGCACCACTATACATCTATTTGTCACCATCACACCTTGTGTTGGTAAGTGCCGAGATTAACATATCTGGAACATGGAGCACACACGTATCTGGAGATATTTTGGATGCTGAGAACCTGACTGGCTTTAAGGTCCGGTTCAGCGATCCAACATACACAAACAACACAGGCAACACCACGGATTGTGGCGCTGGATATTACTGGGATGAACTCACTAAAACATGTAAAGTTGACAATACCAACAACACCACAGATTGTGGCGCTGGATATTACTGGGATGAACTCACTAAAACATGTAAAGTTGACAATACCAACAACACCACAGATTGTGGCGCTGGATATTACTGGGATGAACTCACTAAAACATGTAAAGTTGACA
>CAYMED010000022.1:0-28198 GCA_964389655.1 uncultured Candidatus Poseidoniales archaeon
CCTAATGGTTGAACATTTTGGGAAGTGGTAGTTTGATGCTCTGGACCAAGGGTTCGTACTTCCTCTTTCTTACCACCAAATACGATAATTGCTGCACTGGCCATAGCACCTAATGACACAATAATTGCTGCAGTAACCCACATCGCACCTGATGTGATGGAACTTTCAACATCACCAGCGACACCAGATTCATTCGTGTTCGTAGTGGAGTTTGTCACATTTTGGCTGCTTTGATTTGAGGTTGAATTTGTTAGAGATGTTTGGTTTGAAGGAATGTCACCTATTTGGATTGTGAAGGAAGTTGTTGCTGTTTGGGAGAGTGCATTGTCAATCGTCGCATGTACACTCCAAGTTCCTTCAGCCCAAGTTGAGCAATCGAGGATTTTGTGGTGATGAGATAAAGTCGACTTGTTATCAGGACTTGTTTCTAGTTGCCATTGGATATTCCCACCCCCCCAAATACCCCCTGTGGGGTCAGTAATGTCTGCACTGATTCGGCAATAATCACCTGCATCAATTTTGGAAGATGGTGATGTGATATTCATAATCAGTGCATGGGGTGATGATGGAGGTGTGGGGCTTTCTAGATCAAAATCATCGATTACTGAAATTGAAGGAGAAAGAAGACCATCAAGGTCTGTTACTGTCAATATTCCCGAATATTTTCCAGGCCCTGCTGTTGGAATAACATACGACTTTTTGGATTGAAGCCCCACTTCAGGCGTTACATTCCACCAAAGGTTGGTAGAAGCCCCCGCATCGTTTTCTAAATGTAAGCGAGCTTGCAAAGAAGCAGATTCCATATCCGTTTCAACTATGATCTCAACCTCAAATCCATCATTAATTCCATCATCATCAAGATCAACCATTTCAGGTGACTTAATGTTTGAAATGATGGACATGTCTAGGTTGTCGAGAGTCCACCTCTCAACTGTGGAATCAAACGCAATTGGATTGCCTTTGTGTATCAGATAGTATTGTTGCGATTCGCGAATAAGAGGTCGAGGATCCCCAGCGGGGCCACCTTTCACCAGCCATAACTCAATATCATCTAAATCGCTATTATCGGAATCCACTTCAAGTTCAATCACATATTCCCCATTCACATTTGGGGTCATTTTATGCGAAAATGAGTTGTCTTTAGGGACTGATGAATTCTCAGGGGGGGAGGTTGTATATGTCCACGTCTTGGTGTTTAGCGGAGCATTTTCACCTGAAACAAGTTTTGTGAAGTCATGTAATTTTGTTTTAACTGTGATTTCTGATTGTTCTGATATCTCGCCAAGAACTTCAAAGTCAACTTGAAGGGTATCGTCAGAATGGAAACCGTCCACGTCGCTTGTAATAACTGATATATCATCCAAAAACAGACCATCCCATTTTGCATCTAAACCATGTGTTCCAACCACATGCTCGACATGGTCTTCGTGGTACTGGACCACCCATACATCGATGGGGCCTGGCATAAGGTTTGTTTTGGTGAGGTCAACATCAATGGAAACACCACCACCTATCGAATATCCGATTGATGATCCTTTTTCCACCCAGCGAATAGAGTAGGGATCTGAATGATCAAAAATCCAAACTTCAATTTCACTACGATTAATACTGCCAGATTCATTGGAATTGAGAGAAAGAATGGCTTCAATTCGGTCGGCAAATCCATCTTCATTATCATCCTCAGTATCTATTCGGAAATTAGAGTCAATGTATTCATTAGCCCCCCTATCTGTCGATGTACTATTTCCTTCGATCCAAACTGGGTGAGGAATTCGATGGACGTCAACAACCCCTTCTGCACAAATTAAACGCAGTTCTACCTCAAGTAGATGCGCTTGATCGGGTGTTGCTGGTATCTCCAATATTGGATCAGGATCACTTCCAACTAGGAATGTTGAGGTCTGAGCTTGATGAGAAAAGTCCCCGCCACCATAGAGCGGTGATGGCCAATACTCAGCAACGTCCAAAAATGGTTTATTCGAAGATGTCTGAGAGGAGGGGGACGCAGATGAGCGCGTCCAAGCTTCTGCTCTGCAATCAATGCCCGAAGAATCCTTTTTTTCGGTCTCAAATCGGATTTTAACCCCATCATTAAATGAGATTGATTCATGGGTGCGCGGTTCGACGATGACGTCTGAATCAAAAATAGGACTATCTCTCGGTTTCAACACTTTGACGTCAATTTCACTGTTGAATGAATCGATGCTATTAATCACAATTGTAAGGTCTATTGAATCATCTCGGCGATCTTTGACTGGTGAATCTGCTGTGCTTGAAATAACATCTCCTTCAGTAAAACAATCAGTGCTTGTTCCTCTGTTGAAACCATCAATCAGATCTGTTCGACCGTCCGCTTCAACCAAACGAATTGCAGGGGATGATTCGTCATCGTTTGTCAATGATCCAGACCCATCCTCCTCTTTCGTATTTACATGCCAAACCAATACTCCCGAGCATGGAAGAGAGCGGTCAAAATGAGGGGGAGAAAGGTGGTTTGGATCGTCTGAAACCGCCATTCGGTGCTCAATTAGGAGATACTCATCCCTCGAATCAATTTCAAAGAGGAGGATTTTTCCATCGGTCGAGGATAAGCCCAACTCAATATCTTCCGTTTTAGTTGAACTAATTGTATCAAGATCTGCCCACCCTAATTGATATTTCGCCCAAGGATCAAGATGGGATGGGTTACTCTCGCCAGCATCCAAAAGAAGGTGTCCTGAGCCAAGAATGCTGAAGGAGCCCAACCCATTGGACGATCCATCTCGATCGTGAAGTTCCGGAAGGCCAAGGTGATTGGCATAGATTCTAACATAAGAGCCGAGTTGGCAATTGATTGAGCACGCCATAAATCGATTTACAGATATGTTCTCTTGATTCTTCCATGATGTAGAAAACTCATGAGCTATTGGCCAAAGAGATTCGATGTCAACTGAAGAACCATCGCCATCAGAATCGCCATTCCACACGTCATCTCCAAGAGTGAATAGTACGAGAAGATTAGAGATTTCACCTGTTTCTGAAATTCCATCCCATTTGCTCATATCTTCAATAGTAGAAAATGCTTGGAGGCCTTCGGTTACACAATCACTTAATCCATGGGTGGAAGTACATTCGGAGGCAATTCTTGAAAGACGAATTGGGGTTTGATGAATCGTTACTTCTACAGTATGCTGGTTATTACTAACCTCTTCCCAATAATTTGGAAAGGAAAGAGGGTTCGATGTTGAACTTAACACAGTTGATAATTCAGCAACATCTTCTGATGTTGATGAAGTTCCTGCTGGTTCAAGAATAATGACATGCATTTTGGCAAGAGATGGGGGTAGGGAAATGCTGCTTTCTGAAGTTGAGGGTTGAGAAATTGGTCCACTTTCATTGGAAAATGAAAATAACGGGACAAAACCCGCAATTATTAGCAAAAATGCGATAATAGGGAAACTCGCACGCAACACCAAAGCCCCAGTCTATGATCCAGCGTAAGGACCCATGTATGAGGATTATTGAAAGAAATGAATCGAAAGGTGCGGGGGGCAGGATTTGAACCTGCGAACTCCTTGAGACTGGCCCCTCAAGCCAGCGCCGTTGACCATGCTGGGCGACCCCCGCGGGAATTCTCGCTCGGGGTGGATTGTTATTTGAATAACGCGAGAAATTATATGATGATTGAAAGGCAAGTTAAGGATCCATCTGCGGCCCTAAATTGGCTCATTTCAAGTGGAAGGGGAAGAAGGCCTTCTTGAATGAGGTGTTTGAGAACTGTGGGGTATCCTGCAGCAACAATGGTGTGTTGGCCAATACCAATTGTATTTGCTGAATAGGACTCATCAGGAGGAACTTCAAGCACTTTCATATTGCGGGAAATAGGGGATAGTGCCTGTGAAAATCCACTTGGGCAGAGAAGTAAATAGGGAGTAGGTGCTGAGCAAATTGTTTTCAGATGAAGTGTCCATTTTGGTACATCAATCACGTGTAACGCCATTGAGCGCAAAGCACAAAATTCTTTCAGCCCTAAAATTCCTTTTGCGTCTGATCGATTAGAATGCCCAACCAATACATCATTTTCAAGTACGATTACATCACCACCATCTATGTAGCCATCTTTAAGATTCACGCGATAAGCATGCTCCTCTAGCAATCTGTGAATGGGGGGGGATTCGCCACGCCTAGATGGGTGTCCCACTTTTGTAGCCAAGAATGAATCACCAATCACTACTGCATGATCTTCAACAAACACGCAATCTGGATATTCAGGATCTTCGGGAATATGTATCAAGTCAACACCAAGTGATTCTAATGTTTCACAATATTTCCTGTGTTGTTGACGCGCAAGCATAAGGTTGTCTGGCGGACCATCAAAATGGGAAGAAAGGGCCTTTTCAAACGAGGAACTGACGCCACGAACAATTCCTATGCGTCCCGTTGAAGGCCAATGTGTCGCCACTATATCATCTGAAAGAAAGAGGGTCGTTCAAGGTTCCCAAGTGTTGAACATTTACTGAACTGCGGGGGGTTCAACATACCATCCACCATCTGATTTATTCCTCAATTCAAGTGCTTGAATTCCTGATTTAGTCGAGTGAAGGAGATGAATGTGGTCATTTATCCTAGTTTTTCGCTCTTCAAGCGAAGAGAGGGTGAGTTGGGCAATACGTACGCAAGATCTCCACCCTAGTGCTTCAATAAGAGAATTATTTGATGATAAATTGGTGGATTCTGGGATAACCTCATGAATTAACTTAGATAAAACATCAACTTCTTTTTTTGCTTCTGAGAATTCAGATGCGGATGAATTTGGATGGGTTGCAACCATCATCGATTTTGATAGGCGTAGTGGAAGGTCTGAAATTCTAGGGTGAGAGTCTCCCACATCTATTGAAACCCATTCATCAAGCGATGATTGAAGATCGATCAATTTTGATTGAAGGTCTTCTTTGCGCCCCAAACCCCTACCAGAAACCCAATTTCCTGCCTCTTTCCCGCATATAGACCCGCTTATCACGTCTGCTAACAAACGGTTCCCTGCAAGATATGATGAGCCATGGAATCCGGCCGAACCGATTGATCCTGCGGCCCACAACCCGGTTGCCCAGGAATTCCAAGACCCCATCAGAACTCTACCGCGCTCATCAGTAAGGAGGCCGCCCAATGACGACACGATCCCTGGTTGAATGGGTACTACATCATTTTCGATGTCCAAATTATATATGGATTTGAGGGATGTTCTCAATTCACGACTCCAAGAAAACCCATCTTTGTCCATTAACCGGGCATCTAACACATGCCTATTACCGGAATTTATCATTCGTATGCAAATCCCCTCTGGACTCTCCCCTGATCCAAATTCAAGACAGCTCCCATCGGTTCCTCGAATTAACGCACCATCATCTAAAAGAGAAAATGGGAGGGGAAAGGTGGATCCCTCAACCAATAAGGGGTGCCAAGCAACATTTTCTATTCCACGCAATGGTACACCGGCATCCATGGCAATTGAAAGGGAAAAACCCCATTCATTCCCTGAGCCCTTCCATGCACTTCCATGTGCTTCATCTGCAAGAATAATTGCTCTAGAAAGAATTCCTTGGACTTGACCTTTGTTAGAATCAAGCCCAATAACTCCTCGAACTGCCCCCTCATCGAGAGCAAGATGAAGGGGGATCCATTCTGTTCGATGAAGAATATTATGACGGAGGCACTCATTTTCCAATATTCGAATGATGCTGCGGCCAGTTTGACAGCCAGCACTGGCGACTCTATTGAAGGAATGGCCTGGCTGGCGAGAAAGATGAAGGCGGCCATCAGATTGCCGGCGAAGAGGAAGACCAATTTTCTCAAGAAGACTTACTTCCTCAGCGGCCATTGAAGACCAACGGTGTACTGTGCGCTGATCATTATTGAAGGATCCTGCTGATATTGTGTCGTTTCGGAGAGCATTTCCACTTGATTCGTTTAATGGTGCCGTAATGCCCTCAAATTCACTTGAAGATGATGCCCCATCCCATGGGTTTGAAGAAAGTACAATCACTGTTGCGCCTAATTCAGCAACACCAATTGCGGCACGAAGTGCGGCTGGTCCTGAACCAATCACTGCTACATCATAGGCTTCCATGTAGTTGACCCAAGGATGAAGGCGTCATCAATGTGGCGCATCACATTAGTGTATCCTAGGAAGAAGATGGTTATGGTTAAGAATTACTGCACCACTTGAATCTGTGATCAAAATAGTAAGAGAACGACAATGTGGCGCTGATATAGGGGATATATCAATCCAAAGCGGAGTTGTTGGCATTTTCTTATCCCATGGATCAAAAATATCCACTGAAATTTCAAGGTTGATCGATGGGCCAGCTGATATTTTTACATTCAAGGGACCATCGTATCTACCTGCAAGAAGGCAAGTTAAGGAAAGCGGAGTGCTTCTAGGGCTGCAGCCCACTTCCAAATCACATTTCATACCCTCACCTGCCGAGATGCGTGAAAGGTGTCGAGAAAGAAGTCGCTGCCAAGCTGGTTGGGCATCTAATGCTGCAAGGAGCAAGCGCTTTCTCGTCCTAGAATCAAGAGGGAAGTCGTCCACATTCTCTGCTTCATTACCCTCAAAACCTAAAACTTGAGGAAGGTCTTCCCATAACAATTCCTCAACTTTTTCCTCTACGTCAGAATTATTGTTTAATGACCACTCTTCTTCTTGTCCAAGCCAAGTCTCAAGGCTAAGTGGATCAAGATGTTCAATGAGTAGAGTACGTAACAATAGGCGTGTTGAGAGGGGGTGTTGCAAACATGGTACTAGGTCAGACCAGGTAAAGGGATCATCCGAATCTATTTCGGTGGTTTTGGCTGTTCTAAATGTTGTCCAAAGCATTATCACTGATAAAAATGAAATCGCGAGAATAAGGAGGTGGCGGCTTGGTTGATCTAAAGATGAAGAAAAGGCAGAGGTGAAAATTAATACTGAAATCAGGGAAAGACCAAGAACAAAAGAAATGAGAAGGTGGCGGCGAATTTTCATTACTTCAATTTGAACATGAACCATTGCCGCCTCGTCGCGTAGATCCATCCCACGTTGATGTGATTGTAAAATTCTATCATCCACCAATCGACAGGCCCAATCAGAATGAATCACGGGGGGAAGATTAGAAACACCTACAATTAGAATTGATAGAGTAGTAACAAGAAATAATTCTGCAGCGCCACCAAGAGCAATTGCCAATATTGAAAATATCATAATAATTACCGGTGCAATCAACCGTATTGACTGAAGAGCGGGGTGTTGTGCTAATGACCCCCATAATCTGTGTTGTAAGCGCCTAAATTGCACGCGGTCATCTATAGTGCTTGTATTATCCATGTTACCCATATCTGGGAGGACTCCATCCTCAATTGCAGGTAACAATCAACACAGGAACGAATGCTCCTCACGGTTCAATGCTACCCTTGCTATACTGCGAAAGTGAAGAATTCTAGCCAAAGGCTTGAAAGCGGGGCGATGAACGGCCGAATCGCATGGCAAGTAAGAAGGACGTCGAGTACAAGTGCTTGCAGTGTGGAAGCCACGAATGGTTTACGGCTGGTGTGCCTAGCATCAAATGTAAAATGTGTGGCTCTCGAATTTTTGTTAAACCAAGACGTAATTTCCACAAGGATGTAGAGGCGGTTTAAGCCGACTTATTGAAGTGCTACCGCCACTAGACCAAAATTCATGGGGACTTGGGCTGCGAAGTATGCCCCAACTTTGTTTGAGGAAATTCATCCCTCTTCAATAAAAGACCGAGTCGTTAATGCTGTTATGAGTAATTCACCACCCCACATGCTTTTGAGTGGCCCAAGTGGGGTTGGAAAAACAACGTGTTGGCAATTAATTGCGAGGCAGGTCCTTGGCCCAGGGTGGAAAAATACAACACATATTTATCAAGCAAGAGATCGCTCAAGAACTCGCGGGGAAACTGCCGCATTTGAAAGATTCTTGCGGCCCGAAGGTGGCGACTCAAAGGATACATTGGCGGGAAGAATGAGCCTAGATTCATTTGACCGAGGGTTCATAGATTCTGAAGATGGGGTGCCCCCTGCTGGAATTGAAAGCATACCCCTAGGTCCAATTCACGGCATCCAACCAATCTCCAGAATACTTGTCATTGAAGATGCTGATTGCTTGGGGACACGGATCCAACCAATGCTCAGAAGAATTCTCGAAAACGAATCTTCATCAACAAGGTTTATCCTAACTGCCCGGGCGCCGAGCAGAATTATCGATGCATTGCGGAGTAGGATGTTACATCTTCGATTCCCAACTACAAATGTAGTCACTGTTCGGAATATTTTGGTCGATATATTGTCAAAAGAGGGATATTCACATAGTGAAGGGGTGATCGAAGATATTGCACATATTGCAAATGGAAATCTAAGAAAGGGGATTATGTTGATTGAAATTACAGCGCGTAGGGGATGGCTAACTAATCGAGATAAAATCCAAGATTACTTAGGAAGGCTATCTCCTAAAACTGCAAGAATTATTGTGGACTTGGCCTTGCGGGGAAAGACCCATGTTTGGTCAAAAAAGGAAAAAGGGGGATCAGTATTAAGTGGTGCAATGGGGCGAGTTGACGCCCTAATGAGGGAAGGGGGCTTGAAAGCAGATGAAGTGATCTTACGACTTCATAATGCAATTATATCCCCCAGCCTCCTGATTGATGATTCTTCGAGATCAAAAATGCTACTTGTGCTATCAAAAGGAGATGCTAGAATTCGCTCAACTAAATCCTCGAGGATTGAACTCGAAAGAATAATTATGTCATGGGCTAAAATTGGTACTTCCATCGGCTTAAATACACCAAATATGAATTAATTATCCGTAATTCCATGTAAGCGGGCGCGGCAGGATTCGAACCCGCGATCTCCGGCTTAGGAGGCCGGTGCATTATCCAGCTGTGCTACGCGCCCATTTTTTCGGGATCAATGGGGTGATAAGGTATTGCCGTTATAATTGTTGAATGGATTTGCAATGCTCGACGAAGTTTCTCATTATTTCTGATCCAAATTCAGAATCATTCACTTCTGGGTGAAATTGAACTCCGAAGCGCATACCATCTGATTTTTCCATGCCTTGGACGTGACAAGTTTCTGAAGTTGCAGTGATAACAAAATCATCTGGGACAACTGTAACTTCATCGTTGTGGGATTCCCAAACGATTTGTTCATTCGGCGTACCACTAAATAAGATCCCACCGCCATTAATTAGGCTGATTTTCATTGCCCCAAACTCTGGATCTTGGGCTTCTTCTGCCTCCCCACCATAATGGCGAGCCATGAATTGGTGGCCAGCACAGATTCCAAGAATTGGGATATTAAGAGAGAAATATTCAGTACAGTTTCCAAGTTCACCAGCAAGTCCAACGCGGGCAGCACCGCCTGAGAGAAGGAGACCATCAAGTGGCCGTAAATCATCAATTTGAGTATTATTTGGATGAATCTGCGTGTTTACTCCAAGATATCTAAGCATCCTCCATTCCCTATGGGTCCATTGTCCCCCATTATCAATTACATCGATGCATAGAGGTTCAACGCCCAGTGGCTCACCCCTGATCATATTCATTCCGACGAGATGGGACAGGTGGTCGCCCACCTGGGCCGGGTCCGGGTCCAGGTCCTCCAGGTCCTCCAGGTCCTCCAGGTCCTCCAGGTCCTCCTGGTCCTCTAGGCCCCCCTGGTCCTGGTCCTCTCGGTCCTGGTCCTCCAGGTCCTCCTTGTGGATAATTTGGATATTCTTCATCATCCCATTCATCCTCCCCCCATTCATCCTCCATCGAAAAGCCACCCGTTACTTGGTGATGGAGATAAGATATTTTCATGCTGTGTTCAAATCGTCCGACATGACTCCATGCCTCGACAAGAGTCGATCCAACTGCTATTACGCCGTGTCCGCGTATTGCAACTAAACGCATATTTGATAATTCAAGAGCTTCTTTCAATTGCCGCATAAACTCATCCATGTCATCGTATGAGGGGTCAATAATTGCAACTTTAGGATAATCTCTTTTTCCAACAAAATCAACGGGTTCCAAGATATAGAGGCCTTCTGTAAGGGATGCTGCATCCGTGTATGGGGGATAAACATGAATTGATGCTGCTGAGCCTTGAAATTCTAGGGATGAAAGAGCAAGTGCCACTTGATGAAGTTTCCAATCATCTGATGCGCCCTCTGGAATTGTGCCTCCAAGACGCCCATTTACAATGTCTTGGTCTGTAAGGCTAGACAGGGCACGGCCTTCTCTATTTGCGTGCATAACGCCTGGTTCCTCGGGATTCAACATCGCAAGGCTTCCAACACCTGCATGCACCAACCCTTCCATATGCAACTGTCTCGCTAACCAAATAAAATGAGCAACGATATCCTTTGACAGAATAAACCCATCCCCAACAAGAGGAGGGACGTCGGGGTGCGTTAATTCAGAAATCTGGGCAGATGATTCTACAAGTCCTTGGCGAAGAGATTCATTTTCTTTCTTAAGGCGACTGAGTTCAGATTCAGCTTCATTTAGGGGCGGTGATTGTAATGGAATCGGTTTGAGAATTCCAATGGGAGGATTCTGATCAACAAGTTGCTGATGAGGAAGGGGTGTGGGGGCTATGGGCCCTGGATCGTTCATTGGGATTATTGGGGGGCCGGAAGGAGGTCCAGAGGGGGGAGTCGGATCAGAAGAGGGTTCTAATTCGGAAGAAGAGGCAGAGTTCCCATTGGATTCAACTGGCGGGATGGAAGATGGAGGATCCATGAATGCTTGCTGCATCATGTCATCTGTGGTCGTGACTGGGTTCGCCACGGGTGGACCAGATGGTGGACCAGATGGTGGACCTTTAGGAGGGCCTGATGGGCCATTGTCGTCCTTAAAATCCTCAGTATCTTCACCATCAATCTCGCCCTTCCCCTTCCGAGCCATGAGGATCCCTACCCCTCTCAAAAGGTGGTTCCGATTAAATAGAGGTGGTCGATCGACCCGATAAGCCCGCGTGGTGTAGTGGCCTATCATGCAGCCCTGTCGAGGCTGCGACCCGGGTTCAAATCCCGGCGCGGGCGCCTTTTGAGCAAAATTTCACTAGATGAGATCGTATGTATTATCCGAAATGAAGGAGGATGCGCGCAATTGTATCGGAGGGGTTGTATGCGCGAGCCGGAGAAACCACCACTTCAACTGGGTGATTGATCATGTTTTTCAGTTCCATTTCAAAGGTGGAAACCTCTGTGTACCCCATACGAGACCAGCCGATTAGAATAGATTCTCGTTTTGAAAGGATTGGCAGAATTGAGGAAATTGCCAAAGCGCCATTTTGGGGAAGATTTACTGAAACTAAGTCGGCCTTTCCAACCCAATCTGAAAATGAATGAACATCAAATGAATCGTTGCATCGAAGATCAATATTCAATTCAATACTGGTTTCTTTCGTTGGCCTCAAAACATTGCTTTGAGCTAGTTTGATTGCCGATGAATTGAGGTCAATTCCGAGAATTGATTCACACAACCCCGGTTCTTTCGCTACTAATGAAAGAAAGGGGCCGACCCCACAAAAAGGGTCTGCAATGCGTAAAGGACGTTGCAGTTTTTGGCGGAGGTCGCGGGCAATTTTAAGAGAAAATTGACGTTCATTGGCCAAGCGTGGAGAATAATATGCTGCTACTGGATCCACCCATAAAAGCATTCCAGATTCTTTAACTTTAGTCAATGTTGGGGGGGGTGTGCTAAAGGGCCGAGGTTGTATGCTCCCTGTTTGAAGACGGACGGCTAAAGGTTGAAGAGATCGCCTTCGAAAGCTGCCTTGAACCCCATTATCATGAAGGGCTAAACGCAAATTTGGATTTGCTTTGAGAAAAGATGTGCCAATAAGTGAATCATGCGGTTCCAACTGAGAAGGAATTTTGATTATGATGAGGTCACCAATAATATCATGTGAACGGGGAAACATGTTAATTTGCTCATCAGTTAAGGTGCCAGCAACGGCCAGTCTAAAGTGGTCAAAAGGTGTTAATTTCCGCCCATGATATTCTAAATCCAGTTCTTTTATTGTACAATTAGATAAAACTGCTTTAGACACGCCTGGGGGTTTCATGCTCTCTATTTCAAATGGGGCGCTTTCACCCAATGGGATGCATCTTTGCGTACCAATTGACTGAATTTTAGCGCCATCATAGTACCAACCATTTGAGGACAAAAAACGAAGAAATGTTTCAGTCTGGGCGGCGCATACGACAAGATGGCGCACGCGCATGTTGAAAGCGAGAATGGGCGAGCGCCATGATGATGACTACTGGGCAATTGTGGTTAATTGGAATTGGCCCCGGCCCAATAGAGAGCATGACTTCTGCAGCAATTAAGGCAGCAAAAAAGGCAGATCGAAGAATGTTGGAAGGTTATACCTCAATTGGTTTACATGGGGGGATCAGTGAATTAGAAAATGAAGTCGGGCCGGTTGAAATCATACGAAGACCTGCGATTGAACAACCCAATCAAATTCTAGAACTGGCTGAAAATGAAAAAATAGCAATTCTTGTCCACGGAGATCCGTTTGTCTCCACAACACATTCTGATTTAATCCTTAGAGCAAAGGAAAAGGGCATTCATACAGTTATAATTCATGGAATTAGCGTATTAGATCTAATTGGGAAAGTCGGTTTACAAAGCAGTAAATTTGGACGCCAAATTACATTGCCCTACCCATATGGAGAACACCTACCAACATCACCTTTTGAGATGTTAGCGCTCAATTATTGGCTCGGTCAGCATACATTGGTTCTTTTGGATTTAGACCCAACTGGGATTGGAATTACTGACCCGATGCCCATGACTCCAAAAACGGCTGTTGAAGTATTAAGGAGTATGGAAAAGAAAATCCAGATTCCCGATGGTGATTCAACTATAAATGAAGCTAAATCCGAAGCCTTACGGATCATTGTCAAAGAAGGAATTGAAAATGTGCGTGGAGTGATATGTTGTGATTTGGGGTCAAATTCTGAGCGAATATATCAGGGTAAAATAAGGGATTTTGAATTTGTCACACCGGGTAAAATACACTGTATAATTGTTCCATCTAACCTTCATCAAATTGAAAAAGAAGCGCTCTCAAATTGGTCTACCCCATGAAAATATGAAATTTATTGCGATGACATGAAGCGAGGAGGGGGATTCGCGTCGTTTGGCGTCATCATGGCTGGACCTGCCAAAGTGGAATTCCCCGGGGATAAAAACCGCCAACAACAGTTGCGGGTGCGCAATGTTAAGCGCGCTTCAAGGGCCGTCCAAAAAAGAATTTCAAAAAGCCTTGAGGCTTTGATGAAGCATCCAAGAGATTCGATGCCTGATTTAGATGGAAATATTCCAAAGCGGCACGCAATTCGAAAATCGATAGGTAAAATAGACACAATACTGCAGCACCGTCAAGATCGTGCTTGGTTACAAAAAAGAATTTCCTCTAGAAAGTTCAAAGGAATTGAGAAGGCGTGGATTGGATCATTGGTGGCTGCACATGAAAATGATTTCAATACTGTAATGACCTTTTCACTCCCATTATACGGTTCTGCATCATATATTCGAAGAGGAGATGGACAGCCTGCAAAACTTGTTGGGATACAACATCATGGAAACCCCATACTTCGCTTACTAGCATGGGAAGACTTTGCGAAGAAAGGACAATGGTTCTTTAGTTGGGATAAGGGGTTTACATGCACTGGAAGTTTACCCAATCCCCCTAATGAGTGGGTGTGGTCAATTGTGAAGTCTTCCCAAATAAATTTTGAATATGGTGATAATGAAAGTTTGTCTACAACCAAAGAGGGAGAAATAGAATTGTCGATAGGGGATGTAGATGTACGGCTAGGATTTAATGATCTAAGAGAGGGGGAAGGAGCGTTTGTACGACACTTGGCTCAGCACATGATGCCCCCCATGCCAGGGAAATGTATCTCTGCAAAAATAGAATGGAAGCCAATAGGGTGGCCAACCGACCAAGATCTTCCCTTGATCGCACAGGAACGACTAGAAGGAGTTATTGAAAAATGGCTCAATTTAGAAATCGATGAAGGCGATGTTGAGGAATTAGCAAAAAATGCAGTGCTGAGTTTTATCGACCATGGATACTTGGTGGGAAAAAGGTGGTTCGATGATACAAATATCGACGGCGTGCTAAATGAATTAACTGGGAGTAATGGGGAAAGAGATCTAGCCAATGCTGTTTTACAGGATATTGGGAAAGGAATACACGTTGTTGCAGCAAAAACAATGAATTTTATTGAACATGATGTGGTCCGAATTGAGGTTAAAACACTCAACGATTTACTTTCTGCTTTGTGGGATCAATGTAATTCATCAGTTCTTTCAGATGCATTTGGGATGGAAAGTGAACTCGCCGAGGGGGTGCATGCTGCACAAGTGCAACGTGGAGAATCATTTGGGGCATTTCTTAGAAGAATCGAGGGAGTCATTACTAGTCACAACCTTGCTAAGCGGTTTCCAATTGATCTAGAAAAATTAGCAGAACCAGTACGGGTCATCCATAGTTTAGCTTTGGATTCAATTGAAAGGGGAATCGGGCCGACAGTTAGTGCTGCGCGAAAGGTGAAAGGAGGGGTTCGTATTCGTGCCGCTGCATGGGCATGGCTCGTTGCTATTGAAAGGGAAAATGGGCAAGAATGGACTTTTGAGTCCGATGCAAGAGATCTAGGACAGGGATGGGCACAAATTGTTTCAAAACTTCGCGAAGCAAGTGAAGACCTCGCAAATGCAACTCAAGATGAAATCGAGAAGATGAAGAAAGATCATTTGAAACTCCTAGAACACGTTACCAAAGCAACTGATTCAAAATGGTTGGACCCAACATTCAAATGAGAAAAATCATTTTCTTTGGGCGGAAAGTGGTCTAAATACATCACATATTGAGGGATCAACTTCCATATATGGGCCTTCCAATAAATCCACGCAATATGGAACAGCTCGAAAAATCGTATCGATTGTTTCTCGAATTGATTTCGGGCGGCCTGGTAAATTAAAAATCAGCGAGTTATTTCTAACTCCACCAAGTTGACGGGACAAAATAGCGGTTGGCACATATTCTAGAGAAATTGCTCGCATCTGTTCACCAAACCCTGGGAGAACACGGTCGCATATTTTTTCTGTTGCATCAGGAGTAACATCGCGGTGGGCTGGGCCAGTTCCACCAGTTGTAATCACGACATCGCACCTTTTTTCATCAATCAATTCGATTAATGTCGCTTCAATGATTGATTGGTCATCAGGGACAATCCGATAAATGGCTTTCCAAGGTGAAAGGATTGCTTCGCGAAAAAAAGAAAGAATGGCGGGCCCTCCTTCGTCTTGATATATGCCATCGCTGGCGCGATCAGATGTGGTAATAATCCCGAATATTGTTTCATCACCCATACTTGAATCTGAGCCACCCACCAACTGCAAATTTATTCCACCCGAGATTCTTCTTCAACCCACTTCGCATATTTGCTAGATGATTGTACATCATAAACGAGGATCTCAGGAACATCATAAGGATGGTTTATTTCAATCCATTTGATCACTTTTAATTGATTACCTGTTGTGGTTTTAAGGCGGATTAAATGTTCCTTTTCTGATTGAAGCGTGCCCTTCCAAGTATATTTACTCTGTATTCGAACCCTTTGGACACATGCTGAAATACCTAGAATTTCTTCTTCCCATTTACTTATCTCATCCTCAGACCAAGAGTAGGGTAGAGTCGTCTCGATTATGACAACCGGAGAAAGGGGGTTCATTCCTTCCATTTCCGATACCTCCAAATGTCTCCAACAACATCACCCATATTATTCCTGTTCAATCAACTCTGTTTTCTGCTTGTTTATGTGCGAATACTCTGCAAGTAAATTTCCAGCCAATAAACAAGCAGCTCCAAAAATAAGCCATAGCAATTGACTCTCATTTTCCATGCCAAGCACAAGACTGGCAATTGCAGCCCACACTGGCTCAAGAGCATAAAGAATTGCTGCTCGAGTGGGGGAAAGGTGGCGTTGGAATATATTGAGCAAGACCAGGGCTACAAGAGAACCAAAAATACCACATGCCATCAGTGGAAAGAGAAAATCGGGATTGATTAGTAATGAAAAAAGTGGAGAAAGACCTTGACCTTCATGGATTGAAAGTGGGATGAGGAGAATTAGGGATAGAAGTGTTACTGTAAGTAGCATGATGCCAGTTAAAGCGATGCCATCTTTCCCCTTAGTTAACTGATCTGTTGCAATAATATGTACCCCAAATAGAAACGCTCCCGCAATTGTAACCATTTCCGCCCAACCAAGAGAAACATGGGGGGGGCCCTGTATCCAACCAGCACCAATCGTTGCTAGTATTGCTCCTAAAATCAATAGGGGGGTAAGTCGGTTTTGTCCTTGAAATACACCTATTATCACAGTAAACAAAACGTAAAGGCTTGTGAGAAATGCTGAAACTGCAGGTGTAACCTGCGGGGTTGCAAGCCCAATCATCTGAAACAAAAATCCACCAAAAATAATAACGCCCAATATTGATCCTGAACTCAAGGACCCATGATCCGCGAACGCGGATCTTGCTTTGGAAGATGTCAAAATCAGTAGTACGCCTCCAATCGCAAACCTAAACGTGACAAATATCACTACAATTAGTAATGGAGAAAGGGTGGAATCATGCATTTGAGCGGCTGAAACCGCAGAATCCATCCATACAAATGTGAGTCCCCAGATGACCGTGACAAAAAACAAAGACAGGGTGGCCCGCCACCGAATTATTTTGGCACTCACATAAGGCCGTTGGTGGTCGCGTTGATCAACAACGGGGCATGTGGAGGGGTGTGGACGACAAACAAGAGGTGGGCGGGATACCGCCGGATGGGGTGACGTTTGATGTCATTGTCGTTGGAGGGGGGCCCGGAGGTTCTGGAGCGGCGGGTTATCTTTCTCGAATCGGCCTACAGGTATTATTGATTGAAAAAATGGATTTCCCACGAGACAAAATTTGCGGAGATGCAGTTGGGGGAAAATCAATATCCCACATTGAAATGTTGGGTGCGGGAAAAATAATCAATGAAATTTCAGAATATTCTGTCACATCAATTCTATTTTCATCGCCCGCAGGGCATGAAGTTGATGTTCCATTAGGAGATGATGAACATGGAATGATTGCAGGATATTGTATCCCTCGACTTAAACTCGACAAGGCACTTTTTGATGCAGCCTCAGAGCATGTCTCAAAAAATCAGGGTTGTGTAGTCAAAGGAGGAACAGTAACCGGCATACAATTTTCAGGTGATGAAACACAAGACAACTTAAGTCATGGAGGAGGGGATTCTAGAAAAGCTGTTGGAGTTGAAGTGAAATTTAGTAGTGGAGAGAAAAGAATTTGGAAAGCCGAACTAATTGTGGGCGCTGCCGGGCACTCTTGCCCAGTGGCAAGAACTTTGATTACGGAAACATATGGGGTGGATACATTTGTTGAACGTGACCATTATTGTGGGGGATGGAGAGAATACTGGGATGGTGTTGAAGGTTGCGAAGGGGAAAAGGGGAAAATTGAAATCCATTTTGTGGATGAAGTAAACCCTGGATATTTTTGGATATTCCCTGTTGGTAAAGGGAGGGTAAATGTTGGGATGGGAATGTTAATGTCAGAACTTGATCGGAAAAATCAGAAATTAAAGAAAATGCAATCGCAGATTATCAAATCACACCCAATATTCTCATCACGTTTTCGGGACGCATCAATTGTCAGGGGTTCGGGGAAGGGATGGCTTCTTCCCTTTGGTTCACCTCGAAAGAAAAACAAAAAGTATCAACCAAGAAGAATTTTTGGAAATGGTGTTGCATTGGTTGGGGATGCTGCTTGTTTAGTAGATCCATTTAGTGGAGAAGGTATTGGGAACGCACTTTTTTCAGCAAAAATATTGGCTGATATAATTGAAGAATCAAACTTTTCTAAAAACGGGTGGGGGGTCGCATTAGGGGAACAATATCAGGCTGAAGTATGGAAAAAATTGGGGCCTGAACTGACAAATTCTTACAGACTTCAACGAATGTTGAGACGAAAGTGGTTGGTGAACCGGTTTGTAAAGCGAGCGTCCAAGCGGGCTGGCTTGCGAAGGGCAATGACTGAAATGATTGCTTCAAAGGAAGAGCAAACAAAAATGAGAAGCATTGCTTTTTTGTTACGTGCCGTCATATAATTATGAACTAAAGGGGATGATTGTGCCAAGAATTTCCTTTCTAGATCGATTGTGTGACGCTGTTGGACCAATCTCATTGGCCTATTTTAGGTCTGAAATGGCGATTGAAAATAAATTGGGAGAAGAGGGTTTTGACCCAGTAACTCAAGCAGATAAAGAAATTGAGACCTCTTTGAGAAAAATGATTGAAAATGAATTTCCAAAAGATGGGATACTTGGTGAAGAATTTGGAGAAAAAATTGGTTCGTCGGGGTGGAGGTGGATCATTGATCCAATCGATGGAACGAGATCATACATTACTGGACGACCAACATGGGGGATTCTAATCGCACTTCAACATGAAGGTTATTCCGTTGCAGGAGTGATGGACCAGCCCTTTACTGGAGAGAGATTTATTGCTCGAGAAGGAATTGCAACCTTGCAACATCAAGGTGAAATAAAGGAATTGAAAGTGAGGGGTTGTGTCTCTTTGGAAAAAGCAATTATCCATACAACGGCACCACACAACATCGGCCACCTAGGGCGGAGAAAAAAGGTAGAAGAAATAATCAGTTCTTCAAAAATGGCGCGGGTTACGCAGGATGGATATACGTGGTGTATGCTTGCCTTTGGAGGAATTGATGCCGTTGTTGATCATTGGAATTTAATGCCATATGATATTCAACCAATGATTCCAATTATTGAAGCCGCTGGTGGCATTATTACCCATTGGGATGGAAGGGAGGTTCGTGGGGGGGGACGAATTCTTGCTGCCGGAGATCGGCGGGTTCATCAACAACTGCTCGACTTATTGTCTGGGGAGGACCTCTAATGCCCATTCCGCCGAATTGTCCCACATTGGATGATGTGAAACTTGTTTTTATCGACCTTGATGGGACGGTTCATTTGGGTTGGGAACCAATTGATGGGGCGGTAGATGCAATTGAGATTATAAGAGAATCAGGGAAGGAGGTTCGTTTCCTTTCAAACAATTCCTCAAAGTCAGCCTCACAATACTGTGAAAAATTGCACTCAATTGGGATTCAAGTTGAACTTCATGAAATCATTCTATCAACACATGGGTTAATTGATGCGCTGATTGAAGAAAAAATAAAAGATATTTTCCTTGTTGGTACAAAAGAAATGGCTGAAATGATACATGGTGCTGGAATTCATACAGATGGAGTTGTACCAGAAATCGTCGTCCTTGGATATGATACTGAATTAACATATGATAAATTGGCAAAGGCATCATTACACCTACAAAAAGGCGTTCCTCTTTGGGCGAGCCATCCCGATCTTGTTTGTCCATCCCCTGAGGGAGACCTGCCAGATGTAGGTTCGATTCTCACATTGTTTGAAACCTCTTGCGGAGTTACACCATCAAGAGTTTGTGGAAAACCAAATTTATCCATGGTCAAATCTGCATTGAGTAAAGAAAATTGTTCGCCTCAAGAAGCAGCTATGATTGGAGACCGTATTTCTACAGATCTAGAGTTAGCGAGGGTTAGTGGTATGCGAAGTATTCTTGTCCTTAGTGGAGAAGCAAAGCAATCTGATGTTGAGGCGCTTCCAAAGCACATGCTGCCAGATTTAACTGTTGAATCACTCAGATTCCTTTTCAATTGAAAATAATAATTTTCGGATTCCATGCCGGGAAAACAATAAACCAATCAAAAAAACAGCAGTCCATTCTAATGCTGCTGCAATAATGAGAATGTTGGAGCGCGGCAAATCTAGAATGTGTTCATCTGCTATGCCCTTCATTCCAATCCATGTGCATATGCCCATAAGACTTCCAATTAGCAAGATGAAATATACTATCATTTGATCGAAAAAAGGAAGAGGCCTTATTACATCAAAACGGTGAAAATATATCCAAAAAGAGCAGCCCCCAAATACTGCGATTGTCCCAGCTTGATGGACGGTTCGAAAATTGATCCAATCAAAATTTGCTAGAATAATCAAACCAATTCCTGCGCCTATTAAACATATTAATGGAATATGCGGGGGTTGCGTATTGGAATGAGGGTTTTTTTCCTCTATTATACCCAAACAAATGATAGCTATGCCGATCAAAGTTAGGCCATATTTGAAGATAAAAGAAGCGGGGGGGTGAAATGCCAACTCAGAGATATATGGAATCGCCGGCATTGGATGCTCGGAAAATAAATTCAATACTTGAGAAAATACAAGAATAATCGTGGCAACAACTGTAAAAAAAATAAATGAAAAACCAATTATGCGCTCATTACGATTTGCAGACAATAACACCCCCGAAAGGCGAGGACATGAAGTAGGCTGGCCCCAATTGATTCACATGAATGGCGATTTGGGGGGGGATTTGAACCCCGCCGCCGGGTGTGATATTGAAACACTACCCGAAGCAAACCGATGGCCCATGCCCCCAATATCTAGGGCCATTGCGGATCGTTATCTGGCAATGGGAATTATTGATGACCCAATTCTTCATGCTGCTTTTTCTGAAGTTGAACGTGATGATTACTTGCTCAATCCCCCACCTGGTGTTCCAAACACATTAGGCAGGACTGCATTGACTCTTCCATGGCATCCAGATGCTGCAGCATCCGGTGCGTTGATTCCAAGTCACTTTGAAGTTGCTCAAGTTATGAGTGCTTTGGGAATAATTTCAGGTGAAAGAATTTTATTAATCGGGCCAAGGGGGCTTTGGATCGCAAATCTAATGGAAATAATGGGGGTTTCTGAAATATTGGTGATCGATCCTATCGAAGAAAGGATTCCATACTTGGAAGAAAGAAATGATGGAGAAATAATTCAAATCGGGGGGCTTGCTGAATTGAGTTTGGCACTAGATGGGGAATTGTGGGATCGAATATTAATCACATTATCTCTGAAAGAAGCACCCCATCAAGTCCTCCGTTCTTGCCGAATTGGAGGACGGGTGATAATGCCAATTCAGGAAAAAAAGGGTGAAGCGATCCCTCAATTTGCTGTTTTCGATATCCTTGGAGATGGATATGCCGAACGCGAAAGTAGAGGACTATGGAATGCTGATCTTGCCCCATTCAATTTGGGATTGGTATTGGGCTGTCCTGATCAAGAGACTGAAATACCCGTTATTGAGGAAGAGGCGAATCCGTTGATGGCATGGATGGTTTGCGGATCTGATCCAATTCGAGATCGATTTGGCCCACGTGCAAGATTATGGCATTTACTATCAGTTTGGGATATAGATTCGATTGAGAGAAACGAATCTTCTGATTCGTTAGAAGAAGATGTTCGGCGCTCTCTTGCTGACGATTTGCACCGCTTTGGAACGTTACTAGCTGAAATTGGAATACATCCTATGGCAGTTGAACATCTAGGCACGTCCCACATGGTGTCTCCCTCTGCTGAAGCAGCCACAGATCTAGGAGCAGTGCTTGCAAGAATGGGAGAAAGGGAAGAAGGAAAGGGTTGGATGAAGAAGGCATTGGAATATGACCCCACCTTAGCTGAAACTTGGGCAGTGGTGGGGGGAGTTATGATCGATGAAGGAGATATTGCTGGTGCAATACCTTGGTATGCCGCTGCAATCCAGGCGCCTAGAAGTAGGGAAAAATCAACCATTTGGCTCGGATTAGCTCGAGCACATGAAGAATTGGGGCAAAGAACTGCAGCGTTTTTATCGGCGCAACGAGCCATTGAAGAAGGAGGGGGCAATTCAGAAGAAGCCCTTGAATTACTCAAGAGATGTGGAGAAGGACTCGTTTGAGTATCTTCGATAAGGCGAGTCCTATTGGGATAAGCGATGAAGTGGTTGGATGCACTTGCTGTGCGCCAAGATGAAGTCGATTCAACTGTTGGTCAGCGCCTGTTAGAACGAATAGAAATGACTGGATCATCCGTTATGTTATCGGTTGACGGAGACGACCCTGGCGCTCTAGCTGAACTTATTGAGAAAACGGCACCACATCTGGCTGCAGTAAAAACACACAGAGACCTAATCTGTGCGGCAAAAGACTCCATGTGGGGGGATGTTGTAAGTGTCTGTAAAAAACACGGATTGCTGATCATGGAAGATCGTAAATTTGCTGATATTGGAGCGATATCCGAAAAACAAATCAGAGGAATGGGATCAATCTCGGAATGGGCTGATTTCGTAACTGCCCACGCTATTAGTGGGCCCGACATTATTGATGGGTTGATTGCTGGGTGGAGGGAAATTGGAAAGAAAGGGGGGGTGGTGCTGCTTGCTCAAATGTCGAGTAGAGACAATTTACTCACTCCCGAATATTCAAGATTAGTAATTGAAATGGGAGAGAAAAGGGAAGGCGTAATTGGTTATATTGGAAATGGAAGTGATCCTAGGGAATTGGGGCAATTGCGGCATCTTATCTCTAACAAGAAACTCTTGCTTACTCCGGGCATTCATCCAACCGCGAGTAAGGGAAAACGAGGACAAAGATATGGAACGCCCGAAGCGGCAATTGCGGCAGGCGCGGATTTAGTGATTATAGGGAGAGGAATATATGCTGCAGATAAACCTGAAAACGCTGTGAAAATCTGTGCTGAACGCACCAGAGATGGGCTTGAAAGGAGGTTGTTCGGATAATTGCTAAAGCTATTGTATGGGGATTTCTCATATCCATTTGGATTGGCATATTATGGATTATAGTGCATCATTTTTCATTACGAAAAGAGCTTGATGAACGGCTGATCCTAAAAGATTCTTCTCTTCTTGTTGATCCTAGGGTTATTGTTGAAGAAGTAATTCAGACCCCATTTGGGACTCAAATTCTTCCTCCAGGAAGTCAAGTGGTTTTAAGGGGGGAATCTGCACTTGAAATACAAAAAAATATTTCACAGGGATCGGGTGAAAGAATCAAATAGATTTAAGCCACAAATTAAAGCAGGACCTCCACCTTATTTGAATAAAAAGCCAACCAATAATCGAGAGACAGAAAAGGCTGATTGTAGCATAATATAGTGTCGAAGAATTTTGACCCATTGGGTATAATGAGGTGCTTCCAAATCGGAAGAGAAGAAGATAAGTTGGCACCATCATGATGATGGTCTCAAATTGTCCACCAATTGGTGTGTGGCCTTGATCTAGAGTTGCGCCGCGTATCCAGGCCCCAATTGCTGCTTGATGAATAAGTAACATCAATCCTGAAAATCCCATTAATAATACCATTACCACGGGTTTATCAAGAATTAGGGGCCAAAAAAGGTGAAGTAATATTGTTGAAATAATAGGTAATATGGTAAATAAAAATAGAATAAATGCACCTGCCTTTCCAGAACCACGGTTTGCTACTTCCATCAATTTCCCTGAAGCGAAAATGGGCCATAATATACCAAAAATTCCACAACTTAAGAGAATCAAAAGAAGATGAGTAAATGGTTTTAGGCCTGTTTGGGGGGAAGATGGGGGCGTTGGGGTGCGATGATGATCTTTTTTAGACACAATAGATATTTCACCTGGTGCTGACAAATGCTCTGATTTCTTTGATCGCTCTCTTGCTTCAGACTTCTGCAGAGAAGCTACCTTCTCTCTCAGAGCATCATCGTCATCAGGATATAATTGGTCAAGATCTGCCAAACCAGGAGATGAAGGGATGGGTCCAATAACGGATTCCCAGATTTCATCAAGCACTGCCTGAGTTACTGGCTTTTCGACGAATGCGACCGCACCAGATGAATAAGTGGCATCTTCTCCAAGTTGTCGTAAACGTCTAGGAGCTGTAAGGATAATTCTAGCATTTTTATTGTTTTCTTTCATTTCTAGTGCTGCAATATGGCCATCCAAAGATGGAATATCTAATGATAAAACAACTAAATCAGGAGATTCGCTGATGAAATAATCTACCGCATCATCACCGTCTGAAATTTCAACAGAACGATATCCGCGTTGCTTTAGCAATTCTTTCCAGCGTCGTCGTGGTCTCTCTGAATGATCTACAATAAGGGCAAGCGGGGCTGCCCCATCTTTGACCTCAGAAACACGCGCCACGAATTGAAGAAAGACGGGTGCAACTTGAAGCGATCGCAGATTATACCATCATTCATCTTCATCCACTGCAATTTCAACCGATGCGGAAGAGGGATTTGTAAACGAAGATTTAAGCTCGTTTGCTAACTTTTCTTCATCTTCTTTCTTTTGGAAACGATTCGGGGCTTGAACAAACTGCATTTGAAGTTCTGAAATTATACCTTTGAGCAAACGATCTTCAACTGTGTTGAGATTATTTCGAGTTCGTTTTTCTAGCACCTTGAGCAATTCGATCGCTTCTCGTGCTTCATCGAGATTCAATATGCGTCCATCATTTGGGTGATCAAGAAAACCGAGAGAAATTAGGGCAGAACGCTGTAACATCTGCACAAGACCAAAGAAGCGTTTTGACTCTTCGCTCTCTAGAACTTGATCTTCCATGGCTTCCGGAAATGTTACTTATTCATGGATTATACGGAAAATATGACTTGTGAATAGGGGTTAAAACTACGATCACTGATCTCTTCGCAAACCCCCCATCACTTCTCGAGGATAAACCACGACAAAGAGGATGGATGGTCAAGGTGGTCCGCTAGGGTTGTCAAATAGGGAATCGTACATGCTAGGGATTTGGTTTTCGTACTTTAGAGCAAAATTGAAGAAATATGAAAATTATCTGCTCATTCTCAAATATCTTGCCAACCAACTCCATTCCACCACTGAATCCTACCATCTGCCATTTTACGCCATGTGTGGCCTGCTTCATCGGTCCATTGTTGAGGAAGAAAAACCGGCATGGCTGATATTTCCTGATGGGGATCAAATTGATTCCCTATTCCCCCACTCCCTTTCCTAACCAACACAGTAATGGAGAGGAAGATGATGACAATAACCACTCCCATGACAATGAATTGTAATCCAAAGAGATTGCCACGGTTCTCAGTACTCTCAGCTGCCTTCTCCAACACACCTTCTGTGTTCATATCTTCCACTTCTTTGGTCTGATTTTGGACTGATATGCTCGAGGAGGAATTTGTTTCTTGTGTCGTGCTCTGATTCTTGGTCAAATTAGGACCAAATGTATCGTTAACTGCTTGCGTCGTGTTCTCAAATAGTGTGCCATTATGAGATGAGTTGTCGTTTGGATTATGCTCATTCTCTCCATCATCCTCCTCTTTGGTGACATTTTCAGAAATCTCAACGCCCAATATGTGTCTATGAAATGCACCCGAATCGTTGTACGTCTCGATTCTTAGAATCCATTCACCTGGAGCAAGACTTGTTGTGTCCCATTCGTATGGGGAGATAACAAGATCATCTTCTAAGACCCGTTCAAGGGTGCCGTCTTCCTTTAGAAGGTCGAGGCGAACCGCAGCGCTGTCAGGAAGAATCGCATCAAGAGACCAAGTGATGGGGACATCTCCCGATAAATTCCCATCAGGAATATGAAGTTGCAGGGGGCCTGATGCTTCATCCATGACAACCGTCAGCACCACTGTAGTCTCATCTGCATCCTCACCATCATCAACACGTAGTGTGACTGAAGTACTACCTTCAGGAAATTGCAGGGTCACCTGTTCTGTCGTACCTATCTCGCCCCATTTCGTAGAGGTCCACAGATATTCGAGTGGCTCCATCTCTGGATCTGTCGAGCCCACTGCTGAGAGGGTAAATGGGTTGGAAACCTCCCATTCATCAATAGGGTTCTCCGTCCCTCCTGTGATCAGGGACATTGTTGCAATGGGTGCTTCATTCGGAATCTCATTAATGACTACTGTTCGATTCACCCAGATTTCATGCCCTCGTTCATCAGAGGCAAGAAGTGTAATTTGGTGTATTCCAAGTGAAAGATTGCTAGTGATAAATGTAGATTGATTAGACAGAATTCCGTCAATACTGCTACTCCATTGAAATGTGATCAGATCACCGTCCGGGTCTTTAGATCCTGATGCATCGAATTGAATTGCAGAACCGATGATGTAGGTCTCTCCTTCATTGGGAGAACTCAGGATGATATTAGGGGCAGAATTTCTATCTTCAAATTCAAGCAGGAATGCGGCTGCGTGTTGGGTCTGATTTGAGTTTGTATACCAAATGCGCGTGAAGATCCCGTCGATTAGAGAATCTCCATCAAAATCACCCCAGCCGCCCGCGGTAGCATAGATGCTCCCCGTCAGAAGGCTACTGGTCCATTCCAATGTTCTCATTTCAGCATCAAAGACGTGAATCTCAGTGGTGAAGCGCGTCGGTTCTACGAAAAGGATGAGTTCGAGGCGATTGTCGTTGTCGACGTCATAGATTTGTGTGGTCACCTGCTCGCCGAGATATCCCGTTGTCCATTTCAACTGATATGATGTCCCATTACGAATGTCGACGCGACCATCCGTAGAGATGAGAAGCTCCCCCCACCCATCGTTATCGATGTCTTTGGCAATCCCATAGATGCTTTGATTCGCTGTCGTGTTCCATAGTAGCAGTCCATTTGATGAATTACGAACCTCTAGTTCTTTCTGACCTCGTTTCATGATCAACTCCATCCCGGGCGAGGATGCATCGACTTCAGCAGGATTAGCATAGATGAATGACTCACTAGGCCCCACCACCCATTGTTCTTGCATACTTGGACCATCTCGAACGGCAAAAGAGTAGAGGGTGCTCCCATTCACGCTTGCATGGCGCATCTCGAGAATTTCGAGCTGCGGATCCGCGTCAATGTCTAGGAACCAAGAGTTGCTGATGTGATCCTTCCAACCTGTGGACCATTCCTCCTGGAGTGTTGCTCCATCATAGGATGTGATTCGACTAGAATATATTGGGATGCTTGTGCCAGAGACCCAAGAATGGTTCCATTCCGTGACGACCAATTCAATGTCTCCATCAGCGTCGTGGTCATTCGCAACCAAATTGAAGTTGGATGAATGATTGACTGCACTCCAAATAGGAGTTCGGGTGGTGCCATCGAGGACTTCGTAATATTTTCCTCCAGAGTTGGTCCAGATGTTGATTAGATCAAGGCCCCCATCGCCGTCAACATCGGCTTCCATGCCCCAGACGGATGCTTCATAGTCGCTTGAGAGCCACTCTGTCTGGTGGCTTGCCCCTCCGATGATTCGGATATCGCCCTGCACGGCAGACCCGCTACCATTGAATGTACGTAAGATCATCTCTTGATCGCCATCATTATCGATGTCGTTGATGCTCAATGATGTATATACTTCAAAATCGGGGGAGGTCCATTCATAGTTGGGTTGGTTGGTGGATGAGGGTGATATGACGCGGATGAATGCGTGTTGGTCATTGGATCCATCAATATACGATGATACTAACACTTCTTCGACGTCCCCATCATCATCTATATCGGCCCTATAAGTATAGACATTATTCAAGTCCCCCGTGTCCCACTGTACCATTCCATAATTCGACGAGCGAGGCATAGATCGCCACTGCTCTCTATTATCAAAACTAGGATTGAAAGTGGAGGGAGGAGATAGAATGACCGCTGCGAAGAGTGCGAGGACTAGGAACACCGCCCTGCTCGACATGATTCTCCTTTCTTGTCAGTGGATATGAAACCCTCTGCTAGAGACCTAATGTCAAGATTAAAATCGCGAGAAAAGATAATGATTGGATCAACCACAACCAACGGCGGTGAATTCACAACCCATGGGTGAATCTGAAGACTAATAATTCACCATTGCTTCGCTAAGTTATGAATGAGTTATCGCAGAAAAGTTGCAAGGCATGTGAGGGTGGGATACCACCATTGACCGAGAGTGAGAGAAGAGAGTTCCTTCCACAATTGAATGGTGATTGGTCCGTCATCGCAGGGCATCATCTCGAGCGATTATGGACATTCGATGACTTCGTTCAAGCCCTCGAATTCACGAACAGAGCAGGTGATATCTGTGAAGAAGAAGGACATCATGCGAACTTCGAGCTCGGGTGGGGTCGGGTGAAAACACTGATCTGGACGCACAAGATCGATGGTCTGAGCGAGGCGGATTTCATTCTCGCGGCCAAGTTCGATCACATCTGAAGGGAGAGAGT
>CAYMED010000023.1:0-27586 GCA_964389655.1 uncultured Candidatus Poseidoniales archaeon
CCCCCGGCCTTCTGGTTGCAAACCAGACGCTCTTCCAAGCTGAGCTAAGCGCCCTAGCGCATCCCACAGCGTGTTGCAGATTACCCTTGTGCCTCATTTCATAGTTTTGCCAAATAATCCTGAAACGATTTTGTGAATACGGAGTAAACCTCGTAACGTAACTTCGGAAATCCCAGAGATTTCACAGACATCTGCTTGCGTTCGTGTATGTCCTGATTCTTGAGAAGCCAGATACAGTAGCATCCCAGCCACCCCAGCAGGTTTCTTTCCTTGCCATTCTTCTGCATGTCCTAGTTGCTCCCACATTTCCATTGCTCTCCCAATCGCAATCGGAGGGAGGCCTAGTTTTGACCCAAATGGATCGAGATATTCTGCAGGTGAATTAACTCTATGTGTTCCAAGATGGCGAGAAACTAATCGAATAGTCCTTCGCAACTCTTTTTCATTTACTAAAAATGCCTCTGCAATCTCTTCGATAGGTCTGGGTAATTGGGCTTCTCTAGCTGCGAGATATGTGCAGGCTGCCGACACACCCGCAATGCTTCGCCCAGTTACTATTCCCTTCTTTGCCGCTTTTCGGTACATTAAGGCAGCAACTTCGACAAGTGAAGAAGGAAGTTTTCCGCGGTCTCGGATCATTTGTAGGGCTTTAACTAAACTGCGTTGCCCACTTGCTCTCGTCTTTGACCTTTCATCTATCACTGCCCGGCGGTTCCAGTCTCGAAGGCCACTGCCTCGAATTCCATGTCTTCGTGCACGCTCACCACGGAGATCCCTTCGATCAATCGTCGTGTTCAATCCCTTATCAGAAAGAGCCATTGTTGACGGTGCACCAACTCGAGATTGATCTTCATAACCTGGCTTATGTATCCATTCAGGTCGCGTATCGATGACGTTCTCTTCTGAAACATATCCGCAAACAGTACAATGAACTTCGCCCCGGTTATCATCTTGGTCCCACTGAGTGGCATCGCATTCGGGGCATGGCCCAAATTGTCCAACTGTGCGCCTCTTTTTGCTTGGTCGTGGCTGGGATATATCTTCATCCGACTTTCTCATTCCGTGCATATGTCTACTCAACCTCTAGTTGATTAGTTCGACCCCACCGTATTTAAATCTTCGCTTCTTTGCATCAGCAATGATCAAAGAAGTATCGGGTTCCCAAGTTACATTTTCATGCATGAATTGAAGCACCGTCACGTCCTCCAAATAACCAATGCCGGCGCGAGTAGTGTTAGGTGCACAGTGGGGTGATGAAGGCAAAGGCAAGGTCATAGACGCCCTATCGTCAGATGCAGACTGGGTGGTTCGCTTCCAAGGTGGAGCCAATGCTGGTCATACGCTTGTTGTCAATGGAATTACCCATAAACTCCATTTGATACCATCAGGTGTTGTTCGCCCAAAATGTAACCTAGCCATAGGTGCTGGTGTTGTTGTTGATCCTCTTGCTCTCCTCAGTGAGGTATCTGCATGGGAAGAAGTAACAGGAGAGAAATTAGCAGGTGAGAGGTTATTCATCAGTGAACGGACCCATCTTATTTCGCCTCACCATAGACAAGTTGACTCTGCTGAAGGAGCCCATATTGGAACTACTGGTAGAGGGATTGGGCCCGCCTATCGAGACCGAGCAGTTCGGTGTGGAATGCGAGTTGCAGACGCGGTTCAGGACCCTGACCGTTTCTATGCCACTTTTGCTTCTGAAAATCAGGAAAAGGTGCGGTCTGCTTTGGAAATTCTCCAAGCCGCGATGGACAACATTAGTTTACGCTTGTCAAATGCCCTTGCTGAGGGTGCAAATATTCTGCTAGAAGGCGCACAAGGCGGATTATTGGATATTGATCATGGCACATACCCATTTGTCACTTCATCCTCGACATGTGCAGGGAATGCGGCACAAGGCGCCGGCATTGCACCTCGTTGGATTGAAAGTATTGAAGGTGTCCTCAAGGCATACATCACGCGCGTGGGCGAAGGTCCTTTCCCTACTGAATTGCACGACAAATGTGGTAACCATATGGCCGAAATCGGGCGTGAGTTTGGTACAACTACGGGCAGACCACGGCGTTGCGGTTGGCTCGATCTCGTGGCTCTTGACCACGTACACCGCATTAATGGATTCGATGCTCTCCACATTACCAAAATCGATGTACTGGGGGGGTTAGATTCGATAAAAGTCTGTACATCATTTAGCCAGAAAGGTGCTCGTGTGAATACATGGCCATCCACCGCACAACAACTTTCTGAATGTGAACCGATTTGGAAAGAACTTCCTGGATGGCCTATGCTTAATTCTGATGAATGGCGCGCCTTAACAGATGGTCCCGTGCAGGGATCTTGGCCCTCTTCCCTTCCACAGGGAGTGCGCCAGTTGATTGATCTGATCGAAATGCGTACTTCAGTGAGGGTTCAATCCATCGGAATAGGGCCAAGCCGAAAAGACATAATCTCACGGAAAGAGTGAACGTTCCATTCAGAAATATTTCGTCGATGCATCCAAAGCAGATGCGTCCCTCATCGGCCTGATGGCCCGCCGAATGTCTAGCCGCGCTCGACGCCTGCAGCAATCAGATGCCGCTGGCCCAAGAAAGAAAAAAGAAGACAAGGACAAGGAAGGAACCAAGCGTTGTGCGATCAATTCCTGCGATTCTTGGTCAGACAAAAAGTTAGGTGGGCGAAGTTTGGCGTGGGAGTCTGCTGTTGATGTATGGGGAGACGGAGGTGTTGAAGATAGTGGGAGTCGTCGTATTCGAGTATGCCGATCTTGTTACAAAGAGTGGAAGAAAGAACAAAAAGAAGATCGAGAAAATCGATGGTAGATTTACTCATCGCCCCATGCTGGTTTCGGAGTCAAATATCCAGTTGTTTTCGCAGGCCTTGCCCATTCCTGCGGCAATTCACCTTTACGTTCGATAATTAATTGAAACGAGGCTATGTGTTTCAATAACACCTTTGCTATTTTTCCCTCCCCCTTCAGCATGGGACCAATACCACACATGAGTATTTTTGGCTGAAGTGAGAGTACCTTCTCAAGAGAAAGTACCAGATCAGGAAGACATCCAGTGGGAGCGTCCCACCTAGCAGGATATTCAGGGTGAGGAATTAACCCGCCCGCGATAATTGTCCTCAGCCGTTCAATCCACAATCCAATTGAGCACCCTGTATGACCAGGGAGAGGGATGGCCATAATCCCATCAATAGACCCAATATTGAGTGGCTCATCCAATAGTAATTCTTCTGCGCACGTCAGGGGCATCTCAGAATCAAAGTTCCTCGCTAATGTCGTAAGCCAGTCCCCCCGTTCTAGTGATGAAAGGGCACTTTGATGTGCCAAGATTGGAACCCCCCATACATCTGACAAATACGCGGCTGCTCCTGCTGCGTCATAATGCCTATGTGTAAGGATGATTGCAATCGGATGCGCTCCATCTAAAGCAGCAACAATCCTTTCTTCGACAAGAATCTGATACCACGATGTTCCCGGATCTACAATGATCGCTTGATTTTTTTCAATCAGGAGAATGCATGAAGAATCGTGATGTACGCCGGGCAATCGTAGTATGCGCACAAAAGGTGCGATAAACAAGCCAATGATGAACGTTCGCTGAGCGAGGAAGATGTTGAGGTTCGATTCATAAACAACGCATCGTTCGCCGGTTCAATGGCACGTTTCGCAGAAGCGGAGAAGCGGATCTTCGAAAAGCGTATTTGTATGCGCTGTAATGCCCGAAATGCATTCAAAGCCACAATTTGTCGCAAGTGTGGTTATCGAAACTTGCGATTGAAGAACAAAGAAACAAAACGTTCAGCCTAAAGTGCTTGACTCTCGTGTTTTCATTTCATGGCGAATAATGATTTGTGGAGTCTCGCTCAGGCGTCCATGAAAGAACAAAACCCAGGCATCTGGGTGCCCAATAGAGGAGATTTAGAGCGGGTTCATGCATCAATCAATACACGTCTCAAAGAAATTGGAACGGATATTATTGATGACCTTGTATCATCTGCTCTTTCAGCTAGAAAACATGCCGATTCACCCTATAGCGATCACCCTGTGGGCGCAGCAGTATTGACTACATCTGGCGAGATATATACTGGTTCCAATGCTGAAGTGGTAAGTTTCACTTCAACGATACATGCAGAGCAAGCAGCAATATCCTCTGCCATTCGAGGAGGGTCTTCTGAAAGGTCACGTCAATTCATAGAAGCAATTGCGGTTGTGGGGCCAGAACATTCAGGGAGTTTGTCCGGCCCTTGTGGCCTTTGCAGACAATGGATTCGTGAACATAGTAATGACGCACTTATCCTTCTTGTAGATGGAAAGGGAGTATGGAAAAATACAACTTCGCTAGAAATTCTTCTTCCTTTGTCATTCGGCCCTGAAAATCTCAAAAACCTCTGATTTGGCTTAAACCTCAGTCAAAAGCCGCTCTAATTCTGCATTAATCTGTAGAATGAGGGTACCAAACTCGGGGGGTATATTTGGGTCCTCATACAGTTCTTCCAATTTGTTCTGGGCCATAGCAATTCGGACATCGATCAATTTATCGCGATTCATCAGCCAACTTTCAATGGCATCTCGAGCTCCTCGTCGTATGTTTCTTGGCACTTTTGAATCATCAAGTTGCTCGATGACAGTGGCTACGCGCTGCAATTTCACTTCGACTTCCTCTGTCATCTTCGGATAACCTCCGTTGCATCTTCGAAGCGATGCGAGGATGTCACCCCTATAAGGCAATTATCGATGCACACATCACATGGCTGATGCAAGTTCGATCATCGGTGGTGCCCGCGTCCTCACACTAATTGTTGTTTTAGGCATCGCAACACGCCTTGACTTGATCAACCGACGAGTGCCAAACAATATTTGGATTGCTTGGGCAAAGCCAGCAATATTCCTAATGGCACTCGATCTTCTAGTACGTGATGCAAATTGGATGATCTGGTTGACAACATCGGGAGTTGTTGCCCTAGCTTCGGTATCAGTTATTGGACACCCATCACTAAATGATCTAAAAAACCGCCATTGGCCAGATATGTTGGTTTCTTTTTGGTATGCATGTGGTTTAGTTGGGTTTATTGTAGGTGCAGTAACCTATGGACCCATCATTCTCTCATCACCTTGGATTCTAACGCCTGACCCAAATCTTTTCGACCCTGATGTGGAGCAAATTGCAGCGAAGCTCTGGTTTCGCAGTGTTGGTATTGGATTAGTTGTTTTAGGATTGGATATTGCTTGGAGAACACGCTTGCTCTATGGAGGAGCAGATGCAAAAGGGCTCATGCTCATTGCAATTCTCATCCCAGATTGGTCGGGAGTGCCTGTATTTTCATCCATGGACCCTAATGCGCCGCCAGTATTTGCTGTATTCATTTGGGGCGGAGTAGCTATGCTCAGTATTCCGTTCCTAATTTCCATCCGAAATATTAGAGATCCAAGAGGGAGAAATGTCCGCATGATGTGGCACGCTAGACCATTAGAGTTCAAGAATTTTAATTCGGCACGCATGTGGTTACTCGATGAAGTTTCATCAGGACCAAATGGTGAACGCAGAATTCATACTCGAATGAGGCCACTCCGTCAGAGAAATAATGCTGAAAAACTAGATCAAACAATTGCTGAATTATCTGAAATGGGGAGAGATTGGGGATGGGTTACTTCTAAACTTCCACTAATGGCTTACTTATTTGCAGGGTCTTTCGCATTACTTCTTCTTGGTGATCCGATTGCTTGGGTAATCCATGGACTTGAATCCATGAATATATTGCAATTTTGATCATATTGGGTGACTCGAGAGATCTGGGCGAAGGCGGTCGATGACAGATTCGAGGCGCTTGACTAGACCGCTTTTCTTCTCATCAGCCACCAAAGCATGTTCCAATACTTCATCAAGCGTCTCAACAGGAATGATCTCGGCTTGTTCTACAAATCGGTCATCTAAGAGCACGTCATTTGCATTAGCATGTGGAATAATCACGCGCTTTATTCCACTTCGCACAGATGCTTCAATTTTAGCGGTAACGCCACCTATGGGTAATACCTCCCCCCGTACGGATAAACTCCCTGTCATTGACATTCCTTGATCAATTGGGACATTTTCCAGTGCACTGATGATTGCTGTGGCGATTGTAATACTTGCACTATCGCCATCGACGCCATGTGTATCTACAAATTGAATGTGAAGGTCATAGTCAGAAATATCTTTTCCAGTCATCTTTTTGATCACCGCAGAAACATTAGTAACAGATTCTTTGGCAAGGTCGGATAAGCCACCAGTAGCATGAATCGCCCCCCCTCGAGAAAGAGCGGGCGTAACAAGTGCCTCAACAGGTAACACAATTCCTGAATAATCGGATAAGCCAGAGTCCGCTCCTAAAACTGCAAGGCCATTGACCCTTCCCACGCGTTCACCGCTGTTGACTACAAGTGCATACTCTTGACGACGTTCGATAATACGATCCGCAACCTGTTGTTCAAGTGGACGTGCAATTCGGCGGGCTTGTTTAACGTGCAAACTCGTTGTAAATGGTGCATTCGCTTCTGTGGCCAAATCACCAGATATGCGAACGAGACCCCCTAATTCTCTTAGCCGGAGGGAAAGTTTACCCCTTCTACCAGCTCTTCGCTGTGCCTCTCTAAGAAGCATTTCAACAGCACTGCGATCAAAATGAGGAATCCGCTTGTCATTTTTGACCTCTTGAGCAATAAATCGGATTAGACGACGTCGGTTACGAGACGTATCGGGCATTAGTGAATTGACATAGACTTCGTAGCCATAACCTCGAATCCTGCTGCGTAATGCAGGATGCATTCCTTGAACTGCATCAAGATTACCTGATGCTACCAATATGAAATCACATGGTACTGGTTCTGTCTTAGTGAGCGCACCCGAGGATCGCTCAGAACGGCCAGTAATCGGAAGGGCTTTTTCTTGCATGGCAGTTAGCAGGGCTTGTTGTTCATCTAAGCGGAGCAAATTCACCTCATCAATGTACAGCACACCTCCATGAGCACGATGAACTGCCCCCGGCTCGACTCGCTCATGTGCGGGGGTTTCCATTCCACCAGATTGGAATGGATCATGCCTCACATCCCCAAGAAGAGACCCAGCAAGCGTGCCAGTCGCATCTACAAAAGGAGGGTTATCATCTGCTTGGTGTTTAACCAGTAGTTTTGGAATGCGGGCTTCATCTCCACCCGCCAGTCTACTTCGAATGAACATGTACGCAAAAACTAGCAATAACATGCCAAAAAACAGAGAAAAAGGCTGACCCGCCATAAGTGCAAATATTGCAAACAAGACACCAATCGCCACAAATGAGTACAACAACACACGATTCTGTGCATCTCGCTTTTCACGCACTTGCTCACGTTGTGTTTTCACAATCCGTTCTCCACGGCCAGCAGGAACTGATCGCACACGAGGTTCATTGTCATCCTCATCATTTGGATAGCAAAGAATGTCTTCAAGCGCACTAGAGGGCAAAAATTCAGTCATAGACCTTGCGAGCATTGATTTCCCAGTACCGGGGTCACCAATCATCAATACATGCCGTCTCTGCTCTGCTGCTTTTTGTACAACGACTGCCGCATCTTCCTGCCCGATAACTTGGTCAACAATACGGTCAGGGATTGGAACATCTTCTGTTGACTCAAACTCAATGCTCTCAAGCCATTCTGTGATCGGTTGTTCCAATATTTCATCTGCTTTTTCTAAATCATCAATGTCAACTGTAGGGTCGACCCAAAGAACCTCTTCCGAGGTATCGGTTATCTCGTCCTTTGAATCTCCCATCAAACCTCGGGCCTCCGCACTACCTATGAATCCACGTATAGACCCATCAATCTCCGTTGGTACTCAAGCTCGCCCATTTTGTTCAAGCCATGATTGGCCATAATGGGCCCATTGATCCATTGTCCATCCTGGCGGCAGGCCCTCAACTGGAAGTGGTGGCGCGCCCATTGGAACTGCGGGAACAGGGGCTGGAAGTGGTTGGACCTGAGGGGCTACTGCAGGCGTTTGGAAGACTTGTTGTGCCCCACCATACATTGAGTTGGCTATGGCGTCGTCTGCAGGAACTGACCAAGAATCTTCAGGTGTTTCATCTTGGCGGCCACGCATGAGAGTTACCATCATGACACCGATGGCACCAAGAACGATCAAAACTGCAACAATTCCGAGAACTGCAGTGGAGGCAGAAACCCCTGCTGTAGTTCCTGCTGCTGTTTTTAATGCGGAAGATGGATTCTGGCGTTCATTCCACTTGACACAAGTGGGGAGGGTTATTCCATCCGTACAATGTAACTCAAAGACTGCTTTTATCTCATTTTCACGGGTGCCATCAGGATCACTTGTAATTCCAAGATCGATTCGCTCAAGCATGGCCCATTGCGTAGAGAGGATTTCTTCAACCTCCTCGTCTGTTAGCACTTTTTCGACAACGACAGAATCGAATTGAAGAGGCATGTCTGTATGATATGGCCTTCCTTCAGAATCTACTGCGTCGAGATAGATTTTCAGATGGTCCCCCTCCATTAATGCATCATATTCAGCTATATTTGATGTGACTTTAATTCTCCAAGTTGGATCATCAGCGGGATTTAGGTCTTTAATGCCAGAAACGAAGCAAGTTTCGGCATCACAAATTTGCCATTCTATCTTCGTGGGAGTTAAATCAGAAATTCGCTCAAGTTCAAGGGTTGGAAGAGTCCCTACTGCAACGGAGTCTGCCTCGATTTCAAAGTCCACCGCACCCTCGCCTTTCTTGCCAAGGGTTGCCACCAATGCTTTAACTTCGATATTGATTGTGTAAGTCGTGATTCCATTAATTCGATCCGCATCAGAGACTTCAATGCGGATCATATATTCACCTGGTATGTCATACTGGGCTTGAAGGGACCAACTAGGGTATTCACCGATCTTCGCACTGCTTGCTCCCGAATGGCCAACTAATTCCACGTCAAGATCTTCAAGCTCATTATCTGGGTCGCTGATCGCATCCCTTAAGGGAATGGTGAATGGCCAAGAAACGCTTAGGTCTGAGAGATATGGAGCGAGTGCAGATTCGTTGATTCGAGGAGCATCATTCACATTGTTGACTGTCACTTTGATCGTTTTGCGAGAGAACATTTGGTCCCCATCAACTGCTTCGATGGTTACGAATTCAACCCCTGTAGAATCATCATCAATAGTCTTGATGTCGAGATATTGATTATCCCTCAATGTCGCGTCGACAATCTGATTTTGACCGCCGATGATCGAAAATGTCAAATGACGATTTGGAACGATTTGGCCACTACTGTCATAATCAAGAATATGATCATATAGATTCATTGATTCGGTTTCAGGTTGGCCTTCTTGCATATTCACTTGCAGAAGTCCTTCGGCCCAACGAGGCATGCCATTTTCGATGACGTCAATATACAGGTCCCCACTGGTGGTTTCATCAACTTCGTCTGTAACTCGCAGGAGTAAACGCTGTGGGACCGGAACCCCCTCTGCATCATAATCAATGCTTGTGAAATTGACCTTGATCGAAGTTGACGACGCATCCCATTCCACAAAATATGGAGAAAATGATGTGATGCTCAAGTCTGCGAGGTCTGTTTCAGCGTCATCTACAATGCCATTGAGGTTAATTGAGTCCACTGTATCAACTCGCACCGTAGCATGCGTCAGTTCTATTGATCCTGGTGAAATGGTTGGTGGGGCATTTAGCAGCTCCATTGCATTCTCACGGACAACCCAATCACTCTGCTGAGAACGAGCATCTGTCAAGGACACACGCACGTCATAGAGGCCCATGGGGGCTGAGATCGGAGGGTCTACCCACATCTCATAGTATTGATTTCCAGAAGGACCCTTGAGCCCGCTTCCTCCAGATACCCATGAATCAGTCCACGTGTTTTTACCATGATCACTGACTTCAAGAGCGGGTACCAGGTCACCCAAATTGTCTATGACATCGTTTGAACGGCCACGTAAATGGACTGATAGGCGGTCTCCTCGGTCGAGTTGCCCTGATCCATTCACGTTGGGGTCACTCGCTGTTGGAACTTGGTCCACCATGATAGTGGATGTGACTAAATTGTTGCCCGCATTTCCATCATCAACCAAATTTGTCAATCGTACGCGGAATGAGTGTGCAGTTACGCCTTGAGGTAGTCCCGTGGTGTCAAATGTTGTAGAAACAGATGTTGCGGCGCCTGCAACGAGGGGTGTCGTGACTGATTTAGTAGCGAGTTCAATTTGACTTGATCCTTGAAGTCGGTAGAACACCGCATCGGCAGTATCTTCATATTTGTCAATACCAAAATTCTTGATATTTGCTGAAATCACCAGTTCATCACCTGGAATCATTCCGTTTCCATGGGGCGAATCTGGATTTGTGATCGCTAAATCCGTAAGTCCTAGATCGATCGGCGGTGCCATGCCACTATCGGCTGCAGTATACACATCGTATTGAGTACCTCCAGCCCAGCCACTCATTAGCGAAACAACGCTAAGCATATTGTTTGCTCCCCCATTTACTAGACTTGGAGGAACGGTCCATGTCAATTCAGCCACACCTTGAGTGAGATCTACGGTCTCGAAACCAGTACCTGTGCCAACCATGCCACTACCAGATACATAGGCACCATTGTTCAATAGAAACGCTTTCCAGCAATGGTGGGGTTTAGTCATTCCTCCTACTTGGTAAGGATAGGAATTGCAAACCTCTTCAGTTACCGCTGCATAAACGGAAAGAGAAGTGGGTGGAGTCCCAGATGTTCCAACATAGTTCACTCGAACGTTGACGTCAATATTATTCCCATTTGGTGTATGATACACCATCATTGCATAATCTGGAGCACTGACATGCATGTTATCTGAAGAGCCGCCTGTGCTGTAGAAAAAGTTGTCATAGGTTGTAGTTCCACCGGCACCTGCTTGGTAGCATGTTGTTGTCCCATGCTTGCAATCGCCAAAATATGCCCTTGGCGCACTATTACTCCCACTTGGGTCGAGGTGAGATATGCGGTTGATGGGGGCAACTTCGCCCGCTTGTGTTGTACGAATTACACCAAAATTGCTAGCGATATATGAGACGAACACGAAATCGTCATGTTCCTTGTTTTTCAATGCTTCAAGCGAGGGTGATGCACCAGACTCACATGGAGGGCAATTCTGTCCACCAACATACTCTGCAAAGACTTTGATACCTTTGTTGTTGGCTGGCATCGTGATTTGGTCAGTGAGGGACTCGATGGGTTCTTCGCCTTCTGGAATCAATAATCCAGTAAGGGCAAAAAGAGTGGACAAAATCATCAGCGCCGCAAGACAACTCGCAGCATAAGGACGGGACATGACTTTCCCTAGGGCGTCAAGGACATAAAGGTGATCAAAACCTGAGCAGTATCGATTAGATGCCCTCGTCTCGGTTCAATGGATCTGAAATAAGCCAGTGGTGGGCTCTTTTAGGAGATGATGGAAAAACTCGTCTCATCCCAAAAATAGAGGAATCGATCAAGATACGGGGCTTGGGGCGTTTTAACCCCATAGATACGCTCACATCTCTAGATATAGGTGATGAAATCATGCTTGCAGGTAAACGGAGCATTGTGATTGAACCTCGCCTTCCTGAATTGATATTGGGTATGGAAAGAAGGGCTCAAATCATTCTGCCAAAAGATGCTGGTTTTCTAGTCTCAAGCCTTGGAATCGGCAGAAATGATACTGTTCTTGAAGCAGGGACTGGTTCGGGGTCCTTGGCACTGCATGCACTACGTTCTCTAGGCCCAAATGGGCACCTAATCACCGTGGAGCCCCGTCCAGAACACGCTGAAGTAGCTGCTAGAAATATTTCCGTATCTGAAAGCTGTTGGGTGGATGGACCACGAATCTCTTGCATTGATGGGTGCCTCCCTGATGCATTGGAGCACATTGATACACCAATCTTTGATGCCGTCCTGCTCGACCTACCTGAGCCATGGCTATTGGTTGAAGCAATCAGGCCGCGCCTCGCGCCGGGAGGGCGAATAGGTATCTACTGTCCGGTTACCAGCCAAATTGAGGCTTCGTGGTCGGCTGCTGAAATGGCTGGTCTCGATGTGGTTTGGTGCGGGGAACTAATTCAGAGGCCTTGGGCACGAGCCCATCGCGGAGGCATGCGCCCTGCCAATGGACCATTCGGACACACCGCCTTTATTCTCATCGTACGGCTTGGTTTTGGCAACGATGAAGAAGAATGAACACACATTCGACAATAACACCTAGTCGATCAAATTTGGTACAACCCTGATTTTTTCATCGCATTCGGGGCATGTGAAGCGGAATGGAGGGTCCTTGTTCCGTGGAGTTCGCAGCCGAGCTTTGCAAGTGGGGCAATCAAGCCCCCCATTTCGATCTCTTGAGACCTCTTTTGGCCCTTTTTTGACAACCTCCTCTATCGATGGGGGCACCGGGGCTGGAAGTGTGGGCGCCATCACTGCATCAATTACGGGACCCCCGATATCAGGCCCATCCGAACGCCTTCTCCCTCTTGCAAGCACACCGAGAAGGAAGAGAAAAGCGGCAATAGCCCACCCAGATGCAATTAAGCCCATCCCCGCATCATTTGAGATTCTCATGCCAAAGGGTGCGGATAAGCCAGCAGGTGCTTGTTCAACTTTGGCAAAGGTGAGATTCAATTGTGAACTTGCTTGTTGCGTTGCCCCTGCCCCTTGTGTGAAGGCACGTACTATTAATGTGCGATCATCAAGCATGTTCGTAGATCCTAAAAGGATGCGCAGATGGAGAGTCATTGATGCATGTGGGGCAAGGTCAACATCTATGCTAGGTTGGGTTTTATCATCCCCCCAACTAAATGCCAATCCATTCAAATCCCCAAGAAGATTGACCGAGGCGGATATCGGCATATTCAATCGGTTTTCAACCGTGATAGTGATTCGTGCATCACTCGTCGGTGAGAGATACATAGGTGATGGCGCCGCCACAAGGAGGCCGATTGCGGAAAGTCCATCCCTATTGGCTACAGAAATGGCTGTGGTAAGAGTAGAAAGAGCAGACACACCTTGATCTTGACGTGAATGGGCACCGAATTCCCATTGCATCTCACCTGCGATGCTGTCTTTTGGCACTGCACAGGTAAGGTAAATCGGCACACTGCGCTGACCTGCGTTAAGAGGTATTTCTTGCACAGCTACTCCGCTGATTGCAGCATCACAACCTGCTGGAATCTTCAGATCCAAAACATCGTACGTCTGCCCGGCATTGCGCACGTTCATGACGCCAGTGGCATTCGATTCGGGCGCATATTCTGCTGCATCTGCAGTAATGTCAATGGAAATTGATGCTGCTGGCCTAAGAATAGATAATGACACATCCGTATTGATCCAAGTACGTGTTTCACTTGACATTGAAACAGTTAAGGGAGTGGAATTGAGAGGGGGGATGGATCTTTCCAAAATTTGTAGGACAATGCTTCTCTCTTCTCCTGCTGCAAGATCAATTCGACTTGGTGAAATAGAAACTTGATGGTCTGGCGTAGGACTTAGAATGAATTCAAATCCATCACCCAATGGACCTGAATTACGAACAGTCAAGTTAAGCCATTCTGTTCGGAGAGATCCTACAACAACCGCTTGGTTAGGGCTAGTAATGATAGGGATTGGCTCACCCAGCACTACAAGATCCACTGTGAGGTTAGCAAGTACCAGTTGGGATAGAGGGTCTTGAACTTCTACAGTCAATATTGACACGGCTGCAAGTGCAGCTGAACGTGCACTAAAATCCAATGTGAAGCTGGTTTTTGCACCGGCATCAATGATAAAGGAATTTGCACCTGCGGGCGCAATTAAATCCACATTTGTTGGTACACCCGACCACCCCAGTGAACCATGTAGTGGTGCACTTCCATCATTGTGAACTTCGATCATGAATGAAACATTTTGGCCGCCCGGAGTGACTTCTACCCTAGCAGTGGGTGGACCTGTGATTCTAGCATCGGATTGACCCAATACTTGGCCTGAAAGATTCAACCAACTCGAAATCGCTGAAGATGTGGTGGAGCGCGCTCGAACTGTGAAATTAAATGTCCCATTCGTGGTGACAGATGGATTTGCAAACAGTTCGATTGTAAACACCCCTGTTGCTCCACGATTTAGGGTGCGAGTATTTGGGGGAGTTGCAGTAATTCCGTTAGGTGTCGTTATATCAAGCGAGATATCTTCATTCTCACTCCCATTATTGCGTACTGAAATGTCAACATCTAGTGATGCGCCTGGTTCAAGTTGAATTGCACTTGATGGTGCTTCAAGGACGAGTGATCGTAGAGCACCTAAAGTAACTCGATCTGTGATCAGAGTAGAATTTCCAGGGTGATCTAAGTCTGTTGCCTCAATCGATAGGTCACAGATGTCATCAATGTGTGCAGTAGATAGTGCTTGAAGTTCAACTGACCAGTTTCCCGAATCGCTGGGAAGGATCCGACTCGCAGGGGTCGAAACGGTAGCTGAACAAGGCCCATTAAGCACAGATGCACTCAGTTTCGTAAGGGACGCGAGACTGCCTTGATTTGAAACCACATAGGACAGCATGGATGTTGATCCAGGCAGCAACGAAGGTGCTCCCGCTGCCCTTGCAACAGATAAACTGACAGAGCCAGTTACTTGTACAACAATTAATGAACCATAACTCATGTTTTCCCGGGTTGATGAGACCCACAACCTCAACCCAGTAACTCCAGGGGGTGTATCCGAGGGGATTGATATTCGTAACCTCGAATTTGAAGTAGTATTTGGTGGCACATCAACTAAGGGCGTGTCGAGCCATTTTACATCCCACCCAGAAGGCACCGCACGTCCAGTTGTTAATGACGCAATGGAGGTTCCACTTCCATTTCCAGTCCCATTTCCAGTTCCGTTCCCACTGCTTGAAGCACTACATTCTGCAACATCAATACGCACACAAACAGCATGGTTTAGTGATGCCAAGGTTGTCGTGGTATTCGATAATTCTGCCTCAAGCGTGTGGTTTCCTTCAGTTATTCCAGTCCAGCTGGAACTAACGTCAATAGCGGTAGTTGTTGAATTTACTACTTGCAAGTTTGACCAACTGTATGTAGATCCATTGGTTGCTCTTGCCTTAAGGGACAAATCATATTCAAGCCCAGATGTTAGGGATGAGAGATTGACAGTAACTGGCGATGTGGTGGCTGACGAGATGTTCAACTCAGACCCGGGTGCTAGGAAACTAATTGCTTCATTTCCTGATGGCTGAAGGGGAGGCGGTGGTGTGTTGTTTGCTTGCCATGATGACCACCAATCAGCAATGTTTGGCTCTTGGTCGGCTGAAAGGAGCAATGTATCATTGGCATTCCCAAGATTTGAGATGGGGATTGATACGGTAGTTGAACCTCCTGGCGATAGACGCACAAGCCCGTCAATCCCAATACCGCTGACATTCATCGATGCTGCGTGAACTGGGACCACTCTAAGAGCAAGGCCCGCTGTTGAATTCGTCGTAGATCCATTCACGCGGACGACAACAGAAATGTCTGCACGTTCACCGACACCTGCATCTGGGGCCAAGTCAACCGCCAGCGTAGTTGTTGTCTGCGCATAAGGATATACTGCAGTGAGATTTGGATTTGCAATTGTAATATTCCAAGGCGCAGATGGCGCTGGATCTAGTTCCACAACGAAATCACGTATTGCTGAATGGTTGTTCGTTACTGTCAATGAGATCATGGCAGATTCACCTGGCCTCAAAGTTAGGCCATCTAATGACAAATTAATCCTTATTTCAGATACATTAGCACTTACAGGGATGGATGAAATAAGCAATATGGCAAGAATTGCAACTGCGCCTCCCGCCCCCCGATTGGCTCGCATCAAGATAACGACAGCCGTCTACGCCTTGATTCCTGCGTCCAAGAGATTATGCCAGAATTAAGCCTGAAGGCTGCGCAGTGCATCATCATTGAGAGATTCCCAAGGGAAAAAGCCATCACTTGCTTTTCGACCAAAATGCCCACCAGCCGCAGTGGGAGAAAAGATTGGCCGCAACATGTCATGGGCCCCTATAATCGCCCATGGCCGGAAGTCGAAGGTTGAAGAAACTCTAGAAGCGATTTCATCATCTGAGATTACACCACTTCCAAATGTATCGACCAATACGGAGACGGGTTCTGCAACACCAATTGCATAGGCAAGTTGGATTTCACAGCGCCGAGCAAGGCCAGATGCAACTACATGTTTGGCTGCAAAGCGCGCCCCATATGCTGCCGATCTATCCACTTTAGACGGGTCTTTACCACTAAACGCTCCACCACCATGCCTCCCCATGCCCCCATATGTGTCAACGATGATTTTGCGCCCAGTGATCCCCGCATCTGCGTAAGGACCGCCAGGATCTGCGAAACGCCCAGTTCCATTGACGATGACTTTTGTATCATTGTCCATCAAGGCACTAGGAATGACACCATCAATGACTGCGCGTCGAATTTCTGATTTGACATGTGCCTGTTCAGCTCCAATATCACCGCCGAATTGCTCAGCAAGTTCAGAATCATGTTGTATCGCAATAACAACTGTATCAACACGCATGGGTTCGCCCTTTGCATCATATTCGACAGTGACTTGAGATTTTCCATCTGGACGTGCCCAAGGAAGAGTTCCATCTGCTCGAACTTCAGTTAATTTGCGAGTAAGCATAAGAGACAAATGAGCAGGCAATGGCATCCAACTACCTTCAAGTTCGGGAAACCGTTCAGTCTCATCGCAAGCGAATCCAAACATCAGGCCCTGATCACCTGCACCTTGGTCCAAGTTATGTTGAGTAACTCCACGAGCGATGTGTGGCGATTGTGTTGTAATTCTAACATCTACGACTGTAAGTTCTGGATCGGTCGCATCCATCCCTATTTTGTGTTCAGTATATCCAATCTCGGCAACAGTTGCTCTAGCAATTGCTTCGTAATCAGGAGTTCCACCCGCCACAGTTACTTCACCTGCCAAGACAATATATGATTGATCTGATGTCCCCTTGACCAATGTCTCAACTGCAACTCTTGCATTGGAATCGAGCGCTAGGCAAGCATCGAGAATAGCATCACTCACGCGATCACAGACTTTGTCGGGGTGTCCTTCAGTTACAGACTCTGACGTGAATAGGTGGCGGATCATAGTTGTGTCCCGATTGCATCTGAATATGAACCTCACGTAGCGCATGATTGAAGGATAACGGGTCGTGCAGACTCTCATGCGGGATGCCAGTGCTACGGCTTATCGGACCCATTCACTTGGTGCAATTGCTGCAAAAGGAGCAAATCTTCTCGGCCAGACAGTGACCGTCACTGGCCTTGCTGAGACAATTCGCGGGAGAGGTGCTATTTGCTTTGTCATGTTACGAGACGGCCTTGACCATTTGCAGGCCTTTCTCAAAAAAGATCAAATGGATGCACAGTCATTTGAGGAAATTCAGTCATCTAATCGAGAATCAGCGATACAAATTACCGGTGTGGTGGCCCAAAAACGCCCTCCGAAAGTCGCTAAGGGCGCCCCCCTTCCCCCTCCTGAATATGAGGTCCAGGTTCGTGAGGCCACCATCTTGGCATCATCGATTGCCCCTATGCCCCTAGGAGTTGCGGATAAAGTCCACATTGAGCTCGATACGCGCCTTGATCACCGGTACATTGACACACGTCGTTCTCATGTGAATGCAATGTTTCGCTTGCGCTCTAAATTGCTTGAATACGGAAGATGTTTTCTGATTCAAGAGGGATTTGGGGAGATTCAAACACCAAAGATTATTGCATCTGCGAGTGAAGGTGGAACAAATTTATTTCCAATAAAGTATTTTGAGACTGATGCCTACCTTAGCCAATCCCCCCAATTATACAAGCAATTAGCCGTGCTCGGGGGGTTAGATCGCGTCTTTGAAGTGGGGCCTGCTTTCCGGGCAGAAAATCACGATACATACCGACATCTGAATGAATTCATATCTTTTGATATTGAAATGGCTTGGGCAGATGATGAAGATGCGATGGGCGTTCTTGAACGAATGATCCACCACATTTGGTCGGAAATTCATGAACATGGAGGTGGATTGATCGATACCATCAATGAGCATCGCCTTGAACAAGATCTTCAACCGATTGAAATTGAAGTACCTGAACTACCATTTCCCCGTGTACCCTATTGCGATGCAATTGCAATGATTCAATCAAAAGGCGGCTCTATTGAATGGGGTGCAGATATTTCTGCAGAAATGGCCGACTTAATTGCAGAAACCCATCCGGGTTTCCATTTTATTTCACGTTGGCCAATGGAAATGAAACCATTTTACATCTACCACGATGATTCCGAACTTGGAAGCGGGGGAGGTCAACTATCAAGAGGGTTTGACTTGATGTATGGGCGTGATGAAATGACCAGTGGCGGTCAGCGAGAGCATCGTGTCGAGATTCTTGAAAATAATCTGATAGAGATGGGACTCGAGCCTAGTGATTTTTCGTTTTACACCGATGGTTTTCGGTATGGTGCACCCCCTCACGGGGGTTGGGGATTAGGTGTGGCTAGGTTGCTTATGATTCTCATTGGGGCAGGAAATGTCCGCGAAGTAGTTCTGTTCCCTAGAGACCGAAAACGAGTATCTCCTTGAAAGAAAACACGGATGTGTGACAGCCTAACGGCGTTAGCCCCCCCAATAAAATTCACGTATCTGTTGATTTGCTTCCATGCAAGCAACTACATCAGCAGGGCGATCCGGCATGGTTTGGATACCCAAGAGGTGTTCATAAATGGGATTCACATTGGACATGTTTACAACGCCCCAGCCAACTTGTGTGCAAGGAGCGAGAGGGGAGATAGGAAGGGTTCCAGATGTTGGGTCCCATGTCAAGAAATTTGGATACCATGCGGACCGATTTAATGCGTCCCGGAGGTCCTGATTACTTACTGATAAATTAGTCCCATTAACCAATAACCCATTTCTCTCATCTGCTGCACCTGAACTCCAATCTTCATCAAAATCGCGCAATTGAGTGAGCACAAGGCTGAGGATACCGGCAGTGCGCGGCGTCGCAAACGATGTTCCCGAAGTCTCATGGTATCCATTGATATCATCGTGGTTTGGCAGGAGTTGCGTCCAATCTGCTGCGATGTCTGGATAAGATCCACTCATGGTCTCTTTTTGGTCATCCTCTTCCTCGGCATATCCAGATACCCCAATTGACCATGGTGGACCCGCAGTTGAATCTTGAACCGCTGGCGAAGGAGTATTGTCGGATGCACCCGTATGCACTTTGTGTTTCTCAACGACGGCAACGCGAGTTGCATCTTCAATCCCTGGCACGGGAACACTTCCTATGGGCCCAAATGAAGTTGTAATGATGTCGACAAGTGGTTGTTCGGCGGCTGCAAGGACGGCAGCATCGCTGAATCCCTCGACAAAGAAGATGATCGCATCAGGATTTCCATCAAGGACCGCACCTGTAACTGCAGTTCCATGACCATCTTCTGGGTCATCTAAGATTGGAATTTCAGTTTCATCATCGGGAGTGGTCCCGATGATTCGAGTACCGGGGAAATAGACGATGTCATTGGATGAAATTACATCCCAACAGGTTGCACGATCTGTATCATATCTCTCTTGCCATGAACCTTGTTGGGTGAGGTTACACGACATTGTCACTCCAAGACCTTCAAGAAGCCAATCAGGTAGAGTTTCATTCAAAACAAATCGCTCATGGTAGACATTGATCCCCGTGTCGATTGGCGCAACCACACTATAAGCAGCAAATGAGGGTGCTTCTTCGGCAGTTAATTTGATGCTCGACTTTTCAAGCCAAAAACATCCAGAAAAGAAAGATGAAAGGACGATTAGTACGAGAGAGGAGGCGGAGATACCTTGTCGCACATGCAAGCGTGTGGCACCTGATTATTGACCGTTGCCACGGCTACACCGCACGCATGATTTTCTCTGAAAAGGCCTCCATATCCCTAATCACGCGCTCTGAATCGTGCCGGAAGAAATCAAACCAGCACATGAGGCGGTCCTCGGGGTGAAAACGATCTCGAATGGCCGAGATAATCTCATCCACATTTCCAATCAAGGCATTGTTCACAGCACGGTCTACTTTCGCTGGGTCCAGTGTCCCCTCCAATGCCTTCCAATACGAGGAAAGCCCATTCTTTGCTTCTTCTCGAGCTGCTAAACTTTGCTCTTCTGGGGAAAGCCCATCTTCCGCATTCAGAAATATCATTACAGTACGGGGCATCATTTTTCGCTGCCAAGGCCCACCAGATGCATGGTATGCTTCCAGCATTCGATCATGGGTTTCTTCAATGACCTCTGGCGGTGTAATGCTTAGATTGAAAACCTGGACGGGCAATATTGTATTGACGTGCTCTTGGAGGGCTGCTTCATGACTTCCGATTACAAAATTCACTTTTGACCGGTCCCATTCCTGCGGGATGCTTTTGATATCCTCAAAAACATACCTGCGATCAATACATACCAATTCTGGGCGGTAAGTAGGTGGATGACCACGTAATTCGAGTTCAGCTAACTGGACTCGCTCCCAATCATCATCTGATCGGAAATTTTCCCGTGAAAGAACCGTTTCGCGAATATTCCCTGAGTTGATTGTATCTCCCCGAGCTAAACGCAACATAATTTCACATGCTTCCCAAAAAATTTGGCCCCGAAGTGCGGGCCATGCCGCATCCTCAACTGCGTTTCTTGGAATGATTCCGTATGGCCTTGCCATAAATTCAAATCTTCCAGCACTAAACCCCAAGTGCAATGTCCTTGAATCATTTCGTTGTGCTTGAAGAGCACAATAATTTCCAATTCTTTCTGCAACTGCAATTGGGCCACCATTCGCAAGAATTGAGAGAACTGCACTACCGACCTCAATGTTTTCCGTTCGTTCCATGGAAAGCATAGCGAGTTGGAAGAAATCAGTGCATAAACCCACTTCCCCATCCCAGTGAGGAATGACTGGTTTCAGATTTCTTTTCTGGACTTCAGTGGATAAATGTGCTTGGGCAATCCATCCAACCCCAAATCCAAGTCGATCTGCTGCCTCTAACTGGTCGAGATAGTTTTGCAGCATGGATGATTCACTGGGACAATATCCAGTATGATCGGGTGTTTGAGAGATCGAGAAAAAAACGTCAAAATCCAATAAAAACCCTCAAATCGAGCGCATCCTACCACCGTCTACGGCGAGCGAAACACCCCGTATCCCACCTGATTGGGGCAAGCACAGGAAAGTGATGGCCGAAGCAGTTTCCCTCGGGTCAATGAGACGTCCAATTGGCACTTGTGAAATCCAATCCATGCGTATTTCTTCCTTGCTCCGTCCTGTTTTTTCCTGGATAGAGGTAGCAAGTGAGTCTAACCGTCCTGTATTTGTGAATCCAGGTAGGATATTATTGATAGTCACACTAGCGGGTAATTCCTGATTGAGAGACTTAGACCATGACGCCATGGCACCTCTCAGAGTATTAGACAAACCAATATTGGGAATTGGTTCTCGTACCGAGGTTGAGATAATATTGACAATCCGGCCTAATCCTGCTTTTTCCATAGCTGGAACAACCATTTGAGAGATCCGATGTGCTGCATGGAGGTGGCGCTTAAACGGTGCGATAAAAGCATCAGCAGAGTATGAGAGCAATGGGCCACCGGGGGGACCTCCAGCATTGTTCACAAGGATGTGAACTGGGCCTGCAACTAAGATCTCTGAAATAATGTTCTCAATAGCACTGCCATCTTCAAAATCGATTGAGATGGAGTGGACATCAGAAATATCAGATAGTGTTCGGCTAAGTGCAATTACATCTGCACCACAGGCAGCTAGCATTTCTGCGGTTGCTCGCCCAATTCCCTTGGAGGCCCCACAAACAATTGCCCTCATTCCTTTCAGTACGTCAGGTGCATACGGGTTTTCCATTTTATCACATCATCTCAACACTGTAAACATCGGTTTGACCGGCTATTACCGTTGATGGTCCAATAATCAAAGCACGATAACCATTGAGGGTGTGGAAAGAGAAAAATGATGCCCGTACCATGTTGAATTCCCCAATTGAATTATCAAATTTCTCAATTGAAATTTACTCAATATAATGCGCATAAGTTTGCTTCCGCAATTTCTCCCGGACCACACCGAGAACCTCATCCGGAGCATTGCGGAAAGTGGGCCAAGGAGAATCCCCCTGGGGGCGCCGGATTTTGCCCCAATTACCACAATCATATGCAATCAAGGCCTCCTTCATCAGAACCCCCGCCAATACAAGCGTGTGGTAGCATAAATCTTCGTAACTCATTCCACGCTCCACGGGAAATTCACGACGCATCAACAAATCACCCGTATCCACCCCATTATCGCAAAAATGAGTAGAGGCGCCAATCGGGATATCATGGTAGACAGACCAAGCAGGACTTGCAGACCCACGGCAATCCGGAAGGAGACCTGGATGGCTATTAACAACCCCGTCCCTTGGATGATCCAGAATCCGGTGCCGGATAATTCGAGTCCCACCAAACACGATCAAGTCCAAATCCATATGCTCAATCAAAGGCATCACCTCCTGATCATTATGAATCGGAACCGAATGGAGATTGATTTGGTATCTAGAGGCCTGAATCGAGATCTCTGGCGCCACCCCATGGCCCCCAATCCGCCTAAGGAACTTCTCGCGCTCCTCATCAGCAATGGCAGAGTCTTCTTCGATGATAATAGCTGGAATAAAACCCCCCTCAATAATTTGCCTTAGCATTTCACGCCCATAGGGGTGTTCCTTGAGGACGAAATAAGCGAACACTGGCTTGACCATTGAACCCCAGAAGAGGCCACCCCTACCCATTATTTTCGGATAATCCCCCCGAAATAAGCAAAAAAAACACCATGTCCCACAAACCTACACCCACAAATAAAAAACCTTTGCGAACACACTCAAATTGGAAAAGTTCCTCGACCTAAAGCCAATCGGAAGGGCATGATCCATTGGCCAGAAGAGCCGCAGCCAGTGATTGAAATCCCAGATGGAAGCGAAATACACGTCCACAAATTCACACAAGGGCCTGACGACAGATGCCCCCCCCATATCGAATTCAGCATTGGCCTCTATGCAGAACACAGGCCCGGGATGTATAATTCAAGAATATTCAGCACCGGAAGAGCGACCCACATGGGAATAGACATTGGCGCACCCACCGGCACAGAAGTAAAGGCACCAATTAACTGCCAAGTTTCTCGAATAGGAAATGAAAGCGCCGAAGGAGGCTATGGACCCCACCTCGTACTCCAAATTAGTAACTGCCACCCCCCCCTATACCTCCTCCTAGGGCATCTTTCATCGAAGAGCATATCAGAAGCAAATATAGGAGAACATATCGAAACTGGACAGATAATTGGGCAGGTTGGGGGGGAAAAGGAGAACGGTGGTTGGCCACCACACCTCCACATGCAACTTTCCCGGGTCGAACCAAGAAACACGCAAGTCCCAGGTGTGATATCCAAGGAAGACATCGGATGGGGAAAAACAGCTTACCCCACTCCAATAGACCTGTTGTGTGAAAAGGGGAAGGGAGCCATAATGAATCAGATATAGTCAATCTGAATACAGAGTAAGGGGAGAAAAATCCACCCAAAAAGAAGGGAAAACGAACCCCTTGCTAGGATTGATTCGACCCCAAAAGTCACCACGAGAAAAAAAATAAAAGGCCCGAGTCTTGTGGAATATATAAGACCTAAAAAATTGCGTGAAAATATCAAGATAAATTTCCCAAACAGGTGACTGAAGAGCATTATCTAGCGAATATCCTGATATGAGATAGAGGGTGTTTTATTCATTTCGACTTATTAGGAGGCACTTTGATTAACCCCTCCCCCCCCCCAATCAACATGGTCCATGCACTTGTGAGCGAATATCTGACATCAATTCAGACATCACTTTCTGCCCGCTTGTCGAAAGCGGGGTGGCCGCAACAAAAAATCGCAGACCTTTTGGGAACAAATCAAACAGCCATTAGCCGCCTTTTGAAACTACATGCCGAAGGAGATCTGGACCAACAGGCCGAGGCCATCGCGAGATCATGGGCTCCCGAACTCCTATCCATGGCAGGGGAAGGGGGGTTCATCGGAATCGAATTGTCACTCACAGTCGCCACATCCGTGGGCGCCCACCTTGAGGCAAATGCATCTGTGCAAATATCCGTTGAAGATATTGGCAACCCAAGTGCTCTCTTAGATCAGTTGGACAAGGCAAGGAATCGCCTTGATTTGCGCAGAGTTAAAGCCCACATCCCCACCATTGGAATAAACATTGCCGCCGCCATTGAAAATCCAACATCGCGAAATGATATTGCCGCATTTCCCGGAAGGCTTGCGATGATTGATGGATCACTAATGGCACGTGCTGAACCAAATTGGGGAGTAAGTCGGCACCTCGCAAACTTGCTTCTCGCCCTGAGTCGAGTAGGAAACCCATTCCGCTCAGTTGCCAACATCTCACCACCACTTTTGCAGGGAGCAAAGCAGCGGGTAGCCGACCAAGCAAGGCGCGCGTCTAATCTAGTGAGAAGTAGGCTTCAAGAAGCCGGATTTCGTTGCACATTGGCCCCGGGGGGAAGGCCCGCGGAGAATGCATTTGATTCAGACGTCCTTATCGACGGGGGATCATTTGGATGGGAACCTTCTTTGTACGTGCTAGGTGGTGACCCCCTTCATCTAGTCAAGCGGATACATTCGGTTGTCGACTCCCTAACTGCTCAGATATAGGCGTGAACCTCCATGGAGACCATAATCGGCTATTGCGTCCTCCTCGGGACACTTTCATTCTTTGGTTATGTTGGGTTTCGCAATTCTGGAAAAAAGGTCGAAAGGGACGAATACCTCTCCGCAAGGGGGAGTCAAAAACCCCTTCGTATCGCCCTCAGCCTATTTGCCTCAGGCATGGGAATTTGGGTCCTATTTGGACCACCAGAGGCTGCATTTTGGGGCAATTTTTGGGATGTTCTTGGTTATGCTGTTGCTTGTGCTTTACCCTTTGTAATCCTAGCCTATTTGGGCCCAGTCATCCGTTCAAAGTTACCAGATGGAGTTACTTTAGCGGACTATGTTCGGATGCGAATTGGGCGGCCAATGCAAATTTATGTTGGACTTATTTCCATCCTCTATATGTTCACCATTTTGTTTGGAGAATTTACTGCAATCGGAAAAGCCATGAGCCACCTAACTGGAATGAATGCACTGGTCCCAATGTTGGCCGTTGCATTAATTACAACTGCTTACACAACATACGGCGGATTACCTGCATCCTTGCGGACAGACCGCTGGCAGGCATGGGTTGTAATTTGGCTCATCACAGTACTCTTCCTAATTTTATTCGGGTCCAACTTTGGTGAATTAATGAAAAATGCAAGGGCATTCAATTCATGGGGAGAATATGGGTCAATATCCCACTTCAGTTGGGCCTCTGCCGCATCCGGCTTTGCATTGGTAGTTGCCATCACCTCAGCGGAAATGTTTTCACAAGGAAATTGGCAAAGAGCCTATGCTTCAGAAGATGATAAGGCACTCAAGAAAGGGGCCTTATTGGCAGCAGCATTGGTATTCCCCCTCATTTTCACCATGGGATTCCTTGGAACCGTTGTCTCCGGGCAAGATGTAAATGCAGACCCCACCATTGCGTTTTTCCTATTAATCGACGATATTGGCATCATAATTACTGCTGCTTTTATCGTACTTGTTATTGCCCTTGTTTGTTCAAGTGCAGACACATTGCAAAATGCAATTGTTGCATCAATATGTCGTGACCTAGCTGATGGGAAAATGGAATTGAAGCATGCTAGAATTGCAACGCTTAGTCTCATCCCTATTGCGGTTTGGTTTGCAACTAGCCCTACGGTTGGGCCATTTAGCGTGAATGCAACAAGCGTGTTCGCAATTTTCCTATTTGCCGACTTGTTGGCAACAGCAACTGTCGCGCCCATTTTCCTTAGCATACACTCGAAGATCTCTTCGAGAAGTTGCCTTTTCGGAGCATTTGGAGGCATAATTTCAGTGATATTATATGGATGCTTTACTGCAGACTTATCTACTGGGATACACTACATTTGGTCACCCACAAATGAATATGGGCTTGCAAATTTAGGGGTCTTTTTATCTGCCTTAATTGGGTCAATAATATTCTGCCTTTTCACAAATTTAACCACCTTAGCCAATGAAAGCAACCGCACCAATACCCAAGACCCACATCAAGAAGAATGAAGGAGAGGGCCATTATGGGATATTTTCTCGCACCGTGGGGCATTCTTCGACCCATTTGGAAACCTGTTTGGAAAATGAGACACAATCACCCTTGGGTCTTGCAGGTACTCATTCCGATAGCAATGGTCTTCACACTAACTTGTTGCTATGCCTTGTCAAATTACTGGTCGTCATTGCGGAATCCATCATCCGCACCTGAAATCGGTTTTCTTGAATCAATGGCTCCAAATCGATGGACAATAATTATCTATGCATTATATTACCCATATCTCATTGCAAATTTAATGTGGCCATCTTCCAATGACCGTAAAAGGTTGCACAAAATATCATTATTTGGCGCACTCACACTGACCTTCGCAATCACATTTTCAATATGGATCATCGCGCCTGCTAGAGTTATCGGATGGAATGATGCTGCTTGGGGGTATAATTCACGTGGAGATTTATTAGATCATGCTTGGAACTTACTCCTAGTACTAGACCAGCCCTACAACTCATGGCCATCCTTGCACGCATCTGCTTCTTGCCTTCTTGGAGTATACACGCACCACCACCTAAATGGAACGTATCTAGGCGCCCTAAACATGGCATTGATTGTATCAATTGTTTTTTCAACCATCACAACAGGCCAGCATGGCCTCTTTGAAGCAATTACTGGCGTAACCCTAGGACTGGGAGTTGGCATCTTTATGCTACGCCCAATCCAGCACTATATTGATGGAGAAGAAGAGAAAATACTCAGGCAATACATGAGATGAAACTGCACTTGCTGCGGCAATATTGATGCCTATTGCCATAGGGCGCAGCATATGCTGGAGGAAGGAGGAGAGCCTCGCGGTTGCCATGTTGCGTGTGACCTTTCGGGGCTTGTAGAGGATCCAAAGCAATTTATGAATTGGATCCTTGAACGCGCGAGAAGAAGGTTAGATGATGCTGGTATTCACCGCCTAGGGGAGGTCTCAAAGGTCATCGACCAAAGTCAGAGAAACACACCACCTGGATTTGCTGCTGCAATAATTATTGATGAATCACACTTCACCGCACACGCGTATACTGAAATGGGACACCTATCACTAGACCTATTTACTTGTGGAAGTACAGACCCTAGGCCCGTCCTTGAGGGATTAATCGAAGACCTCAGGGAGAGGCACCCGGGACTAGAGATGGTACGCTGGTTTGAGACCCCTAGATTCTAAATCATGATCATTTGCATCCACCACAACTGACCACACAGAATAAGACAGAGGCCTATGGACTATGACGCAGCCTTTACTGCCAGATGACCCATTCACCAGTGCCCTGATCACGATAGTACCACGTACCA
>CAYMED010000024.1:0-6008 GCA_964389655.1 uncultured Candidatus Poseidoniales archaeon
AATGTAAAACAGTCTTCTGTTGCTTTAAGATCCTCCAACAAAGTAACTGGGACTGTTGAATCATATGGGCCTTGGATACCAAATTGTTTGAGTATCCAGGGCCTAACCAACATTCTGAAAACCACATGGCTTGAAACTGGATTGCCGGGTACTCCAAACAAAGGCGTTCCTTTCCATGTGCCAAATAATGGGGGTGAGCCGGGGCGGATTTTCACTCGCCAATAATGAATTTCCCCTTCCTCTTCCATTATTTTTCTAACAAGGTCCCATTCCCCCATGGAAACTCCCCCACTGGTAATTATCAGATCGCTGTTTTCTGCTGCGTGATCCAATGATTTTCGTAATGCAGAAATTGAGTCAGCACAGGCGCCCGTCCGAATGGGTATACACCCTAATTCTTTCACAAGTCCTGCTAAACCAAAGGAATTAGACTCATAAATCTCTCCAGATTGCAACTCTTCTCCAGGAAATTTTAATTCGTCTCCTGTAGAAATTATTGATACTCGTAGTGGGGAGTGTACTTTCACGGTTGGATGCCCCATTGTAGCAATCAATCCAAGATTATGTGGCACCAATTTGGTGCCCGCGATTAATGCTGCTTCTCCTTTGCGTAAATTCTCTCCTTGTTTACGCACCCATCCAGGCTTTGCTTTTTCCAATGCATCTACCCATTCTCCATCCTCAGAGGTTGAAGTCTTCTCAACCATGATAATCGCATCTGCGCCAATTGGCATTTGTGCACCGGTCATAATTCGAACCGCTTCTCCTTCTTTCATTACCAATTCTTCAGCAGCGGCGGCCTGAGATGTGCCGATTATCTTCAGCCGGCCTGGTGTATCTTTGTGTAATACTGCAAACCCGTCCATACTTGAATTATCAAATGGGGGATCATCAACCAAACTCTCAATGTTGCAGGATAGGATTCGGTTATGAGCTTCATCAAGTTCCAAAATCTCTTCTGACGTTTCTATTGATAGTTGATCTGCTATCTCTCTCGCTCGTTCGAGTGAAACAAAATACTCCATGCTATCAAACCCTTCGTTTCAACACATGGACATGGACCTATCGCTTAGTGACCAATTATGAAAAGAAGTTACAAAGTCCGTTGAAGCATGTCCGGGGCTGTTTGGGAAGTCACAGTTACTTCTCTAATGGTTTCAGGAAGCGCTACAATTCTAGCGATGTTGATCGGGCTTCCTTTGGCTTCAATATGTGCTCGTAGAAATTTTGCTGCAAAACCAATATTGAAAGTGGGAGTAAGGGCGCTCTATGGGTTACCGCCAGTAGTGGTTGGTGTTGCTGTATATCTCGCCCTATCCCGACAAGGTATGTTTGGTGGATTGGGGTTATTATTCACTCTTGAAGGAATGATTATTGCTCAAATGTTGTTGATTCTCCCCTTAGTGTGGGGTCTTTCTTGGAGCGCGATGGAGAATGTTCCTCGAGAGGTTCTTGAAACGCACCGAATGTTAGGACGGAAAGATGGGGTAAGGACTCATCTCCGCGAAGCGCGGGGTGGGGTGGTAAACGCCTCCTTAGTAGGCTTTGGTAGAGCGATTGCTGAAGTTGGGGCGGTTATGATCATCGGTGGAAACATCGCGGGAAAAACTAGGGTGTTGACAACTAGTATTGTGTTAGAAACTTCTCAGGGAGACCTTGATTCTGCTTTATCGCTTGGTGGGATATTGTTGTTGATTGCTTTGTTCGCTTCGGGGGTTGCACTCTTAATTGAAAGCAAGCGAGGGGGTAGAAGTGTCCTTCCAGAAGAGTGGGGGGGGCCGGTTTTCCAAACTGGATTGGATGTCGAAGTAGATGTTGTGGATTTGAATTGGGCAGTTGATGGAAATAAAATTCTGAATGATGTTTCGTTGAAATTTAAATCGGGAGAATGTGTTGCTGTACTTGGAGCATCTGGAAGTGGTAAATCCAGTTTGTTGCGAAATGTTGCCGGGCTAGAAAAGGATGGTTATGTATCAAATGTGGATGTAATGATGGTTCATCAAAGGGCCGTTACCCTATATGGTGATGTATTGAGTAATGTTATGCACTCAGGTGTTGAAAGTTCGGAAGGGGTGTGGTGGCTGAAACAAGTTGGGTTGGAAGATTTTGTAAATCGGGATCCTTCTACGCTATCAGGGGGTGAACGGCAACGGTTGGCCCTAGTTAGAGCCCTATCTTCAAAACCTGAAGTATTGTTATTAGATGAATTCACAGCCAACTTAGATGGCCCTAATGTTTCTATGTTGGAAGAATTGGTAATGGATTTCATTTCTAAAGGGGGGGCGGTTTTGTTGGCCACTCACAACCCGTTTCAATCACAGAGAATGGCAAATAGAACATTGATTTTAGAGGGAGGAAATATAGTAACAAAAGACTCTTTACAATCTCAAGCATTACTTGACGGTTCTTGGTTAGGTTGACCTAGATTGAACATTTGTTGGCCATTAATAGTATATTCAGCGATAAGTGCTTTTCCTTTTGTTGACATTAAGTATTCTTCAAAAAGTAAAGTTTGGGATTGATATTCATTATCTAATTGGATGATGCTATATTGATTCAGTGTAAGTTCATCTTCCCACATATTTGCGACAAGGTCAAGTTGTGGAGACATAGATAGCCAGGTGCCCATATCACTGAGTACCCAACAACGCAATTCATTTGCCATATTCAAAGCCGCACCCATTCCTTGGCCAATGGAGTAATATGATTCGCTAGAAGGGTGAATGCCCGATCCATCTTCGAACAATGATATCGTTGTACTACGCCATATCTCTTGTTCTTTAATATGAGTTCCAGATCCATCCCCCCTTGATATAATACATTCATTTTGAATGTGTTCAAATGCTTCAGATACATTTGTTGGTCCACTCAATTCACTTGGACCCAATAATACAAATCTATTCCATGCAAATGTAGTTCTGGAATTTCCATAACCTTGTTCTATGAATTGAATTTCTTTTTCGGGCGCATGAACAATCAACATATCTGCATCTTGATTTTTACCAAGTTTCAATGCTGCTCCAGTGCCTACAGCAACAACTCCAATTTCTATATCATATTCTTCTTTGAATGATGATAATAATACATCTAACAAGCCCGAATCTCTCATTGATGTAGTTGTAGCAAGAATCAAACCTTCTGAATCTTCATTTTCACCTAAACAACCAGAAATGTTGAAACTCAACATTAGCAAAACGATGGCGATTGAGCGCCGCATCAATACAATCACTACGAGAAATCGTCCACATGTTCGCAATTAGGACATGTGATTGTATATTTTGCACGCTTTGGTTTATCCACCATCATTATTGAGCCGCAAAGAGAACACTGGTGTTTGATTTTAGTAGGTTCCTCAATTGTAGGAGCATCTTCCAATACCCTACCAGACGTAGACCAACCTACAGTATCTGTATAGATGTCTGTCTTTTTCTTCAATGACTTGCTTTTCAAAGTTAGACGCATCTTCTTGCGTCGCTTTTTCTTAGGTCCGCCAGCAGCAGGTTTTTTTCTTGGACCTCGCTTCTTCGCCATCTTGATCACCCCTCCCTTGAGGCTGAAGTATTCAACCTCATCGGCTCATTGTAAAATATAACTTTCACCATTCTTAGGTTGATGAACAGTGTGACCATTCTTTTCTAGAGACTCCACTAATGGAGGTCTTGCTTGATTTGGATCTGTATGATAAACTACTACATCTTTGGCTCCACATGCTTTTGCAAATTCTACAATATCTGCATGGCCAGCGTGTGTTGAAAAATCAAAAGAATCCCATTCTAAATCAATCGGGGTAAGATTTCCAAAAATCTCTATTCTACCTTCTTCCTGTAATCTTCTACCACCTGAACCTTTAGCTTGGTACCCCATGAATAAAATTGCATTTTTTGAATCGTGCCTTAATCTATTTAGATACCAAATAGATGGCCCCCCGTCCAACATTCCACTTGTTGAAACTATGACATCAGCATCAAGAGCTTTTTTCTTGTCAGATTTACTTGAAACTCTTTTTACCCATTTGAATGCCTTTTCAAGGGCTTCAGAATTTCGAAGATATTCTGGATTGTTTAGATAATGTTTGGTTATCGTTTTACCCATTCCATCATAATGTACGTTTAATTCAGGCATTGCAGAATACAATTCTAACAATACATCTTGTCCTCTTCCATTAGCAAAAGCAGGTATCAATGCTGTTCCTCCTCGATCAACAATTTCGCGAACTTTATCCAAAAAACGTTGTTTTTCTTCTGATTTATCGGGATGTTCTCGACCACCATATGTTCCTTCAACAAATAATGTATCAATTTGGATTGGATTTGCACCATTAACCAGTGGTGAATTTCTAGTATCAAAATCGCCAGAAATCAATACGCTGCGTTGACCAGTATCTATCTCAATCATTGCTGCCCCTGGGATATGCCCTGCAGAATGTAGCCTCCACTTCCAATCTCCATGCTTGTTCCATTCACCAAAAGAATGGGCTGTCCAACTATTCAGAGCTTCATCAAGATCCCTTTTGTCCCATGGTAATGGATAACCTTCTATTCGGCTTACTTTATGACAATCATTCCACATTAATTCACTCAAAGCAACTGTGACATGAGTTGCATGAAGACGAGAACGATGTGCTCCCACCAACCAAGGAACCATGCCAATATGATCAATATGGCTATGAGTAACTATTGTATCAGTAATCTTTGGAGCTTCATCAGGATATCTTGGTGGATCGGTTGGGGCTAAACCATAATCAATTAACAATCTATTACCTGATGGACCTTCAAGAATTAATCCAACATTTCCAACTTCTGAACCACCACCAAGAAAATGATATCTCAATCCTGAATCAATTGGTTCAGGTGGATAAGATGTGGTTTTGCCAGGGGAATACATGACCATGATGATTCCTGAACGGTATTCATCATGAAGATACCCCTTTGTTTCCACTGGAGAAAATAAATTGAATAGGACATTATTTTTTTCTAAGATAAACAATATATGCTTCACGCGAATTTTACATACGGGTGTTGCTATCCTCAAATTATTTCATTGCTATCCTCTAAACAAACTTCTACCTTCCAGTAGAAATAAAGGGGTATGGGGATAGAATTCGATTGCACTTGAAATCAATTTCATATGGATATGTTTCTTCAACCAATACCTCTTCGAATGCTCATGGTTAGGGTACCGGAGCATGTTTTCGTTGTTGATGAAGATCTATGTTTTGGTTGTGCCGCTTGTATCGCATTATGTCCAGTTGATGCACTTCGACTGGAAAATAATCTAGCTATTGTTGATGAACCTGTCTGTACACATTGTGAACATTGTATTCCATCATGTCCAGTATTTGCATTAAAAATTGTTCAAGAGGTTTGAGTATGAACATAATTATTGCAGGCGGTGGATTAACAGGATTATCTGCAGCCTTGGAATTATCACATCATGATGTTACATTGATTGATTCTAAACAAGAACTTGGCACACCAGTACGTTCTCCAGGAATAATAGACGATGAATCATTATTAATTTCTGGAATTAAAAATAAAATTCAATTCAATAATGGTTGTTTTAGACGATCATGGTTAGAAAAAGCAATGGCAATCAAAGTAATTGAACAAGGATCTAAAATTATGCTAAAAACTCGAATTGTTGGTTATGATGATGGATTAATTTTGAAAGGTTCACAAATCGGCATTCGCGAAAAAATCAATGCAGATATATATGTCGATTTGCTTGGAGAAAAGTCTCCATACCCTGGTTGGTTTGGTGAGAGTAAAATTTTACGAAATGAAGAAATGATTCGACCACCCTCTAGAACATTAGTGAATTGGAAGGGAGGAATATCAATTTCTAGCGGGGAATATACTCGAGCAGATGGGACTGGTGAAACATGGTGGAGAGATGAAGCACCATTTATTCCTCCAGAGGGGTGGTTGGAACAGATGAGTGGAGAACATCCTGAGCAAATTTCAGCAGATGCTGCTATTATCAGAGGAATTGAATGCGCTGAGAAGATT
>CAYMED010000024.1:6018-18175 GCA_964389655.1 uncultured Candidatus Poseidoniales archaeon
AATAGCCGTCACCCAAGGTTATGCTTCCTGAACACCCAGGGGGGCTTTTGTCTTGGATATGTTCGAATGAATTTGGAACTAGACATGCCACTTTACTAGATCCCGCTGACCAATCAGCAGAAGATGCTGCAGCCAAGGCTTTGGCTGCAGTTGAAGGCGGTAGTAAGTTGATTTTAGTGGGGGGCTCAACAAATACTCCAGAAAATAAAGTACATGATACAGTTGTTGGGATTCAAGAAGCTCTAGAATTGCGTGTTTGGGCAGCTTCACAAGATTCTACCGTGGATGAAGAAGATTGGAGAATACCAGTAATTCTCTTTCCCGGGGGCGCCCATGCTCTTTCTTCATCTGCAGACGCAATTTTATTCATGATGTTGATGAATAGCATCGATCCAAGATTTTTAGTTGAAGAACAGGTAAAAGGTGCCACCTGGCTCCACGAAGCAGGAGTAGAAATGCTTCCAACCGCATATCTGATTTGCGAACCTGGTGGGAAAGCGGGAGAAGTAGGACAAGCGATTTTGCTCAATTCACCAAAGGACATCCGCGCTTATTCGTTATGTGCTAAGGGATATGGAATGAAAATTCTCTATCTTGAAGCAGGTAGTGGTGCACCCCTTCCTCTCGATTCAGAGATGATTAAATCCGCAGAGGGAGAGTGCCTATTTGTTGGTGGAGGAATTAAAACTGCTGAACATGCCATTTTAGCGAAAGAAGCCGGCGCCTCATGGATAGTTACAGGAACTATTGTCGAAGAACAAGAAGATCTAGATATAATTCGTTTAACAATTGAACAACTAGTATCAGCGTTGAACTAATCATCATCCTCGTAAACTACAGGATCCCCACTACCACCGGGAGCATTTGGTCTAGTATCAGGCTCATCTCCTTGTGGTAAAGATTCAACACTCTTTTCGAGATCTATTTCATCCCCTCCTGCTAAAGTATGCATATCATCTAAAGAAGGCGCCTCGATAACTCTCTTCTTAGGGCCTTCTTCGACGATACGAGCCCGCGTATCTTCTCTAGCGGAATGATCTCTTACCAACCCGAGAGAATCTTGGAACACTCTACCAACAACCTCTCTCGTCTTTTCACTACGTCTAGCCGCATCAAGCTCCAACATCGCCCTTTCACGCTGACTCTCTACTTCCTTTAGTTCTGAAGTTCTATCTTGCAATGCCGCTTCAAGGTCAGTGATGGTCAGATGCATTTGTTGCACTCTTTCATCTCTTTCAAAGACATCATTATGCAAACGTCTTTCGCGCCTTCTCAAAGCCTCATATTCACGATTCCTTTCTAACAATCGCCTCTTTAATTCTTCAATTTGTTCGACCAAGTAATCATGTTCTGCACTAACAGATCTCGGGCCAGTCATGACTCTCTCTAACTGTTCTTCCAATTCACCCAACCGCCTATCGCGCTGATCTAACAATCCTCTCAATCTATCAGCAATCTCTCGCAATCTTTGCCGTTCTTCTTCCAAAGCCTCTCTTGCTGCAATTTCTGCAGCCAGATCCTCTTCTCGTTGGTCCAATTGTCCTTTTAAACCTCTGACTTCATCAGCAGTAATCGATGTCAAACCCGCCTGGGCCGCCTTATCTAGAGCAGAAACCAATTCATCCATCTTTGCTTCCAATTCAGCAACAACATCAGCTTGTTCTATTGTTAATTCACGCAGTTGAGCATTTTCAGCCTTCATCGCTTCTCTTTCTTCAGCAGTCATCGATGCCGCCAATGCTTCCAATTCAGAACGGGCATCCTCCAACATCCGCTCAAGATGAACTACCCTCGCATCTTTTTCTTGCAACATCTGTTCAGCTTCAGAAAGCCTTGCTATTTCTGGAGCAACCCCATCTTCTCTTTCAGCTAAATCTAGCTCTACTACGCGCAACTTTTGCTTCGCATCCGCCAACTCTTTGTTTCTTTCACTCAATTCTTCCCAAGCGATCAAAACTTCGTCAACCAATTGCTCAGTGGGATATGCTTTCAACATCCCTTCTAAAGCGGCACGGTCACTATTATCGATCAACCCAGAAGCCCCATCTGAACCGGGTGTCGCAGCCTCTACAGACATGATATCGCGTTGCATCGGCAACAGTCCATTCTTGAACCTTCACCTTGTAATCGGCAGATAATGGCCGTTCATCGCCCCTACGGGGCGTACCGAAATCAGTTAATTGCCGTGTATTGCTCATCAGGCATTGCGTTTGCCAACTTCAATGCTCCAGAGGCAACACTCACGATTGGATTGTCCACACACCATACTCTAACATCACCAATATCAGCAAGTTGATCTGCAACCATTTCTGCAACTCCGCCAATCATTGAACCCCCTCCACTGAGGATGATATTATTGCGGAATTGTGGTTGGTATTCAGGGTCGGCTGTAGCGATAATTGACTTGATGGCCCCAACAACATGTGGAACCAAAGCCTCGCACCCTTGTCGAATGATATCTCCAATATCAACGATATTCTTCTTACCTTCAACCGACAATTCAACCATACACTCTTCGTCATCTGTACCGACATAAGAGAATTCTTCCTTCCATGAACGAACCATGTCTTTTGTTAACTGAGCACCCGTGTATTTCTTTTCAATAAGGTCCATTATTTGAAGATCCAACCAATCTCCCGCTTCAGCTACTGTGAACTCATCATCTTCGTTAGGGAAGGTTCCGTAAAGTCTAGCGACATCTGTAGTTCCTGCGCCGATATCGACAACGATTGAACCCATGTATTGATCATGATCAAAACCGGTAGCAAAAGGCTCGCTAACTACCATAATTGCGTTGACTTGACCACGTAGAGTAGCAACCAAATTCGACTTGTCAGTGAATGTGATGTGCGAAGGGCTGCAAATAACACCAAACACCTCATCGTATTCTTCTGGGTCTGCTACCTCAATTAAGTGGGATACGAATGCCTTAGCAGCAGCCAAATTCGCCTCATCATCCTGAGCAACCCCCGCAGCCATTGGACGGTAGATATTACAAGCCAATTTCTTAGCAAGCGCTTCATCTCCAAACAGCACATCCCTACCTAGCATATTTCGAGCAACAGGGTCTTTCGGTTTACCGACGACGGTTTCGATAGTTTGCAAAGCACCAGCACTCGACGCAATCGTCGATTGGTAGGTTCCAAGGTCAATTCCGATGTAGAGTCTTTCGCCCATTATCATTCCTCATACGCCGCGGCGTGGTGGTGCCACACCTGAAGTGGTCTTCAAGGTTGAGTCGCGGCAATCATTCCGAATAAACCAAATCTTCAACCAATTCTTGGTTTATTTCGATTAATTATTGCAACCACTGCGAGGCATATCAGTGCACTGACAAATAAGAAGCCAGGAACCCCCTCTTCTTCCTTCTCTTTCTCCTTTGTTTCCATTGGAGCGGATAGGGGGTCTGTGCCATTCGCAATCTCCCCTCCATCATTCACCCCATCCCCATCGGTATCTTCTACCAATGGTTCAGTTTCATGATTAAATATTTCATCTCCATCACTTAACCCATCACCATCAGAATCAGGATTTTTTGGATTTGTCCCCCTTTCTAACTCAAGAAGATCTAAAACCCCATCGCCATCATCATCTATGTCTAAATAATCACACAACCCATCTTCATCCAAATCCATTGGTAAATCATTACCAATGAATGGATCGCTTGAACATTGTATTTCTTCAGCGTCGCTAAACCCGTCACCATCACTATCGATTATTTGATCACAACCATCCGGCACTCCATCTTCATCAATATCAATCAAATCATCAAAGTCCGCACATTGATCAGAATTATCTCCAACACCATCACCATCGGAATCATTCGCTTCTGTAGCATCATCTGGAAAATCATCATCTTCATCACCTACTCCATCTCCATCACGATCCACTATCGAGTCACAAGCATCAGGAATATTATCTCCATCAATATCAATCAAATCATCAAAGCCCGCACATTGATCAGAATTGTCCCCAACCCTATCCCCATCAGTATCTACAGATTCTGTGGGGTCGTCAGGAAATGCATCGACCCCATCCTCCACTCCATCTCCATCACGATCAACAACATCTTCTCTAATTTCATCTACCCCCTTGATTGCAAGGCCAAAACCAATTCTATCACCGTTCAAACCAAGCATATCAGAGTGATTTCCAATATTTACAAATCTAGCATTTACACTCACATTTACCCATTCAGCCCCAGATAGCTCAGTCGCGGGGATTTTTATTCCAACAGTAGTTTCATTTCGAGGCGACAATTCCACTCTTTCTTCAAACAATGTAGAATATCCATCCTCTTCGAAAACGTCCCCATATGCGAATTTTCCTGCCGGGGTCTCAATTATCAACTCCAAATCATCGATTTGTGCAGGCTCAGGCCTTGGCGACCATGAAAGACGAACATCAAGATCGCCCCCGCTCCTATTCAATGTCCAAGAGGCGGATTCACCACTCGCAAGAAAGGGGCCCACCGCCCCATCTCCATTCCACGGAACCGACTCAACCCGCTGCAATGGCCTTTCATCAACAGTGGAATCATATGCTCTATTCTGCACCAATTCTTGCCAATTATCCATGGCAAATGAGTCCCATAACCAAATATCATTATTCGTTGGATCTTCTAAGTCAATTAGCCTAGATAGATTTGCGCGCCCCCAACCTTGAACATTATCGGGAGCCGCCCCCGTCTCCCCCCGTTCATGCTGTAATCCAGGTATCGGCTCGGCGGCTAAAGCAATGACAGCCTTCAGCATTGGCCCACTCGGGGTATGGTTTTCCTGCCCAATCCAACCTTCCTCAATCATCTGTTGAATTATGGCCGTGAAGGATGCCGCAGCAGGCGTGGCCATCGAAGAACCAGTACTTGTTCTTGTACCATTATTCCATGACTCATGTTCATTATCAGCGGCAGCAGAAACAATCGTAACACCCGGCGCAGCGATGTGAATGCCTCTACGCCCGTCATGCGTTTCACCAACCGACGAAAATTCCCAGATACCATGAGCCTCAGTTTTGGTAGTTACACTGACCGCTACTACCGAACGCGCATTAGCCGGCTCCATAATTTGCCCGCGGTTATTTCCCGGTGCAATAAACGCCACCGACCATGGCACTTCATTTGACCACGCATCGAAATCATATGTTCGAGCAGTATATTCAACCGTATCATCACCCCATGAATTGGAGTGAATTACAGCGCCATTCCGTAATGCTTCCCAAAGCAACCAATCCACATCTGGAGGCACCCACCCCTCATCATTTACTATGTCTTGAACTACTAGTCTTGAAGCATGACTCAAAGAAGTCCCCTCTATTGCTGAAGTTGCATTATCAAACCAACAACCCAGAGTTCCTCCGATATGCGTTCCGTGCCCTCCATCTTGATGAGACAGAGTGTCCCAACCATCTAGAGTTTCATTCAACGATATGATTTTCCTATGTTCTTGTCCAGGAACCCCTGTAATATTCGCCCCATCACCCCCCTGTCTGAAACAAGCATGATCACGATCAAGCCCAGAATCAGCAAAAGCAACGATAACTCCAGAACCGTTCAAACCCAGACCCCAAATTTCTCTAGAATCACTAATACCAGAAGTCATCAATCCAGCAGCGATGTCATTTCTTGCTGAAGTTTTTAGAACAGGCTCAATCCAAAGAATTCCAGGAATATGTAAAACCTGCTCAAGTGATTGACCCCCCCATTCGACTACGATTCTAGCAGGCATCGCAGAACCACTTTGCGGCATGGATTCCAATTCTATGGTAAATCCAAACCGCTCTAGTTCTGTAAGAACGAAAGAAACCCCTTCGAATGGGAGCCTTGGCTCCAATAAAATTCGCGTTTCGGCTTCAGGATATGCTTTTTCTAACCCCGGCCGCCATTCCGCCGGCCCCGCCTCATCTCCAGTAGTACCCCAAGCTAATACGGTATATGGCCCCAACTGCCGCAAAGGAGTCAACCCCTTCTCTCGCAACTTATTCCAATCATCCGCTGACCAAATTTCATCCGAGGTAACGATTACTTCTCTAGCATTTAGGCCAATGTTTTCTGTAAAGTCAGCAGCATTTCCAATAGGCACCAGCAGAATCAGCAACGCCACCGCGAAGGCCTTGGAAGAACTAAGCACAATCCTATCCGAAGCACCCATCACACGTCAACGCATCGCCAATACGCTACAATTCTAACGCGCCAGCGCGTTTAAGGGGGATTTGCAGGTCGCCGGCGCTATGCAGGCTTATCGTATCGAAGGAATCGCCCCGTTCGGCAAGCAAACCCAGAAGTTTTCGCAAGACATTGTAGCATCTAATGAAGAAGATGCGAAACACCGAATCTATTCTATTCTCGGTAGTAGGCACCACATCAACAGGCGCCAGATTACCATAGAATCGTGCAAGAAAATCAAACCCTCCTCCTCTCAAGACCCATTGGTTATTCACCACTTTCGTGAGCAAATAGCCGCTTCTGGAAATACTTCTTCAGAAGAGGAGTGAACCTTCGGTGGGTTGATGACGCCCGCCCTTCACGGGTGTGCGTTCAACATGAGTGATGGGGCCGAGTTACAGCGCATAGCCCGCCTGATTGAGATGAACCGTCAACGACTTGGACAAGTTGAACAACAACTATCCCAACTTGAATCGGTGTCCAAAGAGCATTCAGAAACTGAAGAATCTTTGATAGCACTAATTTCATCTTCCGACTCAATGATACCATTGGGGGCGGGCGTCCACCTCCCAATTACAAATCAGAAGAAGGTGGTTGTTGATCTAGGCTCAAGTGTTTTTGCAGAAAGGACTCTGGAATCAGCGGCGAAAATAATGTCCCAAAGACAAGAAGACCTTCAATCCGTCATCAAAGAATTGACAGAGCAGTATATTTCAACTGAACAGAAGGTGAAAGAACTCACGGCTTCATTGGAGAAGGAGGTTGAAAATACAACAACTCCGGGGGCTACGGGCCCCTCCGAACCAACAAAGACTACCCAGCCCCGCCGCCCCCGTCGGGGATTTGGTGGTGAATTGACCATGGATGATTGAGGTGGAATTATGGGCCTATTCGATCGATTCAGAAAGAAGATTAAGAAAGCGGTTGAAGATATTGACGAAGAGGAATTAGCAGCATCCGAAGATAGCCAAGAAGCAATAGATGCACTCACAAAAAAACAAGATGCGATAGAACAGAATCATGAACTTCACTCTACTAAAGAATCCCCCCCTTCCTCTGATTATGAAGAAGACGAATGGGACGATATTGAGGATGTCTTAGAATCTTTGGAAGATTTAGAAGACGAATGGGATGAATGGGATGAGGAAGAGGTTGAAGCCCCCCCACCAATGAATATCACTAAGAAAGAACGTAAACGTTTGAAAAGCCAAAGAAAATCAGAACAAAAGTCGGTTAAGAAAGCCGAGAAGAAGACTAAGAAAAGGGGCCTTGCCGAAGTCGGCCGAATGAAAGGCTCTCAAGTGGATTTACACATGATGCGCTCCACCACTGGTAGAAAATTAGTCAGTGTCAAGGCAGCACCAAAAGGCTCTACTGGAAGTAAAACTGTGGAGACCTTCGAAGGTCAAGATATCGAAATAGACTTGGGAGGTGGAGTAGTAGAAAGTGGAGGTAAGGTAATCAAAGAAAGCACTGCCCTCGATGAACTTCTTGAAGAATTGGAATGGGCCTTACTCGAAGCGGATATGAGTAGCGATGCAACTACTGAAGTATTGAGGGCACTAAGAACAGAACTTGTAGGCAGCAGATTACGTAAAGGGGCGGATATATCCAAAGTTGTAGAAGCCAGTTTGAAAAGATCTCTTCACGCCCTGTTAAGTGCGGATTATTGGGATTTTAATGCAACTGTAGATTCAATGATCGATGCAGGAGATACGCCCGTGGTAATCATGATGGTTGGAGTTAATGGGACCGGTAAGACAACCACTGCTGCAAAAATCGCCCACCGTTTGAAGGAGGATGGCCGCACAGTTGTTGCGGCAGCAGCAGATACATTCAGAGCAGGGGCAATAGAACAACTCGAAACTCACTGTGAACGCATAGGTATACGTTGCATTTCTAGTCAACGCGGAGGGGATGCTGCAGCAATTGCTCGTGATGCTGTTGAAAGTGCAAAAGCCAGAGATGCGGATGTAGTTATCATCGATACTGCAGGAAGAATGCAAAACAAAATCAATCTGATGAATGAGTTACAGAAAGTACATCGCGTCTGCAAACCCCACTTAGTTTTGTTTGTCGGAGACGCATTAGCTGGTAATGATGCGGTTGATCAAGCCATTCAATTCCAGGAAATTTTAAAATTTGATGGAGCGGTACTTTCCAAGATGGATACAGATGCTAAAGGGGGAGCGGGACTATCGATCGCTTTCTCAACAGGGCGCCCTATTGTGTTAGCAGGAATTGGACAAGAATATGGTGATTTAATTCAATTCGACCCAACATGGTTACTGAAGCAATTGTGGGATTGATTAATTTCATCATTGATGACTTGGAGGGTTATTCATGGAGGAGGACATTTTCAACGACGAGGCAAGCGCTCGCTTGTTCACAGTCATTCATATGTTTCAACGCTCAGCACTGGTAAATCTGGGATTTATCGCCGATCACGAAGGAACCACTCACTGGAATCCGGCAGAGGCCAAAGAAGCCATAGATATTCTCTCGATGCTTCAAAAGAAGACTACCGGCAACCTCAACAATACAGAAGAACAACTTCTCAAGGGCGTGATTTCAGAATTACAAATGCAATTTGTCAAGGCTCCCGAAATGAAAAGACTTAGGGAAGAACAAGAAGCAAGTAGCGAAGAAACCCATCAGGCATTCACCAACCCGAGAGAGGGGCCGGTTGAAGAATTGGTCTCTGATGACGCCGAAGAGGAATAAACTCTGCGAACGCTTCATGACCTCAAGCGTGGTGAGAATAGCATGAGCCGTGTGGGAGAGGTGGATGACCCTGATGCACCCACCGTTCTGATTGTCGACAATAATCAAATGACACACATGAGGCTTAAACAAATATTTACTCAACGCGACTTCAACATCATCGAATGTACTGATGGGGATAAAGCGGTTGACGAATATATCCGACATGAACCCGAATTAGTCATGCTTTCTCTCGATATTCCCACTTTAGACGGACATGTTACAGCACTGGAGATGAGGGAACACGGGGGGGACTGCCGCATCGTATTTCTAGCGCCCCGTAGATTGAGAGGTTTGGCAGAGAACGCGACCCATTCAGCTGGAGCAGTAGCATGGTTGGAAAAACCAGTCACGGACGCGTCATTAGGGGAGAAATGGCAGGATATCTTAGGCCCAATACCAGATGCCCCAGGTCTGGATGATCTAGATGAGTTACATCCGATGAAGGAAGAAGATGTGATTGAAGTATCAATTGAAGAAGACGGGACCCCAAACTTGAATCTCCCATCCCTTCCATTACCAGACCTTCCAATCCAAATACCGGAAGAAGAACAGGAAATCCCTCTAAAGTTGCCCATTAACCCTGTGGCTGAAAAGAAGAAGAAAAAGAAAAGCAAACTGTGGTGGCTACCAGTTTTGACCATAGTTATTCTAATTGCATGGCAAGTAAATGCCACATATACATACATCCAACTCACTTGATGTGGCCATCCATTGCGATAACCATTTTTTGGTCATGAAGTTGACTGCCCATTGGGGCTTGGATCACTTCTTCAATATGCACATTTGAATCATTGAGTAGAGTCGGATCTCCCATTGCAAGTCTGGAATCTAGAGAACCCATTCTCGTCCAATGGCGAAACGCCATCCAAACCAAAATACAAGTTGTTGTCCCGGCCAAAACCCAAGAAACAACACTCATTTTTTCCTCTCCAACAAAGCATCCCATGATGCTTGAGCATATGCCAACGCAGCGGCACCAGGATCCTCCGATTTGTGAATTCCACTTCCAACAATAATCCCATCCGAACCAGCCAACACCGCTTCTCTTGGATGGCCATATCTTTGACCCATTTCCCCATCTCCTATATTCAGATTAACACCTGGGGTCCAGATCATTTTTTCCACACCAACCCTTTCTCTCAAACGTGCAATTTCTTCCACATCACTTCCATTGCCAATAAATCCGAAAACACCCTCGTGCGCTGAACCAACTTCAACAACTTTGTTTGAATAATCTCCTTGAAGCAAATTACCACGACTACTCATCTGGGCTAATAGTAAGACTCCCCCAACCCTGCCAGCATTAGACCAGGCCTCTTGCAAACCATCAATAATATCCGGTCCACTAATCAAGTGAGCAGTAACAATATCTCCCCAGTTACTGATATTGTGAACGCCCCCCATTTGGTCCCTAGATATCTTTCCGATATCTGCAAATTTACGATCTTCAAAAATTAGCATACCTGCATCCTTTGCTTTATTACAAAACTTACCCCAAGCATCCGGAGTCCAATCAGTGACAAGATCTACGTGAGTTTTCAGAGCAACAACATATGGAGAAACTAACTCCAATAATTGATTCAAATCTTCCATATCATACTTATCTGCAGCCAGCACAACAAGGCTTTGCTTTTTCACACAACCCCTCATCCATTCGCGGGCCAACACTGACTCGTTGGAAGACCAACGCTCACCCCAGATATTGGCATCCATCAGCAATGCTCAACGGCTTCGGCGTGTCAACCTTACGATAACAAATCCTGCATCGTATCTACAATTATTTCATGTGGTGATTTCACACCATCCAATAATTCAAATTGACTTGAAGAATCATAATCAACATGAGTTCCGATACTGCCTCTCATGTCTTTGAGACGGAGTTTGGGGTGAAAAATCGCCACCCCATATGCAAGCACTCGGGGTAAATTACGAACCGCCCATTTCCGTTGAGGAAACTCTTTTCGCAATAACAAACCAACATCCCGCATCCACATACCTCCAGAATGAATCAGATACCTCTTGCCATTTACCCCCTTGTCCAATGCCGCAATGTGTGCCCTTGCAACATCATCAACTCCAACGAAATTAATGTGTACATTCAAAACAAATGAAGAACCACTAAGAAAATGTTTGAGGTATGACATTGAACCTTCCATGTGCCGTTTTTGTAGAGGTTTGCCGAAAATTATCGACGGATGTATAGTTACCAATTTCACATCTTTATTCTCAGCCCATTCTCTAATTATTCGTTCAGCCCCCGCCTTTGCAAGGCCATATGGATTTGATTCCAAAGTAGCATCATCACACCAATCATCAACACCATACTTTGATCCATTGACATATTTCGTGGGTCTAATTGCCGCAACCGAGGAGGTGTGAATCACCGTTTTTACTTCACCCTCGGGGATAGCAGAAATTAGATTTTTTGTACCCATAATAGATGGGTCGACAACTTCTTTTTGACTATCTTTAACTCCAACACTCAATGCGGCAGCACAGTGAATAATCTCATCACAACCCTCAACTGCAGCTTTGACAGAATCAAGGTTTAGTAAATCCATCTGTACAATTTCTACTTCTCCAAATTGGCGAAGAAACTCTGCTTTCTCAGGACTCCGTACAGCAGCCTTCACATTCTTTCCATCTTCAATGAGTTGCTTTGTAACATGGCTACCAAGAAAACCACTTGCTCCAGTTACTAGGGTTTTTCCGCCCATTTCAAGCAGCCCGCTTTGAATCGATAAAACTCTTCAAATCTGAACCATATGAAACTCCAACGAATATCAACCAAGTTAGGAAAGACATCCACCACATTCCACCTAGGCCGCCGCTCCAAGGCTCTTCATCACCAACTATCGGGCCGCCCATCAAACCGTAGAACAAAATCCCCAATCCTAACAAGGAAGAAATTGCAACAACGCTCCATTTATCGATCATTTCCAATTTTTCTTCCACAGGGGTTCCGTCAAGGATTCCCCACCCGTTAAGGAATAACAGAAGAAGCCACAAACTCAGGACAATAATAGTAATACATAGTGTTACATTCATTGTTGTGCTAGCAGCAGCCATCTCCGAACAAACAGGCCCACCATCGAAACCCTCAGATTCAGCCTCATCGGCAAATTCAACACATTCACTCATTGACTCGGATGTTGATTCCAACACATACCCGCCGCTTGTCACTTCGAGGGAAATTTCAGTTAAGCCCATGTTGTAAACCATATCAAC
>CAYMED010000024.1:18185-26001 GCA_964389655.1 uncultured Candidatus Poseidoniales archaeon
ATTATTACACCCCCTCCCTCTAAATCACTCATGTCCATTTCAGCAGTATACCATGACATTGAACCAAGACCGATAATTGCAACAATCAAGAGTACTAAGCCAGCAACACGCTGACCTACAACCCGGTAATCCAAATCAGCAGAACCCAATCCGTCAGCCATTATGGCTTTGAATAATGGTAAATCTCCTGAAGAATTCTCGGAGGATTTCTTCGCAACCTTACTTTTCTTTTCTGATGTAGATTTTTTAGGAGCGGCATCCAACAATCTTTCGACCAACTCTGCCTTTTTCCCACCTACAGTAAGTCCGGCATCCTTCAATCGTTCCTTGAGTTGCGGTACCGTCAAACCCTCTAACTCCTCTTTAGTGGCCATATCAACGGCAAGGAAACAGTAGTTATCAATCAATTGCCGGATGATTGTATTTCGGACAGTGAATGTGAGCGCGCCCTAATCACACCAGCAATCACACCGAGCACCATGACCAATGCCAAAATATTACCAAGAATAACTTCGAACGCATCTATCAGAATTCCATAGACCAACCACAAAGCAAGAGCAGCTACAATAACCCAGAATGTTGGCAGAGAGATACCATCATGTCGTTTGTCAATCCAAACCCTCTTAATTTGGGGAGCCCAGGCTACTATCCCTAACAGGCTTGCAACCAAACCAACAATCCTGATTATGTATTCATCTTCCATAGCCGGGCGGTTACTTCAACCCATTTCAACTCAAGGCTCTCGCCTGATGACATGATGTTCTGGATTACTCAGTAAATCAATACCAACAATATGCCGCCACTTAACAATTGTATCTTCTCTTTTTCCGGCCCTACGGATTATAATTTCAGCATCCGGATTAACAGAACAGCGCTTCACCTCTTCCCCCCCTTTTGATAAAATAGCTTCACATCTTAATGAGCCAAACAACCCCTTCCAACTACGTTCAGTATTCATCACAATTCGGTCATATTGCCTACGCGAATCGAACAATCCGCGAATCACACCACTATCATTTGAAACAGACTTCAAATCCCCATTGTATTCTTTACCGCCGTGTAAATGAACCAAGTCCCAAGTCCCAAGAGTTTCTAGCGACTTCACTAAATCGGCTGATTCTTTAGACAATCCAACTTCTTTAAAATCGTCCTTTTCACTAGGGAGTATGGCTAACAGATCACTTTGTCTAAAACAATCATCCCGTTCCATAACATCATCGGGAATTTCCAGATTGTTATTTGAAAAAACTACGAATGAGCGAATTTCTGGCATAGTCATACCGTGGTATTCCGCCAACACGCCTCCTTTGTGGGCGATCGTTGCAAAAGTATCTCCATGATTCAATTGCCCTAGGTCATTTCTTCTGTGTTGAATAACATCATCTCCTCGAATTTCCATTCTTCCCGACCAATGTTTACATTCTACCATCCATACTTCTGCAGGCCCTACTACAACAAAGTCAACTTCACGACAACGTCCCTCTTTTGGTGCAGGGATGCGGGGGCCGTGAAAAACCCTCCAACACTTATCCCCAATTCCTGCTTCAATCAATTGGCCAATTTGTGCTTCAGCCATGAACCCCGCCCTTTCGTGGCCCGCCGCGGGGAAGCGGCGTTTACGCCGCCAAATCTCCTTGAATCGGCCGATGACCATGTTGCTTCCAAAGGCCCACCTCTGATGATAATATCCATGAAAACAAAGAATTGATATACCTCTTCATACAAACTATTGGTGCATGTCAGAATGAACCTCGATTGATCAGGAGTTCGTTGGAACCCCTTGAGGAACGTATAGACATGAGTATTGAAGAGATAATGAAATTGATAGAAGAGATTTTGAGAAATTTGGACATAGCATTGGAGTATTACATCGAGGAAATGGTAAGAAGAGAATCGATGCACAATAACATGCCAAAATTATCAGATGAAGAAATAGCCGAGAATAATGAATGGAGACTGATGGAAGAAGAGACAATTCATTTCGATTATGAAATCGATTGGGAATGGAGAAGTAAAAACGAATGAATTCCCATACTTCATTCATGGACAGACGCCAACATAGCCAATGGCGATGATTCTCTTACATATTCAGTCAAGCCTGTGACAATAGTTCAGCCACAGAATCAATCACAAGAGAAGGCTTCTGAGTTACCACATCAAGGTCAGTCAACGTTGCTTCACCACTCAATACTAATATTCCGTGAACGCCCGCCCTTTCTGCCATTTCTATGTCGGTGTACAATCTATCACCTACCATTGCACACTGGTTTGGCTGCAATCCTAACTCTTCCACCTTGTGAAGAATCATTCCTGGGTTTGGTTTTCCACAGATATGTTCGGGACGCACGCCTGTTGTGGCTTCGAACAATGCCATGTACGCCCCCGTATCCGGAATACCCCCCTCTGGGGATGGGCACACTATATCGGGATGAGAGGCGACCAGCGGTACCCCGCGATGAAGATGTACGGAAGCAGTTTGCAATTTTTCGTAAGTGATTTCAGTATCATAACCAAGCACTACATATTGAGGCGACTCGGAATGGGTGTTTACCCCCACATCTTCAAGCATCGAACGCATGCCTTCAGTTCCTACGAGATATGTTTCATCAATCGAATTTGAAGCAAGCCAGGCTAACAAATCATGCGTTGACAATAAAATGTCATCAGAACTAGCAGGAATTCCAAAACCATGCAACTTCTTCACATATTCATCTACAGATCGAGACGAATTATTGGATAAAAAGAAAGCCCGCACCCCTTTGTTTTTACATCGGTCAAGAAAAGCCAAGGCTCCAGGAACTAACTCTGAACCCAAATATATGGTTCCATCCAAGTCCAGAAATACTGCTTCAACCCCCTCAAGCCCAGCGTCTACCATGCGATGCGCTCCGGGCAGGCGGATGACAAGCCTTTCTCAGAATAGGAATGTTCGAAGCAGATACATCTTCGAATGTAAGTTGCCCTGGGTTTCTTTACTAGCAATCATATCAGTGAATAGTTTCTGTATCTTCGGTTTTTTTGCCGCCTTCTTCAAAACCCAATTAATCAAGAACGAATTTCTTGACATTTTCTGTAGTTTGTATGAATTTGTCAATTCGTCACCAAGCGCCTCCCAAATCTGATTTTGATATTTCTTTCCAGATTCTAAAGTAACTCCCCCATTCTCAATGATTGAATCTACAGCAACCTTTGCTGAGAATAGAGCATTCCCAATCCCTTCTCCACTAAACGGATCTACAAGGCTGGCAGCATCTCCAATCAACAGCACTCCATTTGCATATGCCCGCCGGGGTTGTAATTCAGCACCCTTACGCGGAGAGCCGAAAGGCAACTGCCACCCCTTTCCACTATTTTCAATAATTTTGGCATTGCTAAACCTAGGTCCCAAACTGGGGTGAGAAGAAATAATCTCAGCCTGCATTTCTTTGAGTTTACGTTTTTGTTTATCCAGCTCAGATAGTACCACACCAACCCCTACATTTACCACTCCATTACCAACCGGGAATAGCCAAAAATAGCCTGGAGATTTGTTAAGAAAATGAATTTCAATCGCCCCCTCTTCGGCTTCACACCCTCCCACTCCATGCCAATATTCCCGCCACCCCCCACAGTAATGTTCTCGATCAACTAGGGTTTCAGAATATGCTTCTTTAATTACAGAACGTGCAACAGGACAATTGAATCCACCAGCGCCAATGATAACTGGGGCGTGCCATTTTTTCTTTTCTCCATCATGCGATACTACAACTCCAGTAAACCGCCGAGCATCCCCACTTTCCCCTTCATGTAACAGATTTTTGACATTAACACCTTGCACAACCATGCCACCATTTCCAGTAACTAGTTCAGCGGCCCGTTCAAACAAGATTCTATCAAACTGGATCCGCGGTAATGAATAGCCCGCCTCCCTAGCATCAACTTCTTCTTTCGGCAATGGTATGTCTACAGTAATGCCCTTAGGTGAGCCAAAGAGAATGCTAGTTACTCTGAAATGAGGACTCTTCTCCAACCTTCCCTTTACTCCTAGTTCTGTTACATGAGACAGTGATTTTCCACCAACAGCATCTCCACAAACTTTGTCTCGAGGCCATTTTTCCTTTTCGATTAATAACACGCGCCTCTTAGCCATAGCAAGATATCCCGCAGCCGCAGCCCCACCCGGCCCCCCACCTACAACAATGACATCAAAACGCCCCCCATCTTTTGGTATGGGGCCACTTTCAAATGGCACTTCCCAAAAAGGAACATCCGCCATCACTCCTCCCTCAGAGAAGTTACACATGAAAGTTGAGCAACAAGAGTATGCATATTCCATCGGCATCAACATCTAACAGTTATTGAAAAACATCGAAAGCATCAGATTGAATAGTTTTGACACATTCGAATGGGTGTGGCCAAGAACATACTTGAATCACTTCAGTGGTTCAGCCGCTTCTTAGATGAAACTCCAGGTGATGATGAGGAAGGGGGCCCCCCGCGTCAAGTCCCTAATGCTTGTTGGTCGCGCGTAAACCCAACGCCCCCAACTTCTCCAAAACTTGAGTTATGGTCCGATGAGATGGCTGATGAACTAGGTCTTGAACGACCCGATGGCCAAATTCTTGGTGGAGGTAAAATCATTGGTGGTATGGATCCATACGCACAAAGATATGGAGGTCACCAATTCGGGAACTGGGCGGGTCAACTGGGAGATGGTAGGGCCATAACTTTGGGAGAAGCACAAGGGAAGAATGGCATTTTGGAATTACAACTTAAAGGAGCAGGCATAACTCCATATTCGCGATTTGCAGATGGTAAAGCAGTTCTTCGTTCTTCAATTAGAGAATTTCTCTGTAGCGAAGCAATGCACCATTTGGGCATACCCACTACACGCGCCCTATCTTTAGTTACCACGGGAGAATCGGTAATTCGAGATATGATGTATGATGGTAATCCAAAACCAGAACCCGGCGCAGTTGTGTGCCGTGTTGCCCCAAGTTTTCTGAGATTTGGAAGTTTTCAACTCCACACCAATTCCGGAGATGTAGCAACACTGAAAATTCTCGTTGATCATACGATCAAACACCATTTTCCTACACATTCAGTATCTAATGATGAAGGGCTGATTACCTGGTTGAAAGAAATAGCAGAAAATACTGCAATAATGATAGCCCATTGGATGAGAGTAGGATTTGTTCATGGGGTGATGAATACGGATAACATGTCTATCCATGGATTGACCATTGATTATGGTCCCTATGGCTGGTTAGAAGATTTCAACCCTAGATGGACACCAAATACAACAGACGCCACAACCCGCCGCTATCAGTATGGCCAGCAACCACAGATTGGGGCATGGAATGTGGCGCGATTACTTGAAGCGGTTGGCCCATTGATGGATGAAAAAGATAGACTGTATGAGGTTCTTGACGCATATTATGAGGCCTTTGAACAAAAAAACAAATCTATGTGGGTAGCAAAACTAGGACTCTCGGAATATTTAGAATCAGACGAACCTCTCATCAGTGAATTGATTGCAATGCTGCAAGAAGTAGAAACAGATATGACAATATTTTTCCACAAACTTTCTTTTGTTGAATCACCAGATATCACATCCTTGGAAGAAGCATTTTACGACCCATCAACAATTCCAGTAGAGGGTTGGGATAAATGGCTTGAGAAATGGTGGGATAGGACCAACTCTTCACCAAACCAAGAAGAAATGCGAAAGGCTAACCCGAAGTATGTATTAAGAAATTGGATGGCCCAATTAGCGATCGATGCTGCGGAGAAAGGAGATTATTCAATAGCAGGGGAGTTGTATAATCTGCTAAAAAATCCGTACGGTGAGCAACTAGAATATGAAGAAAAATGGTTCCAGAAAAGACCCGAATGGGCACGAAACCGCGTAGGATGTTCTATGCTATCTTGCTCTAGTTGAAACTATTTTACAACCCAAATTGTGAAGGAATCAATCCAGCCCCCCACTGTTGTGCAAACGGACGTTTCCACCCGCCGCCGAGCAGCAATTTGGCTGTTTTTTGTTACTTTGATATGGGGAGGAACATTCGTTTGGATGAAGAAAGCTCTCGATTCTGCAGCAACTCATCTTGAGGTATGGGATCTTGCCTGTGTAGTAGGCTTCATGGTATTGATTCGTTTTCTGGTGGCGGCCATCACGCTACCAATCTTCAGCACACGTGCACGAATTGCGTTAGCCGATAAGGGCGCATGGAAAGGGGGCACAATTCTCGGCTTGCTTATGTTTGGAGGCTTCTTAACTCAAATGCTAGCATTGAATGAAATAACCCCTGCAGTTTCAGCCTTCTTGACTAGCTTATATGTCGTCTTCACCGCACTCATTGGATTGAAGATGAAAAGTCACCCACTGACAACTGTACTGGTCTCGGGAGTAATACTTGCTACGTTCGGGGCGGGCTTTATTGATGGCCCACCGCACTTAACATGGGGCTGGGCGGAAATACTCACAGTTTTCAGCGCACTCCTTTTCGCACTCCATATTATTTTCACCGACTCCGTAACCAAACAATTTGAACCATTAGCAGTTACCCAAACTTCCTTTTTGGTAGTTGTAATTGCCTCTACTCTAACTCTTATTTTTGCGTTAATTTTCACAACAGTAGAAATTAAAATTCTAGATTTACTAGGTTTGTTAATTGAATTCGATGTCCTCATATGGTTGCTCTTACTCGGCGTTCTCGGCTCGTTTGTTGCCATCATGATTCTAAATTTGTATCAACGCCACCTCCATCCAGTTCATGCCGCAATCATCTATGCCTTTGAACCGGTTTGGGCAACTATTTACGCCTTAGCCGAGGGCTTGAATGAAGCAACATTTTGGCTGTTCGTTGGTGGTGGCGCATTATTGATAGGAAATATTCTGGTAGAGTCTGGTAAGCGCGCTGATGAAAATCAAGAATCGGAATAGACTTTGGCAATGATGAAATCCATCCACGTTCAGCGATGCCCATGGACCTACCAAGGGGAGCGTACAACGACGTTGTTTCTGCAATCGGTGAAACGCCACTTATACGATTGAATCGCGTCACATCACACCTCTCTTCTTCTGAGATATGGGTTAAATTGGAAAGGTGTAACCCCGGTGGTTCAATCAAGGACCGAATTGGCCTTCATATGGTTTTGGACGCTGAAAGAAACGGACTCCTTCAGCCGGGAGGAACTATTGTTGAAGCAACTAGTGGAAATACGGGGATAGGCCTAGCCATGGTCGCCGCACAAAGGGGCTACAATTGCATCTTTACAATGCCCGATAAAATGGCCCAAGAAAAGATCGACTTATTGCGGGCAATTGGTGCAGATGTTCATGTTTGTCCCACGGCTGTCGAAAAGGAAGATCCACGTTCGTATTACGAAGTTGCAGCAAGGCTGGCAAGAGAAATCCCGGGCGCTTGGTATCCTGATCAATATTCACATCAAGCAAATCCTCAAGCCCATATCGAATCAACAGGGCCGGAAATCTGGCGACAATCCTCGGGAAGAGTAACTCATTTCGTTGCTACCATGGGCACAGGGGGGACGATTACTGGTTGTGGAAAGTCTTTGAAAGCACAGGCCGATGCAGAAGGAAAACCAATACCAAAGGTTGTAGGAGTAGATCCTGTTGGATCGATATTGAAGGAATATTTTGAGAAGGGAACACTTGGAACTCCACATACATACATGGTTGAAGGGTTTGGAGAAGACTTCATCCCTCCAGCAACCGATTTCTCAGTTATTGATGAAATAAGACAAGTCAATGATGAGATTTGTTTCAAAGCAACAAGAAGATTGGCCAAGGTTGAGGGGTTGTTTTGTG
>CAYMED010000025.1:0-24950 GCA_964389655.1 uncultured Candidatus Poseidoniales archaeon
GTCGGCCAGGTCGCGATGGACAGACACGTCCACGTAGCCGGCGACCCGGGCCGCCACCGCCAACCGGCCGGTCAAGTAGGGTGCCCACAACAGCACCACCCCCCCCCCCCTTTGATCAGATTTCCATCGGGCGAAATTTCATCTGCCCCGTCAATACACAGGTCGAGACGACCAGTAGGCGGAAGGTCAATGAGGGGGATACCCAATTCCTGAGAGAGGTCAATCGTCATTTGACTTGTCGCCACACCAACAATGCTCAGGTCATCTTCTCTAATCCGCTCTGCCAAGCGGATCAAGGCATGCTTCACGGTAGAACCAGTTCCCAAGCCTAAAGTCATGCCATCCTCGACTCGCTCGGCGGCAGCCCGCCCACAGGCTCTCTTTAGGGCTTCAATAGAGATGTCCATGCTTAGCCCTAGAAGTTTAGGACCATATTGCTTCCCAACAAGCCGCAGGCCTCATGTCCTAACATTGCTCCGGCCAAGCATGGGAGGCACGCATTTGGGCTGCTTGCGCACTTCAATTGCCCTCCTGTTGATTCTATTTATCTCGGCTTTAGGTCCATTAGGAACAATCACACCCAAACACCTACCACATATATCTGCAAAGTCAGCATCAACTCTTGAGATCACAGTGAATAACGCCTCCACAACCCTAACGCCTTCGCAGACTTGGGTTGAAGTTCAGGCCACGCATCAATGGACCACAGATAATCCACAATGGGTAGCTTTTGAGTTTACAGGCACGAACAAGACCGTCCAAGTATACTGTAACCAAAATGGAAATACTCTCGAAATAATCCAAGGACCTACCAACCTGCTCAACGCACCTCCCGAAGGAATGTGTACTGTATCCCACATACAAGGGGATGCACTGATAGGAAAAATTCGATTCCAAGTAAATTCATCTTGGGATGATGAAGATGATCTAGACATAAGTGGATGGATTGAATTAGGCGATGGAACACTTAGCACTAGGCGCACACAGAAGCTGGGAGTTGCCGGAACCCAAGGCGTTGAAAATGACTTAGTCATGATCCCTTATGCGCGTAGCGGGTCTGAAGTTACTGTTCCATACCAACTTGTTGATGATCAGGGAAGAGACATTGGGGAAGATCAATCACAACTCAAGGCAGGAACTGAAATCGGAGCACATGTTCGCCTAGGTTTTGAAAATGTGGAAGAAACATTGCACCCAAGGAATGGGGAGGTACTTGTCGAATTGTTGGCGAATGGAGCACCAGTAGCAAACACGACCTCAATATCTGAAGGATGGGCGAATCTGACTTGGACCCTGCCCCCCCAGAATGGGGCGATGACACTCGGAGTCTCGATAACACCCCTGTATGGGGGTGAACATGTTTCGCACTTTGAAACCTCAAGATCATTCCTAGTCGATAGTAGTCAACCTATTCTAATTGGTTGTCAGTTCACGCCAGGAAATTCAACACTCTCGGAAACTGGCCATCGTGAGGCATCCACACAACAAGGAATCGAATGCACAATTGCCGACCTACCAAATCTTCCTAGGGATGTTTATCTAAATCTCTGGCGTGTATTCGAAGAAGACACAAATCCTTCAGATGGAATTGCTCAAGCGAGTGAATTCATACAAATCCCCATGACAACCCCTACAGAACTCGATAATGTGACGAATGGGACTTATACCGCCACATGGGATGATTCCGCTGCATTTGCCGGAGATTTAGTTATAGGTTGGTTTAGCGGAGAAGATAATGCAGGAAACTCGCTTCGTGATGGCGGCGGCCCTGAGCATGCCGAACGCTACTTTGAGTACCGGGTTCAATCTGACCGAGCACCCGTAATCGATGCGGATGCTGCTCAATTGCTGGATGGGGATGATGAGTCAGGGCCATGGTTACACCCTGATCGAACATATACATTCGTAATACCCATAGAAGAACCGAATGGACTCATGGACCTATCTCTAATCAATATCTCACTCGATGGAAATGACCCGAATGATTCACTGGCCGTTCGATGGGAACCTGGTAAGAACACCTGCGGAACAGAAACTACGCGGATCGAAATAATTGACTGCAAATTGGTCGGTTCTGATGGTGCCGCAGATAAATTTACAGAGGACGTTGAATTTGTAGTGGAAATCAGAATACCTTGGGATTTCCCTCAGGTCGAGAGATGGAGAGAACCAAGAGTTAGAGTCATTGACAAAGAGCAGAAGGAGGACTTTGTAAGTCTTCGAGATCTTCGCTGGCGATTCTCCCCGGAATTAGGAATAATTGCTGAAAGTATCGATATTCAGGCAAGTTCGGGGACGATTGTTGGGCTCGACGCATGGGTACGTCCTGGAACTGAAATCGAATTATCAGGCTCTGTTAGGTGGACTCAAAGCCTTCAGATTCCACGAGAGCCTATTGACCTCCTAGCAATTCTTGGAACCAATCGAACAACACATGTAACTGAAAACGGATCTTTTCAGATAGTGCTGATTGCGCCAACTACAAGTGAAACATTGCCGCTATTATGTGAACTGGCCAACCTCCCTTTCGGCGGGATTGATGAAACAATACCCGAGCTTGCACTTCGTTGGATCGTAGTGGATGCAGGTGGACCAATTCCTGCTGAACCTACATCACCTAGGAGTGGCGGACAGCTGCATCCAACTGATCTCGAGCACATTGAAGTGCAATGGACCATTCAAGAAGATGGAAGGCTCGATCCATCATCGGTTTTCCTTCAATGGCGGCTTGTAGAAGTAAGTGGGCCAGAGGAGGAAATCATTTTACAAGGGGTCGAGGAAGTTAATCTCCCACAAATCATCTCGGGATTGGCAATTCCGGCAAATGCAACTATTTCGACCAAAGATATGCTACCTCCGGGATTCGGGAACCTGCCCGCACGGCTGGAAGTATGGGTGACCGGCGTTGACGTTGCGGGTAATGAAATCATCTCTAATTGGGAGATGAATAGCAAGCAAGCACCCCTTGGATTGTGGACGATTTACCACCGCCAAGCTGAATTCCAGGTTACTAGGGATGACATCGCACTTTCAAAAACAGGGATCATCAAAACATCTGAACCAATCACCATCGTAATTGATACGCACAATGTTGGCGAACGCGATGGTGATGTAGAAGTGGAGGTGTTTGCACGAAGGGCTGGCGAGCCCCTAGACGATCCAATCGACTTGCAGCGCTTGACAATTCCCAGTGGAGGGGAGAAAAAATTTCAGTCCACATGGACTCCAAAAAGTACAGGCACATGGCTCGTCGTCGTGAAGTTAGAGGATGGAACTGAGGTTTCATCATCACCTCTCGTCATCATACCCAAGGAAGAAAAAACGCAAAAAGGTGCCTTAGCAGAAGTTCAGCCGGCTTATTTATGGGTAATTGCTGGACAAATGCTGCTGCTAGTGGCTATACTTGTTGCGGCATTTTTGATGCGTCAGCCCTCTGAATCGATTTGGGGGGATGAAATTGAGGATGCCTACGAAGATTAAATGAGGCATCTGACAAATTAATAGTCAATCAGGCACCGTGAGATAAGATAGGCAAGCATATTGGCAAGTTTCTCAGCGGCAACATATGCCAATAGCAGTAGTCAGCGGGGCCAATCGCGGATTAGGACTTGAATGGACTAGACAACTCCTAGACAAGGGCTGGAAAGTTCATGCAGGATTCCGCTCAGAATTAGGTGAACTCAAGGAGCTCGAGGATGCTTGCCACCATCAACTAGATGTATCATCTCAAGAATCAATTAGCTCATTTGTTGAGAAAATAGGGGACCGAGTAGATTTGCTGATCAATAATGCTGGAATTGCTCATGAAAGATGGCAGTCAGTATCTGAAATTAATTTCGTAGAGACCATGAAAGTAATCGATATCAATTCACTTGGTCCAATAAGAATGACTGCTGCCCTGCTGCCTAAAATGGGAGGGAAGATCATGAGTACCGTTGCAATGATTACGAGTTTAATGGGATCAGTGGGTGATTGTGCTAGTGGAAAATCTTATGCATATAGGGCATCAAAATCGGCACTCAACATGTTTAGCATTGCCATGAAGAATGAGTTGCGGAGTTCAAATATCAGTATTATACTCGTGCACCCGGGATGGGTGAAGACGGACATGGGCGGACCTAATGCTCTGATCACGCCGAGAGAAAGTACTTGTGAGATGATTAAGAGAGTAGAAGAGCAGACATTGGATATGACTGGAAGGTTCATCCAATATGACGGAAAAGCGCTGCCATGGTAATCAAACTGGGGTGCAGGGAATAAGCCCCTTTTTGTTCACCATCTAGGATGGCTGACCGCATTCAACTTAGCATCGTACCCGCCCCTAGTGGTGTACTTAAGGGACTGTTTCGATTCGCTTCAGCGGGGTTGTTCGTCTCATCACGAAATCGGCGACCTCCTCTTTTCAGATTCATTGCCCTCACCAACTCGCGTTCGTTTCTCATACAGCGCCGACCATCTCTGATCCCCAGATTGCCCCGAGCCGCTCACACCTTGAAGAGGGGACTTTCCTCAGGGTCGTACCCTGTCAGCGGTCCTCCTGCTCCCCAACTGCGAGAAGTGCCTCTAGATTCAAAGCCTTCGGGGGGCAATCAATTCGGCTTCTGCAATTTCCGCTGTCAGGCCAAAGGCATCATCATCCTCATACCAAGGTCCAAAACCACTAATCCGTGAAGCAAGTGTCCGCTCACCCGAGATCAGTGCAGGCAGTACAAGTACACTAGAGACAAACGCTAGGGCAATGAGTGCAATCATCAGAACAAAGAAATTGACTAAGCCTGGAAATGCTAGGAAAAAACCTGCAGAGAGGCCTGCAATTGTGGTCAACGAGGTCTCAAACACGACTTTCCCCGTACGCTCTACTGCTCTTTCTATACCCCTGGGTGTTTCACCTTCTTCGCGAATGCGCTCAGCGATATGTATTGCATCATCAACTCCTATGCCAAGAACGATCGTACCAATCATTGCAGTGAATATGTTGACATTTACTTCACCCTGCCACATCAACAAGGGTTGCCAAAGTACGATAATACCGACTGGCGCCATAATCAGGAGAGCGCCTCTAAAAGAGCGGCGTACGACAAGAAGAGCGGCAAAAAGAGAGATTAAGGTGAAGATGGTTGTCCGTGATTGCGCATCATGGATCCCTTTGTCAACGTCAAGAGAAACTGGAAGGCCACCTGTGAGACGGGAGACTTGAACTTCAGGAAGACCTTCCCAATTGGTCAATTTCTCGTCAATCTGATCGCGTAATCCCCCTGCTATTATCAAGTTCATATAGCGCTGATTTACGTATACAAGTGAGCGCTCTTCATCTTCATCGAGCAAGAGTGCACGCACTTCATCAGAAAGAGTATCTAGTGAAACATCTACAAGATCAGCACGCCATCCCGCGCGCTGATTCGGATCAGTAAGGTCAAGTGCCACCCATGCTGAACAGTCAAGGTCATTCGACTCCCAGCATTTGTGATGCAGCAAACCCCAAAGGCTGTCCTCAAGCACAATTCCGCTAAAATTCAATTCCACATGTATGCTTTTTAGAAAGGCGACGACAGAAGTGGTGTTAGTCGATTGTACTCTATCAATTTCACTTTCAATGTGGTCAATTGAATCGAGGACTGCAAGATCACGTATGGGAGTGGTTCCATTGGCACCCCCACGTTTACTCGCGTTGACAATGAACATGCTAATCTGGCCAGACTGGAATTCTCGAGAATATTGCTTCATTGCCTCCATCGACGGGATATTCTCAGGCGTCTCAGAGGCAGCAGTAATGGGTTTTCCTAATTGTTCAGATAACATGGAACCAGAAGCCGCACTGATGAGGACAACTACGATAAGAATGGGCGCCCATCTTCGGACTGGAAAACGGCCAAGAGAGGTCCACCTCACTACACGTTCCGAGCGCTGATATCGAAGCAATGAAATCATAACTGGAACTAGGATGATACTCAATACCAAATCGACTGCAATGCCGATCACCAATGTCATGCCAACTGTGCGCATTGGGGGAATTGGTGTGAGGAATGGAACAATTAGCATTCCAAAACCGATGATGGTCGTGCCAGCAGATAAGACCACAGCGCGCCCAGTCGTGAGAGTTGAGCGAACTGCTGATTCGACTATGACATCAAAATCCCAGGCATCTCGAAGATTATCTGAGCTCTCAATGAGTTCAATCCTAGCCTCCTCAAATCGACTCGCAAGATGCAAGGCATAATCAACTCCGAGACCTATCAAAATTGGAGCTGCGGCAATTATCATTGGAGTAAGAAGAATGTCAAGAGCAACTGTCAGTCCGAGTGTGATTGCGAGGCTGAGAACAACAGGCACCCCCGTAATTAGCACAATTCTCGGATCACGATGTAGGGCCGCCAATACCAATACCACGAAGGCGAGGGAAATTGGCATCATGTGCTGAAGGTCGTCATAAATTCTATCAGACACATCATTGAGAATCTTTCCCAATCCAGTTACCTCCATCTGAGTCAGTGGGTCTTTAGCACGATTCTCAATCACAACATCTAGGTAGGAAGAAAAGTCCCTACCATCAATAAACTCGGTAGTGCAATCTTCACACTGCATGTCGTGTATTAACCCAAATGCTATCGCGGTGGTGTCCCATATTCCATCACCATTTGTGTCAACAGCTAGGCTTGAGAGGGACTCGGAAAGTTGCCCCACTGTACGGTCCACACGATCTTGGTCCGGTATTGAATAGGAGGTATCGTCCTGCTCCACCAATGAACAATCAACGAAAGTAAGCCTTGATTCTAAACCATGTGAGCAAGATGCCTGACGAAACCGAACATCGCTACTATTTGCCTCCTTGATAACTTGTGAAATCGAGAGTACCCAAATTACGCCATCATTTCTTCCGCGGTCCGAACGATCCCAATCAATTCCCGCTGCAGGACCTGACCCCGAAATTCGGTCATCACCTTCAACCCGGCTAATTTCTTCAAGGACAGCTACGTTGGTGACATTGTGCCCAACGCCCCCACCGAGTGCCCGATTATCAGTTGTGATATAAACAATCATGACGTCAGTGGTCCAAGATTCACGCACTTCTGCCAAGAGGTCTGTCGATTCAGCACCATCTGGAAGATAAATTTCCACTTCCCCTTCAATCTGATCACCGAAGTCAAGTGCTAGCCAACCCAGCCAAGATGATCCAAGCAGGACAAGCAATAGGATTGCGGCGGGTGTACGCAAGACGGTTGACATTACTCGCCTCGTAGGCTCTTCAAGCCAGTCGGCAGGGCGGTCTCGATCCCCCATCAGAATAGAGCCACTGTATCAGTGGCATCAATTCACCGGCTCAGGTGTCATGTAATACCGAATTCACGGACGATAAGGCGGCGTAGGAGACCTCTCGCACCTTGAAGGACTAATCCCGTGAAAATCAGCGAGATCCCAAGAAGTCCTGCCCATACAGAGGTCACTCCTGGGCTTACTTCGATATTGGTGTAGCGCGAAACTTCATTGACAGCGCGCATGCCAAAGGCAGTACCTGCTGCAAGAAAGCCCATCCCTGGAAGTCCAAAAACAAGCATTGGCTTTTTCTGGGAAAGCGAAAGAAGTGCATATGAGAACACTGTGAATCCATGTGATAGTGCTGTAAACCGGCTTCCTTTTGGGACGTCATAACGTACAACAATTGGAACTTCGACTAGACGCAGGTCTTTCTCCTTGGCATCTTCTAGAATTTCAAGGGACAATTCCATCCCATCGCTGTCAAACCGAAGGCGGTCAAGCGCACGGCGCCCAAATGCCCGAAAACCTGATTGTGTATCGGACACATGAAGGTCACTAGAAAGATTTGAGGCTGCAGTAATCACCTTGATACCCAAACGGCGATAAGTTGGCATTTCATCTGACTGTACACCCTCTAGAAAGCGAGATCCGATCACAACATCTGCGTCATCCCTCAAAATTGGTTCTAGCAATTTAGGGATGTCTGCGGGGTCATGTTGCCCATCAGAGTCGAGGAGGACTAGTGCTGTTGCGTTTCGCTCGCGGGCAAGGTGAAAGAGGGTTTTTAGTGCACCTCCATAGCCCTGATTAATCCTATGAAGGTGGACCACAGCGCCACAATCTCGCGCTACTGAAGCAGATGCATCAGAGGATCCATCGTCAACACAAATTACGGTATCTACATGGTCCTTTGATAGAGTAACGACTGTCCCAATTGTCTCTTCTTCGTTGAACATTGGCATGCCAACAATGACTTCCCCACCCGCAGGCTCATCCTCATCGGCGAGGGATTGCACTAGTTTCTCGGCTCAACGGGCGATATATAGTGATTCGGCAATCAACGTGGGGAAGGAGTGCGATCAACTGTGCCTGAATTGACAAACAGTAGTTACAGACCGGTCCCCTTCCAACATAGACGTGTTTGAAACTGAAAATGAAAAAGGGAGGTCAAGGTCCCAACTTGTGAAACGGAACCCAACCAAACGCAATGGTCAAGGGATAGATCAATGGCGCACGGCATATGCATACACTTGTGACCGGAGGGGCTGGTTTCATCGGGTCTCACATGGTCGACCAACTGATCATGAGAGGAGATGATGTTCGTATTCTCGACAACCTTTCGAGTGGGCGCCTTGAATTCATAAATGGGCACCTCAATGGAGATTCTGTAGAATTTCTAGAAGCAGATTTACTCAATCTTGAGGAAGTCACTGTAGCAATGAGGGGAGTTGATCGCGTGGTCCATCTGGCAGCAAACCCTGACATACGCTTAGGCACAGAAATCACGAATACTGATCTCGAGCAGGGCACAATCGCAACATACAATGTCCTAGAAGCAATGCGCAGGTCGGGCGTTTCATCAATCGGTTTTGCATCATCATCGGCAGTATATGGTGAAGCAGTTGAGATGCCAACTTCCGAAACATACGGCCCCATGCTGCCCATAAGCCTCTATGGTGCATCAAAACTCGCTAGTGAGGCTTTATGCACGTCTTGGTCAGGGACATTTGGAATTCATTGCTGGATTTGGAGATTCGCAAATATCGTTGGCCCAAGAGGGACACATGGAGTGATTTTTGACCTGATTCACAAGCTAAAACGAGATGATTCAGAACTAGAAGTTCTAGGGGACGGTCGTCAAGAAAAGTCATACATGTGGGTTGAAGACTGCGTTGATGCCATGCTCCATACCTTTGAATCGATGAGCGATGGAATCAACATCGTGAATCTCGGAGCACCTGATACGTGTTCGGTGCGACGAATCGCTGAACTTGTGATCGAAGAATCAGGATTCTCTGACACACCCATTCGGTACACAGGGGGTAACCGCGGCTGGGCAGGAGACGTCCCAAAAACATACCTTTCTGTGTCGAAATTAGACAGTACAGGGTATCGTGCACCAAATATGAGTGAAGATGCCATTCGAAATACGATACGCACTTTGATCATGGAAATTGGGCTTGATTAGTCAGGAGTCCATGGCTGCCACCCAAAATAAGTCGTGTTCAGCGTCATCAATCGAATTCACCATAAGAACTGCAACTTCTAGTCGACCTTCATTTGGGAACATGATTCGAACTTCTGCCTCGACCGCACGCACAATAGAGCGATTTTCCCCCCTAGGGACGATTGTCAAGCAGCGGGTACGTTCACCGCTCATCGAACGGACTTCATATTCAACGATCAAGTCTGCATTTTTGTTCTCGGTGGGGTCTTCCATAGTGGCGTTCCTCTCAACTAGGAGTTTGTAGTGAAGGGATATGAAGTCCACGCCTTCTTGCATCAGGACTATTCACCCTCAAATGAAGGAGTTTTGCGCACCGACCTCACCGATCTCACCCCATACATCGAAAATGAATCACTGATAGCATTTCTGCTCGAAGAGGCATAGACAACTCCAACCGACAAACTTGCAATCAATAGGGCAGATGGCAGCAAAGAGGGATTTCCGGCTTCTTCCTCGCTAGAACTCGTACTAACCGCACCACGAATGGTTGTCCCCCGATCACTGAGAATTTGATGGGCTACTACGACATGGAGTTCGCCGACATCCCAAAGCTGATTCGAGGATACACTTAGTCTAAGGTAGGCTGACCCATTTGAGATCTCAACAGAAGACGCGTTGACTGCATTCAATTGCGGATAGATGCGGGGTGGGACTGATTCGTCGAGCGGGGCTTCAACGATGCCCCGCACAACATTGGCTAATGTACCTCCACGTGCCGAACCCTCTGGACGCTGAATTTCGGCCTCAACTAGATAAATCAAAATTGCGCCATCAAGGGCAATATCGGGAGATGGTTCAAGATATATATCGAAAGACTGCGAGTCCTGTGAGTTCGAAACAGGGACAACCCGAATCCGTGAAGATGAAGGGCGAGACGCCTCAGTCGCTGCAAGTGAGCGATGAAGATCGCTGCGCTCAAAAGTTCCGATAACTTGTTCGGAACCATCCATGTAGATTGTAGGAACTCCTGAAGAGTTTCCAAAGCCCAGTGTAGTCAGCCGGTGTGAAGTTCCGTCATTGCCGAGTGGGTCCGAACCATCAAAGGCGTGCAAGCTGAGGCGGATCACCCGCCCATTGGTTTCTGAGATGAAATCATCCAGAACAGGGTCGACTGAGGCACAAGTCGTGCACCAAGTTGCAGTTGCCATTTCCAGCAAAATGGCAGTACCACCAGTTTGTTCACTAGGAGCACTTGCACTGCTTGTAACCCAAGGGAGGATCAGGGCGCATAGGAAAAAACCTACTAGCCTGCTACGGACCCTTGGTTCTGCCATATTTGAGGTTACTAGATAGGAGGATGTTAAACCCCTGCTGTTGAGGGAGGCACATGGGCGGAAGATGGATTGATGCGCACCGACGCGATCCCTACCGCCGCAAAGCGCGCCGTGAAGGCTATCGAGCGAGGTCGGCATACAAGTTACAGCAGATTCAGGAGCGTTTTGGGATTCTTCGTAACGGAGATACAGTACTTGACATAGGGTGCTTTCCAGGTGGATGGACACAAGTGGCCATTGAGCATGTTGGAAGTGAAGGATCAGTGATTGGTGTTGATTTGCGAGTCTGCCCACCCCTAACTGGAGCAACAATGGTTGTCGGGGACATTATGGATCCAAATCTGAACGAGGAGATTATGGCACTCCTAGAAAATGCGAAATTCAATGCCGTAATCTCCGATATTGCCCCCGGAATTACCGGTGCTTACGGCTATGACGTTTTTCTCTCAATGCAACTCACTGCGGCTTCAGCTGATTTTGCACTCCGGCACCTGACTGACGGGGGATCATTCGTCTCCAAAGTTTTCACGGGCGCCGGGATTGAGAAATTAATAGGGTCTTTGAGGAAGTACTTCAGCATTGTACAGCGGTTTGATCCTATGGCCAGTAGAAATTCATCGTCCGAGACATATATCATCGCACGAAATTTGAAGCCAAATATCCCACGGCCAAAGATTCTCGAGACCCCTACACAAGATGCTGTATCCTCAGCCAAAGAAGATGATGATGAAACCAAAATCAAGCCTGCAACTGGTTTTCGCGTGGTTCGTAAACAAAAGAAACAGGTACCTGATGAGTGACACCGCATGAATCACTTTCAGAAAAGGGTGTTGGGAGATTATACATCTGCTTCCAATCCAATGCAGTAGATGAAGCAAGGTAAGTATGCGAAAAAACAATTGAAGGATTCAGCAAAAAGCAACCGGGAAATGGCAATATTACGCGCAATCGCCGTTGAAAAGAGAAAAATGGTCAAGCCCCACCGTACAAAAACTAGGGACTTCAAACTAGGGCATTCATTTGATCTCATTGAATTACTTATTCTGAGACGATATCCATCAAAACATGTGACCAACGGGTGCTGGCCAGGGAATGTTGCTGCAGCTTGTGGGCGGGATGAGTCAGGAGTTGTTGGTTTGGTGCTCTGGGGAGAAGATGCAATCCGCATCTCAGGCGGAGGTCTCATCAGAATATCTCGAGGATGGCGTAAACTTAGACACGGAGAGACCATCGTCAGCACAGGGAAATGGGGGAGAATACAGGCCACATGACTGACGAAAGGGATGGAAACGGCTATGAGTGAAATGAATCCGGAGGGTCCCGTGAACGAGCGAGCAAGCGCCTGCACAGTGACTGGCGTTCCACTTACAGATCGTCGATCTACGAGTTTTCCATGCCCCTCTTGCAGCCACCCCATTGGACGAAGCGGTGTATGCCGAGATCAAGCGGTATCTTACATCTGTCCTGGGTGCGGATTTTGCGGCCCCTGAGCATTATGAGTTGATAAATATGGGACAGGTCCAATTGCGTTACAAAGTGATGCTAGATTCAGGATCAGAGGAGGAAATCGACTCCAATAATGTGGCAAATGCGCTTAGAAGAATAGAAACAGGTGATGTCCAACGAGTCGAATCAAAACCTCTAGCATTTGGCATGGTCTACCTTGAGGTTATAGCGATCATCGAGGACGCTGAGGGAGAAGTAGACCGGTTTGAAGATGCACTCAGGGGAGTCCATGGAGTTGGCCAACTCGAAGTCCTAGAAATGGGACGACTACTTTGAGTTTCTTGACTTACTTAGAGGACTCCTTGCGCTAGCATGGCATCAGCCACCTTGAGAAAACCGGCTATGTTTGCGCCAAAAACATAGTTTCCCGAATGCCCATATATTTCTGCTGTCTCCGAGACTGTTTTGTGGATGGCAGACATGATCTCATTTAGTTTCTTATCGACCTTGGCGCGGCTCCAGTTGAGGCGCGCACTGTTTTGTGCCATCTCAAGGCCTGAAGTCGCAACGCCTCCTGCATTGCTCGCCTTCCCGGGAGCGAATAAGATCCCTTTATCCTGAAACACATTTACCGCCTCAGGGGTACAAGGCATATTCGCGCCTTCTGCAATGGCCAAGCAACCGCTGGATACCAAGTTCTGAGCGTCAGATCCTGTGATCTCATTCTGCGTGGCACAAGGTAAAGCAACATCAACGGGGGTAGCCCAAATCGGATTTCCATCTTGGGATGGGGAGCGTTCGGTGTAAGTTACGCCATCAAAATGGTCAGCATACTCGAGAATCCGACCACGCCTATCATTTTTCAATACCATAATCCAATCTAATTTTGCTTTATCGATACCTGCTGGGTCATAAACAAATCCCGATGAATCAGACATAGTAACCACTTTACCCCCAAACTCGGTTACCTTCTGGCAAGCATATTGTGCAACATTTCCGCTTCCGCTGATGGCGACCGTCATACCTGCGAGAGACTGATTCTTAGTAGCTAACATCTCACGAGTGAAGTATGCAAGACCATATCCCGTTGCCTCTGGTCTGATAAGACTCCCCCCGTATGACTTACCCTTACCTGTGAGAACACCCGTGAATTGATTCTGTAATTTCTTGTACATCCCAAATAGATAGCCAATTTCTCTACCACCTACGCCAATATCGCCAGCAGGAACATCCGTATCAGCTCCAATATGCCGCCATAACTCCCCCATGAATGATTGACAAAACCTCATCACTTCTGCTTCTGATCGACCCTTAGGATCAAAATCAGCCCCTCCTTTCCCCCCACCAAGTGGCAAGCCAGTAAGGCTATTCTTGAAAATTTGCTCAAAGCCAAGAAATTTCAGAATAGAAAGATTAACTGAAGGGTGGAACCTAAGGCCACCCTTATAGGGACCGATTGCACTGTTAAATTGGACCCGATATCCGCGGTTCACCTGTACATCACCATTGTCATCAGCCCAAACTACGCGAAATTGCAATACTCGCTCTGGCTCAATAATTCGCTCAATGATGCCCGCATCGATGTATTCGGGATGCCGATCCAATACGGGGCCAAGCGTTTCTAGAACTTCTTGAACTGACTGGTGAAATTCCGGTTGGTCAGGGTCTCGAACAAGCAAGCGGGATTCAAGTTCTGCGGCATGAGAGTGCATCATCTCACCTAGAATTGTGGCGCCACCGACGGACCTCTTTTGAGCCTTGTTGGAAGAACGCTCAGTGAGGGCACTATATTGAAGACTGAAATAATATTTCAGGAGCCACTTTCGCGACATCTGCTCGCAGAGAGGGGGCACAAATCACACTACATGCGGCTTGACTTACTTGACGGTGCTTTAGGGCATCTGCAACAGGAGTATGCTCTTTGAGCCATCGCACCTGATCATCATCACCCGCCACACGCACATCTATTTGCGCCATTCTTGGCTCAGATAACAACAACTTGACGGAAGGGACATCAATCGCAATCTGATGTGGTTTTGCACCTACACGGCGGGCAATTGCGGATTCAACTGCATTGCACATAGCATCATCTTGTGCAATTTCAAGAAGCCGGGACACCTCATTATCTGCCAAGTCCCCTCGCCTGAAAGTACGAGATACTTTGTACAATTCCCTGTGTTTCAAGCGATGAAGCATCTCTCGCGAAACATCTGGGCCCTCTGCCAATACTCGCCAAATCTCGGCATCAACCATACCCTGCATCTCAAGAGCAGGGACATCCGTAGCCTCAACTGCGCGCGAAAGCATTACTTCAGTGACGCGAGTAACTTTGTGGAAATAAACGGCAGAATACATCAAGCCACGGGCGACAAGCATCCCTTCAAGAGCAGGTACGCCACCCTCGCCAACTCCAAGGTCGTCGCCAATCCGAACAAGCGAATTGATCAGATGGTGATGATCGATGATTCCATGGCGCACACCGGTAAAGTGTGAATCCCTTAATAGATAGTCAATTTGATCACAATCAACTGGTCCGTGGACGATGTGTCCTAAAGTCGAATCAGTAGTCGAAAATGATTCAGCGCCATCAATCCACTCAAAAAGCGACCTTTCACTCCCCCCAGCATCGGGCCCGCGAATCAGTGCAGACACTTCAGCTGGGTCAATGCCATAAGAATCGAGGATATCACACACCCTACGCCGTTGAGGAGAAATGTGGTCGGAATCAGATAAGAGGTCAACTTCACCAAGGATAATCCCCTCTGTAATCGACATGTGATCCATACCCCCTCGTTGATGCAAAATATGTTCCAAAGTGTGGCTGTAGGGACCGTGCCCAATATCATGCAACATCGCGGCCACTTCCACTAGTTCTTTTTCCACAGGATCTAGACCAACTGAATCCGCTATAGATCCCGCCACATGGCTCGCACCAAGGCTGTGTTCAAAGCGTGTGTGATGTGCGCCGGGAAAGACAAGATGTGCAAGGCCAAGTTGCTTTATATGGCTCAATTTGTTGAACTCTGGAGTCGAAAGTAAGTCCCTTCTTACACCAGATAATCGGAAAACCCCATGAATCGTATCGTTGATCGTCTTGGTGTCTGCCAAATCCCATCCCAAAATATCCGTACACCCCAAATGACTTCAAGATATAGTTGAAATTCCTTCTACCAAATCGCGATATGGGGCGAAAACAGGCAATAGGGAGGGAAGTAGTAAAAATTGACATTATGAGATCGAAAACGTATGATTCCGACATGAAGTCCTACCACCTACTGTGATTGAATATGCCCTTCAAGCAGCATTTAGAAGTTGAATGGCTAATCAGGTCAAACCTTTGCTCAAAGCGCTGCTTTTGCGTAGAGTTTTTGCGTTGGGTGATTCTGCTAGGCTTGATAGTCGTGTCAGAGACGCTGATGGGATACTATTTGCGCCACATCAGCCTCATCGATTTTCAATATTCTTGGGCAGGAGTGGGATTCATTCATGCCGCCCTTTCTTTCATTACGATGTTTTTCTTGTTTTAGGGTTAAGTTTTTGGGAATACTGAACAACGGCTTACCGATGGCACTGGAAGGAATGGGGCCCATTCTGCCCTACTACTGGGATAAATTCACGCAAATTAATTTCCAGACTGGAGATACCTTGGGATTAACTTACATCATTTGCATACTCTCGATTTTGACACTTATTGTACTCTGTTTTTTAGCTATACTGATTCTCAAAGCACGAAGCCACGCACCAGAAAATCGCTTTATGGCAATTCTTCTATTCGCTGAAGGGTATCGGGTAATGGCCTCTTGGTACAACACATACCCTTTCAGTGCGGATATGTTGAACGTGATGCAATACTACCGAGTAGGGTGGTATTTCTGCTCACTTTTGTGTCTGTTCATGTACCTCTCCACGATTTCATTCTATCCAACCAAACGGTTGAATTTCATGGCCAATGAAAAGATCAGAAACAATCTGTGGTGGGCACTTCCGGTATTCACCGCCATCCTCATCGCGGCATTGATTTCTTCAAGTGGAAGTGTTGTCGGGGCCTTTGGTGGAAACTATCACATTGAGTGTAATGCTGTTGATGAAGAAGTGATTCTTACTGCTACCCCTGGTTCACCTCCAATCGAGGCAGGTTGTGTCGAGACTGAGGAATCGTTCCCCTATTCGTGGTTTGTACCCGGCAGTTCAGACGCGGGGAAACTTTTGCTTCTAGCCCCCCCCATTTCGGCCATTGTTGCTGCCTTCCTAATGCGTAGCGCATGGAAACGATTTGATGAAGAAGACGGAATGGAGAATAAAGCAAATGAAGCTCGCTCATTATTCATTGGATTTGCTGGAAAAGCGACCATCAAGGGTTTACTAGTCATGTCTATCGTTTACATGACGGCACGATTCGGGGACTTCAATTTAGCTGACTTAGCCTCGATTGACGGAGATCTATTACCAATCTATCTGTATTGTCTATACGGATTTATGTTCAGCATCTTGCTCACCGGGATGTTTGAAGGATTTATGTTCAGTTATGCGATTCTAAAAAATGACATTCTCGGTATCGATGATACGTTGCGACGAAGCATGTCATGGGGTGTCTTCGTCTTCGTCGGTGCAGTAGCTATTCTTATTGTTGCTGAATTATTAGAGGGCAGGCTTCCATATGGGGGGATTGCGAGTGCGCTTGTCGTGGGTGTTCCGCTGACCGTTATGAGAAAGCCGATTTACAATACAATTAACATTCTCGTTTTCATTTTGATGCCCGAAGCATTCACAAAAGAAGAACAGAGTTACATCGAAGCCTATGCCATGGTGATGGATGATGGCATCCTAACAAAAAATGAGAGGAAATTACTGACTTTACAAGCTAAGAATCTTGGGTTAAAGGATGAACGCATTGTGTATCTCGAAGAATGGTATAACTCTACTAGGGGAGTCGAGGAAGAATGATTTTTTTGCGGATCTCGGTTCAGCATAAGTCCATATAGTACACATCATCAAAATAAAATTCGCAGGTTAGCGGATGAAAGGAGAAGTCGGTAATGTTAGATAGCGCAGAGCCACCCTTATTCGGATCTCTTGAGAAATATCGACCATGGACAAGAAACCAACTTGTAGAATTGGCGGACAAACACAGAGAGTTCTCAAAAGTATTAGCCGATGTGCAAATGGCGTCACGGGTGTTTCCGTTCCGCCTTTCATCTCATGTGATTGACAATCTTATCAGATGGGATAATCTCGAAGAGGACCCTTTCTTCCACTTGCTCGTCCCGACCATGAAGATGCTTGAAAGGGGGCATCGTGAAACTTTGAGGGAGGTGTGCCATAGTGGTGATGAGTCAAGAATCTCCTCCGTGGTTAAGACAATCAGGGATGGCTTGAATCCCCACCCCGCGGGTCAGATGACCTTGAACACGCCTGATGGGGAGAAAAACCTCAATGGTATTCAGCACAAGTATCCGGAAACTGTTCTGTTGTTTCCATCAGCGGGTCAGACCTGCCATGCCTATTGCACCTACTGTTTCCGTTGGGCACAATTCATCGGTGATTCCAATTTAAGATTCGCACAGAAGGAAGCAAAGTACTTTTTCTCGTATTTACAGAAACACCGGGAGGTGACAGATGTACTTGTCACTGGCGGAGACCCGATGGTGATGCGGACAAAGATGCTTCAGAAATACTTGGAGCCATTCTGTGATTCTAAATTTCTTCCCCACATTAATACCATCAGGTTTGGAAGCAGAGCCTTGACCTTCTGGCCAAATCGCTTCACTGAAGATGAAGATTCAAATCAGTTACTCGCCATGTTTCGCCGACTGACCTCCGCCGGAAGACACGTCGCATTTATGGCCCATATCGGCCACCCCAGAGAATTGGAATCCCCGACATTCAAGAATGCTGTTAAATGGATACAAAGAACCGGCACAGTGATTCGGTCTCAGGCACCTCTCATCGCTGGATTCAATGATTCGGCTGACCTTTGGGCAGAAAAGTGGAGAAGGGAGGTCAACTTAGGCATCGTCCCATATTACATGTTCATCGCAAGAGATACTGGAGCACAACATTACTTCAAAGTGCCACTTTCGAATGCCGTTGAAATTTATCAAAAGGCAATCTCCAATGTCACAGGACTCGCAAGAACTGTTCGCGAACCATCGATGTCCTGTGGTCCTGGTAAGGTATCCATTAGTGGGGTCTCAAAAATTGATGGGGTCAAAGTATTCGTGTTGAAATTTCTTCAGTGTCGTGAACCTGAGCTGGTAGGGCGCCCATTCTTCGCCAAGTTCGATGAACATGCAGCATGGTTTGATGAACTTAAGCCAATTGATGGGCAAGCACTACCCTGGAATTCAAACGGGCGGTTGAAGTCGCCATCACCTCTCTTGCGCGATGAATAAGCATCCATTAATCCAACATTACGCTCTCAAGCCATCTTTGTGCTTGGTTCAAGAGAGATCCTCTGAAACGTATGCGGTTACATGGGTACTAGCATGGGGCGTGTGTCGCGAGGGTTGAAATCAATCGAAAAAAAAGAAATGCGTAGACTGAAAGGATTGGCAATGAAGAGGCGATTGGGGCGAGAAGAGTCGTATCCGGTTCTCTACAGTTTCCGCCGGTGTCCCTATGCGATACGAGCAAGAATGGCAATAGTCAGAACAGGACATGTATGTGAACACAGGGAAGTCGCACTTAGAGACAGGCCTGAGCATATGATGTTGATTTCCCCAAAGGGAACTGTACCTGTAATGCTCCTTCCAGATGGGAGGGTGATTGAGGAGAGTATTGAAATCATGCAATATGTCTTGTCATGGGAACTGACTGAGGAGGAAGCAATGTGGATCAATAGGAATGATAACGAATTCAAATTTCATTTGGATCGCTATAAATATCCAAGCAGATATGAGAATGTAAATCCAAATGAGCAGAGAGGTTTGGCAAAATCATATATTGACGATTTGGACATTTTTCTCTCAAGTGGTAATTCATCAACCTCCTTGAATGATGCATTATTCCCATTTATCAGGCAGTTCGCAAATCATGACAGAGAATGGTTTGATTCACAGAAATGGAATACAATTCATGAATGGCTATCGATAAACCTTGAGAGTATGGAATTCATCAAATGCATGAAAAAGCACCCTCAGTGGCACACCGAGGACCTACCAGTCTATTTCCCACTATCTTAATGACGAAAACCTTGTTCCCGATGTAAATAACAGGGTGTAGATGTGGGAGACGGGGTTTGGTATGCAACAATTGTTGGAGTTATAGCATTAAGTGGATTGAGCATTTTCTGCATCCTTTATCTTGCAAAGATGCGTCGGACGAAAACAAATGCTGCTTGGAAGCAAGCTGCAACGGAACTGGGACTAGATTTTGCTCCAGTTACGCGACTATTTGGCAAATATCGAATGAGTGGGGTAATTGGAAAACAACTGAGTTGTTCGGTTTGGGCGTATACAAAACCGAATAATTAGGGGGGATATACTACAGTCATGAATTATGATGTGAGGTTTCCCCAGCGGCTCAATAATGTAAAGGAACTTCTCACACCCAATATTCAATCTAAACTCTTAGAGGTAAATAATGTCCTGAAGAAGGTGGTAGTTTCTGATGATTCAGTCAACTCCATTGGTATGCATGGTTTCATCCGCAAATCAGAGATTTTGGTTCGGAATGTCAAACTACTGATTCAATTGGCTGAGTTGATTATTCTGGACGAAGCATTGGCGATAGCATGAATGGTTCGTGCTTGTCAACAATTCCGGCGATTTGATCCTGGAATTCTGGGTCGCCCATCCTTGCCGCCATTTCAGCCGGGTCAAAATCAAATCTCAGCAAGACTGCTTTTCTTGCACCTGCCTTTCCATAGATGATTTTTCCATCATTTACTTCCTGTTGGTTATCATATGCACCTAACATGAGTTGTTCCCATTCTTCAAAACTGGAATTTTCATTCAAATGTATGATGATTGCTGCGTCCATGCACCCCCGAGAAAACTCGTTTTCTTAACATTGTGGGATTTCCCTAGACACCCGCTGCTAACGGCCCCCGAGGGATGGGAGGTCTGAGCAGATTCAGGTACGACTTACCTTTGATTCTGTGATGATTCATCGACTGAGATAATCACTCGTGTGTGTTTCCATCTCTTATGACGCCTCACGAGAGAGATAATCGTGACAACAAAATATACTGGAATGATCCCACAACAAGTGATGAAGAGAGGATGGGGTCGGTCATGCTCTCACCATTCACGTACTCGCGATACATCAGTTGAACTCTTGAACGATTATTCAACTTGCCTTGAGCGAAATTTGCGCAATCCTCCGGTTCGGCGTTCTCAATTTTCGAGTAATACCCGATAAACGAAATTTCAGATCGCAGAACTTTTGCACCATTTATGCAGCATCCGTGTTGTGAATATTTCACAACAAAGATGAAAACCTCCCAAGGAGTATGCATCCTTGGGCTTGTTGGAGTCATTACGGGATGCGCTGCGGCAAGTGGATGTCAAAAATCAGAGAGATCCCCATGCATCCTCGCGTAGTTGTCGGTCTATTGTTTGCTGGACTTGTCCTTACCATGAGTCTTCTTTGTCTTATTGCCCTTAATTCAGGCCCTGCCGAAATTGGGACCGTGAAGATGGTGTTTGGGGTCATCGTGTTGTGGGTCGTACTAGGGGGGGCATTGATGCATAACTTCCGTGACCGGATGCGCGAATATATCCAGCGTCCATCCATTGATTGGCGGATTAAATTCGTGCTTTTCAGCACCATTCTCGCCCTGATAGAAGAAGCGATTACTGTCCTAATGACCAACCTAGCCCCATTTTTCGGAGTCAAGATAGGGGAGGCCTACATCACTGCCTCCACCAACTATCTCGATGTCGTCCTTTTTCATAGCGTGGTGGTTTTTGTCCCGCTTTTCATTGCCTGGGCGGTAATTCTCTCGAGGTATGATTTTTCTCCTTTTGCCGTCTTTCTACTCTTCGGTTTGACTGGCATCATCTGCGAAGCGACAATAAATCCCGTTGGTGCGATTTTTGGCTCTGCCATCTGGATATTTATCTATGGTCTCATGGTCTATCTGCCAGCATACTGCATCCCTCAGGAGCGTCCAGTTCAAACTGTTAGTTGGCACCACTATCTTCTTGCCATCCCGCTCACTTTCCTCATTGCCATTCCACTATTGCTACCGATTATGCTTGTTTTAGGTTATGTATTACAACACCCATCCGGAGCGCACTTCTGAATCGCGAATATTCGGTTATACACGGTTAGAACCTCTTTGAGGAACGGTTGGGATCATTCCAGTATGTCTTATTGTCACGATCGTCTCTCCCATGAGGCGTCATAATAGATGGAACACACACAAGTGACTATCTCAGATGTCAATCATAAATCTCAAAATCTAAACTGACTAGGTATCTGCCGTCATTGTGTCTGGCGCAATTGATGTTGCCCTACAGGAGAAAGGACAAGCCAATCGTAGATTCATGCAACTGCTCCTGACTCTGCTCGTGATGAGCGTTTTTGGATGGATAATTTTTCTTTCTGATTTCGTAGCAAATATCCTTGGCATCTTGGTAATCTTTGTGATATCTATGATCGGATTGAGATTCACAATCAATGGCATAATTGCTCTAATTCCTTGGTCATCCAAACTACAAAATTCCAATCATAGACATCCTGTAGACGTAATAATACCCGCCTTCTTTGAAGAAGGTGTACTGGAAAATACAGTTCTTGCGGTACTTGCAAGTGACTACAGTGGCAATCTAAATGTGGTGTTATGTGTAGAAGAACGATGTACGGATCAAACAAATGAAATTGCATACCAACTCGAACGAAGGTTCGAAAATGTCAGAGTGATTTTGAGAAGTTCGCCATCTGGTGGAAAAGCAGCAAGCGCAAATGATGGAATAAGAACCGGAGACGCTCCCTACATTTGTTCAATAGATGCAGACCACGTCTTAGAACCGGATGCAATATCACGCGCGGTAGCACATCTTGAGGAAGGCGCTGATTGTGTCAAAGGACGCTGCCGCACAAAACGTGGGAAAAAATCTCTGATAGAATGGGTCTCAGGTCTTGAAAGGGACATGGTAGAGCGAATGGTCATTCCTTCGTGGTACAGAATAGGTGGGTTTGCAATATTTGGAGGGGGTCAGGCGTTTTTTAGACGATCCTCTCTTGAGGAAGTAGGGTGCTTTGATGAAACAATGCTTACTGAAGATGTCGACTGTAGCATAAAACTCCACTTAAGTGGTAAAGTGATCGTTTCAGATCCAAAGATCATTTCTTGGGAAACACAACCATCAACTTGGAAAGATTGGTGGAATCAGCGAATTAGATGGAGCAGGGGATGGACTCAATCAGCCCTCAAGCACGTGGCTCCTGTTGCGGAATCAGATGAAATCAGTGGGTGGAGAAAATTCGACATTACGATGGGAATATATTCTACATTAGCTGTTCCAATTTTTATTGTTATGCTGCCATTAATTTTCAAAACTGCACTCGACGCGAGTAATTGGAGTTTTGATGGCGAACCACTTGAATGGTGGTGGCTATGGATTTCATTTATTCCCTCATTATTGTCAGTCCTACGCATTCTAATCGATTCTTTGGAAGAAAAGAGACTCCCATCTCTCACTGATTTGATTGGTTCGATCCTCCTTTATCCGTATTTGCTGATCCATTTCTTAGTTAGTTGGTTTGCATTTCTTGATGAAACAATCACACCTGCGGATCGTGTCTACATCAAAACGGGGCGTAGATGATGGGAAAAAGTCCCGCCACATTTGGGATATTGGCCATAATTGGTACGGTGGTATTTCTAATATTTACAATTCTGTGGATCAACATAGGTCATGTAGATGATGCAACATGGTATCGTGATGAATTGAATGAGAAAAATCTCATCATGCGTTGGAAGGATGATGGGGTAAGTGTATTCACAGATACGGATGCAAGTACGGGAGAGAATGAACTTGTGGCGTCAAAGGCGACTCAGGCCGGTTTTTTATTCGCCAGTTGGCTCACATTTGCTGGTTCAAACGGGGATATGGAGAGTTACCGATTTGGTGTCATCATTACATCGACCCTATCATTCATAGTTCTCGCCACACTTGCAGCTAGGTGTGTGGAGAGAAATCATGCCTTGTTCATGGGGATTTCCTGTTTGTGGATGTTGAGCCGACCTGAAGTAATGAGTACAGGGATTCATCGACCATCATACCACATCATGACGTTAGGATTGGCTGCCTCAGGGCACTTATTGCTGAGTATAGACAATCAGATCGACCTCGGTCGGCGAAAGAAGATGCTTTTGCTTGGTGGCTTCTTTGCATCATTGCTCATCGGTGGCTTGACCAAACCAATGTCGATCTTTTTGGCCGTTCCAATGATGATGCATATGGCAAATCGCGGGAAAACCCCCTTCATCCGCAAATGGATGCTCTATGCACTTCTGCTCATATCTCATGTGCTGGTTGTTCTTATTTGGATGTCACCTTGGATTAGATTCCAGCTGAGTAGTGGTTCAGATTGGTCGTGGTGGGCTGCGACTTCAAAGACATTTGTTCTCACCCTTCTTCTCAATGATCTGGGGTGGTTAGGGTGTGTATTCGCAATTATTGGAGTGGTAGCATTTCTCAGAAGTGACACTGGGATGAGTCGGTGGATTGGAAGTGGTCCCTTAATTTATGCCATCGGCACCACATTTGTACTTGATGAATTAACTGGTCGGCTTTTTATCCCAATTATCTTTTTCCTCCCAATTCTTGCTGCAAAGGGCCTAGTTGTTGTTTGTGAATCCATCATTTGCAAAGTTCCTGAAGGACGGATTAAGGTGGTTCAACCTACAACCATCTTAGTGTCCCTAATCTTTCTTCTCGTCGGGGTCTCTGGAACTTTGAGAGAAGGAGTTCAAGGAACCAACATACGTGAATTTACAGATGATGGAGCAATTTGGATATATGCTGAGGGAAATGGGGGCCACGATTGGTTTGATGGGTTCAGGGATGACCAAGGGTATGCCTATCAGGCGTTACTGGGATCTGCTGATTACGAAAGTAGTGATTTAGTTCTCCACAACGATATTGCTATGGCTATGGAATATCTCGATGCATCCATTGCCTACAGGCTCGATGTCAACACAAATGGTGCATTTGATGGCAATGGCAAGCAGGTCAGTCCTTGGAACCAGTCTACAGTTGATCAAGCATTCAATGGAACAATCGTACCTGATGTAAACACTGACACGATCTGGTTTGTTGTGGGCAAAGGTGAATTATGGAATGAAATGGGCAAATCTAGGCAAAAAATCCTGTTTGAAAACTTCACGATCAGATTTGAATCTGAAAGAGCATATTTATTCTCGCGTCTGCCATTATCTAATGCAACAGTTATTTGATGAGTTAGTTGAATGAGACCCCGACCCGCGCTGATCCTCCGTACTGAACGGTTTCCCTCGGGATCAAGAGCCGTTGTCAGGCCGTGAGGGACAATTGAGGGAGCCCTAGCAAGAATTACTGAGTATACGCCATTGCTTGTGTGAAAATCGCGGGACTAGCCTTTACTTGCCAAAGCCGCTCAAATGATTAAATTTCGAAACATATTGTCATACAGACGCAACTCTCGTTAAGTACCACATGCCAGTGGCGAAATCATGAGCACCTCACTGCCTGCTTTCCTATGGTCGAGGTACAGATCTTCAGTCAGATTAGATGACCGATTCTCAAATCAAAGGATTG
>CAYMED010000026.1:0-22970 GCA_964389655.1 uncultured Candidatus Poseidoniales archaeon
GGGCATGCATCACTGAGGTCCACGACGCCATCATTATCATCATCCGCATCTTCATCATCACTGCAACCATCAAGGTCGTGGTCACTACTCTGAAGGCGACCAGTGGGGCACAAATCAGCAGTATCTTCGAGACCATCATCATCATCATCGAGGTCTTCATCTAAGTCCCTACATCCATCAGCGTCCCAATCAGTCACGCGCCCGGATCGCCATCCAGTATGACCCAATGGGCAGCGGTCATCTGAATCTGCAACTCCATCGCCATCGTCATCATAATCCTCATCATTCCCACAGCCATCACCATCAGGATCCTCTGAAGGATCCGGCGTTGTACAATTTTCCCCCGGATCAATATCAACGTCGACACCCACCGTAACGCCTTCTTCGGCATCAGTGCAACCATCTCCATCTTGGTCAGAGCCGGTTCTCATTCCCCGTGGGCAAGCATCATTGATGTCATCGCGGCCATCATCATCGTCATCTGAATCTTCATCGTCCTTACAACCGTCTTGATCATGATCGGGACCTGAAAGCAGACCAAGAGGGCATTGATCCAGTGTATCATTCAGGCCATCATTGTCATCATCGAGATCTTCCCCTTGATCTTGACAGCCATCCGAGTCATGGTCAGTAATAGAGCCAGAATACCAATTCATCGTTCCATTTCGGCATTGGTCATTCTCATCCATGATGGCATCATCATCGTCGTCTCGATCTTCTGCATCAAAGCAGCCATCACCGTCTGAATCTATGCCCACCAGCAAACCCATCGGGCAGGCATCAACACCATCTTCCATACCATCACCATCATCATCACCATCCTCTGCATCCATGCACCCATCACTGTCATGGTCAGTACCCATTAGGAGACCAAGGCTGCAAGAATCGACTGTATCATTCAGGCCATCATTATCATCATCGAGGTCTTCAGAATTAAAACAGCCATCGCGATCATGATCACTGCCACTCTGAGACCCCAAGGGACAAGCATCAACAGTATCATTGAAACCATCCTCATCGTCATCGATATCTTCTGTTGAATCCTCACAACCATCATTATCGTGATCTGTGGTGGGATTTGAGGTCCATGAGGATGCTCCATCATGGCAATTATCTAGGACATTGGTAAACCCATCACCATCCATATCTCGGGATCCAAGTGCAGTTGTGTTCACTCCCAATCCTATCGGTGTTGCCAAACTTGAACGCTTGTAAGCTGAAGCTGAATTTTGTGAATTAATCCCGAGATAGTAGTCCCTACCCCAGCAAGTTGTACTGCTATCATTTAGTAAAATGCAGGTTGTCAGACTTGATCCTGCGATTTGAACTGCCGTTCGATTAACTGGTAATACAGGGTCTGAAGACTGATAATTAGAATCTGATCCCCAGCAGGTTACATTCCCATCATCTAGGATGGCACACGAATGATACCAACCCATCGATAGAGAGACTGCGGTTCTATTTTGAGGGATGGATTGAACAAGAACGGGAGTCGTTCTTGATGTTGTATTTTTATCACCTAACTGTCCATAACCTCCGTCCCCCCAGCACCAAACTTGAGAATTCTCAAGGAGAGCACAACTGTGCTGATATCCCGCATCGAGATCAATAACTCGGCTTGCTGATGGTATTCCAGTCTGAACAAATGAATGCCTCTGAGTGGTCGAAGCATCTCCCAGTTGACCTGCAGAATTTGTTCCTGCACACCAGACATCATAATCATGGGAAATGATGCAAGTGAACAGATATCCAGCAGTAACGGCACGAACTTTTTTTGTGGGGGTTTTCGACATGATAGGGAAGTTTTGATTTTTCGTTTGCACAGAATCCTCATAGGATAACTGACCCGTGCTATCACTTCCCCAGCACCACAGCGATCGACTCTCCATAATCGCACACGTGTGTGATTCACCCATTCCAATCGAAACGACTGAAAGGTGAGCAGGTAAACTCACAAGTTGTGGGGTATACCGAGTTCCACCTGTTCCATCTCCGAGTGCACCACTCGGATTATTCCCCCAACAATACAATTCACCCGTATTCATGATCCCGCATGTCTGTCGATAATTTGCATCGAGACTCTTCAGGGTTTTACCAGTTGGAAGATCGATTGACGCAGGACTACGCAAGAAATTGGTGTTCCCATTTCCACTTTGGCCATTGCCATTCTCACCCCAGCACAGACCAGAACTATCTTTTTTGATCACGCAAGTGTGGTACTCACCCGATGCAATCGTGACTTCATCAAAGGCAGTTCCATGGCTCCCACCTATAGGAATCGAAGGCCCCGGAGCGGCCTCAACAGTTGGAATAAAAGACAACAATCCTGCACTCAGTAGAAGTGCAATGGCGGCGAAAAATGGCGCGTACCGCGCAGGTGTGCGATGATCGCCCATGCAATTCATTATTCATCATTACACTTGAGTTCTTCCACCAGAGAACTACACCTTTGGAAGCAAGAAAAAAATAGGCGAGGCGGAGCAAAAAAACATTTCGAAAGGCAATGGTGATGGAGTGCGAACCCCACTGCGGCTCATGGCGAATGCTGAGGTAAGCGAGGCGGAGCGGGAGAAAGCAATCAAGGGATGGTGCCTCTATGATTGGGCGAATTCGACCTTTTCAACCTCGGTTGTCGTTGCGATTTTACCGGTATATTTTGTATTTTTATTCCAACAGGCAAATGGGACAGAAACCTCGATTCTTGGCATAAAAGTTACTGCATCTAGCATGTGGGCTTGGGGAGTCACATTCGCCTCAATTGTTGTCGCCATCATATCCCCTGGACTGGGCATCATAGCCGATCGAGTGCCCATCAAGATGCTCCTGATGCGTATTTTCACGGCCATAGGTGCGGGGGCAACGGTCCTATTTGGTGCAACTCTCTTCTTCTCATATAATTGGGCATGGATCTGGGTTTGGATTCTTTTCCTTGTAGCAAATCTTGGATTTATGGCTGCAACCTCAGTATACAATTCCTTGCTGCCACATCTTGGAAATGACGATGAGATGGACCGAATATCCAGTAGGGGATTCGCGTGGGGATACATTGGGGGAGGCCTATTGCTAGTCATTCATCTTCTGATGGTTACGGTGATCGTGGATGAAGCGGGCAGCACGCAATCATGGGTCGTGCCCTTTTGCTTGGCTAGTGCAGGTGCATGGTGGTGGGGTTTTGCAATCCTCACATTTCGATGGATACCTGAACCTGAAATCGAGAACCAAATGGAGCCCATGGGTGTCATGGATGCGACAAAACTTGCGGTATCTGAACTCAAAACAACGCTAAGTGAGATCGGACGTTTCCGTACGCTTGTCTTCTACCTAGTTGCCTATTTGCTTTTCATTGACGGTGTCAATACAGTTGTCAATCTAGCAGGAGTATTTGGGGCTGATGAATTGGGTGTTGCCCTGACATTCAACATGCTTGTAATCCTCTTGATACAATTTACTGCTGCACCTGCCGCCATGCTTTTTGCTACAATTGCTGAGCGAACCTCTACGAAAGCAGCCCTTACTGCAACTCTGATTGGCTGGTGCCTCGTTATTTTCGCAGCGGTAGGCTTTGCACCGCTAGAACTCGATGCACACGAGGAACATGACATACAACTGGACTGGGATAACTCGACATCGAATTATACTGTGTCCATCCTTGATTCTGGAAGAGTCGCTTTGGGACAATCATCCCAGGATCAAGTACTCCGTGGAGCACACGGAGATATACTTCCTCTCAATGAAAATGGGGATTTCAACACCTCTGCAACAGGAAGCGCAAATGAGACTGAGGCTGCGATGCTCCTTGCTGAGATACATGACACACGTTGGTCAGTTGCACTTCGAGGAGGTCCCATAGACAGCACAAATGGGTCTTGCCCGTTATTTCAGGCCAATGTCCCAAGCACATCACATCCAGCTGATTGTCGCATTCTCGGCACCGAACATCCCACTCATCTAGGAGACGGGGCAGTCGATGTTATTCCAACAACCATGCGAAGCTGGATTTGGAGTCCTCTAGGTCTATCGATCAATTTGCAGTGGCTTGTATTGGGCCTTCTCGGCGGCCTCATGATGGGCGGCAGTCAGGCACTTGCACGTAGCATGTTTGGCATGATGATCCCGGAAACGCGCTCAACTGAGTTCTTTGGCTTCTTTGGCTTCACACAGAAAGTTGCGGCAGTCACTGGCCCACTTATGTATGGCATTATCGTGGCAGTGTTAGATGCGAGAACAGCAATTCTCTCAATTACACTCCTCATTGTGATCGGCACAGCAATGCTAACTCGTGTGGATGTAGGAAAAGGCATCCAAGATGCAAAAGACGAAGATGAGCGGCGAAGAGGGCTAGCCTCAGAAAGTGAATGAGGAAAATATATCAAAAATGTGATGAAAATCTAGAATTGATGGCCATGTCTAGTGATTCTGTTCTATACTATATCTCAGATCCGATGTGTTCATGGTGCTGGGGCTTCAAAGAAGCAAGAGACGAGGTATTCAACATAATCGGGGAAGGTAAAAGGCTCAAATTCGTGATGGGTGGGCTAGCCAAGGATTCGGATGAACTGATGCCTGAGGAAACGAAATCCTACGTCAAAGATGCTTGGCGTAAAGTCATGGCACGGACTGGTGCTGAATTCAACTGGGATTTCTGGGATAAATGTCAGCCACGACGCTCAACCTACCCTGCTTGTCGTGCCGTCATTGCAGCAGAAGAGAAGGGCCCACAGATGTTCGATCGCATCCAGCAGGCTTACTATCTTGAAGCGAGAAATCCCTCGGATGTGGGGGTTCTTTGCTCTCTTGCTGCAGAACTTGGCCTGGACGAAGATAAATTTCGCGCGGATTTAGCATCTGCAGAAGTTGAGGCAGAATTGCAGGAAGGATTCAGCACTCGAAGGCGGCTAGGCGCCTATTCCTTTCCGAGTCTGATCTTGGAAAGCGATGGAAAGGTGCATTTCCTTTGTGAGGGGTATTCCTCGGCTCACGAGATTCTCCAGAAGTGGAATGGAATCGGCCGGATCTGAAGGAACCCCTCACTCGGCTTCTGCTGTGAAAGTACGCTCATCCATCAACCTGAGGGGCGCTTGTAAGACCAGTGCAAAGAGGACAAATACACCACAAACCCAAAATGCAGTTTTATGGTCAAAAATCCCTCCATTTGTGGATGTTAACGACCAAACGACCCCACCTAACAAGGGGCCAATAATACGAGCAAGTGAGCCGGCTGCCTCTTGAGCACCCATAACAATTCCAAGGTCGCTTCCTGACGCACGAGCACTCCGCGTGAGAATGGATGCTTGTGCTGGTTGATATGTCCCATTTCCAAATGCGATGAAGATGCAAGCAATGATCATGCCCGGCCAAGCAAAGTGAGCTGGGAATTGAGGAATGAGGACAAGGCCAAAACCGCAAAAAAACAACCCTAGGGGCATCATCCGCCTACTTCCGAGGGTTTTCGACATTTTTCCCACGAGGCCTCCCTGAACGATAATTCCACAAACACCAAGCAGTGCGAAAAGGCGACCATTATCCGCTTCATTCATCGAATATCCCCCCTGCTCAACTGGCATCATTGTTTGAAGAATGAAAACCGCATGCATGACAGTAAACCCAATCATAAAGCAAAAAGAAACAAGAACCAAAGAACCAACTGTTGGCATTCGCATCACACGAACAACCGAGCGAAACGAATTTCCCAACATCTCGATAGGGTTTCGAGCAATATCATCAGTTCTATCAGCAGGAGGAAGGGATTCGGGCAAATTGAAAATTCCAAATCCTAGCGAAATTAGAGAAAGCGCGCTTGCCACGAGGCATGGCAGAAGATAGGGGTACTGCTGCCACATATTGGCGCTGAATAGATCGGGCCAGCGTGAAGCAGGGTCTGAAAGTTCACCACCAATGAATGGGCCAATGGCAAACCCTAGGCCGAATGCAACACCAATTAGTCCCATCCTAGCCGTCAATTTGCTCGGGTCGCTGACATCTCCAATGTAGGCTCGAGCAACCGCAATATTAGCATTGAATGCTCCAGCAAAGAAACGTGCAAGAAGAGCGACAGACAGTGTCCAAGCAATGCCAAAAAGTGCAAATGAGAGAGTATTACCGACAAGCCCAATCAAAATAATTGGACGCCTGCCAACGCGATCAGACAACCCACCCCAAACTGGCGTCATGAGGAACTGAGCAAGAGAATACGCAGCCATGAGAAGGCCGACCCACATCCCAGTAAGATGAGCATCCTCGGTAGAAATGAGACCCTCGACGAGAAATGTCATGAAGGGAATAATAATTCCAAATCCAATCATGTCAATTACAACGACGAGAAAGAGTATGATGAGGGCTCTCCTCTCACTCCCCTCGTCCATATTCCGCAGTCGGATGGCAGATGTTATTGAATCCCCACTGAAACTTGACTGCGAAGGTACACCATCTGAAATTCAGGCATTGCTCAGAGGATTGTAGCCCCAATCATGATGAGTAAGATGGTTCAGGACTTCTTGGGGAGAGGTGAATGACGAACTACGGATTCGTCATCGACAACCGCACATGCATTGGTTGTCATGCGTGTACCGTTGCTTGTAAATCTGAGCACAACATACCCGTCGGCGTCAACCGAACGCACGTCAAATATATCGAAAAAGGAGTGTATCCAAACACGACAAGAGAATTCAGTGTTCATCGGTGTAACCACTGCGAAGATGCACCCTGTGCGACGATTTGCCCAACCACGGCCCTATGGACACGTGCAGATGGAATCGTCGATTTTGATGATGAAAGGTGCATAGGATGCAGATCATGCATGCAAGCCTGCCCATATGATGCACTCTACATCGATCCAAATCAGGGAACTGCTGCAAAGTGTAACTATTGCGCTCACAGAATTGAAGAATCATACGAACCTGCATGCGTCATCGTTTGTCCCACTGAATCAATCACGTCTGGAAATTTGGATGACCCCTCTTCAAAAATCGCCAAATTGGTGGCAGAAAATGAGACGAGAGTACGAAAGCCTGAGGCATTAGCAAAGCCAAATGTATACTATCTGAGTACAAGCCAAGAGATGCTCAATCCTGAAGCAACAGCATGGAAAAGTGGGGGTATGTGGACCGAACAAGAAGCAGGTGTAGGCCATTTTGCAAAGTATGCGAGTAAACGAATCGAAGCATCGGATACACCATCGATGCTTGTTCAACTGGCTCTAGAGAAAAAGGCAAAAGAAGCCGCGCCTCGAGACCAAGCAATCATTCGAGACGTGGCCTCAAAATTGAGGCAAGACGGTGCAAATCCAAAGCGAGTCTACGATCAACCCTCTAAAGGCATCTTGTGGGACTCAGAGGTCGCTGGATATATCATCACCAAGGGAATCGCATCTGGACTCTACCTGTTTATGCTTCTTGGCGCATTGTTGCTCAGTGACGAATATCTTGCAGAGTCAAATTTCATTGCCATCACCGGAAGTATAATTCTTATCCTGATGGGGTTAACAGCCCTTCTTCTCGTGAAAGATTTGGATCGACCAAAGAGATTCATCTACGTCTTGTTGCGGCCAAATTTCAAGTCATGGCTGGTAAAAGGAGGGTATATTATTGGAGCGTTTTCAACGATCGTCTTGTTACAAGTCTTGGTTGATATAACGGGTCTAGACCCAAATCTTCACTATTTTCTATTCTTCATCGGAGCCCCTTTGGCATGGATGACGGGTACATACACAGGTTGGCTACTGAAGCAGGCAAAGGGTAGGACGGAATGGGCGGGTAGAAGTGGAATTAGAATCGCAGTTACGGGTACATTTGAGTTACTCTACCTCGGATTCCTAATCCCTGCTTTGGCCCTTTTGCAGGGGGGGACCCCAAACCCAGAATTCACACAGGAGATACAACTTTCCACCCTCGGAGTGGTTTGGATGCTCATGCTTATCCTCGGATTTAGGCATATCCGAACAGACCTGAGAAAGGCACAAATGGTGCCACTATTGTAATGGGGTGAATAAGTTGGTAAAACGTTCAATCATTGAAAAATTTGCTGAGGCAGTTAGAATCATTCCAAAAATTTCAACGCGGGAACCACCAAACACCGAAGAAAAAACCCTACGACGATATCCCAAACCTTCCCAATGGCACAATCACACTGAATTCGATGCAAACGCTTGGCCTAAACGTATCAAGCGAAACTACTCCCTTATTCCAACAACCTGCTTCAATTGTGAATCTGCCTGCGGACTATTGGCCTATGTTGACAAAGATTCGAAAGAAGTGTCAAAATTTGAAGGAAATCCACATCATCCGGGTAGCAGAGGCAGGAACTGTGCCAAAGGGCCTGCAACAATCAACCAGATACAGGATACTGAGCGTATTCTTCACCCCTTACGAAGATCCGGTGACCGTGGATCTGGTGAGTGGGAACAAATTACCTGGGATGAAGCACTCAACGAAATTTCTTCCAAAATCCGTGCATCCCTAAAGACCGGTGCAAAAGATAGGGTTGTATACCATGTCGGAAGACCAGGGCATGAAGGTTACACCAACCGTGTTCTAAAAGCATGGGGAGTTGATGGACATAATAGCCACACCAATATTTGCTCAGCTGGCGCAAGAACGGGATATGCTCTTTGGCACAAGTTTGACCGGCCATCACCAGATCATGCCAATGCGAAAGTGATCCTTCTGACCTCATCACATCTTGAAACAGGACACTACTTCAACCCACATGCACAAAGAATCTTGGAAGGGATGATGGATGGTGCCAAACTCATCGTGATTGATCCTCGACTTTCCAATACTGCTGCTATGGCAGACCACTGGATACCTACTTGGCCTGGTTCAGAACCGGCTCTGTTTCTGTGCTGGGCACGCATGATTCTCGAGAAGAAACTCTACGATCGAGAGTTCCTCCACGACTGGGTGAATTGGGCAGATTGGTTATCAACTTGCCATCCCAACGAAGCACAGACATTTGAGCGCTTTATTGAGCTCCTCGTCGAAGAATATTCAGAATATACACCCGAATTTGCAGCCAAAGAATGCCAAATTCCAGTAGAACAAGTGATTGAAACGGGTGAGATTGTAGCGAATGCGGGTAGCCAATTGTGTACCCATGTGTGGAGGTCCGCTTCCATTGGGAACCTTGGAGGATGGCAAGTATCTCGAACATTGCATTTTCTCAATGTGCTAACTGGTTCAGTAGGGACCAAGGGAGGTACTGCACCGAATTCGTGGGCCAAATTTAAGCCTGAATTGTTTGATGTACCCCCCGATCCGGATGGGTGGAATGAGTTGCATTTCCCTCCAGAATATACGCTCTCACACTACGAAATGAGCCATATCCTCCCACATTTGATCAAGGACGGGCGAGGCACGATGGATGTATACTTCACCCGGGTGTTCAATCCAGTATGGACCTATCCCGATGGATTCTCTTGGATGGAGATGCTTCAGAATGAAAAATCCATAGGTTGCCATGTGGCACTCACCCCAACTTGGAATGAAACAGCATTTTTCGCCGATTATGTGCTTCCAATGGGCCATGCATCGGAGAGGCACGACATCAACTCCTATGCAACTCAGGCTGGAAAATGGGTTGCATTCAGACAACCTGTTCTTCGCGAATATGCAAGACGAGAGGGTAAAAAGGTTGAATTCACCTATGAGGTAAATCCGGGTGAAGTATGGGAAGAAGACGAGTTTTGGATTGAACTTTCATGGAGAATCGATGACGGAAGCATGGGGATCAGAGAGCACTTCATGAGTCCCTATAGGGAAAGAGAAAAAATCACGGTTGACGAATATTATCGCTACACGTTTGAGCGAGTACCCGGTCTAAAAGAGACGGCTGAAAAAGAAGGACTAGATGCACTTGAATACATGAAGAAACACGGAGCATTCCTGATTGAGCCATCGATCTATAGCAAACACGAACTGGAAGGATGGCCAACTCCGAGTGGAAAACAAGAGTTCTACTCACACACCATGGTCGAATTTGGATACCCCGAACATGCCATACCACATTACAGAGTCAAAAGTCATGTTCATCCATCAAAATTAGCTGGTGAAAATGAATATTGCTTACTCCCTAATTTCCGACTTCCGCAACATATCCATTCTCGCTCTGCAAATGCGAAATGGCTTGTCGAAATTGCACACAAGAACCCAATATGGATTCATCCAAAAGATGCTACACACCTTGGAGTCAAAGAAGGTGAATTATTGAAAATTGAGACTGAAATTGGCTGGTTTGTAGACAAAGTTTGGGTAACCGAGTCGATCAAGCCTGGCGTGGTGGGCTGCTCCCATCATATTGGGAGATGGCGAAGAAAGCAGGATGCTGGAAATCGCTTTCTTACCAATACGGTATCTATTGAGGAGCACGATGGAAAAATGAGGATGCGCACATTAGAGAGTGTTCGCCCTTGGAAGTCAGTAGATCCTGACACAAGTCGAATTTGGTGGAGAGATGGCGGTGTTCACCAAAATATCACACACGCGGTCCAACCAGACCCAATTAGCGGAGCACACTGCTGGTTACAAAAGGTGCGACTGACAAAGCCCGGCCCTGGAGAAAAATATGGTGATGTTGAAGTGGACCGAAAGAAATCATTTGAATACTACAAAAAATGGAATCAATGGGCCATCTCAAGAGAAACGCATCCAAGAAACGAACGGCGCCCAATGTGGATGAACCGCCCACTACCCCCACGCAAACAACATTGGCACCTTCATTCAGATAATTCTGAATAAATCCGCCACATACTGAAGAATGCTCAGAGATATCAAAACGACAAAAATAACCGAGGTAATTTGCTCTGAGAGATGTTGGACTGCATTTTTCCCGCCAATGAAAGAGCTAACTAGAGCCATGATAGGAGTCAATATTAGGACAAATAGATCGAGGTCCGCAAGATCACCAAAACCACCCACCAGAATATGTGTGCACATGGCTACAGGAAGGACAAACACGGCTGTAACGAATGAAGTTCCTGCAGCCCTGTGGGCGCTTAATCCACCCCATCCACGATTCATAGTTACATAGATTGCACCACCACCAATTCCCAGCATCCCGCTGCAAAAACCTCCAATTCCCGAACCTACTCGGAAGGTTCTCGGAACGAGGTTGCCGATTATGGCATCACCTTTTGCATCATCTCGCATCTTCTTAATCGCAGTATATAGCACCCAGGATGTCAGAGACATGGCCATTAATTTGACCAAAAACTCACTTTCCCGTTCGAGTAACCATAAACTCACAATCGAGCCAAGTACAGCGCCTGGAAGCGCAACCATGCTGGCTATTTTCACGTTTTTAGTTTCCACCATGCGCTCTTTCTGATGGGCTTTCCCACTTCCCAAAGCCGTACAGAGAACGAGAACGAGAGATCCTAATATCGCACTTTGAAATGGAAGTTTAGCCACATAATGCAAAATAGGCACATAGAGAAGACCGCCACCTAATCCAACGGGACTAAACAGAAAAACAACTGCAATTAGGAGACACATAACTCCTAGAGTTCCAAGATCAATCAATATGATACCTCATAACCGTTCTATGAGAACTGCGATGCCCTGACCGCCCCCAATGCAGGCAGTAGCCATACCATAACGACCGCCAGAACGCTGAAGTTCATGCGCAAGTGTGAGAACAAGGCGAGTTCCAGTTGCAGCTAATGGATGCCCAATTCCTACGGCACCACCATTCACATTGACGTTCTCGATATCAATGCGGAGTTCCTTAATGCAAGCAACGGCCTGACCCGCAAATGCCTCATTTATTTCCCACCGGTCGATGTCACTGACGCTGAGGCCTGCTTTTTCTAGGGCTTTAAGCGAAGATGGTACTGGGCCAAAAGCCATTATCGCAGGTTCAAGGCCAACAATCCCCCATGAAACAATACGCGCAAGGGGTGCGTCACCATCCTTTTTCGCACGAGACACCGATTTTAGGATAACTGCTGCCGCACCATCTACGACACCAGAAGCATTTCCTGCAGTTACCAATGAAGTGGGGCCAAAGTGTGTGCGCAGGTTGGAAAGAGAGTCCACAGTTGTCCCTCGAACAACGTGATCCTCTTCGGATGCACCTACGGTTCCATCCGGTGTCGGAACATCGACAATCTCCTGAGACCAAATTCCTTCATCGACGCTTCTTTCTGTGCGTTGATGGCTGAGAGCTGCAAACTCATCCACCTCTGGACGTTCGACACCCTTGCGTCTGCATAATTCATCACTTGTTTGGGCCATGAAAGAACCACACATTCCATCTAGGAGATTCGTAAACAAAAGGTCCTCCATATCAGCAGGGAGTTCTTCACCCGATTGAGGGGGTCGGCCTAAGCGGTAAGTCGAGCGGAAATTTCGCAGCACGTGTGGTGCTTGCGAAAGGTTCTCCATCCCTCCTGAGACAACGGTTTCTGCCTCGCCCAACATGATCATTTGGGCGCCTGTAACAATCGATTGAGCACCACTTCCACAGATGCGGGAAAGAGTGAGCATTGGAACTTCTTGGGGGATCCCTGCTTTGAGGCCCGCATGACGGGATCCAAAAATTGCTTGATCAGAGGTCTGAAGTGCATGGCCCATGACGACGTGATCGACTGATTCAGGAGATGTTCCGGTTTTCTCTAACGCACCCTTAATTGCGAAGGAGCCCAAATCTTCAGCACTGATCGACGACAAGCGGCCCCCAGGTTCACCATCTCCCCTTCGACCCCCACTCCATTCACAAAAAGGGGTGCGGGCGCCCCCAATTACCACAACGTCCTCCGCCATGTTTCATCCGCACCTGCACCAACTGATGAATGAAACCCCTTTTTGTCAGGTGATAACGCATCAACAGATATCCTGTGTATTCAATAGCAATGCGCCCGACGGACAGTCATGAAAGAGGGAAAGGCTAGTGCCATTCCTGCAGTGACTGAGAAAAGCACATGGTCGCTAGCAATTGCAGGAACTGCTGTCATCCTAGCTCTCATCATCAGTCTATCAATGTCGATGACTTGGGCAACAGCATCTACAAAATCAACTGAAGGAGAGGGAGATGATATCGAAGTAGAAGAAAATCAAATTTCAGTATCACCTCATGCGATCTCTATACGCAATGATGACATTGCTGAATCCATTACGGGTTCTCCAAATTTCACAGTCTCTGAGCCAAAAACTAGCTCCGATCGATCAGAACTTGAGCGCCAGGCAAGTCCACAAACCGCAGACCTCGTTGAAATGATGGGGAAAATCGATGCACGGCTAGATTTTGCTCGATTCCTCATGCTGATGATTGCAGGAATCGCAATTGCGCGTGCTCTTTCTCCATCAAAAGTTGCAATTCTGCGACATGCACCGATTGCAGCCCTAGCGGCCATAGCAGGAATTACAATGCTAGTTTCCCTTTCACCAATTGGTGACTTAGGAGAGGCAATGGAAGATTTCTTTGAACTCGGAGATCGAAGTGGCGTTGATGACGAAATGTATGGGGGCTATTCGGGTGAAATGGATGGGACATTTACTGCCGTAAGGGATGTAGAAATCTCGTGGGGCCCAAGCCTCATGCTCATCTTTGTCATCATCATTTCTTTGGGAGTGCTTGCATTAGCCGGAGCAGAAATTCTCGCATGGGCAATGACAAAAGAGGCAGAAGAAGCGGGCTTGGACGAAAGTCAAACATTAGCCCACAAATATGCACCACATACCCTTATCGGCCTTGTATCAGTCATCGCGGGTTTGCTTTTCGCAACCCAAATTATGCCTTGGTTTACATTCGAGCAAACACACAATGCCGATTTTGGAACAGGATCGGATGAAGACATCCAGCAAGGTTCATTCAAGTGGTCGGCAGGATTGTGGAGGGGAAGTGAAACCAATGATAGTTTCTATGCCGACCGAAATCTTTCAGCAACAACAGAGCCACTGGAACGAGGCCCTGGTGGGCCTATGCCATTGGTGACTTCAGCAATTGATGGATATCGTTGGACAACATTGGCACTTCTAGGACTCTCACTTCTCACCATAGGTATACTTGCTGTTGGACTGACACCTGAACGAGTGCGTGAGCGCAGAATCGGAATAGGAATGGCCCTTTTACTTGCAATATCAATTCCATTTACACTCGGCGCTGCTGAAGGTGAAATGGCAGAAGCATGGATTAGTGATTCTTCAAGAATTACAATTGATGGAGGACCCTCATCAAGCGGAATTTTCAACACCGGTTTAGATTCACACCAAATTTCATTCGCTTTTGGCCCAGAAATCGGTTTTGTTCTGCTTGAAAGTTCATCTCATGCCGGATTTGGCATTACGGCAATTTCCATGGCAACAGGATTTGCTTGGATTCTTCTGCTATCAATTATGGCTCTTCTATTGGCAGGGGGATCTTCAGATGGCCCCGCTTCACTTCAGGGGTGGGTTATTTCACAGCGTGCGCGCGCACGTGCATGGGGCATTCCATTGCTGCTATTTTGCAGCATCATGTTTGGAATATCTGCTGCAAGTGAATTCCGCATTGAAGGGCTAGGAAGGGGTGTAGACATCTACCACGACCACATCGTTCAATCTGTAGATCAGGATCTTCTCGTCCTCTCAAATGAAAGTGTGAAAGGAGCATGGCAAACATCGAGCATTGAAATCTCATCTGCTGAAATGCTAGAGCATCAGAGCGTCGAAAGCGGGACGACGAGTGAACTGGCAGATGTATTGGATGATCTCACGTTTTGGAAGGGGATAATCACAGTTCTTTGCATGATTCTTGCAGGATTGTGGATTGTAAGTTTAGTTTCAGCTCCTTCAAGCACTGGAAAGCAGGCCCTCCCATTTATGCTCGTATGCATTCTTCTTTCATTGGCTTCGGCCATGTGGATTATGGCGCAAGGAGATATCAGCGAGGCATTCCTAGATGACAACAAGATCACAAATGACGATGGAGTCGATATCAATCGTGGGCGCTGGGGCCATGTAAGAGGTGAAGGATTATCGGTCCCTTGGGAAGTAGGGCCGGCATTTTGGTATGCTGTTGCCATGATCGGAATAGCGATTATCGTAGCATTGAGTCATGGTGCCGAATTGAATACGAAATTGCGCGAGACTCCCGCCCATATGCCTTGGACATTTGACGGAAGTTTAACCGAAGGAGCGCAATTACATGATCGAATCTCAATCGCTGAAGATCGAGAGGCTCTTCTAGCCACTGCACTCGCAGGCATGGCCTGTTTTGGCCTATTAATGGCTTCAATGACGGCATGGTATGTGCGAACTGACACGGTTCCCATCCAGAGGCCAGAATCCTATGAGGGAGAGCATTTCTCAAATGCAACATGGACATGGAAGGCTGGACTTTGGGGTTTATCCTTCACAAATTCCTCTTTTGAGAATTGGGATAATGGCAATGGGACGATCGAAAGCACGACTGTGAAGAGTGGAAATGGCTCAGAAGTGGGAATACCAAATGTCGACCGACTCATGAGTACACTACGAACGCCGATCATTACAGGAATCATCGTTGCGGGCACAGGTGCTGTGCTGATATATGGCCAGTCGAGGGAGAAAATGGGTAACTTGCTCGGTGACCGCCGGGGCCTCTGGATCATCGTGTTTGCATCTCTCATGCTTATCATCGAATTTGGACTGGTTGATACGTCAGAACATCTCTCAAATGCAGTTACAAAAGATGGGACACCGGTTGCTTCAGGTGAATTATCTGGATTTAATGAACAAGTGATTGGAGACCAAGGAAGGATCATAGATGCAGGATTTATTCAGTCAGATCCATTTCACTCAACGAGTGGAGATGTTGCAGCCATTGAATGGGGCTATGGCTGGGCCTATTCCGGCGTGAATTTCGCAAGACTTTGCACATGGCTTGGAATGACAGCATCACTCACTGCATTAGCCGCTGCATCCAGCACTGAGAAACGATGGTTAGATTTGAAGTCGTGGAAAGGTCCTGCTCCGATAAGCATCCTAAGTGTATGTGTCGTATTCGGAATCATAGGAGCAGGAACTGGTAATTTTGTAGCCAAAGATGTTCTTGGAATCACTGAAGGTATTGATGGTGATGACGGCATGAATGCGTATAGGGTTTCTTTTGACACGCTTCAAACAAGTGTGGATGATTCAGAAAATCTAGCAAATGATCAAGAATTGAGCATCACATTCACCCCATCTTCAGAGGGTATAGGAAACATTACCGCAGTCTCCATATCCATTGACTGTGCAGAACAACAGCAAGGTTTTCCACAAGAGGATGAAGATGAGATCGAGGTAACCATCACCCCCCCCCAAGGGTATGCAAGATCTCTTGCAACTCATGTTGCAAGCAGGACACTAGCAATGAGCGAATGCCCACTGCAAATTGAGTATGAATTAGAAAAGGACAAGGACCCAAGAGAAGGGGATCGAAACGCACGCGCATCTTCCAAAGAAAAGGCTGCTGCAGGTTTCACAGTGGATCTATTCGATGCACCTTGGCAAGTGAAGGCAAAAGCCATTGCAAAGGGCGATGGCGCCATAAACGGCCTCGGCGCAGATGATCAGACAGGGGTGAGTCTCCAAATCAATGCAATTGGCTACACGGTAGTGGCTGAAAGAATCGCTGATGATGCAGAAGGCGCAAACTAGGTAATTTCTCCGCATCGTTAAAGATACCAATTATTATGACTGCATACACAACCGCAGTATTATGTCGAAATTGTTGCGAGCAACTGCGGCTGGCCTCCTGATTGCTGCACTATTCATGCCTTGGTTCACCATTTACCAAGAATCCGAAGCATCGTCAGATGGAACGACTCAAATCACGTCAACACGCACTAAATACGGACCTGACCGAATTACGGAAATGACATCCATGGAAATGAGCAAAAATAATGACAAAAGTGCAGCCTACACGGGTGAGTCTCAGTCAATACGCCATACTAGCGCGTTCTCCATTGAGTGGTCGGCAGCTACTGTTCTATTTGCCTCTATACGAACGCTTCTGCTAATTGCACTTTGCGTATTGGTACTCGATGTATTGATCACAGGGATCTCTGAAGATGCATCAACCCGCATGGGACCCGTGCTAGGTATCATGGCTACAGTAGCTGCTGGCTTGGCATTTGGAATGTTTATGATGGGGATGGTCAATGCAGTTGAGAGCGATGGAGATAGTCTAATCTATGAATCAGATGATGGAGATGCAAATGATGTGGGACGGCGCGAATTGATCGAGGTGAAGTGGATTATTGGGATGGGGTCGCTTCAGGATGATGACAGCGCCGTGATTGGCACCGAAACAGTTGCGACCAAGGTGAAAAGTAGTTGGCGCCCAACTTCTGGTGCATTGGCTGGACTATTGGGATTCATCGTATGCGCAGCAAGTTCTTCCGACATCAAATCAATCCAAAACATGATGGGATCATGGAAGGAGAAGAAGCAGCAAAAGAAGGCTGCATCCGCAGCACAACAACTCGGCATCCCGCAACCAGAAGCGGCTCTTGGTGCACCTGCAGTTCTACCTGCTGCTGCACCAATGGCACCGCCAGCAGTTCCTGCTGCTGCCATGCCAACTCATGCAGCGCCACCTGCGGCACCCGCTATGCCAGTGCAGGATCTAGATTCGATCCCAATCCCACCGCCACCAGGGCCTGCTTGAATCAGCGATTTTTCTTCGCTGCTTTCTTGGCCTCTTTCTCATCCTTCTTCATGTGACATTTTCGGTACTTTTTGCCACTTCCACAATGGCAGTCATCATTGGGAGCGGGAGGTTTCCTCACAGTGGGCTTGTTTGTAGCTGCTTTGGCTGCTTGTTCTGCATCCCTCTCTCGCTTTTTCTCAGCACGAAGGGTCTTGAGATCCTCACTTGAGAGATTCTTGAAGAGTTGTTTCTCCTCTTCAGAAACCATGCCATCTCCATCGAGATCCATGGGGTTTTGAGAAGGTCGCATGGGTCCAGGGCCTGCTGTCTGCATCGGCCTTGCACCTCCGCCACCATATGGAGGGGCTGCCACCTCAGAAGTCCCTCTGCCTCCACGCGCGTCCCCCCCACTGCGCAGTGAGGCGCGCTTGGCCTCTTCTGCTGCCTTCCGAGCATCTTCAGCTGCCGAAGATAATTCATCCCTTGCTGCATTGATTCCTTCTAATGCCTGATTGACAAGATCGTCACCACTAACCTTTGATGCAAAACCTAACTGCTCCATTCTCTTCTCAATTTGCTCCATCAAGTCCCCATATCCACCACGGGGAAATTTACCTTTGTCATTGACTCTGTTGATATCATCAACAAGCGATTCAAGATGATTCTTCCTGGAAGCCTTGTTGATCTTTTTCTCAAATTTCTTAACCCTCTTATTCTTCGCTCGCTCGCTGCGTGCAAGAATCATTCGGATAATGAAACCGATGACTGCAACAGCAGCACTCGCAACTTGTCCTTGAGGTGATTCAAAAAATGAGACTGCTTTTTGGACAAATGGATGCGCCATGATTTTTCCAAACAAATCATCAGGTGGTTGACCCTCCTCAGCCTGCTTTGATGATTCAACTGAAGAAGTGTTGTTATCTGTTGTCTGTGTTGTGTTATTTGACGGGCCTTCTCCAATTTCACATCCAAATGCATCTACAATTGCAACACCGATTGAAGTATTCGCGCAATTATCGTTGAGATCAGAAACGCCATCGACATCTGCATCTGCACATCCTAATCGGTCGTCCCAACTGACGCCAAAGTCATTTGGACAATCATCTGGATCAATACCTGATTGATTATCGCCATATCCATCACCATCAAAGTCCGCCCATTGAGTTGGCTCATCTGGAAAAGCATCAGCACTATCTGCAACACCATCGCCATCTCGATCACCGCCGGAAGCATACGTCGAAATGAGGCAATCATTGTCTTGTATGGATAAGCCCGGGCCATGCAATTTTGCAATTAAGCAATAAGGCCCAACCTCGCGAATACCTGTTAAATTGAGCTCAAAATATCGAAACGTAGGGTCCATCGCATTGGTGATAGAATAAGACGAATTTGAGATTTCTAAGCCACTGTAAGTCCAATTTATTTCCAGTGTATACGAGGTTGTTTGAGAAAGGCCTCGAAGATCAATTTCGACATCAATGAGATCATCAAAGTCGGTTAAATTAACACCAATAGAGAGTGAAGGATTATTGTTACCTGCCCCCCCATTTCCGAAAGGCGCACAAGCCGCAAAAATGTCAGCATCTGCTGATGTCCCTGAATTCTTTGACAAAGTGGTCTGTCCAAACGTCAATTGGGAACTCGTAAATTCACCCACAAGGCAGGGTTTCCCCCGATCATCCAATGCCAAATCATGTGCCATTTCATCTCCAGTGGAGCCCCAACTTGCAGTCCCATCGATCATACCACCATGCTTCACCCTAGCTGCAAAAATATCGTCTCCACCCTGATGCATTAGGGTTTCAGATCCAATCGTGATGTCATCGCCAAATGTGCCTGATACGATGACATGCGTGGAAGTTACTGCAATCGAATTGGCTGAATCATCATCTGGGCCACCCGCACTAACACCCCACTTCTGATTGCATAGGTTGTCATATTTGACGAGAAATCCGTCATCCATCCCTTCAGAATTAAGCATCGTAGATGAACCATAATCCACTTCAACTGCAAAGCGTCCTGCTACGTAAGTATCCCCATTATCATCATTTCCAATCGCAAGTCCAACTTGGGGACCATCCCCCGTCATTGCAGCCATGCAGTCATCGATATCACCAAATACAGGGTCAAGAAATAGGACAAATGCATCACCACCTGAAGAACCACTCACCTCCATTTGGTTAAGTCCTGATGAGTCAATCATTTTCAGGAGGGGTGAAGAAAATTGACCCGTTACGGCAATCGTGTTTTCCACACTGTTGTAGGCAATTGCATTGACCCGATCATCAGCAGTACCTGCAATGAAACTTACCCACTCACAGTAGCCACTATCATCAAATTTAGCTACATAACCATCATTTCCACCTTGCTCATTATCGTAGTAATTGACCCCTCCGGAATAATCACAACTCAAATTTGAGCCGCTCACAAATCCTCCCACATAGATGTCGCCAGATGAGTCAGAGGTGATGGAATGGACTTGGTCTGCATTAGAACCAATCAGACTAGAAGCCCACTTCCATTGGCCATCGTCTGTTTTTAGAGTGGCAACAAAGACACCGCTATTATCAGTTAGAGTATGTGATCCAAATGTAATCTGTTGGGAATCAAATTGTCCAGTAATGTGGAGTTCATCCTCTGCATAATTGAGTGCAATCCCTGAAACTGAATCTTGTAACATGCCTCCAACACTTACTGCCCAATCCCATGTCCCCGTGCTGTCAAGTTTGGCTACAAAGAAATCCATTTGACCCGCCGGGCTCAGTTGCTGTGAGCCAAACGCTAGATTATTTGATCGGAAATTACCAGCAATGTACGCATCATTAGCCGAATCAATCACAACTGAATTCGCAGATTCAGCGCTAGAGCCACCAATGGTTAAAGCCCATGTAAGTTCAGCGCGCCCATTGACCTCGCGTAACGCGCTGATTTGTGCAAGAGTCAAATTAGGTCCTTGAGAATCGGACTCGGTCCGCATTTCCACCCCTACAATAAGTGAAGCAAGAACAAGGGTTGCGACCAGCAATATTGATCGAATTTGGAAACGAGTTCTCATCGAATGTACCGAGTTCCGCAGGGAATGTTCAGCCATCACGCCTACAGGATGCATGAGCACGCATCAAGTGGCTCATTTATCGACTTGTCCCGAAATATGGGGAAAAACAAACTGGACGCAAGACCCTTGAGGTCGAACGGTTTCGGCCAAATCGGGTCGCAGGCTTGTTCGACGTCCTCGTGGTTTTTAAGAAGACATTTGAAGAAGTCCATGACCGCACCCTTCGTAGAATTCGCACGATTTGCGAGGATTTTGAGAGAAAAGAACGAGCTCAGTTCTATTTCCGGGCAAGGGAAATTGTGCGGAGAGCAGATTTTGTTGGACGTGATTTGGTGATCGTCCACGGTGGGGATGGAACTCTGACCTCTATTGCGCATAATCTTGGTTCAGAAACACCGGTCCTTGGGGTGAATTCCCATCCGATTCATGCAGATCCTAACGGAAGTGTGGGATTCTACATGGGAACCAGTCCTGGGCGATTTGAGGATGATCTCCAATGTGTCTTTGAAGGAAAAGCAATCAAAAATCGGTTGCCACGGCTACAAGCGGAGATCGTATCTACATCAGGAAATCGAATCCAGTGTGACCCGGCCCTAAATGATCTATTAATTGCAAACACCCAATCATATGCCCCAAGCAAATATCGAGTTCTGCGCCGTGAGGATGATGGAAAAATTCGCGTGGATGAAAATCATCTCTCCTCGGGCATGCTATTTTCTACATATTATGGAATGGGAGCTTGGTTCATGAAGACTGTAAATCTTGAGAGTATTGAGTTTGATCCATCCAAAATAGGTACACACTATCTCTATACTGCAAGAGATTTGCCACCTGATGCTCAGAATCACGATAACCTAGCGTACTTCGATTGGACCGATCGGCCAACGATCATCACTTCAGATATGCATCGCGGCTTTATCGTCCCAGATGGTTGGGATGAATATCACTTCAATCGTGGAGCAACAATCACAGTTGGCTTACATGGGCCCTCACTGATGCTATATACGTTTGACAAACCACTCCTCGATAGAGTTACCTCCTAAATCAGCCAAGAGAATAAAATAAAGTCGCCTGAATTATTGCCCTCTATACCACGCTATTCTAACCTATTCTCACTTGAACTGGAGCAAGACTTTCCCAATGTTGTTCCCAGCGTGAATGTGCTGGTGGGCTTTTATCACGTCGTCGACATCGAAGATTGAATCAATCAGGGGTTCCAATTGCCCCTCAAGAACCCCTTCAAGAATACGATTCAATTGTGCAACCATCACCATTTCATCATTCCAAGTTCCCATGTGCACGCCAAATACGCCGCGGTTTCTTGCCATCAATCGCAACGGATCAAACTTAGGTGTCTTGCGCCACGCAAGGAAGGAACGCAGCAAAGTGCGCTTTGAACTAGGCGCTGCTGCTGACATTCCGTAAGTGTACAACCTCCCTCCTTCTTTGAGCACAGAAAGCGAACGAGCAAGATTGTCTCCACCAATCGGGTCGAGGATATGGTCCACACCTTTGCCGCCAGTTTCACCTTTGATAATTTTGACAAAATCTTCGTTGTGCCGGTCGATGGGGGTTCCACCAAAGGAACGGATAGTGGGAGCTTTGTGGCCTGAAGCAGTAGCCCACACTTGCTTCACTCCAGCCATGCGACACAATTGAAGTGCTGCGGTGCCAACTCCACCAGCACCGCCATGGATGAGAACCGACTCTTCAGAAGAGAGATGACCAAGATGATGTAACATATGATGTGCAGTCAGGTAGGTAACGGGAAGAGCGGCAGCGGCTTCGAGGGAGATTTCATCAGGCAGCACTAGAACTCGACGAGAGGCAACAATCGCATGACTTGATTGTCCACCATTTGGGACTACTGCAGCAACACGTTGTCCAATCGAGAGATGTTTCACTCCCTTTCCGAGCGCCTCAACGGTTCCACTCAATTCGTAACCCGGAGTGAATGGGTAAGGTGGTCGAGGTTGATACAAGCCCAAACGCATGAGCAAATCTGCGAAATTGATGCCTGCATATGCCACTTCAATTCGGACTTCATCCTTGCTTGGTTCGGGCAATGTCATACTTTGAACCTTGATTGTCTTTGGAGGTCCCGCTTTGGTTAAGATCACACGTCGAGGCATAATTTTACCCACTTACTACTGCTGAATCAATCCTGCGACACGTCATAGCGATCTAGGTGCCCCAATATGAATTTCTATGTTGAATATTAAAAATTGAGATGGAGGGTGGAGATGAGGGCTCAAAAGAACCCTCACCTCCGGTTTTCTCAGGAGGTGATCCATCTGCAGGTTCCCCTACAGATACCTTGTTACGACTT
>CAYMED010000027.1:0-3441 GCA_964389655.1 uncultured Candidatus Poseidoniales archaeon
TCAAGACTCCCAGGGGCATTATTCAAAACGCACGATATGACGCTGCTCATTTCCTCGCTTTCACGCCATATCTGCCTGTCCCTGGCTGGTTTCAGGTTCTTTTCAGATCTTTGCAGAGATACTTTTCAACTTTCACTCACGCTACTGCTTCACTATCGGACTCGAGTCGTATTCTGGATTGGAACTTTCTGCGTCCCATATTCACGCGCGATATCCAACGCACGCTACTCAGGAATCCACCACATCACCATTTCCGTTACAGATACGGGACTCTCACCCTCTGTGGATGCGCCATTCCAGACGACTTCTCTTTCACGGATACAGGTGGAGGTGGTCCATAACCCCACATCTCGCCATGGTTTCCCATGGCGATTCAGTTTGTCCTATTCCGTTTTCGTTCGCCACTACTCACGGAATCTCTATTGATTTCTTGTCCTCCCCCTACTGAGATGCTTCAGTTCGGGGGGTACCCTCTCGCATAGCGAGTGGCCATTCGGCCAGGAGGTCCCATTCGGCAATCCGCGGATCCAAGACAGTCATGCGTCTCCCCGCGGCTTATCGCAGCTTGTCACGGCCTTCATCGGCACCCGAGCCGAGCCATTCCCCAACCAGGTTGTAGCTTTCCATGCACAGCATGGGCCTGTTGATGTCCGGGCACACCTCATCGGTCTCCTAGGAGATCCGCCGCCGACAAGGGCGGTCCCCTCGACCTCTTCCCCATTCACCTACGATGAACAGGTGCACTTCTAAGCGGCCGAGCGACCGGAAGTCGCTTTATCAAAACATCGGGAGGTGAATCAACCAAGGGCAAGCGATTCTCGGTTCATTTTGAGGACATTACTGGATGGATCAATTTCATTTGCTCGGTCGAGAGACCTTTTTGCCATCGCTCGATCACCCAAGGCCACGGCAGAGATTGCAAGCCCATTGTGGGCTGCTGCAAGTTCGGGAGCATTTCTCACAACAACATCCCATACTCGATGAGCGCGCTCGTGATCTCCTGACTCAGCATAGACTGTCGCTAGATTTGAAAGTATTATGGTATTTGACACGTCGAGTTCAGCTGCGCGACGTAGGGCACGGACTGCTTGGTCAAAGCGCTTGCTCCGCAGCAGATCTGATTCGTCACGGCTCATGGCATCCGCAAGCAATGCCACCCCCAAATCATTGAGCAAGGGAGGAACATCAGGCCGCCTTTGAGTAATCCGAATCATCAGCGAGGCTGCTTCTTCTGCTCGTCCTTCTTCAAGGTCAGATAGCGCTCTGTCAAATGTAAGACGCAATTCCGCATCTGTAGCCAAATCGACAGGAAGGATTTGGGCTGGATATTGGCGCGCTGGTTCAAAGACTCTCGATGTCGAGTGTTCAGCCAACCGCTCCATTTCATCAAGGTCAACAACAAATTCAGTCCGAGTAAGGTCATCATATTGTTCAATGACAATTGGCTCAGTCTCTGCGAAAATTTCGTCATCTACAATTTGAGAATCTTGGCCCATAAAAGTCCCTGGATGAAATGTAGAGGCAGACGGCTCAGACTCATTTGGGGCACCATCTCCCGATATTGAGACAACTTTTGCAGATGGAATTGTTGTCGCATCAACTGAAACTACTTTCGCCATCTTAGGGGGATTAGCACCATCAGGTGTCGAAGGAGGAGAGGGTTGTTCCACTACGCCTCCAACTGAGTCGAGTGGTGTGGACTCATCATCAGAATACCTAGTTGCCATTGGTTCAATGTACAATCCACCTCGATCCGGTTTTCCACCAAATCGAAATGGAAGTGGGAAATCCGGTCTCACAGAAGTGTTCGTATCGCTGGAAAGGTCTTCGATCACTGCAGAAAAATCAGCAGACCCAGGGATTGGTCCAGATGGAACCTCGCCTCTAGCCTCAATTACGGCAACGTCGATGCTACCACAATCGGGGCAAGTAGTGGCATGGAGAAACTCGAGATCACAAGCACGGCAACGTTTCACAGGTACTCGAAGGCACACTAGCATATGAGGGAAACGGCCTCATGACCCCAATCTTGTCAATACCGCCATATGGCCCTGTGAAGTAACCACTCTCGCACCCACGTGTTCGCTGATCTCGGCCCACATTTTCTTCCGTTGATCTCGGTCATGAAGACCCCGGTTACATCTTATTTTGACCAAATCCCGTTGTGCTAGTTGCCGATCGATTTCTTCTACAAGAGAGCTTGTAAGCCCTGAACGTCCAATCTGAACAGTGGCTTTTAGGCCAGGGGATCGGGCCGCACGCAAGATCTTTTTCTCACGACCCATCCACATGCCCCCTCCCTCGAAGTGGAAAGCGGTGTATTCGATTACAACACCCACACGTCCGAATCCGAATGCCTTTGCGTATGCGAATGCGAGCGTTTCGGCCCGGGATCGCTGGGGAATTGCAATGCCGGCAAATCCATGCGCGTAATTTTTTATCGACTGGTACTTTCAAGCGCTTAGCAATGCGAAGTGATTCAGAAACAGCAGCACACTGTATCTCTTCAGACTCGTTGCCCTCTAGAATGATTTGAGCATTACGTGCCTGAACCTTGCCAATCATTTGCCGGTACCGGCTACGGAAGCGCTGCCCGCGACTCAGAGAATCCCATCCACAACTTCATCGATCTGTTGGGAAACCTCACTAATCGATAAGGCTCCATCCACTGAATGTATACATCCTTTTTTGGCATAATAATCGAATACAGAGGCCGTCTGCTCAAGATAAGTGTGAAGGCGGGCACGTACAGTATCAACTGCGTCATCGACACGCGGGGCCAGTTTACCATCGCATGAGTTGCAAACCTCGCTGACATCGGGAGGTTGGTAGACAACATGAAACACCGCTCCACAGGCTAAGCAACTCAATCTCCCAGTGATGCGCTCGATTAAAACCTCTTCATCGACTTCAATAGAAATTACTGCCTCAACCGTGCAGAGACGATCAAGTGCTTCTGCTTGTGCAAGAGTGCGGGGGAAGCCATCGAAAATCACGCCTTTAACGGCATCATCTTCTTCAAGGCGAGATGCAATAAGGCCAAGAATCACGTCATCAGGAACAAGTCCTCCTGATTCCATGTGCTTTTGAGCTTCTAATCCGAGAGATGATCCTTCCGCAAGTGCAGCCCTCAACATATCCCCTGTGGCAATTTGCGGTCGCTCGAGCAACTCCCGAAGACGAGCCGCTTGAGTCCCCTTTCCTGCACCCGGCGGGCCGAATAGAACCACGGCCCTCGTCATTGAATATTCACCAACCACTCGTCTTCATGGCTGTTCCGGTCATTGAATGCATAGGGAGGAATCATCCCTCACGGGGAGGAAATGGAGGAGTACCGGGGGGAGGGGGAAGACCTGCTGGCGGGGGGGGGAGTCCTGCTGGCGGGGGGGGGGGGCGGGGAGGAGGGGGGGGTTGGGGGCGGGGGGCCGGGGGGAGGGGGGC
>CAYMED010000027.1:3451-20508 GCA_964389655.1 uncultured Candidatus Poseidoniales archaeon
GGAGTCCTGCAGCAGGGGGGGAATGGGGGCTAGGAGCCGGTGGAAGTGAGCCAGTTTGTGGCGGCGAAAGAGGAGGGAGTCCACCTAGTGCCCCTGAAGGTAAGGGGGGTGGTGCATTTGATGCTGCTAGGATGGAAGCAATTTCAGAATCGCTCACACCTTCGTTTCCCGCCATACCAATTTGATTGGGTACGGAAAGGGCCTCTCGGCGGCGAAAATCCTGATTTAATGGAACTGAAAAATCAACAAGTTCCTCTCCCTCATCCAAGTCAGGAGAGCGGAAGATGAAGAACAACAGCCCACTCACAATGGCAAGGATTACTGCGACAATGCCAATTCCTGTAGGAGATGCAACACGCTCAGAAAAAGTCAATTCTGCTGAAGTCGCAGAAACACTGGAGAGCGACATCGATGTTGAGCCATTGATTGACCAATCATTTCCCGAGGTATCCCAAGCATCGAAGAGCACGCTTGTAATTTTCAAATTAGGACTTGGGATGACAGAGACCATCAAATCAACTCGGTCCCCGGCCGCGAGATCAAATGTTTCTTGTTCGAATTGCACCATAATTGCCGAAGAGGCATTTGAAACAAGTCGGACAGTTGCAGGTTCTGATCCAATGTTCGAAACGGATAGTTTGACATCAATGCCAATTTCAGGATCTACGTCTGGAAATTGATCTCGGTCAAGTGAAAGGCTCAAAATTGAGGCACCGATTGTTTTGAGACTAATCGAATCAAAAATGGATTCCGTCAGCAGAGAATCAATTTCAATTCCCAGAATTCCAGACGTACCCCCTGCAAGATTATCAGGCGCCTTCAGTGTAATGGAAAAACCAATAGTTGCACCGGGTTCAATAGAAGATGGTGGTAAATTCGCAAATCCGATGCTCCAATTCGCCGCAGAGTCCACACCAGATACATGAGGGGTGATCACGAGTTGATCAACAAGAACATTACCTGTATTTGTAAGCGTCCAATGTGTGTCTATTCGGCCACCAGAACCCACTTCAATCTCATCTGGATCATCCGGAACAAGGGAAAGAGATGCCCGAGGGAGAAGCCGCACCTCAATCACAAAGCCTGCCATTTCCACCCCATCTAATTTCAAAGAGATAGACAATTCTGCCTCATCACCACCTCGCGCATCAGGGCCGGGATCCAAAATAAGATCAAACGTCCCATTTTCCGAAGAGTTAACGAGAATTCCATTTCCTGTACTGGTGGATTCATCGACATAAAATCCCCAAGTTAAACGATCAATTGAGCAAGACACCGAAAGGTCAACTCGCTGATTTCCATCATTGAAGATTTCCATTGTAAATACCTGAGATACACCTTCGACAAGGTTAATTGGATCGAGACCATCACCCCAGCCACCGGGTAAAATATCGCTATTTCCACTCGTCCGTAGGACTGACGTAAAAGAGGTCAATGGAAGAACTGTAAGGTTGTACGAAGGCGAGGCAAGGAGTATACCCGTGGTCCGACTTTTGACTGTACAATCCACTTTCTCAATATCACCTGCCGCTGGAAGCCCCGCACTCACTGCAGGAACGTAGACTGCTCCGATTAGCGGAAGAAAACCGTTAGGGCTGATTGAAGCCAAATCCCGTACCACTTCCACATCGTCAGGGGTACTTGCAACGTGATCGACCACCCACCCCCTCGGAGTCATACAAGTCACCCGAAGATCAACAGGGGCGTTTCCTTCATTTTCCAAACTCATACGCAAATCTGTATTTGCGCGGGGGGCTGCTGCGATATCAGTGCCGCCGGGATAAGAGACTCGGATTGATTCTATCACCTCAACTTGGCTGACGAAGCGTAGATTATCCGATACTTTAGAGTCATTTTGGCTTGTAATTGTTACATCGACAACATAAGTGCCTGCCCGCGCACGTATGGGAGGATCTGCGTTCAAATCAGCCAGTGTATCTTCGAGTATCACCTCAAATTCTTTTGAAGGGGTACTTCCACTTTCTTCGGAAAGCTCGATCTTGGTCAATCCCCCTACTATCGATGCAGACCAGCCGGATGATGCGGGAAATAACATCCCATCGCTTTCCCTCATACGCTGGACTTGACTGATTTCAATCAGACCAGTTTCAGGTGACGTGCCCTCATTCGAGAGGTGAATCTCCCAAGAGATTTTTGAATGGTTCATCGGGTCCAAAGGACGATTGAGAAGGCGAAACTCGTCTGCTGCGTCTATCGCCAGCGCATCTGTTTCAGGATCTTCAACATCTAAACGAAGGCCTACATCAGATACAAGAAAGTCAAAGAGGAAAACATTCGGGCCTGCACCTGATATTGCGTCTTCGGGCTCAGGAACTGCATCATTCGGATCAAGTGAAATGCGTAGTGTGTGCTGCCCAACTGTCGTAAATTTGTGGGTGATAGACAACGTTCCTATTTTCCCTGAAGCGAGACTTGATTCAATGTGTTCATCAATCAGGATGGATTCGGTCACGTCCTCTATTTTTACGAGATGATTCCCCGCAGGACCATACCCCTCATTTGCCCACACAACCTGAATTGTTGTCCGCTCACCGCGTTGTGGCTGGGCTGGATAGAGGACCACGCCTCCCTCTCTGATTGAGAAATCAGGACGAGAATCAACAGAGCCGCGTGTAGAAGTAACTAGGGCATACTCAACATCTCCGCCTGCTGCACTGAGTACGCGAACAGTCCAGATGCCCGATTCAGCAGATGGAATGTAGATACGCTCGATTGTATTCAAGCGATCTGCGGAACCACTTGTGGAACTTTGCCCTGAAGAGAATACATTTCCAAGATAAACCAATCCTGAAGGAGATCGCACCACTAGGTCAAGGTCGTCTATCAAATGTGACGCATTTTGCGCGCCTAGGGAACTAGATGCAAGATCAGACCATGCAAGACTGACTTCAAAATCCGAGCCACCAGTTACTTGCCATCCATAAGCAAGAGATCTCCCTTCCAGCAAAGTGCTCTGATCGTCAACCCACGTCTCTAAGGGACCCATCCCATCTGATGGAGCGAGGCTTCCCAACAAATCTGCTCTACCCCAACCTTCAGCGGAATTTGGCACATCGGGCGCACCAATATCGGTAGCACCCTGTACGAGCATTGCACGCATTAGATCGCCACTTGGGGCACTGATACTCTGGTTATCAACCAAATACTGTCTTATCAAAGCCGACGCACCAGCGACTGCAGCTGCCGACATTGAAGAACCTGTCAAAACACCACCATGGGAGCTACCAGATGTATGTGTGGATCCACCAGTACAACTAGGAGCTGCTGGTGAAGCAAGTTCTTCGGCTCGGGACGAACACACAGAGGTACCAGGTGCAACGAGATCTGGTTTTATACGGCCATCTGCTGTTGGCCCTCTAGATGAAGAGGCCCATACGTCATCTTGCACCGAACCACCTTCCGCAGTCGTAGACACGCCAATTGCAAGAGAATTCTTCGCGGTTGCAGGAGAAGTAATTCCATTTGAGGCATCATTCCCCGCTGAATAGATTACAAGCAAGTCTCGATTATTTCGTATAGCGGAATCAGTATCACTTGATTCAGTGGTGTAATTGCCATGATTTGATTTGGCGCCCCATGCGTTAAGATGGATGCGCGCGCCCCTATTCCTGGCATCTGTGTAAAGGTCTACTAGAGAATTCCAAGATGGGTCAAGTTCACCTTGTTTGGCATCATCTCCGACCTGGTAGAACCATATGTACGAGGAAGGGGCAAGCCCCAGAAGGGTGGAATTCGAATCACCCGTCCCTGCAATCATTCCGGCCATGTGCGTCCCATGGCCTGTAAACGAGTCCAACGAGGAAATATCAGGAGCATAGACATTCGATACAGACAATATTCGATCATCTAGATCGGGATGATCATCATCAACCCCCCCGTCTGCGATTGAAATCATCTGGCCAAGTCCAGTAAGCCCTGACGGCAATTGCGGGCTGGCAGGACGCACTCCCATTGCAAGCGCAACCTCTGAATTATGAGGCACAATCTGAAGAACGGGTGCAACCCATAACACACCGGGGTCATGTGCAAGTGCATGAATGGTGTTTGGAGAGACTGGATTCAGTAAACAAGTCGAGGTGCTGCAATGCTGCAGGGAAAGAAAAGGGCCTATGCGTTCAAGCGTATCGCTGAAGCGATCTTTGGCAAGCACAATTTGAACTTCTTGCGTAGTTGATGTAAACCAAAGGTCAGGGTGTAGACGATCAGCTGGGCGAATGCCACCAGACCATATGACGCGAGGATCGCTATTCAGGTCAGTCAACAATGAGGGAAATGAGGCAATATCTGAAGCGCGCGTGATTAACAAATGGGATGGGCCCTCGTCGAGGATCGTCAAGCCGTAATCTTGCGCAAGAGAAAAGCCGGAAGATGCCCGTGTTGAGCGCGGGAGGACTGCAAGGAGGCCAGAGTCGTCGGCTGAAAGGTGAGAGGGGGCTGCTGGGCGAAATTCAGCAGATGAGTCCCACATTTGAGAACCAAGTGCCACCCATGGACTAGATTCAGCTTCTACTTCAGAGAGGCCTTCGTGCATTGGAGAAATCAGATGTATAGGTGAAAAAGAAACCTCTCCAACGGGACCCAAGGTGGCTTCATCAGAACGGGACACTGGCAGAGGCATGGTCACTGCAACAGCGATGCCCGCAAAGGGAAGCATGAGGATTGCAAATGCGAAGGCTATCCGCCCACTTTCACCTCTCATCAGGCCTAGGGGCTCATCGAGCCCTTTTCAGGATTGGGCGGAATCGATCACAAATTGCATCATTCAGATTAACACCTCACTCGACTCAGAGGTTGTAATATGCAGAAATAGAGGCATCGGTGCGCGCGACGGAGGCGCGCCAGTCTAATTCAGCACCCATCAAAGCACGGATTGCATCTATATTTTCAGGTATCACATCACTTTCCTGATGAATCGCTTGGAAATAATGCAGTACATCACCTTGCAAACTTACCCCATCTTTCCAGACAAAGATTTCATGCAAGTCGCCCCACTTTCGCCCAATATCTCTTGCCAACTCCATCACTTCCGCAGTTGAAGTGATTCGTGTGCTTGCACCATCCATAGTGATCACGCGTGGCGTATTTGCCCACAAATCCAATACTGATTCTGTTGAAAGCCCATGCCCGGGTGGGAGATTCACAGTAATTGCATGGACGTGCATGATCGTAGTTGGAACTGCAACTGCAAGGCTAGTTATTTGGATATCGGGTTCAACCGTCATCAGATCTGGACCGTGATGACTTGGAACTTTCAACACAGGCTTTATCGCATTTATCGGACCCCTAGATGAATCACCAGGGTCTGCAGCCCTCCGAATCATAACCGAATTTACTGAGATTTGCCCGCGTTCCCGCACTGAGTCATGTAATGGCACCAATGTCCGAGATAATCCAGTGGTATTACAGGAAACAACTCTTGTACAATCTACGTCAACGTTCATGCTGTGATTTGCACTAGATGAATACGACCTCCCAGTGAGGGCATGTTCCTCACCACCTTGAAAGATATGCTTGATCCCCTTTTTGAGATATATTGCACGATTCTCGGCACCAAGGTGGCCTGGGGAACAATCAACAACAATGTCGGATGCAGCTAATAAATCACTAATCCCACCTTGGCAGAAATATCCCTGCTCCGAGAAACGAGCAATGCGTTCAGAGTCATCTGAAGTGCAGTAGAGAGGGAACCCTTTTTTCACAGCAAGATCACAGCCAAAAGAGGGGCCAGTTTTTGTTACACCACAAACTTCCATGTCATCCTGAGCATCAACTGCATCAGCAACTCGTTTGCCGATTGTGCCGAACCCATTGATCGCAACTCGGATGGTCATCAAACCTGTGCCCAAATCTCTCGCGCATAATGCTTTCCGAGCCATTTTCCAATCTGATAAGCAAAGAAATCATGAGGCAATGGCGGGCCCACTCATACAATGCGGGAGGCCATAGAGCGTAGTGTTCGGCTAAATCGCCGGCTATTGCACGGTGAACGGGGAATCGCTCTAGCGATCGAACAAGACCGTGCGCTCAAGATTGGGTGGCCAAATAATGAGCCTGCTCCCCGTAGCGGAGACCTCGGTTTTGCGCCAGCCCTTCCTGAAGGTCTTCGGCTTCGATACTTAGGGGAACCTGCCTCATTCGCCATCGCAGCAAACAATGGAGCAAATGTCAATATTGAGGGAGGAGGAGGCACGTGGCTGGGTGCTTGGCAGCGTCATGGGAGAATTCGTATTGAGGGTGATTCAGGCAAGGGACTCGCCCATGGTGCAACTGGCGGACACATCATTGTTGAAGGCTCAGTAGGTGATGACGCTGGGACGAGGCTAGATGGAGGTATGGTACTCATTCGCGGTAATACTGGCAAGCGCATTGGGGCCGGCATGTCATCTGGCCTGATTTTAGTGCAAGGAGACATCGGTGAAGATCCTGGGGCAATGATGACTGGTGGGCGGATCATTGTCGAAGGGAGGGCGCCTGTTGCGGGTTCAGGTGCACGGTCGCGTCCCTCTAAAGCCGCCGATAGAAAAGTTGCAGAGAAGGCATTTTCTGATTTAGGGATCACTGTGGACAAGGATGCTGTTGTTATTGAGGCAGATGGTGCAAGTCTCGCGGTGACTCAAGAAAGGCGCCCTGCGACTGGCGACTGGTCAACAATACAATTGGTTTCTGACCAAAAAGAACCCCTAGAAGGAAGGCGTTCTCTAGATCTGACTCGAGTTATGACATCATATGATGACGCAACACCACCGCTGGGCCTGCGTGCAGCACTTCTACTCTCTGAAGGGGATTCAAGTCCAGGTGCACCAAGCCTTGGGATCAAGAGGGATCAAATCCGGCGTCTTGATGCGAAAACATTCGCAGAACATCTCTGCAATCCCATTGCCACAGCAGGCCTCCTCATTGATATTGATGAGATGCCCGATCTTGATGACCAGGACCTTGACGGCATCCTAGCAGCATTGCTTTCAGTCCATGAGGTCTCGCCACCCCTCCTCATCATTGGAGGGTTAGCACGCGTGGATAGATTGGCTAGGATTGCCGAGCGAGTGCTACCGACTGCAATACTACTCAATTTTGAGCATTCCGAGGGACGAACGGCCACCAGCGTACTCCCAATCTCGGGACGCTTAGGCGGACGTATACGTGAAACATCAGAAACCCCCCTCGGCCTATGCATACCTTGGGAGATCTGTGCAGATGATTTGCTAATTGCGGCCGCCACAGGTGCTGATTTCATATTGGGCACAACGGACATCGCTCTCGAAGAGCTCACTGCAAGTGCAAGAGGACGGCTCTTGAGCCTTGGAATTGATTCGATTGAGCAGTTGGGCCGTAGAAACCTACGCGCACTTGACCCCACGACTGCCGCTGTGAGTGGGTTGCGGCTGATCGGGTATGAACGGCCCCTCCCCGAATGGCTTGCTTGAGGAATACTGATGCCTACAATTACTGTGCCAGAGACCATATTTAGGAGACTCCTTGAAAAGCGTGGAATTGTACTTAACCGTGCTGAGATATTGGAGAAACTTCCACTCATAGGAGTGGACATCGGAGGCTGGACTGAAGAGGGCCTCGAAATCGAAGTGTTCCCAGATCGCCCAGACATGCTCAGTCCTGAAACACTTGTCCGAGTGATAGCACCATTTCTATATGGTGAGAAGATATCACCACATCTCAAGATTAAAGATGCCACAACTGCAATAACTGTCGATGAAGAGTTGTCACAAATACGCCCCGTCATACTGGCCGCGATCATCAGAAATGTCAATTTAGGGTCGAATGAGGAAGAACGAGATCACTTTGTTAAATCAATGATGGACCATCAAGAAAAATTACATCACGCACTTGGAAGAGGGAGAAAAAGGGCATCAATCGGCGTACATGATTTGGCATATCTCAAACCACCTTTTCGCACAATTGCGGCGCCTAAAACATACTCGTTCGTGCCACTAGGTGAAAATAACCCGATGACGATAGATGAAATTCTCTCTAAACATCCAAAAGGCATTGATTATGCACACCTGCTAGAGGGAATGTCTCATGTCCCATTAATACTCGATTCTGAGGAACAAGTCCTTTCATTCCCCCCCATCATCAATGGCCGTATTACCACAATCAGTACTACAACGCGCGACGTTCTGATCGACGTTACCGGTTGGGATACCCGCGCGTGCACCGCGAGTTTGTTACTGATGTGTTTGCAATTTTTGGAACATGGTGGCCAAATCGAAGCAGTCGAAGTATTGGGTGCTGGCCGAGATACAGTAGCCACACCATCGGCTGAAGCAACGACGTGGAAAATTGATCCCCTTGCCATCAGCAATCTCCTTGGCATCGATCTAGGAGCAGAAGAAATTGCAGTAGCACTCGAAAGAATGGGAGGTGTGCTCGAACAGGAAACGAGTGCCGGGAACCTCTCCGCTCGGATGCCTGCTTGGAGAGCAGATCTATTGCATCCAATCGACATCGTCGAAGATGTTGCAATTGGGCATGGATATGAAAAAATCGGAAATGCAGACCCACGCACTCCAATGACGGGTTCGGAATTACCCATACAAGTATTTGACCGTAGGATTCGATTATCCCTCCAAGGCGCTGGTTTCTCCCAAGTACAATCACTTTCACTATCATCGGAGAATATTGAATTTGATGCGCTGGAATGGGCCCCTCTGGGGTCCGTCACAAAAATTGAAAACGAGATTAGCAAGGACCATACAATCCTTCGTCAGCGCATCACGCCTGGACTTCTTGGTTTGTTGGCTACCAATCGCCACAATGACCTCCCACAGCGAATTTATGAATCTGGGACCGTGGTCATCGATGGCAGAAACCAGCGTCGGATGGGATGGTCCGCATGTGAAAGAACATCTGGTTTTGCTAGAAGTAGAGGGCTTGTACAACGCCTTCTGTTAGACCTTGGAATCAGTGTAAAGAGTGTTGACATCACGCCTTGCAACGCTGGGCCATGGATCAATGGGCGAGGTGCCTCGGTCGAAATCAATGGAACAAATGTGGGATTTTTTGGCGAAATTAGCCCCCTTATTGCAGAGTCCTTCGACCTGCATGCACCAATCCATTCCGGTGAAATCGATTTGGAGGCTTTGTCCCGAATTGTGAAAGACCCCATTACAGGAAATGTGCTGCTTTCGTGAAAATTGATTTGTGAGTAAATGTACTGAAAGACAGACATTGACCGAGTGATTTCAAGGGTATTCAGCCACCCGGCTTGCTGTGGAAAATCGCTGGGCCGCCATTGCCTTTGCCGCGTTGATCATGCCAATTTGTTCGATTTCTGCACAAGGGTCTTCTGATTCTGCCATCGGGATGAAAATTTTGAGCGACTCCAATAGTGTATGGGCGAATGGCACACTGAATATTACCATCATTCTTTGGAATAATGGAACTGATCCTGTCCAAATGAGTCTCTTTGGGCAGGCAGATCCAGACATCCAACTTGTGGGCATTCCCTCTAGTGAATTTTCAGTTTACCCAGGTGGATCACATGCACCGATCACGGTCCGGGTTCATGCATTAACCTCCGCCACATATGGATACACATCGGCATCAATTCAGGCAATTCCTGATGGGGACTCCAATTTGAAAATCCAGCAAGACGTCGCTTTCAGAGTCCTTGTACCTTCCAAATTGCGCATCGAACGCTCTGCAATTGGGTGGCCTGAGAATATTGAACCGGGAACAAATTATTCTACACTGGTGAGAATCTCAAATCATGGAAACACCTCAGAGAATGCAAATTTAAGCATTGAAAGTGAAGAAGAATGGGAATATGGCTGTTATTTAGTAGGTGGAGGATCTGCTGAACGCCTCACAGTCGCCCCTGGAACTAATGAATCAATACGAGTTTGGACCATAGTCCCCTCACTTTCAGAATCCCGGGCACTAGCAGGTCATGGGCACAGATTCGACGTACTCCTCGTCCCAGACGTAGACCAAAAAACAATGAGATGGTCATTTGACGTAGGTGTTTCAAGCCACCCCTCTGTTGCATTCCCATCAGGTCTAGAAACTGAATTTGAGATTGAGGCTGAAGGCACTTCCCGAGTACGCATTCCCCTGACAAACCCCGGAAATGATGCACAACAAGTGGAAATTCGATTTGCAACAAATCAGACTCCTGAAGATCAGCAAATCCTAATCGAAGGTGGGTGGTCTGTTCAATTCATAGAAGATGATCTCACGCCCGGAGTTTACGTATCTCCCAGCACAGTGTCAGTAATTGATCTGTTGATTGCCGCCCCTGATGGGTTGCGAGAAGGCGAATTCAATTTTGAAATAATACTTCTCGGAGTTGAGGAAGGAACCGCACGGTCGTCATTTGTGGCAACCATCGTGTGGACACGGAGCCTCTCATTCAATGCACTCCTTGATTGCCCATCCTATGACCCGCCCTCCAACTGCGAACTCATCGCCAATGTTGGAAATAACGGATTTCTCGCAGAGGACGTACTAATCACCGTGGACAACATGGCAACTAATTCGATTACTTTTGCAGGTCCAACGATGAAAAACCTCTCAATTAATGCTGGACGGGAAAGTAGTGCTGTTTGGGCGTTTGCCATCGTTTCTGGAACCCCTGCTAAAGAAATCATTCAAATCCCACTTAGGCTCTTTGCAGGAAATGAACTCATTGCTGAAACACAGGTTGAATTCACAGTTGGAATACAGCGTTCTTGGGAAGAAGATGGACCTCCATCTCTTGAAGTTCTAGGCGATGGGCGAGCACGCATCGTATGGATCATCCGCAATACCGGCAATGCTGATGAAGCAGTTGACCTTAGCATTGCGCCTAGCCTAGAAGCAACTCGAGTTCAACTCGTTCAGTCATCGAGTTGTGCCCCACTAGATGAAGGAATATCCCATCTAGATATTGGATGCAACTCTGTCGCACCAAATGGCGTGGTCCGCTTCGAAATTGACCTCACCGCTCCACCCGCAACTGTGCTTGAGGCAAAAGATACCATCGTATTCGAGGTAAGGGGAAAAGATGCACCAGATCAAGTCATCACAAGACGAACTATCGAAATTGATCGAGATGCTGATGGGAAATGGATACTGCCAATTTCGGGAGAAAATCCCGAGGAAAAGTGGTATTCAAGTTCCTTGAGTTACCTTATTCCACGAACGTTCATTATCCTAGACATATTGGCAACCTTCGCGATTGCACTATTGCTATTGCTCGCCATACAAAGAGGCCTTCGACGGAGGAAGAAAATTGGCCGGATGGAACGAGAGCACTATGAAGCACGACGCCAGGAAAGAATTCGGGTACCAAAGCCAGATGCAATCAAGCCAAGGCGAATAATCAACACTAAAGACCATGATCGTGATCTTGATTCTGCACTCGATTCCCTAGCACAGATCACCAACAAAGAGGAGTAGATATGTGGGTTGGTGGCGTCGATGAAGCAGGAAGGGGGGCTGTTGTTGGGCCCCTTGTGATTGCAACACTCATCCTTCCAGTAACTGACCTTGCTCAATTAGAGAGCCTTAATCCCCGCGACTCAAAACAACTTAGTCCTGCTAGGAGGGAAGAAATTGATAAGGAAATCAGAGAGCTTGCAAATACACGCAACTGGGCCATCAAGTGTTTGCACCTAACCCCACTTGAAATTGACACATGGGTAAGGGCAAAGGGACTTAACCGAGCTGAAGCAGATGGATTTGGTCGACTCTTATCCCTAGCATCGAGTAGCATCACTGAATCGATTGAAGTTCTTGTAGATGCATGTGATGTAAATGCAGAACGCTTTGGACAACAAGTATCTCAAGCCGCTGGAAGAGAGAACATTGTAGTCTCGTCCAAGCATGGAGCGGATGCTCGAGATCCCGTCGTAGGCGCTGCAAGCATTTTGGCAAAGGTTGAGCGGGATGCATCAATCCGAGCCATTTCCAAAGAATGCAACTTAGATCTCGGTTCTGGATATCCATCAGACCCCCGCACCCGTGCCTGTTTGCCGCAGCTGCTTGCAGGGTCATCCCCCCACCCTGATGTGCGATGGTCTTGGTCAACGGTTTCAAACGCCTGGAAAGAAATCCATCACACTAGTCCACCAGTTCGCTCTTCAGAATTAAGAACAAGAAATCAGACAAGCCTATTCGACCACATTTCACCTGAAGGGATGAAATGAGGGATTGAGGTGGACACATTATGGGAGCATCGGATTGGCCAGACGAAGTGATCCAAATCGTCCACCATCTCGCCCTCCAAAATGCTGTGGAATACAATGGCAAGGGGCAAGTGGGGTCCGTGATGGGGAGAGTACTTGGGGAGAGACCTGAATTGCGTAGCCAAGCCAAAGAAATCGCATCACTTATCGCGTCAGAAGTACAACTAGCCAATGCAAGGGCAGAGCGAGAAGGAGTTGCAAAACTGCGAGATGAACTTGCAGATGCAGATCCAAGCCGCTTAGAAAAGCGAAAAGCCACGCCGAAACGAGAAGGGTTTCCTGAACTTCCAAACGCAGAGAGGGGGCATGTTGTTCTTCGCTTTGCCCCAAACCCAAACGGCCCACTGACACTTGGACATAGCCGTGGTTTGCTGACTAATTCCATTTACGCGAAGAACTTGGAAGGTCGCTTAATCCTTCGATTTGATGATACCGATACTCGTGTCAAGCCACCCCATCCTGAAGCATACCAGTGGATTCTCGAAGATACTGAGTGGTTGATAGGCCGAAACCCGGATGAGGTCATCATGGCCTCAGACCGAATCCAAATTTACCACAAATATGCCGTGCTGGCAATTGAAAAGGGGCTCGCATATGTCGACCTCACACCCGCAAATGAATTTCGTGAGATGCGAATCCAAGGTAACCTTCCCGCTGACCGTGACCTCGATTGTGAGACACACCTAGCCCGGTGGAATTCAATGTTGGATGGTACGTTTTCCCCTGGCGAGGCAGTTGTTCGAATTCGCACATCTGCTGAATTGACGAACCCTGCATTGCGAGATTGGCCTGCATTGCGGATTCAAGAAAAGCCACACCCACGCGAACAAATCGCGTCATCAGTACGCGTTTGGCCATTACTTGATTTCCAATCGGCGATTGATGACCATTTGTGCGGAGTAACTCATATCATCCGCGGAAAAGACCTCATGGATTCAACAAGACGCCAAACACTTCTCTATGAAGGACTGGGATGGACATATCCTGAAACGATTTATTGGGGCCGGGTCAAAATCCATGGCTATGGGAAGTTCAGCACATCCGGAATGCGAGAAGATATTGAGCAAGGGCGAGTAACGGGATGGGATGATCCACGGCTGCCTACCCTTCGAGCATTAAAGAGGCGTGGAATTAGCCCCGTTTCGCTGCACCAACTGTGGAGCGAATTGGGACTAACTGCAAAGGATATTTCCGCCTCCATGGAAACACTATCCACATTCAATGCGCGGATCATTGACTCCACTGCACATCGCGCCATGTTTGTTCGTAATCCTAGACGAATTCGTTTGAAGGATTCTGAGCATGGTTCCAAGGAAGCCGTGCATTTGCCCATCCACCCTGATCGTCCCGAATTAGGCGTAAGAGAAATAATGCCAGATTGGGATGATGGATTCTGTGAAGTGATCCTTGAACCAGGCGATTTAAGCACGGATTCAGTAATCCGCTTGCGCGGTTGGGCGAATGTCAAGGTTGACGACCTCAACCCAGATGGAACCGCTAGCGGACGCTGGCTAGGTGGCAAAAGAGATCCAAAGATTGTACAGGCCCATTGGCTACCACTGGGAAGAGGGCGGCTGGCTCAATTGACTCGTGTTGAAGATGAAAACATCATCATTGAGAGTGGAATGCTTGAATGGAACAAGGACCACAGTGTTGGCGACATATTACAACTTGAACGCATTGGATTTGCAATCATTGAGAGAATAAGTGATGATGGTGTTGAGTTAATGTTCACTCATAGATAAGCAATGAATTATTTGCATATGCAGACGTGCTAGAAACAAGTGGAGAGGATGCTGATACCACATGAGGCTCGCTCGCGCCTTTTGGCTATTGTTGCAGCATTGATTTGCACGCAGGCAGCATTCCTGAATTTCGTCTCAAATGAGCCTCAAAAAGAGATGCTTGGGACTGATGAGATACCGCAATACACTAGTGGACGTGCCAGTGGATCGGTGGATCTGCATCAGGAATATATTGCTGCTGGCTGGTTTCACACTTGTGCAATCAACTCAAGTGCTGATTTGTATTGCTGGGGAAAGAATTCGAACGGCCAACTTGGCAACGGGGGGACTTTAAACAGTGCTACTCCAGTCAAAGTCAATTTAGGAGTTGGTCGAACAGCATTGTCAGTAACTGCCGGATGGGGCCATACATGTGCGATTGTGGATAACAGATCAGTCATGTGTTGGGGGATCAACGGTTACGGGAGATTGGGAAACGGCGACACAGTTCAGCAGGAGACTCCCGTCTATGCACTGCTACCCCGAAATGCGAGTGTCGTCACGATAGGCGATGAAACAACATGTGCCCTGCTCGACAATGGGTCGGTCATGTGTTGGGGAAGAGGAAGTCTTGGAACTATCGGGGATGGTGACCTAACCGACCACACGGATGGGCCTACATATGCCCTATTGCCTGCTAGCAGATATGCCATTCATCTCTCTGCTGGGCGTCAGCATACATGCGCAGTTCTGGACAATGGTTCTGCGACGTGTTGGGGGACAGGGGATAAAGGAAGACTGGGAAATGGGGCTGAGGCAACCACCAGCTCAGCCGTTTACGTGCTACTTAATCAGAGCCAAGGCAACATCACAGAATTGGCTTCTGCGTTCGAATATACTTGCGGCCTTCGGGAGAATGGCTCTGTCGTTTGTTGGGGATCAGCCAGTGAAGGACGCCTAGGAACCGGGGCTTCAAGCGGCAACTCAACAATACCAGTTGATGTGCAACTTCCACCTGGAAGAGAAGCCATTGCATTATCTGGAGGTCATGCACACACTTGTGGATTGCTCGACAATGGCTCTGTCGTTTGCTGGGGTTGGGGAGGAAGGGGCCAAATTGGAGATGGGTCAAACAGCAATGCACTCACCCCTACATTCGCCGACCTGCCTATTGGGCGGAAAGCAACAGCAATCGCGGCACATGCCGAGGGACATACCTGTGTCCTTCTTGACAATAATAGCGCAATGTGCGGGGGGGAAGGGGCTGATGACCGCTTAGGAACAGCGGCAGGCCTGAGTGTCAACACACCTGCTTGGGTGAATACGACTGTACCTTGGGCCGTGAATAATGCTACACTTGATTCCGATGATGATGGCTATTTCAATAATGAGGACGAATTCCCACTGAATGTCTCTGAATGGAGTGATGCTGATGCTGATGGATTTGGGGACAATACCGACAACTGCCCTTCCTTTGCTCAGTTGAACCAAAACAACACAGATGGGGATGGTCAAGGAGACGCTTGTGATCCTGACGACGATAATGATACCATAGCCGATGGAGTTGACCAGTGCCCTAGAGGTGACATCAACTGGCCATCAGAACCCGACGTGCCCCCCATAACTGATTACGATGGTGATGGTTGTAAAGACGCAACAGAGGATAATGATGATGATAATGATACTGTGAGTGATTCATTGGATGCATGTCCCCGCTCTCCATACAACCGAACATGGACATCATCCATCATGACTGATGCAGATGGAGATGGATGCAGCAATGATGATGATGATGATGATGACGACAATGACAATGTAACTGATCTATTGGATAAATTTCCCCTTGACGCCAGCGAATGGGCTGACAATGACAATGACTCCATCGGAGATAATGCTGATCCCGATGATGACAATGACAATGTAACTGATCTATTGGATAAATTTCCCTTTAACGCCAGCGAATGGGCTGACAATGACAATGATTCAATCGGAGATAATGCTGATCCCGATGATGACAATGACAATGTAACTGATTTGATGGATGCCTTTCCGTTTTCGGCTAGTGAATGGCTAGATCATGATAATGATTCAATCGGGGATAATGCTGACCTCGATGATGACAATGACACTAGGCCCGATCAAACCGATTTGTGCCCTGATGGAGATACCAATTGGAATTCAAGTTTGTCGGAAATGGACCATGATTCTGACGGTTGTCAGGATAGTAGCATTGAGGATGATGATGACGATAATGACTCCATTCCCGACATCAACGATGACTGCCAGACGGGGGAGACCGGATGGGTCTCGAACACATCAACAGACCTAGACTCTGATGGATGTCAAGACGCTAATGAAGACACTGATGATGATAATGATGGATTTGGCGATGCAGTGGACGAATTTCCCGCGAATGCAGGTGAATGGGTCGATACCGACGGAGATGGGATAGGGAATAATTCTGACCCAGACGACGATAATGATGCGGTACCTGATGTCCTAGATGCATTCCCTGATGATCCCACAGAATGGGTGGATGAGGATGGAGATGGAGTAGGAGATAATGCAGATGCATTCCCAACAGATCCAAGTAGATGGCAAGATACTGATGGATGGATGAATGGAGGCACCTTGGTATTGCTGCTAAATGAATCACAAATTAAAGATCGAGATATAACATTCAATGTGTCGCAAGACAAGTTGTATCAAGTCGACATCGGAAATATTGACGTACACGAACCAGATGGCCGAGGATTCATCGAATTCAACTATAGCAACGGGACCACATTTAGATTCGAGTTTTTTCTGACGACAGGAAATGGGGTGTTGGCACTCACCCAAGTGACCCCAATGAATGGGCTGACTGCTGATGATTATGCCCAGAAATTCATCGTAGAGCAGTTTAGTGGCGGAAGTAACTTCTTCTTTGATGAAAACAGGTTGATCATTAGAACGAGAGATATTGGGCTCTCTACAATCACCATTGGCGATCTTGTGCAGGCTGATGGTGCAAGGTTAGGCTTAAGCCGAGTAAAAATAGAGTATTTGGATCTTGGAAATCGATCCTTCAACATCTCTACTGCAGGATATGGGGAAAATTGGCAGAATGCTACCATCTGGGCCGAGC
>CAYMED010000028.1:0-19197 GCA_964389655.1 uncultured Candidatus Poseidoniales archaeon
GGGAGCAATCGTCGACATAGATGGATGTGCTGCCAATCAGTACGACACCGATGGAGATGGGGTTCATGACGGTGATGATGCGTGCCCACGTACGCCAGTGGGCACTGAGGTCAATTCGTTTGGATGCCCTGAAGAGGAGGACAGCAGTCCAGCTGCAGAGGAGGAAGAAGCAGAGGCCGCGTTAGTGCCTGGATTCTCAATTCTCTCAACTGTTGCTGGAGTAGTGTTGGCTGCAATGGTGATTACTTCCCGCCGAATTGGTCAGGAATGTTTAGACCGCTGAACCAAGCGCCGTGCGCGTTGACCCGCTCTTTCTCAGTAGTCATAGTTTCGACTATCGGGCAATTGTAATCTTTCGCCAGTCCTAATTCTCAGCGAAGCATTCATCCAAGTCACAAAGAAGGGAACAGTGATGAGCGAAAGCACACGCGCTGCAAAGCGCGTTACTGTCTTGGGCGGAATCATAGACCTGCTTCTTGGTGCTGCCAAATTAGCCATTGGAATTATCGCACATTCAGCAGCGTTGGTTGCTGATGCCATCCATAGCCTAAGCGATTTATTTTCCGACATCATTGTTTGGCTTGGTGTTCGAGCAGGTGAACAAGGTCCTGATGAGGATCATCCCTATGGCCATCGCCGATATGAAACACTAGCCACCCTTGTTGTTGGAATACTCATTACTACCACTGCACTAGGCATCATTGCAGATGCATTGTGGCGTTTGCAAGAACGTGAAATCACAAATCCAAGCATGACCGCGTTGGTTGTTGCCATCATTTCTGTTGTTGTGAAGGAAGGGCTTTTTCGCATTACGAGAAAGCAGGCTAGAGACCATAATATGCACATTCTTGATGCAAATGCACAGCACCATCGCTCAGATGCACTTTCATCCGTTGTGGTTGTAGTTGGACTTATAGGGGTAGCAAGTGGAATTTCGATCCTTGACCTCATTGCAGCACTTGTTGTCGGCATGATGCTCCTTCGAATTGGGTTGAAAATATTCGGAAATTCAATTCATGAAATGACGGAAGCAGGAGTGGATGGGGACAAAAAAACGATGATTGAAAAAGTGATCATGGCCGAAAAAGGAGTTGAGGCAGTCCACTTGTTACGTACTCGTCGGATTTCTGACGACATTATTGCAGAAGTGCATGTACAAGTAAATCCGCGCATATCAGTAACCGTGGGCCATCAAATCGCAGAACGTGTTCGCACCTCAATGGTTGAAAACATACCCCATTTCGTCGAAGCAACAGTACATATTGATCCCGAAGATGATGAAGAGGAATCGGTCATCTTGCCATGTTATTTCACCCTAATGGCACAGATTAAGGATGAAATTTCGGGCATAGAGGATGCGCATTTAGACGAAGAGCCGATGCTGCATATGTTGACTACAGGGATTGAGGTACACCTAGTATTATCATCTGAAACAAAATTTGAAATCGCAGAGAGCATATGCAATGTGGTACAAGAAAAGGTATTGGCTATTGAAAATATATCACAATGCTTTGTCCGACTTGCTTTGCATTAAACCGAATAACAATGGCGACATTGAAGGGCGGTATTGCTTACGCCCCGCCGTGGCTTGTGAGAAACCTACCCCCATCGACGAGGAAGGCTCCGAAGCCATCTCTCGTTTGCTCCCAAACCATGCATTAGCCAAAGTAGGGGATGACACAATCTTTGCTTGGTTAGCTAGATGCCGAATTGCTTCTAAGCAAGGCCAGAAAGTGATCAATGGAACGGTTGGGAGCTTACTTGAGAATGATGGGTCATTAGCTGTAAACAAGATGGTGGCAAATGTTCTTCGAGAACAAACTGACATCGACCTCGCTGCTTATGCACCTCTTTTGGGGCTTCCTCGGATACGGGAGATCGCGCCTAAATTATCCCTAGGAGAGGAGGTCGCCAGCCTCAAGGAAGCGGGTATTCAGGTTGAAACCATCTGCACACCCGGAGGGACTGGTGGCCTCTACCTCACGATTCGAAACCTTCTCGAGCCAGGGGATGCATTGCTGCTCCGGGACTGCCACTGGGGGCCATACAGAACCATTGCTGAAGAATGCAATGCGACGATTACCACATGGCCGATCCTTGCTGAAGACGGAGCCTCAGTGGCTACTGATGAACTTGAAGATACACTCAAAGATCTCTTAGCCTGTCAGCCAAGGGTACTCACTTGGCTCAATGATCCCGCCCATAATCCCACAGGGCTATCTCTTGATTCGAAAGGTCGAGAAAGCATCTTGCTCACCCTTGCCGAGGCTGCACGGTCCCATCCTGAGCAGAGCGTCTCCCTCATTCTTGATGGAGCATATCAGGCCTATGCAACAGAACCCCATGGATGGGGCGAAACACTTGCTAAATTTGCTAAATCCACCGAAGAATGGCCCGAAAATTTCCTTGTGTGTACGGCATTTAGTGCGTCAAAATCCCATACGATGTATGGGCAAAGGTTTGGTGCTCTTGTGATGATTCACCCATCAGCAGCAGTCTTGTCAAGGCTCCTTGAAGTGATGCTTCATACAGGAAGAGGAACGTGGTCTGGAGCAAACCGGCTAGCACAATCTACGGTTCATGCAATCCAATCTGATCCCGAGAAGAAGAAACAATGGGCGTTAGAGCGAGATCGAATGAAACGTTTACTTCAGAGGAGAAGAAGGAATTTCAATCAACATGCCGAAAGACAAAACGTCCCTATATTTCCAAACCATGATGGATACTTTGCCTTCCTTCCTTGTCAAGATCCAGAATCTATCGCAGAATATTGTGCATCGAAGGGGCTGTATATAGTCCCCCTTGAAGGTGGAGTTCGGATTGGCTTATGCTCAATCCCAGAAGACAAAATCGAAGAAACCACGCGAATCCTTGCAGGCGCGTGGCAAAATATAGGCACGTGACTTCTAGTGATTACGGCAGCAATCACGCCTTAAGCAAGTTTTTACTCGATCAAATTGATAATCACCAATTCCACCTCATTGCTGATGTTCGCAGAAGTATCATGGGCAAAACCAATCCGATGGCACCTTGATTTCAGTGCCGAAGAAAGAACAATTTTCGAGCGGCTGATCCTCATCTCTTTCTTTGCGGGACTCACTTGCTTGCTAGCTCAAATTGCATTTCTCACACCATATTCGCCAGTTCCGTTTACGGGCCAAGTACTTGGAGTACTAGGCACCGGCGTATACTTGCGACGCAATGATGCATTTGCATCTGGTGCACTCTACATCGGAATTGGAGCAATCGGATTGCCAGTATATGCGGAAGGAGCAAGTGGCTTGGAAACCCTCTTTGGAGTCACGGGAGGGTATCTGATTGCGTTCCCAATCGCAAGTGCACTTGTTGCAGAAGGATTTGACCGCGCACGCCTTGCTGGAGAAATAACACCTCTCGTTCAGTGGGGATGCTGGATAGGAGCGATGGCTATGATTTATGCAATTGGAGCAACATGGCTGGCATTTTCACTTGATACAACTGCTGCAAAAGCATGGGAGTGGGGCGTGAAACCATTCATTCTTTGGGATCTATCCAAAATGGTTGTACTTGCTGGAATCACAACCCATATGTGGTCCTACAAATAATCATCAAGGGTTCGTTGTTGGATCCCACCCCGTAACGAGGCCTTCCTCAAGTTTAGAAAGTGCTTGACGTGCACTTTCATCCATTTTTACATCTAGAGCAGATAGATTCTCCTTAATCCGCTCTGGAGTAACCGATTTTGGAATGCTCACATATCCACAGTCAAGACCCCAAGCAATCAGAAGCTGGGCAGCTGAACAACCTAGGCGGTCTGCTTCAGACTGAAGGCGCTCATCATCAAGGCGGATCGCCTTTGTAAGAGGGGAATAGGCCTCAATAACGATGTCTCGGTCGATGATGCCAGAAACAAGGCTCGGCCGAGACAAATAAGGTGAGATCTCAATTTGATTGATGCAGGGGCGCGGGCCCGGAAGTGCAAGTATTTCATCGAGATGATGTAATCCAAAATTTGAGACGCCGATGGAACGAGTCATTCCTAATGCAAGTGCTTTCTGCATTCCCCTCCAAGTTTCTGCACGCCTATCGGGATCAGGTGGTGCATGGATCAGATATAGATCGACGTATCCAAATCCCAATCGTGAAAGGCTAGATTCTAGGCCTTCGATGGCACCCTCATATCCATGTTGCGAGGACCATAGCTTCGTTGTAACAAACACCTCACTTCGGTCAAGGCCACTACACCGAACTGCCTCGCCCACAGAGGCTTCATTACGATAACTCATGGCTGTATCGATATGTCGATATCCAATCTCTAGTGCATATTCAACTGCTGCTTGAGTTGTCTTACCGGGTTCGGATTGATATACACCCAAGCCAATAATTGGGATCTCAATGGATTCGGTAGAATTTTGTCCATGTGCAAGGCGAATAGTGGGGCCACCTGGCAATTGCATATTTTCCCCTATACCGATCAGTCTTTGAATGACTCGCTGTGTAACCGGGATTGTGAGTTCTGGAGGCCTAGAACGCCCTAGAAAGAGGCCGATTCGAATAGCGAATTGGGTCATTGGAATATCTGGATTCTTCTTCATTTTGTTCATTATCACCCCACTTACATTGCCTGAAAATTCAGTACCTGAGCTCTCAGGACGTGCAAACCGGATTGATTATCTCACCCACAATGGATTATGGAGTTGGGGTAATCATGACCATGGAGAAAGAGCAACATATGGTCATGATCAAATCAGCCATGGCACATTTTCTGCAACAGATCTGAACCCCATTGCTGCCTTCACCTACATATTTGGAGACCTGAATTGCCATCAAAAACATGAACGTTCGTGGACAATTAATGGAAATCAGATGCCAGTATGCGTGCGAGACGTGGGTATATTCCTTGGGGCCATAATCGGGGGGGTTGTATTTCGCCAGCGAGGAGAAAATCGCTGGTTAATTCGAGATACATTTCTCTCTGTCCTTCCACAAAAAATCAACAACCAAATTTACAAGTCTAACCGCAGAACAATGGCATTTCTTATCTTGTTAGCTATTGCCGGGCTTCCACTTGTATTTGATGGAACGATCCAAATGCTCACATCCTATGAATCAACAAACCCGATGCGAATGATCACAGGAGTGCCATTTGGCCTAATCATTGCATGGCTTTTTTGTGCATCAATGGCGGCACGCCCATTAGACTACGAAAACGACCCATCCAATGTTAAATTACCAACCGGGATGCGATTCATACTACCGCCCATGGATGAAAATGAGTGATTACAAATTTGTTGGACCCCACCACTTAATCAGACCCTCAACATCAAAAGGTGCTTCTTCATTGGTTCCAGATCCAAGAATAGTGAGGCGGCGGATGACCGATTCCAATTGCGAGACTGTATGGCTGGGCAATGACAAAAAGACAGATGGCCAATCAATTGTACCCGAGGATTGCTCAACACGACCCAATGACGGAAGAAGAGGATGGATCGCAAGCATCAGCATCGCCAATGGCTGCTGGTCAAACGAGACCTCAAAGATCCCTTTGTCGCGTGATGAATGACTCGATGAACGCCGAGTCAGCCATTTCAATTCAAACAATTGATGAAGAATTCGTTGGCTATGGCGTTCAGTTACAAAGCGCACCGGGCCCAAATTTCTGCGTAGTGCTGTATGATCTGAAGGCCCCGCTAAACAAAGAGTTCCCATAATGGCTCCAATTGCATGGTTGGCAAGCGTTCTGGGGAGGCCATGTGCAGCATCAGGGTGTCCGCGCCATGCTGCATCTCCTTCTGAAAAGATGGTTGCGGGCGAAAGGCCACGCAGCCATTTGGATGATGGTTTGGGGGGTTCCAAGCCAGGAAGGTGAGTTTGTTGCCTTGATTCACCCATCCTTAATTTGAGAAGGGATTCATCGACTTGCTCACGAGTAACATTTGCAGGGCGTCGGCGCGCATGGATGAATCGATGAAGTTCTGATTTGAGAGATGAGCGCAGATGTGCAATGCCTTGGTCATTCACAATGGGGCCGCAAATATGCACATCATCAAAAGGAGCGGGTAAATCGGAACCAAATAACTCAAAATAGGCCGCTCGGACTTTACTGGGAAATTCTCCTTCTTCAAATATTTCTCGTTTGTTCGATGCTTCTAGTCGAAAAGAGTCATCGATACGCGTACGGGCTAAGCCAGAATGACAGTCTACCCAAATCACAAGATCAGGACGTAGTGCTGCTGCATTCATTGATGCGACCTCATGAACGCCCACACCACCAACAATTCCCTGATAAGCAAGCGATGAGAAAATATTACGGTCGCTGATGACAACAATTCCATCCGATAAGCGGGGAAGAATTTCTGTGTATCCATGGACTAAACGGTCTGCTGCAAACCAAGCCGCTTGCTGATTCGGAGGGATCCCCTCAAATTGCACTGATTCGATGGCAAGATTGCCTACTGGTGAGCCTCGGCGCGGTTCTGCAGTCATCCAAATAGATGGCATTGTAAATATCTGATCAAGAAGTTCTGAAAGGATGCGACAGGCAACACCTTTTCCAGAACCATCAGGACCCTCCACTGTGATCAGATACATTAGGTTCATCGCGCCTGATGGGTGATCAGGGGAAGAGGATTGCGCGGACTCGAAGAATCGTGAAGTAGTCCGCGGTCAGCCTAATCCCGATTCACCAGATGCCCATTGATCCTTAAATTGACGTCGAGAGAGCAGGACAAGACCCATTCCAAGTAAAATCAGAGATGGGCCAATGAAAATGAAGCCTCGACTAAGCATTGCTAGAGTTGACAAACCGAGAACGCGCCTATAGCGTCCACCTTTTCGTGCTTCCCAAGCAGCCCAGAACCCGAAGAAAGAAAATAAAATTGTGAGGATTCCAATTGCAGATCCAACTGCAATAGCAGTTCCCAATTGCGTGGGATGCCGGTCATCCTCCTCTACGGTCTTACCGGCTCCAGGCATTGTGATCGTGCGTTCAATTGAGTCGGAAGGGCTGATGAGAAGTTCATAACGACCTTCACCAGCCATTTCAGATGTCAAACGCATATCGCTCTCCGAGGATGCTGTGAAACGGAACCGCCCGTCAGAGGTCGTTTTTGCGACATGCAGAACGACCCCTTCAAGCGTCTCCAACTGGATTGTCGCATTCTCGACAGGGGCTCCGTCAACGCTTAGCACCAATCCACTTACAACCAAGTTTGATCCACCGGAAAACAGGGAAGATTCAGCAACTTCCCCGGGGTCAGCACTGATAAGTAAGGCACCTGTGATTAGACCAACGATGCTCCCTACAAAGATGAGAAGTGCAGCTAAATCAAGTGTTAGATTTTGTTCCGATGCAGAAACGAGTACGCTAGGCAGTCGAGAACGAACAAAATCCTCTGTTGTACGTGGTTCGTTGGCCGAATCAAGTGTGTCTTCAACCCAGGCATCTGCTTCTTCCTGAGCGCGTTTATCCTCTGCTCGTTCCCTCTCTAAACGAGCACGGATGCGCTTTCGGACTTTAGTCTGTGGATTTTCGTCTAAACTCATTGTCCCCCCACATCCTTTCGAATATGCAACAACACAGAGAGCATGAAGATGCTTACGACCCAAAAAACCCCAACCCAAGGAATCGATAAATCATTTGTGTCCTCAACAGGGCTATTTACCAATTTGAGCACTGCTGATGAGTTTGCAGTCCCTGCCGCTATGCCTTGCGTTTCAGTGATCCAAACAAGGTCTGTCAAATTGTCGGCCGAAGACTCTCTCAACTGCACTGAAGCATTTGAACTAGGAATGCATGGTCCGAGAGATGCTTGAAATTGGACAGGTGCATTTGCGAGAGCACCATCAAAACGAACATCAATGATAGATTCATTTGGTATTTTTGAGAGCCATTCCACCCCCGAATTCGACCCAGCAGGCTGCACTGGAAGGGTCGCTGGGAAGAAAAGGAAGGCTAAGATACCGGAAGGGGCACGCAAGACCATGTCTGAACGATGTCCCATCGCCATTAATAGTCATCATCACAGTCAGGAGCCGGGAGCCTTTAGGCAAGGTGGATTAGATGACCCGCGAACGCACCAAACGATCGCTAACAGTCCTTGCTTTGTTCGCACTTCTTCTTGCAGGGATACCAACCAGTCTGGCAGATCAAAATGAGAGAAATGCATCAGCACCTGATGACAACCCACACGATAGTGAATCAGAAATCGCGCATGGACTAAATGGGTTCAGAATCGAAGAAATAGGCCGCCCCTACCCCATCCCCGAATCACTCTTAGCAGATGGAGAAAAGGTCTACTCCCTTTCAAATTGGATTAACCAAGATCTCGATAAATCAGAATTATTTACAGAAGCACCATCCGCGACAACGTCTGGCCGTGCTTGCACACCCTACCAAGTCGGGGATATAACCTCTGTTCGACTAGGAGGCGTTCCCGCCCCCGATGGTACACAGACATTAACAGCAGAAGTCAAAGCAGTAACTGCAAATGCCGCATTCATCGTCGAAACAAATACAGTTATCTCAACCGCAGACCTAAATGCGTTCACAAGTGCTTGGTCAAACAACATTTACCCCACAATCTCCAGTATCTTCGCGCCGCTAGCGGGCATCACGGACAGTGACGATAACTGCCAAATTGAGATCTTTTTCTACCCCATGGATGGCGGCGGCGGAACAGGGGGGTACCAATGGGATTGCAATTTCAACCCCGCAACATGTGGCTTCGACGCAAGTGAAGCGAGAGAGGCAATTTTTGTCGACTCGGATGATGCTGGTCTAGCATGGGCACGGTTCGTGATTTGCCATGAACTTCAGCACCTACTTCATGCCATGTCCGACCAAGGTGAAGCAATATGGCTGAATGAAGGATTTGCTGACCTTGCAGGATATCTAACCTACAATGATGATAATGCATTCATTGGGCACTTCAATTCGTGGTCAGGACAAGCGAACCACAGCATCCGCATGTGGAATGCTCGCCAAAGCGATTATGGCGCAGGTGCGGCATTTGCCATGTACCTATATGGCATCTACGGGAGCGACGGGATACGTTCGATTTTTCAAAATACTGCGAATTCCGTCACATCAATCGAACAACTGGCAGCAAATCAAGCCTCCAACTTGATCGGATATGAAATTAATGACATCATTGCCAATTTCACTGCAGCGATGGTCATTGATTCTGCCGATTATGATTTTCCTAATGCTGCTTTAGGATCGACATGCGCGGGCACAACATATTGCAAATTGCAACTCACAGATCAAACTGCATCTTGGGCCAGCGAATATGTCTCATCAAACACGCAGATTGAGGGGTGGGGCGTAAAAGCATACAAATTCATCCCGCCTGTTTCTGCTACAGGGTCGACCCTTTCAATGCAATTTGAGGCCGGCCAAGATATGTTCGAAGCCCGATTGGTAGCCCACAATACGAATACTGGCAATTGGGACATGACACCCATTGCATTTACGAACAAGATTGGACCGACTTCACTCAATGAATTTGGCACCACTTATGATCAGGCATATGCAATTGCTTGGTGGGCTTCTGCGGGCCCCAATCAGCCCAACGATGACAAAAGATGCACTGATGCCCAAGGAGACACACAGTACCCACTATCTATTTGCCCATATGGCTTGACAGACCTACGCATACGAGCATCCCTAATCAGTGACCCAGCGACTGTCATGTTCAACGCCAATGCGACGCACGATGCCGACATGGATCAAGAAGCGGACACATATGTTGGACAAATACTAGCCCAAACTGCGGCTTACTATGAAAAGAAAATTCTGCGAGTGGAAGCGCTTGATTCAAATGACAACGTCGTAGATCAATTCCAAGAGCAAATTGAGATTCGCTCATCAAATCCCGTCTTCCAAGCAGTCTATTTTACTCCAAAGGTCAATGGGACCTATACAATCCGAGCACGTTTGTATGACCTCACTGGAGCCTTAACAAATGAAGGCCTATCGAGTACCGAATTGCTTCGGAATATGCGGCCTGAAGCAATCGGGTCCTCCTCACTTACAGCAGGTACGGGCAGTTTTGTCAACACATGGGCTTCAATTTCATTCACTGCTGAAGCAGGGCACGATTACTGGGGTCTCCGTACAGATGAAAGTACATTTACTCATGATGACGCTCCAGCGAATTATGAGTGGGATTTCGGCGATGGGAACACATCCCAACTGCGTAACCCAACATACAGCTGGATCACTCCGAGTATCTCGCCCTACAACGTGACTTTGCGAGTACAGGACACTGGAGGCGCATGGTCAGTCCCATTACCTGTTTTGGGAACTCCATTTGACATCACGGCACAGACATCATATTGGCCTGTAATCCCCATTGATGAAATTGATCCAATACTTGTTATTTCAACTGCTGGACTCACAATAGACACTCAATTGGAAGTTCTAACACAGCAAAAAATTATTTTCAACGCTGAACAAACTATTGACAATGTCCCCATAGATAACATCAACTTTCATTGGTCGTGGGGAGATGGAAACGATACAAGTTCCGATACATCTGCATGCGCTCGCCCCAACTGCGTCATTGCAGTCCATTCATGGTCTGAAGGCACAGCCGATGGACAAAGCCATACGTTGCAAGTTTCTGCTGATGATGGAAAAAACATAGGCATGAAAAACATCACAATCCGAGTTTTGAACCGGCCCCCTTTGGCAGAGAAAGCAACAGACTACACCATCAGCACGCTCTCGCAACTCAAGATGCCAGATTTATTCAGTGATGTGGATGGCCAAATTGTCTCCACCACATGGAACTTTGATGATGCACAGGGATGCAGTTCCTATGCCAATATTCAAGGCGATGGATTGGGCGTAGGATTAGAAGATGATTTCAGTTCAACAACAAAAACAACCACACCGGGTGAAGTATTCTGGGCCTCTTGGAAGTGCCCCGGCACCAAAGAAATTAGTGTAAATGCAATTGATGACGATGGAAATGTAACCATCATCGATTTCAGCGTATACGTCGAAAACCAAGCACCTGTTTCAGTTATTGAACGATCAGAGATCCTACCTAATGAACTTGTTACAAAAAATGTAGAAGCCGGGGAAACAGTAACATTTGATGCATCGGCCTCCTTTGACCCAGACAGTGCAAAGGAGCCAACTTATGCTTGGCATTTTTCAGATACAAATGAGACGATTTTACGGACCGTTGCAAGTCACACATTCCTCACACCTGGTCGCTGGACAATAACACTCAGCGCCTCGGACGATGCAGGAGGAGTAACGAATAAATCGATCATTCTTCTGATTGAAAATCCTCTCCCAATTGCGATGATGCAGGTTCGAGAAGTGTGGGTCGGAGGAGCATTAGCTAACCGTTCATCTCCCCTAATTGATGCATCATCAATCCAATTGCGTCAGACGTTCACAGAATCGGGCGAAATCATCATTGGACCTGGTGTATTATTGCGATTCATGTCCGATGGCACTAGAGATTCTGACTTGGCCTTTGCAGGCATGACAGTGCCCTTAAATCAAAGTGATCCGCTGTGGAATGGAATTACGCAATATCGCTGGGACTTCGGCGATTCGTCGCCCCCATCTGAAGAATCAAGTGTTTGGCATGCATTTGATCAACCAGGAACATACACAGTCACACTCACAGTTCGAGATGGATTTGGGACAGGAGATACAGCTACTGTCGAGAAAACGATCATCGTTGACAGTGCTCCAAGAATCATCAAGCCGTTGTTGGATCAAAGTGCGATAGTGGTCTCTACTGAAATAGAGATCGAATCCGCTACAGCGGCCGATTATGAGGACGATTTAGGTATAATTGGCTGGCGTGACCTTGATATTGAGATTAATTCTGATGGCATAGGTGAATCGGATGATGACATGCAAGAGTCACTTACGGGTGAATTACAATATTTTTGGGACTTTGATGACCGAATTGATGCCGATAAGGATGGGAATTACACAAATGATGCCGATGGAACTGGCTCCACAGTAACTGCATCTTGGACGCGTACAGGATATGCGACGATCACAATACGTATTTGTGACCTCATGGGCCAATGTATAAGCGATAATGCCCGCATACAAGTTCTCAGCAAGGCTGATGCAGAGGGAAATGCCAGTGAATTTGACCTTAAGTCACTTATACCAAAGGCAGGAAATGATGGGGGAATGATGCTTGGCTTATTGGCACTTGTCTTACTCTTAGGGTGGCTTGTCATGCGCCAACGTGATGAAATCGAAGTAGATGCATCTGCTTCAGAAGGTGATTATTCTGCCCCAACAACAGGACCCCAGGGTGGAGTTCTTGGCATGGATCAGCATGTCCCCCCACAAGTCCCAAAGCAGTTGAACAAGGAACAACGGACTAACCAAGATTCCGGCTACATCAGCCCTGCCGGCCGGGGTCGATGAAAGTGCTGGGAAAAAGGAAAAAATCATACATTTTGGTCACGCTTTTTCTCCTATCCTCAATTGCATTTGCCAATAAAACACCAACTGTAGAAGCAGCAAATGATTCCTGCACATTGCCAGCCATACAAGACAATTCAACTGATGTACTCCATCTGCAAACTCTCTCAAATTCTGCATTAGATCCTGACGAACGAGGACGTGTTGACGGCGTCTCCGAGGAAGATGGCTCCATGGGGAGTGATGGCTTTGAACCCGAACAGGGGTCTACGACTGAACTCAAAAGCGTGGATAAAGGCATATATGTATCGGAAGTCGTTGAAAATGATACTGCTTGGGCAATAGAGCTCAATTTAACAACAGGGCGTCGCTATACATTCTGCGTTACTATACGAACTGCAGATACAGGTACATCCCAACCAGCCGATGTATATTTGCTTGAAACGGGCCAATTCGAAACGTGGTATTCTTCAGAATACCTTTGGATGCGAAATGATGAAGGAACTGATTGGTTAAAGCAAATCCCACCGGAGATGCGCTCGATGATGACTTGGAAAACATTCAGAGATGTTCATGAGCATGAAAAAACAACTGACTTGACCTTCAGTGTTGCACTGGACAAATCAACACATCAAGGAACTAGTTCTAGCATGTTTGGGGATTCGAACCCTGAAGTCACTCCTTGGATCAGCAAAAACAAAAATACGTTTACACTAGTGATTGATGCTTGGGATAACAACAGGGAGAATGATGCCCCCCCCCCTGGTGAAGCATTGCGGGTCGATCTGACAATTCTTGCAGAATCCCAAAGTACACCCCCGCCGATTACAGTAACCCTTGTGTGCGGAGGGCTGATGATTGGCCTCCTAGCACTCCCAATCATTGCACATTTCCGCTATCACCGAACGGAAAAGCCTTCCACAAAAACAGGATTGATTCAAATGCTCACTCAAGAAGAAGAATGATTTGGATATCTCAGAGATATTCCAATACTTCCCATGCAACTCGGACTTCTTTGACTCCAATTTGCCCTTTTGAGGACAAGGATGGATCTTCAGTCAATACAGTGAATACAATCGATTGGCCCAGGATCGGTGCATGAAGACTTGTCCAATCACCAGTTCTTCCCCGACCCATGATCGAATAAGAAGGAGGCGAATCTGAATTCACCAATTCCCATGAACCTTCAACAAGCCTCAGCCCATGAATATCATGGCCACAAGAGTACACTAGACGAACAAGGTCGGCACCTTCCGAAAGAGACTGAACAAGTGAACTGATTTCATCACCCTCTGGTGGGTGTTCATTAGAACGAATTGAACGAACAATTTGGGTTCCGGATTCAATAGCTGAAGACAGGATGCGCTGCGTGGAATCATCATCAAACCCATCATCGACCTCAATCCAACTGACTCCAGTTTCAATCGCCTGCATTAGAACTGATTCTCGGTCAGCCATAGTGCCAGGGTGACAGCCATCCTCAACCCCTACAGGAAGACAAGAAAAGATCACTGGGCGATCAATGCCCTCTTTGAGAAGATCTAAAGCATCGGTAACATTGACATCATCCAAGGTCTTCATTTCAGGCTCCGCTTCTGAAGGAGGTTCTGCTCCCTCATTGGATGATTCGCCCAAAGTTGAAGCATCATCCTCGGAGGGAACATGCCAAAGGCGGTCAAATCTCAGTTCAAGCAAGTCTGCTCCAAATACTGACCCACGGCCAGCATCTCGAATCATCTCTTGGGGACTGGACCCCTTGAGGGAGACACAGACATCCGGAGTACTAACCACGAATCGCCATAAACGAATTCCCCTTAACGATTCCTACAGCAAGAACGGTGAACAGCACTAGTTTCGACACGGACTGATTGAGCATTCAATGTGCCACAGATAGCAGCGTTTTTCCGAAGGCTAAATGTACCTCGCCTGCCTGAATTCTATTAATTGGAGAGCCGCGCGAAAGGGGGAGCACCATTTGCGCTGGAGGGATGGAAATGGATGAATACGGAGCGGAAAGCATTCAGGTCCTCGAGGGCCTTGAAGCAGTGCGAAAGCGACCAGGCATGTATCTAGGTGACCCTCATGATGGGTCAGCATTGCACCACTGCATTTGGGAAGTTGTCGACAATGCAGTCGACGAGCACTTAGCCGGACACTGTGACTCTGTAGAGGTTATCATTGAGAATGACGGTTCTGTAAAAATCAGAGATCATGGGAGAGGAATACCCGTGGGCCAGCATTCTGAATTTGATGTCAGTGCGGCAGAGGTCATTATGACCAAATTGCACGCTGGAGGAAAATTCGACAACTCATCCTACAAAGTATCGGGAGGGTTGCATGGAGTTGGCGTGTCTGCAGTCAATGCTGTTTCTGAATGGCTCAAAATGACAATTTACAGGGGAGGAAATGCCCATGAGCAATCATATCAGCGCGGAACTCCAAATGGGCCTCTCAAAGTGGTAGGGGAAAGTTCCCAAACTGGCACTACAATTGCCTTCAAACCAGATCGAGAAATTTTCACAACAATCCTTGATTTTGATTTCGACATGCTCAATACACGACTTAGAGAAACTGCATTTCTGAATGCGGGATTGAAAATCACAGTATCTGACATGCGAACTGCTGAACCAGAAGTTGTCACACACCAGTACGATGGAGGCATATCTGAATTCGTCAGACAGTTAAATGAGCGTAGAAATCCCCTACACCCAGAAGTGGTTTATATCCAGGGAAAAAGAGAAATTGAATTGGGTGAAATTCATGTTGAATTAGCCATGCAATGGTCTGACGCATACAATGAATCCATTCAGTGCTATACCAATATCATCCGAAATCGCGATGGAGGCACGCATTTATCGGGACTTCGAAGCGCCCTTACAGGAACGCTTAATCGCTATGCAAAAAGCAGGAATCTGCTCAAAAACGTGGACAAGTTATCAGGGGATGATGTCAGAGAAGGCATCGCATCTGTGATCAGTGTAAAACATCCCGATCCTTCTTTTTCTAGCCAAACAAAGGACAAACTTGTATCAAACGAGGTACAGGGTATTGTCGAAAGCATCGTAAATGAGAAATTATCGGAGCATTTTGAAGAAAATCCCTCTGTTGCAAAACTTGTCATCGAAAAGGCCGTGCTTGCAAGCAAGGCACGAGAGGCCGCGCGGAAAGCACGTGAACTTACTCGCCGAAAAGGCGTCCTTGAAGGGGGAGGTTTGCCCGGAAAACTTGCAGATTGCCAAAGCCGCAAACCAGAAGAATGTGAGATCTATATTGTCGAAGGGGATTCTGCCGGAGGCTCTGCCAAAACGGGCAGAGACCGTCGAACTCAAGCAATATTGCCACTACGTGGGAAAATCCTCAATGTTGAACGACAGTTACGGAACCAAGCAATTGTTTACCAAAACAATGAGATTCAAACAATGATCAAGGCCCTAGGCGCAGGAGTAGGAAATCCACCACAACTAATGGAAAGTGAAGAGTTATTGGCAGAATCTGAAACCTATTTTAACGTCGAAAAGCTACGCTATGGAAAAATCATTATCATGACCGACGCAGATGTAGATGGGGCTCATATTCGTACGCTCATTCTAACTTTCTTTTGGCGCTTTATGCGACCTGCTATTGAAGCCGGTAATGTCTATATTGCTCAGCCACCATTATACATGATCTCGCGCGGTAGAAATTCAAAATATGCTTACACAGATGATGAACGCGACACCATCATTGATGAATTTCGGGAAAAAAATCCCGATGCCAAAATAAGTATACAGCGCTACAAGGGCCTAGGTGAGATGAACCCCGATCAGCTTTGGACTACAACGATGGACCCCGTGAACCGCACATTACTCAAAGTGACTGCAAATGATTTCAATGATGATGGAGAAACATCGGCACTCTTCCAGACTCTAATGGGTGACGATGTGCCTGAACGTCGTGCATTCATTGAACTGCATGCGGCGGAAGCCGAAATCGGTGATTTGGGGTGATATTGAATGAGTGATGAAGAATTGCCCCCGAATCCAACCGACAATCAAGTCCGGCATACGGTTGATGATGAGATGCGGACATCGTTCATCAATTATGCCATGTCCGTCATCATTGGACGTGCGCTGCCAGAAGTTAGAGATGGATTGAAGCCCGTCCACCGTCGTGTTCTCTTCGGAATGCATGAAGCTGGCCACACCTCTGATCGTTCTTACTCCAAATCCGCACGTTCTGTTGGAGAGGTCATGGGGAAATTCCATCCTCACGGGGATCAATCAATTTACGACACAATGGTTCGCATGGCTCAGAATTTCAGCCTGAGATACCCATTGATCGATGGACAAGGAAATTTTGGAAGTATAGATGGAGACCCACCTGCTGCAATGAGATACACAGAAAGCCGACTAGATCGATTAGCGAAGCATATGCTTGAAGATATCAAAAAGGGCACAGTAAATTTTCAGCCAAATTTTGATGATTCTGAACAAGAGCCGGAAGTGTTACCCGCTAGATTGCCCAACTTACTCCTAAACGGCAGTGACGGGATTGCTGTTGGTATGGCAACAAAAATTCCCCCCCATAATCTCCCTGAAGTTGCTTCAGCAATACACCTACATGTCAGCAGAATCCTTGAAATTGAAGATCAAGACGAAAGGGACCTGGAACAACCGCCAAATATCGATATTGAAGAATATATGCAACATCTCAAAGGACCAGATTTTCCAACAGGAGCTACAATACATGGCATTGATGGAATTAGGGATATGTATGAAACTGGACATGGAAAATTCCATGTTCGTTCAGAATGTGAAGTGATTGACGATCAAGATGGAAAACGAATTGTCGTAACTGAAATCCCGTATCAGGTCAAGAAAGATGGTTTACTGGAAAGAATCGCTGAAAATGTGAGCAAAGAAACAGTCATTGGGATCCGGGATATTCGAGATGAATCAAGTAAAGAAGGAATTCGCGTAGTCATTGAGGTCAAGCAAAATGCAGACCCATATGCTGTACTCAATCAATTGTATCGTTCAAGCCGATTACAAGAGACATACTCTGCAAATATGATGGGAATTATCGATAAAGAACCAGTACAGTTGAGCCTTCCCCTCATATTACACACTTACGTGCGACATCGAGAAGATGTCATTCGAAGACGCACGACATTTGATCTAAACAAGGCTGAAGCGCGGGCACATGTCCTTGAGGGCCTAGTCAAAGCACAGGCAAGAATTGACGATGTTGTGTCCGCTGGCAAGGGTGCTGAAAGCCGAGAACATTTTGAGAAAATACTGCGGGGAGAAACTGATTTCGGAAAAATTGCACTATTTGACTTCACTGGATCACAAGCCAAGGCCATTGCCGAACGGCGCCTATACCAGCTCTCAAAAATGGATACGAAGAGAGTGAATGATGAATTTACAGAACTTAAAGTAGCGATTGAAGAATTCAACGCCATTCTAGGTAGCCGGCGCCGCCAACTCGAGATATTACTCGATGAATTAGACGAAATGGTTGGAAAGCATGGTGACGTGCGGCGTACGGGAATTGACCCCATGCCATTGTCAATGGATCGTGAAGACCTCATTGAGGAACGTGCCATTGTGATTACATTCTCAGAAGACAACTATATTCGCCACTTACCGGTAGAAGCATTTCGTGTGCAGAACCGCGGTGGCAAGGGACTGAAGGGTGTGGCAACAAAGGATGAAGATTTCCCGAAATCAATCCTGACCTGTTTCAGCAAAGACCGTCTTCTGATCTTCACAAGTCAAGGGCGAGTCTACGGCCTCAAGGCATGGGAAACGCCTCAAGGAAGTCGCCATAGCCGGGGCAGCCACATCCGCAATATCATTGAACGCCTGCGTGAGGATGAACAGGTCGTGACAATTCTCCCAATCTCCAAGGAACTTCAAGAGAATCCAGATGGCCATTACTTGTTGTTCGCAACCCGAAAGGGATTGATCAAGAAGACTACCTTGGCAGAATACGTGCGCATCAACAGGAACGGTAAGTATGCACTTCGTTTCAAGATGGATGGTGATGAGCTTGTCAATGTTCGTGTAGCGACAGATGAGCACGATGTCGTGATGATTTCTAGTACAGGTTATGCATCTCGCTTTTCTTGTGATAGGATACGGGCATCAGGACGAGTTTCAGGTGGGGTGTTCGGAATCAAAACAGGGGATCGGAAGAATGCAGATGGAGGCCATGTTGTTGGCATGGTTGCAACAAATGACAACGATACGCAAATCCTGACTGCTAGTCGATATGGCATGGGCAAACGTTCACGATTAGGCTCTGCTGATCGCATTCCAGATCTTGATAGAACGGGAGTTCAGAAAACCGACAAAGATGGGAATCCAAAATTTGCTACTGATGGTTATCGCCGAACTCATCCAGGAGCTAAGGGAGTGCGCACGATGCGACTCAATGAGGAAATTAACGACGAGATAGTCTGTGTGCACACCATTCCTAACCTCGGTGATCAACTGTTCCTATTGACTGGAAAAGGAATGATGATCCGAGTACGAACTGATCAGACCAAGGAAACATCAGGCAAGGCAACCAAGGGTACGCGTGTAATGGAATTGCGTGATAAGGACAAAGACGGGTTCCTTGATGAAATCATCTTCTCAGCACGGTTACCTGCCGAACTACTCGAAGATGAGATTTATTCCCCTGAACATGTGCATGGAGAAGAGGAATAGACAACTGCATGCACCGAGCGATTTATGCTCGGTTCGCGGGTCGAAGGGCTCGTTGCGGCAGTCGCATAGCCTGGCCATTGCGCTGGATTGCTAATCCAGTGGTGTTTC
>CAYMED010000029.1:0-17619 GCA_964389655.1 uncultured Candidatus Poseidoniales archaeon
CCCCCCCCCCCCCCCCCCCCCCCCCCCCCCCCCCCCCCCCCCCCCCCCCCCACCAGGGACTGACGCAAAACACCCAAATGCCAGTGATTCACCGGGTTTGCCGGGTGCCGGGGGCGGATCTGGAGGATCTCTTGAACTCATTGCAAATGCAATCACACTCTCTAATGGAAGTCACATATCTGCTGCAGGGGGGGCAGGAGGGGCTGGAAGCGATGCTGCATTCCCAAGTAATTTGCTCGGTTTGAGGCCTGGCGGCCACGGGGGCGGAGGAGGCGGTGGGGGCTTTGTCCGTCTTGTTACAGTGGCAGGACAACTTGTCCAATGGACAAGCCCTGATGTTTCGGGCGGGAGGGGTGGCAACGGTGGCGCCTCAAATGGATCTGGAATTGGGGGCGGAGGGGCTGTGGGAATAAGTGGATCAAGTGGGGCGATTAACATCTCAACATTTGTAGGGTTTCCATTCACGCCGTTGTATACTGGAATTTCCTCAATAATATCCCCCCCTCTTTCGTTTATTGAACAAGAACATCCTCTTGAAGATGGATTTCTAAAGGTCATTCATAGTGCACCTCATGGATCACAAGTTGTTGTTAAGTCGAGAATTCAAATCGAAATTGGGGGTGAATGGTCGAATTGGGCCTTGCTAGAAAATTTAAGTGGCTCTGAATTACCTCGCTTTCGCTCAATTCAAGTCCTTGTTGAACTCCATTCACTCGATGGAAACACAACACCATTATTCACTGGATTAGAAATATCTGGCCATTTTTGGTCTGGAATTACAGACTTATCACTCACCCCGAGGGGATACACCACCCCAAAATGGTCGACCAAATGGGGAAGTGGACATGACCCCACGAACAACCCACTAGAACTGTTAGTACAACGTAATGCCACAACGAAAAATGGACCGCTTGGGTCACCGTCTGGCGCGGGGAATGGAACAATTACGATATCGAATAAAGTGATTTATTCATCAAATATAACGAGCGGAACCGTTCTCATCAAAGCAGGAGGAGAAATTGCAATTTCAATCCCAGATTTCTCGATTACTGCCAACACAATCATAATTGAAAGTGGAGGAAAAATAACATCATCTGGTTTCACAACATCAACGTCCCAAGGAGGAAATGAAACAAGGTCAAGTAATGGAAACGGAAATGGTGCAGGAGGGGCGGGACATGCTGCACAAGGAGGAAATGGGGGCGGTGTTGTCCCAAATGGGGGTTCAGCATATGGAATTGGATTTGAGGTAGGAGCAAAAGGGGGGAGTTGTTTCGAGCAAGGAGGTACATTGCTTTCAGAAGGGGGCGATGGAGGGGGAGTTATTCGCATTAATGCTGGAAAAATCATCGTGAATGGAAGCCTCACTTCAGAAGGGTTAGATGGCGCAGATGGTGTTGGGGGTGGAATTGGGAACACTGAAAGTGGAGGACATGGGGCCGGTGGTGGAAGTGGAGGATCTATCATCATCAAATCGAATGTTATGGAAATCGGCCAATATGGCTTCGTTTCGGCCATGGGCGGGGACGGGGGTCAGGGAGGTGATGCCCTACCGGGCGGCCATGCGGAAAATGGAGGGCATGGCGGCGGAGGAGGTTCAGGGGGTTACATCTCAATTAGAACAATGCGGAATAGTTTGCTGAATAAGGGAATTATCATCGCAGATGGGGCTTATGGAGGAGTAGGTGGCAGCGGCACCGGTGGTGGAGTAAATGGGGTTGGTGGTGATTATGGTCATTTAGGAGTAATATCAACCAGTACATCCTTTGCAGGCTATCGCAGCAATGCCAATGTCAATTTAGAAGTGCCAATGCCAATTGATGGAAATTCATCTGCGGGAGAATTTCGAATTACAGCAGTTACAGACCAATTGCAATCGCCAGTTATAATCCGCCTCTCAAGCGAAGGGGGATTCAAAGAGATTGAAATGGACCCTACAATAAAATCAATTCATGATGTTGCATTGACGGGTGGAGAAATTGAAACGTTGCTCGGTCATGGAAAGCGAACTGAAAACTTGACGGATCATCTCGGAATCAAATGGATGAATCTAGACATTTCTTGGAGAATGAAGGATGGAACGATTGCTGAAAATGGGACGGGAGTTCATTGGGAGGCTCCAAGCCTTAGTTATCACCTCAATACAACAATCGCCAAAGGTGAGGTCACCACCGTTACTAAATTGACTACTGAGACTGCCTGTGGAAGTTGGGAGTTGGCATCATCATCCTGCATACTTAGCCACATATGGGATGTTTCAGGTTCTTGGAACAATGCATCTGGTTGGATTGATATTCAGTTTATAGACCTTAAATGGATTGATGACATATTTCCAAAGATCGATCATATTAACCTTATTCGAGATGGAATTGAAACTGCTACCATCGAAGTAGGAGACAATATGTCAATCGAAGTTCACATGAGTGTCATCGACACTACGCTCGATGTTGATGTGTGGTGGCGTACAAACCCGCTCAATTCGGGACTCACCAAAGTAGTTACTTTGGGTTCTTCGACAACAGCTGGATCCGGAGCAAGCGATCCACAAAATACGGCTTATGTGCCTAAAATTGAAAAATGGTTGAAAGAAAATAACTCTAAATTATCCATTTCAAATCTTGGGCAAGGAGGTGCCAAAGTTGGATATTATCAGAGTAAAATAAATGAAATTCAAACACTCAGCCCCGATGTTGTAACTTTTTTGCCATTTGGTGATTATGCAAATACGCCCCCGGCGCAGTGGTGGAGCGATTATGTGCCGTTGTTAGAATCAATCGAAAATACCGGCGCACACATCTTATTCTTCGATACTCGAATAGACCCAATGTATGTTTGCGGTAATGGGAGTGGACCTGGAGGGTGTTATCCCGCTGATGAAGCAAATGAAATCAACCAGAAAAATGACATAATTGCCGCAATTGCCGCCAATATGAGTAACATCACAGTTATTCCATATGTTGACACCAATGCAGAGCACCCTGAATGGAATGCACCTGATGGACACCCAAACGATAATGGACATGAACATATTTTCTCTGAATTCAAGGAAGCATTTGTGCAACTTCTATCCCATGATCTCCCCCCGCGTAATGGAAAAGTGGATTTAGTTTGGAACGAGGCGGTTTCAGCATGGGTGGGGGATTTGATCGAGCCAACAGGTCTTGTTCCTGAAAACGCATATGATAGTGTAATTGGGATTGACATCATAGACAAAAGTGGAAATCGAGAAATTGATGTCTCTTATCTCCCTATACGTATCACCCCCCCCGCCCCAAGAATCGACTCATTTGAGGTCCTAGGAACTCCTGCAACGAATAATGGCTTTCGACATGATGAACCGGTTGAAATTACATTAATCGAAGGAGGAAAAAGAAGCGACATTAGCCCATTCCTTACACTGGGTAATGCCACAAAAAGTGGGGGGTCATTTACTTTCAAATCAACAGAGGTTGCCGGCACATGGAACCTCACAATCCATGCCGGGAGGGAAAATATTGGTGAATGGACACCTATAGTCGAAATTTGGGATCCATTTACGAATGGGTATCATAACACTCCAATCACTCAGAATGAAGACATCCTAATCGTTGACGAAATAGCACCTAGTGTTGAATCTGTTGTTGGTGGATGGTTAAACAAATATGAAAGACAGTATGAAGTCGCATCAGCGTGGTCGGCTGAAGATGGAGAACGTGTTGATGTGGAATTACATGTCCAGTCTGGATACGAGGTATTGAATAGAGCATATATGAATGGCACATTAAATCGTTCAATGCACAACGTTCTCGATTTATCAAAATTTCAAGAAGGAAATTATTCATTGAAGTTGGTGGTTACAGATCCTGCTGGAAATTTTGCAACCGGGCCAAACCCCGCAGAAACCATCTCTATTCTTTCCAAACCAAAACTTGTAATGAACGCCACCATCACGATTTCTGATCAAACGAAAAATAATACATCCGTATTGGTTGAAATTAATGCTACTTGTGACTCGAAATGCCCTTATGGTATCGAAATCGAACGGAACAATATAGCGCCCCTAGATACTCTAGTAACTATGGAAAATCTGACCAACGGCCTTCACCAATTTGTACTCAGTTTTTCAGAAGAGGGTTTGGTAAATTTATCAATATATATGAGGGCAGAGGGAGCAGAAACAATTGTTTTGGAAAAAAATATCTACATTGAATTAAAGAATAACATAAGCAAAGAAAATCAAACCAGCACGCCTGTAGATGATGTGAAAGATCACAGTAAAATCGACGAATCATCTAGTAGTGATAGGTCCTCTGATGTGCTGAGCAATGGATCATCACTAGGTATCATAAAATTCCTATTTATCTTACCCATTATTGGCGTCATAGTTGGTATCGCTTCGGTGCTTTCCTCCCGAAAGTCCGAGCCTGAAAAAGAGCTCTTTTCAAGTTCGAGCGAATGGGGTTTAGGCCAGCAAATAAAGAACCCAGAAGGAGTCCAAACTGTTGAGTGGAATGAGTTACCCGCAGGAGGATCATACGTGACGGACACTGATGGAAACATGTGGTATAAAGTTGAACTGACAGGTGAGCAGTGGTTACGGGACGAAAGTGGTAAGTTTTTGCTGAAAAAATGATTGGCATCAACCATTAGGGGGCTTTTTTTCGTCAAATGCGCGTAGAGCATCCACTTGTTCTGATGTCAAGTCTTCGGGTAAGTCTAGAATGAATTCAAGATCTAAATCATCACCATTGATTCCTTGGCCTGATAACCTTCGACGATCGCCAGGGCGTGATGAAGGGGGAATTTCAACGCGGAGATTGGATCCCGTTGGTGATTTGACATCAGTGTGGCCACCAAGTAACATGGTGCTAATTGCGAGAGGGACTTCTTGGATTAATCGCCCATTATCCCAGCGCCGACCACTTCCGGGATCAATATCAATTCTAACCAACAAATCCCCTGTTTTTCCATTCACTATTTCCTCACCCAAACTGCGGAGACGAAGGTCCTGACCATGGGTTACGCCTTTGGGGATACGAATACTCGCTTCAACCACTTTTTTTGCGGACTTGTTCCCCTCACAAGATAAACACGGTAACCCATCTGAACCAACTCCACCCCCCCTACATGGTTTGCAGGGGATTGGGCGATCCACGCGAAGTGTACGTGTACATCCAATCTCCGCGGCCATCAAACTAATTTCAACGCGGGCGCGAAGGTCTCGCCCTTTTGGTGCTGGTTGTGTAGGGCGCGAATGCTGCCTAGGGGAGGAACCACCAAATAAATTCGAAATTAAGTCTTCAAGACCCCCCGACGTTTGTGCACGGGCAGTGCTTGGTTGTCTAAAAAAGTCAGAAAAGCCGCTTGAACCACTGAAAAGGTGCTCAAAAGTTCCACGCTCATCCCATTTTCGACGAGATTCGGGGGATCCAATTTTCTCATGGGCTTGTTGAAGTTCCTTAAAACGAGACTCTGCGGCCTCATCACCTGGGTTTCGATCGGGATGATATTGCCGGGCAAGTCGCCGATATGCGCGCCGAATCTCAGAATCACTTGCTTGTGGGTCAACTCCAAGAACTCGGTATGGATCCCCATTCTGACTTGATTTCACTGAAACACATCCTATTCAATTTCAATAGCGCCGCATGGATTTGAACCATGGGTCTCTGGGTTATGAGCCCAGCGTGTTATCCAGACTACACTACAGCGCTGACTTGGGCTCCGGGGGGTTCGGTAGACAAAACCTTCGCCATTCGCTTGAAACTCATTTCCCGCATAATGAAGGAAAAAAGAGAAAAATTTGCATCGGCTTCTTGGACTATGACGCCAAGGGATGGCCGAGTTGAGATGTGCGGGACGAAGAAATTTGTTTTGCTCGCCGCGTTACTTGCACTTACATCATCTCTTGCTGGGTGCACGTCAGATAATGACACACACAGTGACATCACTGTTGATCTAAAAATAGGTATGACAAATACAACTTGGGAATTACAGCGCGCCGGGGGCACGGTAATCTCAAATGAATCGGGGGAGATATGGTTTGATTTATCAAGAAGTGAATCAAAAAACTCAGGGATTAGCAAATTTAGATTTGATTTTGGTGATGGGAGTGAAATTATTGAAGGAGAGAATGGAAATATATCCCACGAATTTGAAGGGCATGGCCTCTTTCTAGTGATTATGACTGTATTTGATGGCACTGGTGAAGAAGGACATGCAAAGTCCATGGTTCGAATCGAGCATAAAGTTAGGCAAAGTGATTCATCAAATGGAAATCCCCCAAATATCATCGTTTACACTGGAAGCAAGCATAGCCAAAAGAAGCCAGAAAGGATACATATAGAATCTGAAGTTACAAATACTGAACAAGGAACTAGTGTCATCAGCCTTGGTGGGCCCATTGATGTTACATGGACCCTAAATGACAATGATGGAAACAAACTAGGACAAAAGTCTGCCACAATAGATGATGGAAACACGGCAGTAGTAACATTCGATCAAGATGGCGAATCGGGGATTCTAGGGGAATGGTTACTAATCATAGAAATTGATGGCCAAAATGATCAAAACATACAAGCCTCCACAACAGGATTGGTTGAATACCCACATTTAGAATATACTGAGACTTAAGCGACTCAATTCACTTTCACTTTCAGTTACGGGAGTGATTTATTGGTTGATAAGTGAAAGTGAAATGACAGAGTTTGGGGATGACAATGGCCCAAGCAAAAGCAAAGAACAGTAAGAAGAGCAAGAAGGACGAAAAACCCGAGGAACTACCACCCGATAATATGGTGGATGCCGAGGAGCCGTTGATTGAAGATCTGCCGGGTGTTGGGCCGGCAACTGCAGAGAAACTTAGGGATGCTGGCTTTGATGATATGCTAACTATCGCCGTCATGTCCCCTAGCGATTTAGCAGATGATATTGAAATCGGAGAGTCGTCTGCTGCAAAAATTATCGCTGGAGCAAAAAGAATGGCAAACATTGGTGGCTTCCTGACAGGTAGTGATCTTCTTGAAAGACGACGAAAGGTACAGAAATTGACCTGCCAAAGTAGTTCACTAGACAATCTCTTGGGCGGGGGCTTTGAAACACAATCCATTGCTGAAGTATATGGTGAATTTGGTAGTGGGAAAACACAAATTGGGCATCAACTGGCAGTAACTGCAACAATGCCACTTACAGAACGCGGGTTAGATGGTGAGGTGTTTTACATAGATACTGAAGATACATTCAGGCCTGAAAGAATTATACAAATGGCAACTGGTTTGAATTTGGATCCTGACAAAATTTTGGCACAAATACATGTTGCTAGAGCATATAATTCAGCACATCAAGTACTCTTAGTTGATGAAATAAAGAGATCAACAAAAAATCATAATGTTAAATTAGTGATTGTGGATAGCCTGACGGCTCATTTCCGAGCAGAATTTGTCGGCAGAGGTATGCTGGCGGATAGGCAGCAACGACTTAACCGACACATGCATGATTTGAAACAAATTGCTGACATAAATAATGCACTTGTTTTGGTAACAAATCAAGTCCAATCAAAACCAGATGCATTTTTCGGAGACCCAAATAGGCCAATTGGCGGACATATTGTGGGACATGCTAGCACATTCCGACTTTATCTGCGTAAGGCCAAGGCGGGGCGCCGTATTGCACGTCTAGTAGATAGTCCTAATTTACCCGAAGGTGAAGCTGTGTTTAGCGTATTAGAAGAAGGACTACGCGATTGATGCGGCTATCGAGAAAGATGGCTTTAATCGGCTTGTTGACCATAATGTCGGGCGACATCTTGAAGCGGGTTGAGATATCCACTCGCATACATGAAGAAGCTTATTGATCGTGTTCTCGACCTGCAAGATGAAGCGATCACAGATTCTTCATCAAAGGAGGAAGATCCACTTGAAGATGTAAGTGAATTGCATCGCTTACTCAATAGTTTGCGCCCTCGTGTTCGTGTTTTTGGCTGTGGAGGGTGTGGATCAAACACTGTTGCTAGACTAGATGAAGCGGGATTGTTGAATGATGATCTCGTAGTGGGACATGCAATCAATACAGATGTACAACATTTGTTACGCACCGAGGTGTCTGAAAAGGTCCTCATAGGGCGTACTGCACGTGGGCGCGGGGCCGGTGGTGATCCTGAAAAAGGAGAAAAGGCCGCATATGAATCCGAAAGGACTCTTCGCCGGCTTGTCGATGAAGTCGATCTCGCATTCGTAACATGTGGATTGGGGGGGGGTACTGGAACGGGAAGTGCACATGTTGTGGCGCGGTTGGCCAAAGATGCTGGGGCTTTGACGATTGCAGTTGTTACTTATCCCTTTGAATCTGAGGGCGCCCAGCGAAGACAAAATGCAGAATGGGGGTTGGCTCGCCTAAGAGAAGTGTGTGATACTGTTATGGTATTGCCAAATGAAAAACTCCTCTCTGTTGATGGAGTCCGTGATTTGCCGCTTTCAGCAGCATTTCGGGTCGCCGATGAAATCCTAATGCGATCGATCGCAGGAGTGGGAGAACTAGTTACTAAGAGTGGGCTCGTTAATTTGGACTTTGAAGACCTCCGTGCTGTTATGACCAATGGTGGCGGGGTGGCAATGATTACGTTGGGGGAATCTGCCGGACCAAATGGGGTTGAATTAGCGACACAACAAGCACTTGATTCGCCCCTACTAGATGTGGATGTATCTGAGGCGAGAGGCGCACTGATCAATGTCGTTGGAGGGTCAGGGCTGACATTAGGGCAGGCAGAATCGGCTGCAAAGGAAATTCAAGGAAAAATTAGCCCATATGCAAAAATTATTTGGGGTGCAACAATAGATCCTGAAGCGAATGATTCGGTAAGGGTGTTATTGGTTCTCACAGGTGTGCGTTCAGAGCAGATATATGGGGCATCCGCCCATAGACAACTTACTTCATTGAGAAATCGTTCGATTGATATTGTTGGATGAGCAAATAACTGCGAAGTGGTTTTCAAGGGTGCTGCGGTCGCCGGGTTCCGCGGGGACGAGTCACATGGCCGAGGAAGTAACTCAGGATGGAGCGCGGCGCTCCTTTGAAGAGCGTGTTCAAGGCGCACAAGATGTTATTGAAAGACAGGTCCGTTTGTTGGGACGAGGAAATACCGCACGTATCCTAAGAATGGCAAAAAAACCTACAAAACAGGAATTTCGCCAAACAGTTTGGGTTTGTGGAATCGGGATGGCAATTCTTGGATTCATTGGTTTCGTTGTCTTGTGGGTCATGGATACGGCACTTCCAATGTTATTTGGAAAAATTATTGGGTAGGGACTTAGATGGCTGAAGCATTTCTCGCTTTTATACGGAAAGAAGATGAAGTGCTCCTATTGAGGCGTAGCAAAGAAGTTGCTGAATCGCCCGCATTATGGGATGGGGTCTATGGGCTCGTTGATGTGATAGATGAAACATCTGTTACTTCTAGGGTTGAAGAAGCGACGGGAATCCCCGCTAGTGAACTAACGATCGTGCGGAATGGTCAATCAAGAGGTCTCGAGATTGGGGGCCGCCTCGTAGACGTAACTCCAATCCTCTTACATACAACTCATGAAGAAATACAGGCAGCAACTCTCTATACAGAACATGAATGGATAGATCCTGGGACGATACAGCACACAAATACGACGCCTTTGCTATCTGAATTATATGGGGATGTTGCAGCATACGTTTACATTGTAAAAACCACAATTAATCAAGAACAAAAGGTTGCACAAGAAATGCAAGCAAGATTATCTGGAACGGGTTCATTACGGGATAGTAAAGACGAAATTTTCGGTATCCTTCATCCACCTCAGATGCGCGGCTATCTCTTTATCGAGGCAAGCGCAAGGCACCATGTAGAAAATCTAATTGGAAGGGGTGGTGGAGCAACTACGCCACTAAAAAATGCAAAAGCAGTTCTTGGTGGGGAAGCTCCTCTCAAAGATGTCACTCCATATCTTGAACCAAAGGCTGCAACAGTGGGTATTGAGATCGGGACAATCGTAGAAATTGCCACAGGGGCTTTCCGCGGTGAGAAGGCACGAGTTACGAATGTTTCCGAGAATAAAGATGAAATTACAATGGTGCTCTATGAGGCCGCAATCCCTATGGAGCTTACCATGAGGGCAGATCATGTCCGCATTATTGACAGGATTGATGAGGACTAGGATTGCCCAACGCGATTATATGGAATGGTTAAGTCGGCCGAATTCTGGAAAGTGATGTGACATGCCGAAGCCGTGGACATCTGAGCTTATCAAAAAGAAACTTGGCGTCAAAAAATGCAATGGCAGCCTTGAAGCCGCAGTTGAAGACATGCCTTTTTCAGATGTGGTTGATGTTGCAAATCAAAAATCGAATGATTTGACTGGAGCGGATTTAAAGGCAAAGACAAGAGAAGTTTTGGGTACTTGTGTTGCAATGCGAGTTAAAATAGATGGGAAATGGGCAAAGGAGGTTCTTGAAGCCGTAGCAAACGGCGATTATGATGATGCATTCTAATCAAGAATCAAGCACGCGCGCGGGAGAGGGCTTGAAAGTCCTCGCGAACCGCCGAGGTGAACATACATGGAAGATAAAATTCGTAATGCTATTGAAGAGGCGATGGAAAAATCGCCAGAACGAAAGTTTGTTCAAACTCTTGAAATGGCATTTACGCTTCGGGACATTGACTTGAAAAATCCAAAAAATAGGATCCAAGAGGAAGTGCGATTACCAAAGGGCCGAGGGAAGAAAATTCGAATCGCTATTTTTGCAACTGGTGAAATGGCATCAAAAGCCAAAGGTGGGGAGCTTGAGATACTTGATCCAGCGACGATTTCAGACTTAGGAGATGACAAGAAAGCCGCAAGAAAAATTGCTGATAAATATCATTTCTTCCTCTCTGAAGTCCCCCATATGGCCTTAATCGGGCGCCATCTTGGGATTGTGCTGGGACCGAGAGGAAAAATGCCAAGACCCGTACCACCCGTTGTTGATCCTGCAGGTCTTGCACAAGTTCTTCAATCGACAGTCGTTGTTCGAAGTCGAGATAGAGTAACATTTCACACTTCATTCGGAAGCGATGCACAAACTATGGATGACTTAAATGAGAATGCTCTAGCAATATTCAATCGTGTCATTTCTCGCTTGGATCGAGGAGTAAGCAACCTGAGATCGCTGTATATCAAAACCTCGATGGGACCATCAGTTGCTGTTGGAGGGTTATTTTGATGCAAGCAAAAATAACTCAGGCCAAGCGAGATCTAGTGTCTGCTACAACAAATCAAATAGAAAATTCTGATTTGATTGCCATTATTGATACTGCTGGAGTTCCAGCCGATGCATTTCTTCGAATGCGCGCTGATTTGAGAAAGGTGAATGTTAGTGTGAAACTCCTAAAGAAAACTCTGCTCCGAAGATCGTGGGCAGATGCCGGTTTAGATTCTGGCCAATTAAATTCAATGCTTTCTGCATCACTGCAGCCGGCTATTGTGTTCACAAACGGTATGAATTCCTTTGAACTCTACAATCATCTTGATGCTACACGCACAGGACGTGCTGCAAAAGAAGGGGATGTAGCAGATAGGGACATTGTCGTAGAAGCTCATGATACTGGTCTTCCGCCCGGCCCAATTGTGGGGGAATTAAATTCAATCGGAATCCCTGCAAAAATCATGAAGGGATCAGTACTAATTCAGAAAGATGTGACACCAATTCATTCTGGTGAGACATTCTCTTCCGATCTCGGACTAATGCTTGACAAACTTGGTATCCGACCAATTGAGATCGGGCTAATCCTAAAAGGAACATTCGAAGACAATACGTGGTTCAAACCGGACATTCTAGCAATTGATTATGAACAATTCTCATCAGAACTTACTGGACTTGCCGCTCGGGCATTTAATCTGGCGTGCAATATTGCTTGGGCATCTTCTGCTACGATTCCCACTTTAATCGCCAAAGCATCTAGTGAGGCATTATCATTGGCGATTGAAAGTCACTGGTTGAATAAAGCCAGTGCACCACATATCCTCGGGCTAGCGCAATCGCGCATGCTCGCCCTTGCAGGGTGTATTGATGCCGATGGTCTTGATGAAGATCTAACGGCAAAGCTAGGTGCTGTTGTGTCTAGTGCCCCTGCAGCAGTTGAAGAAACAACCGCTGAAAAGGTCGAGGAGACTGAGGAAGAAGAGGACGAAGAGGCATCATTTGCTGGCCTTGGAGACCTTTTTGGATAAAAAAATAGGTGAAAAATATGGAATACATTTACGGAGCCATGCTACTGCACAGTGCAGGACAGACGATTGATGACGCTGGTGTCAAGAAAGTGCTTGATGCCGCAGGGGTAAAAGCAGACGATGGGCGGGTCAAAGCCCTTGTCGCTAGCCTCTCTGGCATTGACATTGAAGAAGCGATGAGCAAAGCTGTCGCTGCGCCTGCTGCTGCCGCTGCAGTATCTAGTGGTGCTGCAGAACCGGCTGCCGCTGAAGCTGTAGAAGAAGAGGAAGAAGAGGCTGGAGGATTCGAAGGCCTTGGAAGCCTGTTTGGGTGAAAACACACTGAGTTTTTGCGAGTTCGCTGTCCTTGACGCCGAAATCCATCACCTCTGTGGCAACTTGCATCCCTCCACCGGATGCAATTCGTACATTTCGGAAGTTGGCAGAGAAATATAATTGGAGAGTTCAATCCGTAGAGTCTACTAGACTTGTTCATCGATTCGTTGTCATCGCTCCAATCTCATCTTTAACGCCAACAATCGGATTGAGATTAACGAGTGGGCCATTTCGTGACCTAGAGATGCATGCTTGGTCAGCAGTTCCTGGAAGTAGCGGGGCCATCCAAAATGTAGAGATTATTGCACCAGCATCTAATGCCCAATTAGAAAGAGATTTAATTGTGGTGTGGGCTTCTAAAATCGAGAAAAAGCCGTGGAGATGGACATTCGGAGAACGATCGAGAATTGGCTTCTTTTTGCCAGAATTTAGAAAATCAAAGAAAGTGTTTCAAAAAATGGGTTTCGACATTACAAGAAAATCCAAGTGGCCACAGCCAAAAATCGAAGCGGAGCAGAGATTGAAGAATGCGGCAATTTTAGAGGATGAATAAATACAGACGATTCAAGAAGTGCGGCCTTGTCGAAGGAATGTTGCTCCGATATGACAACCTCTTTGGCTCGCAAAGAGCGGTAGCCATGTGGATCTCTTCGGTTATTTTCTTTGCTTCATTTTTCTCATATTTTTCAATTCTTGCCAACAGAGAAGGAATCACAATTCCCACCATTGCTGGTAGTGGAAATTTGACGGTCACGTTCACTGAAGAAGATGTTGTTGTATTTGAGGATTCAGAAACATTGTTGGATGGGGATGTGGTTGAATTCACCCATATATTTGATGATAATGATATCATGCTAGGATATGTTGAACTTGTTATATCACACGATGAAACCGACGAGGGTGGGCCAAACCCGGGTATTCAAGAACAATGTGATAAGGTCTATGCTGAAATGAAAATGGAGAATGTTGATGGGTTTGTTGTCGATGGTTCGAATACAAGTGGGGAATCTGAAGAATCATGCCCGTCAGAATTCACAATGCGCATTCTGTTAACTGAAAATTATTCAGGGGATGCCTATCAAGTGGTTGGTGACGCTTCAGATGTATTGGCCCTATGGGTTGATGAAGGAAAGGGGAGGGGAGAATGGAATTGTGAAATCGAGTTGGAAACAAGAACTGGAAGTTCTCCTGGTCCGAGCCCTGGAGGGCCTATTCTCAACAATAATGAAGATGGAGAAGAAATTACTATTTCGTGGCGTTTTGTAGCATATACCGTCGATATTGAAGTTGAATCATAATGCAGTTGTAATACATATCAAAAAGTTGGGTCTTTACGTGGCAAATTCCGCTCATAGCATGTTATGAGATGAGGTTAATGCCGACTGATACTGCATTCCGCCGGTTTCGATCAAACAAACTAGTACTGTCTTTCATTACCTATTCGGTTTTTCGAGCATTTTATGGTGCAGGCATCCTTTTTGCCACGTGGCTATTTGCAACAAAAACCGAAGCACCATTGTGGATTTCAATTATGTTTCTATTTTGTTCAATGGTGTTCTCTCGCGTGATGTTTAGTTACATCAGGAAGAGGCGTAAAAGCACCCCGCTTGATTGAATTGATTGATGGAATGTTTCATTTATGACACAATTCATAATGAAAAATAATCTGACTTTTATGAAAAGAGCAAAGTTCATTCATCAATCATGAAGGGTCGTAATCGTTGGAGAATCTGCTGATGATCCTTAAACCAAATTCGAATTCAGTCCCCACTTTTCATCTTGAGTTGACAAGGCTCACTATGATGAGAGGCCTTGCATACATGAGATTATTTTAAATCAGAAAAATATAGGGATTCAATTGATCTTTTTGGATATACGTTGAAATCAGGAAGGGTGCTGGCCATCCCATGGGAGTGAAATCTCGGTCTTGCCCCATATTTCTAGTATTCCTGTTCACAATGCTGTCCATCATCTCGATGGTCACGTCTGCATGCAGCGGGGGTGCTGAAGGATCAAGTACAGATTCAGAAGGTGCCGGGATTCACACTGAAGCAAGCAATGGCAAACAGAGTCACACCACGGGCGTCATCGCTGCACGGGGTGATAGTTCGTCTGGGCGTTCAGCAACCTTTGTCGATCAATTTGGTTCTGAATTCACCGAGTTTAAAATCGCCGATACGAATGACAAACTTGCAACACCACGTGATCTTGAATTCCATCCAGACCCTGTCCGAGACGATGAATTATGGGTCGTTAATCGAGCAACAGACAGCATGACGATTATCCATGAAACTGGCACGCCTCAACAGTGGTCGGAGAATCGGGTCGATGCCTATGCGAATCACTTCATGGAGGAAGTCAGTGCCATTGCATTTGGTGCCGACCACCATGAATTCGACTACCAATTCGCCACAGCACAAGATACGCGTAATACCTACGACGGACAAGCTGCCCCGAACAATTTCATGGGCCCCACACTATGGCCGTCATCACTGTCTCATTTCGTGGTTGAGCATCAAAATGACCAGTATCTCGGAAGTCACATTGACATGAATCACGAATCTCCTAATGGAATGGGCATCGCCCATGATTCGGGTAATGCATTCTGGTACTTCGACGGATACTATGGAAATCTAGTGTACTATGACTTCGCTATCGACCATGACACTGGCATGGATGATCATTCAGATGCAGTCGTACGACGCTATTCAGACGTCACACTTACCCGTCAAGTCAATGTTCCAAGCCATATGGTCGTCGATAAGAGCAATGGCATCCTATACATCGCAGACACCGGTGCTGGGCGAATCGTGTGGGTGAACACAGACGATCCAACGACCTCATCAACCAATATTATGAATGACAATTCACGTCTAGAGCCTTTGGCAGAATACAGCCGCGTTACGGGAGTCGAATGGGGTGTCCTTGCCACGGGCCTCACTCGGCCGAGTGGCATTGCGATCGATGGGGACACCCTCCTCGCATCGACTAACGGGGATGGGATTGTCACCGCATGGGCACTATCTAGTGATGGAAAGGGCGCGACTAAACTAGATTCCATTCAAACCACTGCAAACTCAATTATGGGTATTGAGGTTGGCCCAGACAATAAATTGTACTACGTAGATGGATCTGGGAACAGCGTTATTCGTATTGACCCCACGTGGGATGGCGATGGAGATTTAGTCGATGACCGAAGCGATAATTGCCCTACTGTAGCCAATGCAGATCAAGCAGACCTTGATGGGGATCTAATCGGGGATCTGTGCGACCCAGACATCGATGGAGATGGAATTTACAACACCACAGATGGGTGTTCGAATGGCGAAAGTGGATGGACCTCTGATGAGGCCACTGACCTCGATGGAGATGGATGTCGTGATTCAACCGAAGATGACGATGATGATGGGGATGGATGGAGTGATCTTGATGAGCAAGCTTGTTCAACCAATCCACTTGATTCAAATGAAGAACCACCAGACACAGATGGTGACAAAATTTGCAACCCCATCGACGAAGACGATGATGGTGATTCATGGTCTGACATGGATGAAGAACAATGTGGCTCAAACCCACTAGATTCAATTTCGAAGCCAAGTGATCATGATGAGGATGGGTCTTGCGACGTTATGGATGCCGATGATGACAACGATGGCATCTGCGACACTGGAGAGAAAGCTGATGATTGCATCACCGGGGGACCTGGTTATGATCGCTGCCCATACAGTGCCTTAGGATTCATCTCTGGCCTAGCCCCTGATATCGATTCAGATGGCTGTGAAGATGCAACAGATGATGATGATGATGATGATGATGGTTTTCCAGACCTTCTTGATGCGTGCTCCAAGGTTGTTGGGTCCTCTGACAAAGGCGGCATGGATGGATGCCCGGATCGAGATGGAGATGGATGGGCTAACGATATTGATCCTCTGCCTTATGATGTCACGCAATGGAGCGACAAGGATAGGGATGGATTCGGTGATAATCAAGATGGAAATGAATCAGATGCCTGTATTGATTTTGCTGGAAAATCTAAAATTGATCGGTTTGGGTGCCCTGACAGCGATAAGGACGGATATTCTGACCCAGATTCTCAATGGACTATTTTAGATGGGGCGGATGCTTTCTATGACCAAAAGACGCAATGGCGAGACCGAGATAGTGACCGATTTGGCGATGAAGTGGGTGGATTTGAGGCTGATGCTTGTCCCGATGATTTTGGCACCTCCATACACGATCGATTCGGCTGCCTCGATTCAGATAAAGATGGATGGTCCGACCTCAACGATGCATATATCGATAATCCAGATCAATGGAGCGACAAGGATGGGGATGGGTTCGGTGATCGATTGTTCGGCAACCTCCGTGATGATTGCCCTGACGAGTTTGGGAATTCAAAAGAATATCTGCAGGGTTGTTCGGACAGAGATGGAGATGGATGGCCCGACATCTATTGGGATATTTTCCCAGATTTCGCCCACTCTTGGAGTGATGGAGACAGAGATGGGTTCTCAGATCAACAGGGTAACGAATTGAGTGATGACTGTCCACGGGAGGCGGGCACTTCAACTGTTGACCGACGTGGCTGCGTGGACTCTGATGGGGACGGCGTCTCAGATGTGGGTGATGTATACCCACAGGATGCTTCAAAGAGTGCTTCGGTTATTGCCATCGGATCACCTCTCGCGATGGTCTCAGTGATCGTGATTATCGCCATCCTTGGCGCCATTGGTGTCCTCGGGGTATTAGCATCACGACGCTCGAAATCCAGTGACTTGGACCACATGTTCGCTGCTCAATCACCTACCAAATCGACAGAGATTGCAGTTGCTCCTACTACCTTTCAACAACAGGGGCCGCTGGGCCCACCAATTCCCCCTGAAGGACTTCCACCAGGATGGACTGCTGAACAATGGGCCCACTATGGGCATCAATGGGCCGATTACTACCGTCAATGAACGGGAAAGACCGCGGGTCATCATTGCTGGTCCAGCCATTGCTGCCCGTAATGCTCCCACTGCCACTCCTCTGAGTACTCATTGTCGACCATTGCATTGAGGCTTGATTCCTCAGCGTACCAAGCGTTGCACTCTTCCCT
>CAYMED010000030.1:0-16836 GCA_964389655.1 uncultured Candidatus Poseidoniales archaeon
CTCGCATGATTGCAGCGACCAAGGCGAAGGTCAACACATTGTTCACCACGGTTGGACGGCCATATAGTCCAGATTGTGTAGGATAAGGCGGGCGTGCCCTTACTTCACCGCGCCTACCTTCCAGACTCTCCAGTAGTGCAGTTTCTTCACCGCATACATATGAGCCGGCGCCGAGGGCGATTGTGATATCAAAATGGCTCCCTAAGATTCCCTCATCGCGAGCATCCTGTAGTGCGGATTCGAGAATTATCTTTGCATTAGGATATTCGCTGCGAAGATACACCCATCCATATCGTGAACCTATGGCCTTGGCGCAAATGGCCATCCCTTCTATCATAGCATGAGGGTCTCCTTCGATGATCATTCTGTCGATGAATGTACCAGCATCTCCTTCGTCTGCATTTGCTACAACATACTTCACATCGTCCTCTTCCGCAGCAGCAGAGCCCCATTTGAAATGAGTAGGGAAACCAGCACCACCTCGTCCTCTCAATCCAGCAGTTTTGATTTCAGCAAGGATTCCTTCTGTACCAACTTCATTCGCCTTGCCAAGGCCTGAATAGGAACCGCGCCCCCGCAATCCAGCAATGTCGAGAGGATTGACTTCACCTAGATTAGCCATCGCGAAACGCCGTTGAACAGAAAATGCTGGTAATTCAGATATCTTGCCCAAGGATTTCGCATGTTTGGAGGCATCACCAGAACTGATCTGCACAAGAATCTCTGACAATTCATCTGAATCGATGGGGCCAAATCCATGTCTTTCTCCGTCGATATCCAACTCCAGCATCGGTTCTAGATTGAAGATTCCACGGCTACCTGTTCGAATAAGAGCTGAATCATCAGGAGCATTTTGTAGTAATGCGATTGCTATATCTTCACTCCCTTTGTCCATGCTCATACTATCTTGGCTGATGTAGAATTGCAACCCAGAACCTTCTCTAGAAACTGGAATGACGTATGGCTCATCATCTCGCACTACTGCGGGGCCACTGGCGCAGAGTCCTGCACAGTGTAGCGAGCCAACGTTTTCTCCAGCAGATTCCAATTCGGCGATGACGTTGACAGCACCGCGAGCACGGCAGGCTTCGCCAGTACAGACTCGAACAGTCGACTCCTCAGGTTTGAGTTCCGCATAGTAACCTATGGCGCCTTTCACTTTGGCTGCTGTAGTGCCAGTGATAGAGGCTATTTCCAGGATTCTTTCCGTGCTTGGTTCTCCCTTTGTTCTAACTTCTTCTTTCAACATATCTAGAAGTTCATGGCCGGGGCGAGCAGGGTCCCAATCTTTCCCTATAGGATTCATAACTTCACCACCTAAACAATGCCCTCATCCTTCCGTATATGGATTACTTTGTCAATGTTCTTCAGAATCATTGTTCCGTCCCCTTGCTTAGGGCGAACTGAAATTGATCCAGCAGGTTTTGTGTCTGTCGAGAATTCGATGGGGGTAGTGCATTCATCCACTGGAAAAATCCCTCCGGCCTCACCTGAACTTCTCAGTGAACCGGCCATCATTTGTGCGATTGGAACAGCCTGCTTTGGAGATGCTCCGTTTGATTGGCGGCGTTTTTCCGACAATCATGATACGACCCGTGAATTAATCGAATCAGTCATACCTGGATTTACAGATTACAATGTGCGCGTTCGCGAACAAGGTGGGTTTTACCTTCCGAATGGTCCGCGCGACGGACCAACTTGGAATACACCGTCTGGAAAAGCTCTTTTCCATGCACACTCGCTCGATGAAAAAACGATTGCAGAAGATCGGTTCGTGCTGATGACGGTGCGAAGTCACGATCAGTACAATACCACCATCTATGGTATGGATGATCGATATCGTGGAATCTACAATTCACGTCGAATTGTGATGATGAATCTTGATGACATGCAGCGGCTCGGATTGTCGGCTATGGACGAGGTTGATTTGACGAGTCATCATGATGGTCGGCAGATTCACGCAGAGAAATGGAAGGTGGTTCCGTATGAAATTCCGAAAGGGAACCTTGCAGCATATTTCCCCGAAGCAAATGTGTTGGTCCCCCTCGATTCAGTGGCCAAAGGTAGCAACACCCCGACCTCAAAATGGGTGGAAGTGAGTCTCAAACCTCACAAGGGTTGAAATCACAAATAGTGTGCAAATAGGTAACTCATTCACTACCTTCCATCTCTGACCCGGTGCCGACTATTCAACGGTGCTGATCATGTTGACCATGGTGACAATTATTGTATAACGAACCCTTGGCGTGATTCATGGGATATGCGGTCTCAAAGTCGATTGACGAGGAGGAGAAAACCATCACATGGACCATTTCTCCCGAAACCATTCGCATTTACACCTATCTCAATTTCTGGCTGTTGGTGCTGGTTGGATGGTGGTTGACGACTCATCATTCTCACGTTGATCTGCAAGATAATCTCTTGAAAGATTTAATCGGATTCAACAGTATTTGTGTCTATTTCGATCACCCTCCATCGAACTATGTCCTTCCAGCCATATGGGCCATAAACTATCTCTTCCTGATGTCCTATGCCTACACCAGTTGGCTTCGCGTTCATCAGAAATTCCTGCTCGGTGAAGCGAAATCTCAGAACTATTGGTTCTTCACGATATGCACGGGAATTGAAGTCGTGAGCTTTTCCATCTTCACCACCATCTTCGCAGTTGGTCCCGATGAAAGCCTGCTGGTGCACATGCTTCCGTTTACGGGGTTGGTGTTGGGTCTCTCGATTCTCAGTATCAAGAATTTCTTTTACTACAACATGACAATTGAATTCACTCGATTCGAGTTCCGATTTGCCATTGTCCTGACGATCGTGCACTTGATTGTGAGCATCGTCAAATTGGTTTTTCATTTCAACATCCTTTTCGGAGAATCGCTGTTTCTGACTCACGATCACGTGTTTCTCCACAGGTTCGTTGGTGGAAGTGTCTGGATGCTTACAGCTGCCATTATTCCTATTTTCACTGCACTGAAACTTCGTGGCCGTGCTCCGAAACTAGTTTTCAGAACAACCTATTGAACAAGATCTGGGCCAAGTCCGGGAGTTCATCACTCCCCCGAATGCAAGGTTCAAGCAGCTGAAATTGAGTTGCGATAAGCCGTTTTCCGTCTAAAGTTGACACCAACCCTTACCGGCTGGATGCTCCTTGTTCAGTCGAAGAACTCGCAGATATCATCCAGTGATTTACGGCTGATGTTCGGAACCATCGCGTCCTTTGCTGGGTAGCCTACTGGCATTAGCAGCATAGCATGCTCATGGTCTGGTCTTCCAAGCAGTTCGCGCAGAAAACCCATCGGTGAAGGCGTGTGTGTGAGGGTGGTCAATCCCATGTTGTGGATTGCGGCGATGAACAGACCTGCAGCAATCCCACATGATTCCTGTGCGTAGTAGGTTGGCGCCAAATTTCCATTGCTTCGCTTCCTCTGAGAGTGCCTAAACAGCACTAGGATCCAAGGTGCGTCGGTGATGTGGTCCTTGACATGGTCTGTGCCTAACGGGTCTAGAACCTCTTCCCAAGCCTTGGGCATCCTCTCCTCGTAAAACTTCTTTTCTTCAGCTTCGGCGGCTTCACGAATTTTGGCCTTTAACTCAGGATTAGAGACTGCAATGAAGGTCCAAGGCTGAAGATGAGCGCCTGAGGGTGCTGTACTAGCGGTCTTGATAGCCAATTCGATCAGGCTGCGCGGCACTTTTCTGCTTGAGAAATGACGCGTGGTCCGGCGTCTCTTCATCTCTTCGTGGAACGAGACTGCACGCGAGAACATTTCACTGTGAGGGTACTCCTCGAAGGCGAGCGGGATGAAACCCGGCTCTAGGTCACCTCCCTCCATGTTTTGTCTCAGCCGCGTTGTCCCATCAATGCTGCCGTAGTGTCAGGACATTGATTTGGGCTTACAATTCGCGCTTACACTTACAGCCGCTGAAAGCCATACAATTTTCGATTTAAGATAGCAATGCTTCAATTCCAATAATGATCAACCATGCTGCACTTGGGACGAGGAGTGCAGCGTACAGGCGGCGAGCACCAGGCGCCCACCACCGTCCAAAAATTCGCCCTATGGACCCAGTCAACGAGCCCAGGAACCGCAGTGTAGCCACCAATATTCCTAGCATGAACAAGCACAATAGCAAGATTAGCATGCCTAAGAAGAAGGCACTCCCCCCTGATACTATTGCTCCGAGAATTCCTACGGTGATAATTTCTGACGATGAGATCCAAAGTGCACATGAAAGCCAGATCCCTGCGAGCAGTGCCTCTTCGATTTTCTCGACTTCAATGTGTTCTGCTAATGCATCCTCAAGGCGGTTATGGATTGTGTTTGAGAATTTCCGGGCTCCAGGTATGCTTCCTTTCCATGCTGTGATTCCAGCTAGGAGACACAATATCCCCCCTCCTACAATATCGAGGTAAGGGGCGTTAGGTCCACTAAGCCCTGCAGCCCCTGCAATGGTCAATGGAATTATCAGCAATCCTGCTCCAAACATTCCGACTGCTGTATCCACTGCAATTGTCGATCCAGGGATTATTGCTTTTTCAGGTGGTGTCCAAACACGTTGAGGGAGCAACCAGCAAAGAATGGCTGGGCCTGCAATCCACAGCAGGGTGAAGATGTTCAGTGGTGTATATCCACTTCCACTTGAAATGCCTGTAACTACTTCTTCGACTTCAGTCGTACCTGCACTTCCTGATCGGGAGAGGATCACATTTCCAGCTGGATCAATCACAATCACCCCGTCACTGGATCCAGTTGGCAATTGCCTGCTCATGGTCTCTCCCGTTTCATCAATTAGGATTGGCCAAGCCCCGTCTACATACGTCGCGTGAGCATTGATATCTTCCGCAGTTCGTTCAGCTCCCGTGATCAACTGTGCTACTTGCACTCGATCGCGCATTAGGTCTTGGATTTGGATAAGATCACCAACTTGTCGAAGATCATTTGATGATCCTGCCTGCACAACTCCTAGTACAAGAGCCTCCTTTCCATCAAGTAAGCTATCAAGTGTAACTGTATCATTGCTGTGAGAAAGTAAACGAAGACTTGGTGATGCCGTTGGGGGTTCAGGCCTTGCACCCAAAGGATCGAGAGCGAATACGAGCGGAAGCATGAGTAGGACTAGTGTCAGATGTCCCAATCCCAATTGTAGTGGCAATCCTTTCGAAAAAATAGCGAAAATCATCCAACCAATCCCTGTTAGAGTTAGAATGGGGATAATCACCCAACTAGCTGAAAATCCGCTAGAATCTCCCCCGTCTACTCGTACGTGAATGATTCCATCAATCACTCCTCCATCTATGAGGGTAAGGTGGATTTCGGCAACCCAATCCCCTTCCGAAAGACTCCGCTCAGACCACCATGCTTGTGCTGTGGATCCATCAACGAGAATTCTTTCTCGTGGTTCTGTTCGGATTGAGATAACTTCAAGATCGTCCGCTCTTGAATTTGCAAAAGCATCTTCAGGGCTTTCTAATGGACCAAAAATGGTAATTCCGGTTTCAATCACATCGGCCTGCATCCAGGGTGATCGTAATTGCAATTCAAGTCGCGGATGTGCAAGGTCATCTACTCGAAATGTCAGATTTGGTTTTACGAGTTCTGTATGGAATTGCAGGCCACTTGGCGCTTGAAATCCTCCCCAATATAGGCGTGCTGGAGCATTACAGAGGTGTTCCACACTGATGACAAGTTCAATAGTTGCGTTTTCGGGAATGACAATATCAAGAATTTGTTCTTCGATTAAGAATTCTTGTGGGTCTGCACTGGTTCGCGATTGAATCGGATCAGAAGGAGTTTCGCCCTGCCACCGTTCTTGCCCCTCAATTTCGATAGAAACGAAGAACCGAGTTGTTTGAGATCCAAAACAATTGCCAATGGGCAATGATGAATCCAGTGCAGCATACAATTGTACACTAAGGTTCCCTGTAATGTTCATGGTCGTAGTTGCTGGCTGTGATGTTGCCCGAATGACTTCAGAATTTGTTGTACTAATGAATCGTGTTGAACCACTGCTGCCCGGTGCATCTGGTGGGCTTCGTGATAGGTTGACATCGAATTCATCGGTTCCTGCGAGATATATTCCATGGGACTCAGGTACATCCCAGATCTCTCCAATTAGTTCGGAATTGGATGCTGTCCACGCCGATGATGGCATCGCCAATAGTAGGACGATGAGTGAAAGGCCGAAGCCCGCAGCCGTCCGAGCGCCCCTACGGTCTTGCGCCATCAACTGCCCCCATACTTGTTCGCTCATGAACGCGATGCCTTCTAGTAACGATATTCAGAGTATGAGTAGGGCTGCAATAACAGCACTTGCAGCAATCGCAAGAACATTTACAGTTCCTTTGTTAATCAATCCTCGATTCTCAAAGAGAGAACCTAGAATGCTATCAATCTGACAACCTAGCCACCCACACAGTCCAATGAGTGCCCATGTCTCAAAATCCCCCCATCCCCCAGAGGATATTTTTGTCAGAATCGATGCGATTCCTATGATTATTGCAGCACCTCCTGCGGCAGCAATTTGGCCCGTAATGCTGAATCCTCCATTGTCACCTACTTCGCAGCGGCGCAGTGAGGTGATCATCCACACGCGCTTATCGAGACATCCTACTTCAGATGCCCAAGTGTCAGCGGCAGCAGCAGCAACAGCGGCCACAAAAAGTGGCCAAATGCTTGTCCAATCAGAACTAGCCCATGCTGCTATGGCCAACATTCCGGGTATCCCTCCATTTGCAAGAACATTTTCCCAACCCCGTTGCCCATCCTCGCTTTCAGCAACATGTGCCAATTTTTTCTTTTCAATTGCAACTTTTGTTAGCAAATCACTCGAAATCAAGAACGCAATTATGAGTGTGAGCCAAGCCCAATTACCTAGCAAACCTACAATCAATCCTAGCCCGGCAGCTCCAAATAAGCCTCCTTTGTTGAGGGAGTGGCGCATTCCTGACAGAAGAAGCAGCCCTCCAACGATTAGGATTGAGATCCATGTCTCACTGCCCAATGTCGGGCCCCCCGTCATTGCAGGTAGAGTCATGTTCTTTCAGCCCTCCAAGTCTCAGGCATGACTTTTACCGATTCGGAGAGATGATGCAGATACCAAAGCAATAGCCCCGTTAGTAAGATTATATGGGCGATTTGAGCCATAATTTGGATGCCTATGGAGAATTGTGAAAAGATGATTGATATCGATATCGAAGTTCCATTCCATAGGGCATGGCCGCACATGGCTATGAATAGGGCCAATATGGGGTTGGTGGGTAGAGGTATGCGACCTCGATTGTCATGATCCTCATATGGAATTCTAGAATCAATTGCTATGTCAACCGCACTTCCCGTTTTCGCATCAAATAGCATCCATGTTTGCTCGGGTTCATCTAGTGACTCATCTTGCTTGAGACGAATTCCAAGTGCTTCTGCAGCGATCTTAGTCCTGCGGAGGTGTGCTTCTTGACGGCTTAACAGTGCACCGATTCCTAAGGCGGATGTAGCAGTCCAAATCGCATGTCCAGGGATTGATCCGACTCCCCTGAATAGCGATGTCATGGTGAATGTGATGGGCCCTCCAGCCATTGAGATTGCGATGTATTGAAGATTTTCTAGCATAGCAAACCCCAGCCCCACACTAAATCCAATCAGAAATGCATGCCGCAATGAGTGTATTCGATCTCGCAACATCCAAACAGCGAGTGCCTTGCATATTTCTTCACCCACTGGGGCTGAAATTGAAACAATCAATGCTTCTCCTAGAGTTGTGGCTGCATTTATTCCCATGGCCATTAGGATTTCTGGTGCAATAATCGAATTGATGATGATCGCGGGAAATGTGGATAACATTCCCGCAACGAGTCCTGATACAGCGTCACTTTGACGCATTTTAATGCCAATTTTCTTTGTCATGTGGGATAGCCAAGCAAGTGCTGGAAAGCTGAATCCAATGATCCAAGCAGGCCCAATTGCGAGTATTGAAATGAGGATTACGGGTAATGCAATGAAGAGAAGCGGATCTTCTGCTCCATTGGACATTGCTGAAACGAACAATAGTGTGATGAGTGCAATCACCACAGCAATCATCCCAGAAAATACAACCCAAAGAGTGCGGCTGGCTGGTATGTCTAGGGGACTAATATCTCTGATGAGGTGCTCGTATAGCCGAGTGGGATTTGGTGTGATCAGAAGTTGTCCATCTCTTAGGGCATGGACCGTTCGTCCTTCATGATTTGGGCGCACCAAACGCAAATGAACAAGTCGTGGCCGATTCAGATGCATGGCCCAATGAATGGCTGGCAAGCTTACGAGAGCGATGATTGCAGCAATCATTGGTTCTCCTTCCCAAGCCATCAGTGCTGAGAAAAACAAAAATTGCTCAATGATGTAGACGAGCATGACGAATCCTATGCTCCACCACACTAATCTCCATGGTTTACTCACACGCCCAATTTGCAAATCAGATGGTGCAGGTGACAATTCTTCAGGAGGGATGATGGCATGAACCACTGGGGGTGGTGCGATGCTGCTATACCTTGGAGTCATGACTGCCCGTAAGATGTCTAGGATGTAATTCTAAAATGAATCCTCCCATAAGGTTGGTCGCTGCTCAGCCCGCCCATCATTCGTCAGCGCATCCGCTTAGAGCGCGTCATCATTGCAGCAATTCATGATGTGCGATTATTGAGATAGCCCTATCGGTTGCAATTTCTCGCTCACTTCATCATTCGATAGGTGCTTCTCAATCCAGGTAACAATCTGGTTGGAGAGCCAGTTCTTCTGATTGCGTGCAATAAATCCCACATGACCCCCACATTCGTGAAGAGATAGGGCAACTTCTGGGTGAGCTTCTATGCGATCGAAGTCAATCCCATTTCCACCTGCAATCGGATCATCCATTGAATGAATTACCAGCAGGGGTGTTTGAAGCATGGTTAATGCCTCCATTGGATCTGATGCAGTATAGTAGGCATCAACATCGGTAAATCCATGCACTGGGACTGTGTAAATTCGTTCTACATCTTTGAGTGTTTGTATGCTTTCGACTTCTTTGATCGATAGTGCCCATGGGTGATTATGCGCAATCTTTCTCAATTTCGGCTTAATCGTAGAAAGGAAACCGCGTGCATACATTCCTCCCATAGCACGGAGAATGCATTCTGCGGCGAGTTCCAGTTTCCACGGTGCCGAAATGGCTGCAGCACAGCATACCTCTAGACCTTCCCAGTGTCTCTGAGCAAGTGCATGGATGAGTATACTGGCCCCTAATGAAAAACCCACAAGTGCAACTTGTGATCCTGGATATGATTTTTCATGATGAGCAAGAATGGTTGTAATGTCATGTGTCCAACTTGCGTGGTATGTCCAGGGATGTCGGTGGTCAATTGTGCCACAAGACCTCCAACTAGGTGCTATCACACCCCATCCTTGTTGCATACATGCATGCATCATGCGAATATTGTATGGGGCTCGTGCAGAACCCTCAAGACCATGCAAAAGGATCACCCATGGTGCACCTTTGAAAGTGGGTTCGATTTGCAGAACTTCTAGTTGGTCACCATCTGGTGTTTCAAGACATGTTTCAACTGTTTCTGGAGGCGTGCGCCCCCGTAAAACACAGCCGATAAAGGTCTGAGCATGAGGGTTTGAGACACCTCTCGCCGGAACGAAGGATGGCCCATTCATTTCCATAATTGCCTCAGGCCTCCATAGTGTAAAAAGTAAACCTCCTGGTGTACTATTTGCATTTGCTAATCAACGGGACGAAGCGCACGGGGAGCAATCTTTCAGTGGCCCAATTGCCATTGATCTGGCGTATCAGTGACAGTTCTTGGGTATCCTCTACACGCCCTAATGGTGCTAGAATCCATCCTTTCGGCTGCAATTGATCTTTCCATGGTTCAGGAACCGTTTCTGTAGCCGCAGCGCACAGAATTGCATCAAATGGTGCATGCAATGGAGACCCCTTTGTTCCATCTCCGATGGTCAATGAGGCAGGCATGAGACCGAGATTGTGGAGTACACGCTTTGCCTTGTAACCAAGTGTTTTGATTCTCTCAATTGCATGCACTTCAAAACCGAGAGCAACAAGTAATGCAGTTTGCCATCCTGATCCAGCACCAATCTCGAGAATTTTTGACCCCCTTGGGAGTGTGAGAAAATACGTGGTCATTTTTGCAACCAGAGTTGGCTGAGAGATCGTTTGTCCTTTTCCGATCGAGAGTGGCCTGTCTTCAGTAGCATGTGCTTGGGATTTTTTTGGAATAAACATGTTCCGTGGCGCTCGCTCAAATGCGGCAAGAAGGCGTTGGTCACTGAATCCAGCACCTTTCAGCACCTTGATCAGTGTCTTGTGGTCGTGTCCGTCCTTCATACGCCAGCGCCACACATTGGTCCAAAGGGGGTTTCTTCCTCTTCTCGGTGGAAGACAAGACAATGAAGAAGTACTTAATCGAATCATCATGGCCGATGCCTTGGCAGACCTCAGTGCTCAAATGCAGGCGTTTGTAGATAAACGAAATTGGAAGCAATTTCACACACCTCGTAACCTTGCGACCTCGATATCAATTGAAGCGGCGGAGTTACTTGAGTGTTTTCAGTGGGATGAACTCAATGTTGAAGAAATACAAATGGACGCTGCCCGCTTTGAAAACATACGTAAAGAGGTTGCAGATGTGTTTCTTTACTTGATCCGGTTATGCTCGATTCTAGATATTGATCTGATCAAGGCCTGCAATGACAAGATTGAGCTCAATAAGTTGCGTTATCCTGCAGATGAGTATTTTGGTTCTCCACGGAAAGCACCGCCGCTAGATTGAAGTTTCTGAGATCAACACTAGTTTGCTGCGAAATCAAATAGGGGTAACACAAGCGAAGGGCATGCGCTCTAGAGTTCGGATTGCAGGAGCACTCTGCACTTTGCTTATTGCGTGCTCCTTTGGGGGGTGCTTTGGGGCAGATGACTCTGTGAATTTTGATGAGGCATTAGTCGTTGATGCACACCAATTGGCGGGTGGCTTTTTTGGAAATATCACTTTACATGCATTGGCTCCGATGTCAGTCCTAGTTCCGATGATTTTGCTAGACCCAGTCTCTGGCCTAGCTCAGAATGGCACAGTGCTCGACCTTGAAGAGGGATCAATCGTCGTCATAAATGTATTAGCCCCTCCGAGAACATTGGAAGTGCCTCTCTTAATTGCTGATCACGGAACAACTGTCTTCCCAATCCGAGAGGTCAATGAGACGTGGGCTGGCTGGATTGCTCGTGGAGGCCCATCTAGTTCATCTTCACCCCGTGTGATGGCAATTGAAGCGAATGGCTCCTTACGCGCTCTCAAATCCACTAGCCTTGAATCAGGTGAAATCTTCACCAAATCACTTCCAATACATCGCCCACAGCACGATGGGCTTGGCGTATCTGAAGGGGGGCGGCACGCAATGGGTCTTGTTTCAGGACGAGATACCTATGACCTGCTGCATCATATTACGAATGCACAGGTTTCTCTCGACCCGGTCGATGGGGCTAGGGGTTATCTTGATCGTTGGGCAGGCCAAGGAAACCCCGCATACGAAGATGCGGCTCAATTTATCATCTCCGAACTAGATTCGTATGGCTTGACCGTCAGTGTTCACCGATATGCATTTAGCGATCTCAATGAGAATCAAAATCCTGAGGCGTACAACATTTGTGGAACAAGAACTGGTATCTCACATCCAAATGAATGGCTCGTCTTTGGTGCGCATTTCGATATTGCACCACCTGCAAATGGCGTCTTACTCGACCCCCACTTTACTGGCGAGCGGACATATGGAACGCGTGTTGGCGCATATGACAACACGGCAGGAACTAGCATGGTTTTGACAGTTGCAAAGGCTCTGTCTGGATTCGAGACGCGGCGCAGCATCCTGTTCTGCTTATGGTCAGGGGAAGAAGGCGGAAAGCGGGGGAGTGATCATTGGACTGCATTGCATGTTGCAGAGGACAATCCTGAGGTAGAGGTTGTGAATTACATCAATCTGGACATGGCTGGCGTGAATTGGCCAGGTGGCGGTGGCGCTCCACATGGTGATCCTAATCCCGAAGTAGATGATGATGGTTATCCAAAAGATTCCGATGTGTGGCCATTACGTGTCTACATTGGTCCTTCTGAGAATTGGGATGAAGTCGACCAATCCGGACTTGTGGGATTATCAACTTGGATTGGCACAGATGATCTTGGCCTCTCAGAAGAGATTTCAATTCTAGTTGGTGGGGGTGACGGGCAGACTGAAGAAACGTGGAAAACGAGTTCTTGGATGGATGCTGGAAAGCCAGAAGTCATTGTGTATGAAGATACAACTGCTCGAAGTGACCACGCTAGTTTCCAGGACAACCTTGGCACTGCGACACTGGGCTTTGGTGGTCTTGTAGATGGTTACTGGTGTTATCATCAAACATGCGATACGCTTGATGAAATGGAATCTTGGATGGATACCACTAACAAAAATTATGGTGATCCTCAGACAGGAGTCTCTAATCTGTGTGATAGCCTAGATGTGATTACATGGTGGGCAGCACTCTCACTCTTTCACCTGGATGAATCTCCTCGCATGAATGAGATCTCATAAATTCCTGATTTAGTGAGATATCACCTAAATCATTATGGTATACACCGGTGGTCCAAGGTCAGGAGACGTTTTCATGGTAATGAAAGAGGTATTCGGCGAAGGGCACAAACAAGTACTAACAGGATTCGTATTATTCATCGTTGGTGCAGTAATGACTGTAGGAGCACAACAAGCGGGCTGGACAGGTTTTGATATGCTTGGTTTGGTGGTGCTTTTGCTGAGCGTAATGACGATAATGTTGGGTATGCAGGTTGAAACAGCAGCGAGCAAGGGAGCTACGGAATCATTTGACGTGGCTGCTGCGATTAAGGAAATGCGTGCTGAATTGCATAGCACAATCGAAAAGATTGCAGGCAGCGATGGCGAGGAATAATCGCCGCGATATTCACGTACCGGCTTGTTTGTTCGCCTCTTGATGAGTGGTCGAGTGGTGCGAGGCGAAGCGGCGTGTTATACTGAAGTGTTGGAGTTTACAACTAGCGAACGCCGTGTAATCTTACCAATCACGTCTGAAGTCGAGCGGGTTGTTCGAGAATCGGGTGTTGTCGATGGTCTCGTATTAGTCAATCCAATGCATATCACGGCTTCCATTTACGTGAATGACCAAGAATCGGGTCTACATCATGACTTGATGGAATGGCTTGAGCGACTGGCTCCAGATTATGGGCTTGAGGGCCGCTCTGGGCCAGAATACCGCCATCATCTCACAGGGGAAGACAACGGTGATGCTCACCTCAAACGGCAATTATTGGGCCAGCAGGTTGTCATGCCAGTATCAGGCGGGCGCCTAGACCTCGGGCCTTGGGAACGAATTCACTATGCGGAATTTGATGGGCAGCGACGCAAGCGTGTTCTCGTCAAAGTATCTGGTGTCTCAACTTGAATCCTCACAAGTTGTATTTCCGTACTCCGCGTGATCAAGGTAATCTGCAATTTCCAATATTCTCTTGGGGTTGACTCCTAGATCTCCAATTCCTAGTCGTGAACTTGAATGGATTTCTACACTAGTTTGTCCTTCTGAGCATTCAATCCTAAAGTAGACATCATCTGGAAATCTCATCCACTTTGTTCGAACAACCCAATGTGATGTATTTCCATTTTCAAATAGCGGCTCTCGTGCTCCTGTAAGTTCTGCCATCGCATCTTTGATTGTAGCACGAACGGTACTTTGATCTGCACTGATTAGCACACTTTTTCTCTGATCGGTTCGGTATGTGTTTTCGGCAATTCTAGCACAATTTAGTGATTTCTTCGGACATTTTTCGGGAAAATCATGATTGTCAGGTGCCTTCATCCGGCCCGTCATCTCGATGAATATCAACAGTGTGGGGTATAGAAGGAGAACGATGCAAGCAAATACTGCGCGCTGGCTAGTCCATTCCATGGGTACACCATTCACAAAGCATTGAGATAATGCAGGACTGTGCTTTCAGCATTGCTTAAGCCACCTTTTCGTTCCTTCTTTGCCGACTTCTTCCATCTTGCAGCAAACCGTTCTTCGATGAAATCATCCATTAGGGCAGGGTGTATGTAACTTGACCGGCATACGGTTCGAGTATTGCCTAGGTCTCCAGCTACGGTATCAATTAGCGCAAGAAGTGCTTTTTGGCGTGCCTTTTTTGTAGCAAGTGGTATTTTCTGGTCTTTGACGGCCTTTTGCAGAGCTTCAGGGCGTTTGAATTGAGTGATCCAGTCGCTTAGTATCTCTCCTTCACGTTCATCTAGAAGCTCCGAAATACGCGCACCCGTCTTTGCAGTTGCAGCCCACGTTCGAAAATCTTTAGCCGTGTACCCTTGTCCAGTTACTTCTCGAATGTAAGCATTGATGTGTTCGGCTTTGATATCGTAATCTTTCCCCGAATTATCTGTATAACGAAAGAGATCTTCCTCGTCGTCATCTCTGCCGACTTTTCCAGAAAGCTCAATTAATTCTGCAAGGTCATCTTCTAGAATACGCACATTCCACTCTTTTCCAGATTTCCCTGTAAATGAGAATATGGCGTCTAATTCCCCCTCTGCATCTTTTGAGCGATCAATTTTCATGTGGCCCTCCTTGAGAGTTGTTAAGCCATAGGAGTCATTTTTCCTTGCATATTCGTCACTTCCAACCCGGATGTGATACAAATCCATGAGTCGGACAACTAATGCCACAACTTTTTCTTGATGCATTGCAAAATTGCTGGCATCATTGTTGCTACCACCAGCCGAGTTGAGGTCCTTCGAGAGTTGTGCGCGAAGAGTTGGAAGAACATCTGCAAATCCAGTGATGCCGTCATATTTCATTGCCGCTTTGACTGCGGTCCAATCAGGGTGATAGCGATACTGCTTGCGGCCTTTTGTATCTGATCCGAGTGCTTGAAGATGCCCTCTAGGGTCAGGGCAGATCCATACATCTGCCCAAGCAGGGGGTATGGCAAGTGCATTGATGCGCTCTATTTCGCTTTTGTCTGAGATCAATTTCCCGTTTGGAAGGGTATACTTCCAAACCAAAGGCTCATCTTTAGCATGCTTTTCCCCTTTTCGGGTAATTCCAACAACACGAGGGTCGGTTCGTGTTAGATTCGCCCTACGAAGCGCTTCGTCTGCATCGGCCTCCATAAACTTGGCAAGTGGCCGTAGGTCCTTCAACGTCACGTTACCTGATTTTCATTATTCAGTGATGATGTCCACCTGGGCCGTGTGCATGGCCGTGGGAGATCTCGTCATCTGTTGCATCACGGAGTTCGACGAGTTCAACTTCAAATGTCAATTTCTTTCCAGCCAATTTATGATTCATATCAATGGTTACTTCTTCATCTCCAATATCAGTAACTACAACTGGAATTCCCTGTCCCTCCTCTGTCATTGCCATAAGTTCACTACCGATTTCAATATCGTCTGGAAATAGCGACTTTGAACCCGTCTGCATGGCGTCATCATCTCGAGCACCATACGCACGTTCAGCATCTAGTGTGAATATTCTACTCTCTCCTACACTAGCACCCATCATTTCCTCTTCGAAGCCCGGAATCATTTGGCCATGCCCAACAAGAAATTGAAGTGGTTCCCCGCCTTTACTTGTGTCGAATTCATCGTTGTTTTCATCAGGTAGCGTGCCTGTATAGTGCACGCTTGCAACCATGTCTTTGCCCATTGTCTTGTCACTCATGGGTCAATCCCAGAAGGATGAGGTACATGATGACGTAGGGTTTCTCGATAAATGTGATTACTCGATTGACAAGTCGATATGTCTTCCTTCATCGCGCACGTTGGAAACGCCCATCTTCCAGCCGAACCCACCACGCATCTTGTTCGGTATGTGTGTACCATTGTCGCCCTTCATTATCGTTTGTATATTCGCCTCCAGGTGGCAATTCTGACCAATCGATAACTGCTCCAACCGTATCATTAGATTCGTGTGATGCTCCATATCCCCCGTCGACAAAGGTGGTCATCTCTTCTCCATCTCCTTGGACAAGGAACCGTCGTACACCAAACCATCCCCCTAACCCGATGCCAAGAATCCCAAGGAGCATAATTATGGGGGCAAGTGTGATTGACCCATCATCCGGAGTCCCTTCACTGGCACCTGCGAGGTCCTTTGAAACTGGACCTGTAGTCGAATTGGTTGTAGCATCTTCTATTGACCCATTTTGTGGCAATTGGTCGGGTGGATTGGTTACGGAATCTTGCTCAGAATCATCTTGAAGCGATTTATTAGTCGAATTTTCTACAACTTCTTTTGCTGGGTCTTTGTCATCATCTGCTGTTCCATCACTGTTCTCAGATCCTCTTGGAATCAGAGGAGCAGGATCACTACCATCCATCAATCCATCTTGATCAGAATCAGGATTCATTGGGTTAAGGGCGTGATCCACTTCCCAGCCATCTGTTAATCCATCCCCATCACTATCGGCATTCTCCCGATCTGTTCCATGAGCGTCCTCTTCTCCATTCGTTAGTCCATCCATGTCTAGATCAATTTCGAGGTCGTGTGGATCATTTGGTGCAGGATCTGAATGATCCCCTACTCCATCTCCATCAGAATCAGTATCTTCCTTGGGATCTGTTGGGAATGCATCTACGTCACCACAAACCCCATCTTGGTCAGCATCATTGTCTAGATCATTTGCACATGTATCGCAGTCATCTGGTATTCCATCCCCATCTGCATCTATCGCGTCGTCTGATCCTGGACATCTATCCGCATTATCTCCTACTCCATCTCCGTCAGAATCAGCATCTTCCTTGGGGTCTGTTG
>CAYMED010000031.1:0-16826 GCA_964389655.1 uncultured Candidatus Poseidoniales archaeon
AAAGGGATCGTGAGATGGGTTTAGACCGTCGTGAGACAGGTTTGTTGCTTTGTGGTAGAGGCGTTGATACCTGATGGAAAGGGCCCTTTAGTACGAGAGGAACGAAGGCTCGGAGCCACTAGTCTACCAGTTGTCCGGCAGGGCAGTGCTGGGTAGCCACGCTCCAATGGATAAGAGCTGAACGCATCTAAGCTCGAAACCAACCCAAAGACGAGGTATCGGACAGTCTGTAGAAGACAGGCTCAATAGGCTCGCGGGTGTACGCACGGAGGTTCGCCGACGTGTTCAGCCCAGCGACACTAATTGTCCAACTTCCGCACACATGGGCTTGTTGTCCAAAGGGCACATCTCATCACTCATACGAGTCACGCGAGGTTGGTGCACGGTCATAGCGGAGGGGTCTACCCGGTCCCATATCGAACCCGGAAGTCAAGCCCTCCTGCGTCCGTCCTTGTACTGTGGTGCGAGAGCCCACGGGAACGGCGGTCACTGTGCCCATCTCGCCCTCGACCTCTTTTGCACTCTGCAGTTTGAAACATAATTGGGAGGATTCAGCCTGCCTCTCATTTCTTCAGATATATTGGGACATGATCTTCCCGGAGTCCATGTCGCAGTGGCAGGTTCTGTAGCATTTGTCCCGTATGATCTTGACCCTGCTTCAATAGCGCAAATTCAGAGTGCTCTTAGTCTAGAAATTTCACGGGTATCATTTGGTGGATCTCGTCTCATTGGGTGTCTTCTTGCTGGGAATTCGAAAGGACTTGCAATTGCCGACATAGCGACGGAAGATGAGATTGACCAGCTAACCTCATTTGGCGATGTTATCGTTATGGAAAGTGGTGTTAATGCTGCTGGAAATCTCCTTGTGGCCAATGAATCTGGTGCAATTGTTGCACCTACAGTTCCCGAAGAAGGGCAGCAACTCCTCTCGGATGTACTTGGAGTTGAAGTGCTCGCTACTTCGATCGCCGGCAACGAGACTGTTGGTTCCGTTTTGGCTGCAAACGATCAGGGCGCAGTTGTTCATCCAGATATTTTGCGTGAGGATGCTCTTGCTATCGAGAACGTGCTGGGGGTTCCTCTAATGGTAGGGACGGTTGCCTTTGGCAGTCCTTTTGTTGGAGCAGGTTTAGTTTGCTCAAATTCAGGCGCACTTGTCGGTGAACGAACAACAGGCCCTGAAATGAATCGTATAGAGGATGCATTAGGATTGATTTAGTCAGCGATAATAATTATTGACATATTTGGAGTCAGTGCGCATATGGGTGAGTTGCTTTATGCAGGGAAGGTTAAGCAAGTTTGGAGTACAACAGATCCCAATCTCCTTGAATTCCGTTTTACAGATCAAATTTCAGTTTTCGATCAAATTATTCCCAGCCTTATTCCGCGAAAAGGCGAGAGTTTGAATCGCACTTCATGCCATTGGTTTGACCTTGTCATGAAAGAGGGTATTTGCCAAACTCACTTTGTCAAAATGCATGCTCCAGACCGCTGCTTAGCTAGAAAGTATGATGTAATCCGTGAACCGGGTGCGATTCCCCAAGACATGGAGAATGTATTCGTACCTCTAGAAGTGATTTGCCGACATTATCTCGCAGGTTCTGGATGGCGCAGATACCAACGAGGGGATGTCGGGGCAGAAGAATTTGGTTTTGCTTCTGATGAAATACTTCATGAAGGGATTAAACTTCCTGATCCTTATCTTGAAGTGTCCACAAAGTTCGAGGAGTTTGACCGCCTACTGGATCGGAATGAAGCATTGGTGATCTCAAATTTGACAGAAGATGAATACGACACGATCCTAGATATTGCTGTAAAAATAGATGCACTTATATCTGCTGAGACCGATAAACGAGGCCTCATCCATGTTGATGGGAAGAAAGAATTTGCATTGGGACCCGGCCGCGTTCCAGTTCTTGTAGATTCATTTGGGACTTTAGATGAAGACCGATGGTGGGATTATAGTGAATATGGGTTGGGAAATATTGTGCAATTGTCCAAGGAATTTGTTCGAATGCACTATATTGAAACAGGGTATTATCAAACTCTCAAAGAGGCACGCGATTCCAATTCTAAAGAACCCTTGATTCCACCGCTTCCACAGGATTTGGTTGATCAAACGGCTGTTCTTTATGCAGGGATGTATGAACGCTTGACGGGAATGCCATTTGACTAGGAATGCGATCGCATCCATAAACCACAATTTTGCCTTAATGCTGCATTTAGATGAGTCAATAAATGCCTTGATATTGTGTGGACGCCTTCCACAAGTGGTTCTTCGGCATTAACTGACCATGGGCAGGATTTCAAGCGAGCCGCTAGGTCTCTGATTTCTTGTACGTCGATCCACCCGTGTAGGCACAACCCATGGCGGCCAATATGCATCAGGTCGTCTCTTCGCATTGTAGATGTGAATCGGTGTGAAAGCAGGTCAAGATATCTGTGGATTTTTTCCGATTCGGGATCTTCAATGAGCATGTGATTTGCGAGATAATCAAGCGCATTCCCCACATTTCCAGGAAGTCTACCAATAGCTTCTCTAGCCAAATAAACATCGCTATTGAAGCGAATCCGGTCAATTTCATCATCGCTAGGCCGTCCCACAATGAATGCTGCAGTGGCAGGATCAGGGACTTGATGGCGGTCCATTATAGCCACACTCATCCTCTCTGCACGCTGAACTAGAATCTCAGGTGCACGATCATCAAAACTATTCTCAGAAATCCAATGATCCATTTCAATCAAGTATTCTGGCCGACATGGCTCAAGTGTAGTCCAAGCAATTGCAGAAGGATCTATTTCGATAGGCTCCTCATCATTCAACACGTTTCCTCCGAGCCTCCCGTCGTGCAGTCATGGCCTCAATTCTTTGGTCCAAATCGTCTGTAGGTTTCTGGCGATCTAGGTGCTCCCGTAAATCATCCAACAAAGGTTCTTCTTTGCCTGGTTTAGGTACTTCTTCCTTGTTGATCTGATCCTCAGAATCGCTCACTTGCCTACCATCAATGCTCGTAATGCGTTCTTGCTTCTCGACTTCAGTGTTTGAGGCAGAATCGGTCATATTTTCATCACTCTCTTGGTCCTCTCGATTTCTCTGAAATAAAATCCAAGCCAATGCTAGGATTGTGAGGGCACTTATTGTACCCGAGATTACACGTGCATCGATGGTTAATGCAAGAGATAAACTGCTCTTTGGCACCCAATTGATTGTACTTGCGTCATCACTCGGATCGTCATCGACATCCCAAGGTGAGGCGCATGAAATTCGCACTTCAATCGTTGTATTACTCATTGTAGATGGAGGCTGGATTTGTATGGGGAGTAGGAATTGCGCAGTCAAGTCAATATCCCATGAATAGGATAATTTATCTGATGTCAGGCTAATTTGGCAATCAGCCTGAATTGGGGGACGGATCCCTTCGCGCAGGGGTAGTATCTCAATTCCACCTTCAACAGAATCTACGCGCAATATTCCGATATTCCAGCCAGTTTGGTGGATCATCCAAATGGCTTCTTTCTGAATTATAAGTCGTCCCCACTCATCGACTACAGTTAGTTCGGTCTGATGTCCTCCAGCAGGAACTTGCGACACTTCTTCTGAAGGAATAGTTACATTCTGGTATCCCTTAAATGCAGGTGATAATATTCTTGAATATACGGCCCCATCAATTCTGAAAATCATCGTCCATGCACTTGGTGCATCGGTTGAAGTACATCTTGCAGGGCTTGCAGTTGCATTCCAGTTTTCATTGATTTCACAGAATATCTCAAAATCAGGTTTTGCAATAGGGACGACAATGAGGTCAAGTTTTCCAATATCGCTTGCTAGATTGGTCAGGCTGACTTCTAATATGTCAAGGCGTGTTGCCGGTTTCCAAACAAATCCAGTACCCTCTACCTTTAGGGATTCGGTTCCTATTATGGCAGTGCTCAGTTCAGTGGCAGAATCGGTGTTTAGGCCAACCATCGAAAAACCATTTGCATAGACAAGGGGCTTTTCTGCCCACCCAATCGCTCGCCGCTCGATTCTGATGGGTACTGTAGGTGATGTGAGGTTACTTGATTTGGCTCGAATGAGTAATTCTGCAGGTGTCCCATCCCAGTTGGCGGGTGTGGTGATTCCGCATGATGCTGGCCTTATTTCGCCAGCACCTACCCAGCCAATAAAGGGATTCTCCATGCTCCAGTTGGCAACATCTACGAATTCTAATGAAACCTCTTTGCCCACATTTCCATTATTGTGGACCGCAAGAGTAGGGCATTCGCCTCCATTCTCTCCTATGACCCACGTGGATGCAATTACCTCTAGGGATGGTGCTTCGTCAACAATTAGTAGGACAATTGTGGATGTAACCGTTGATGTTTCAACATCATCAATAATGATGTCAAGTTCTCCAATTGAACCCGCTATTGTGCCGACTTTAGGGTGGATATTTACGGAAATGGTAACATTTCCTCCGGGATCTATTGTATCGGGGAATTGTGTCAAATTGGTCTGATTCCACCCCGCTGACCTAGGAAACCCAAGAGTGACGATTGGAGTTGTAGGTCTATTTCCTAGTTGCTCTAGTCGAAGGTGGATTTGTTCCCCGTTAGGGTTGATTGTGGGGTCCGATGCTTGGACCGACCATCCAGTTCTATGCTTAATGACAATTTCAATGGATAAACTGGGAGATGCTGCCGTGTCATCCGCTATTGTCAAGTTAATCGAGCAACGTGTCCCTGCCCAAGAATTTGAGGGCACAGACCAATTTAGCACAATAATAGCTGTTGAATTGACATCCGCTTCATCACTAGGGCTGATGGATGCCACGCAAGGGCTCGTAGGTGCACGTTCAGGGTAATCCATCTGTATATACAAGGAAGCAGTAGGAGATAGTCGATGATTTCCCTGATTAAGTACCTCAATTGAGAGTGTTCCAAAACTTCCAGGCTCGATCAAAAGTGCATCTGGTAGTGTTGTTGCATTCCACCGTCGTATCGGATTGGCAGAGACATTGAGCTGAACAATGGAAAATGCAGAAGAATCCTCAGTACTTTTGAGGGTGATTTCGAGTGGTATGGCTTCTAGAGCTGGTGTTGAAGGGTCTAGTTCGACAATCATGGTGACACTTGTTGCAGCACCAGATTGGATTTGATGCGAGGAGTCTGGAAATGTTACTTGAACATACTCAGAATGTAATGGCTGGACTGTGACTGATGTAAGCAAGTAATCATCTGCACTATTACCTGGGTTAACCGCATCAAGGACAAAAGTGCGAGGTGTTTCAACATCCATGTATTCCACGGGTGAAGGATGCGTAGGCCATTCTAACAATGCACGATGTATTTGAAGCACATCGAGATGAAGGTATATGTCGCATGAATCTCCTAGGGAGCACCTTAGGCGGAGATCGTGATTTCCAGGTGGTTCTCGAATTGGAAGGCTGAGTTTCAATGTACCTTCTAGTCGCCCATCTGGTGAATTTCCAGATAAGTTAGCACCTAGGGTGAAATCTTGGGTTGCAGTCCACGTCCATCCAGATGCAATTGTCTCGGACATGTCCCAATTCGCATTTGTTGACCCATTTGGGAGTGCTGCAATGATGGACCAAGATGCTTCCTTCGGTGTTGTTCGAATATGCGGAGGGCTAGTTGTAGTATCATGGACTGTAAAACGGAGGTCAACTGTGGAGTTGATGCTTCCATTGTCATCTGACCGAGCAGTCAATGGAATCGTGATTGAATCGCCAATTGGCTGATTTTCGGGTATGGATACGACGGCGATTAGTTCAACAGCAGAAGCAGGCTGTACTATGATGCTTGCAATTTCAGTCCCATTTTCGAGAAGTTGGACGCGCCCAGTATTCCAAGGGTTTGCTCCTTTCACAAATAGAATGTTTTCAGGAGCATTGCCGAGGTTTGAGAGTCTTAACCAAGCCTGAGCACTTTCTGAATCCCTCCCTAGTCCCTCTGCGACTACAGATCCATGAGCTCCTATGATGTGCAAGCCCCGTGTCCGATTTACCGCTAGAGGCCAGGTTACAGATGCAAAGGCAGTTCCATCTTCATGTATCAATGTCAGTCCCAAGTTCATCGCAGATCCCCCTTGTGCTTCATTGGGTGAAGTGACTCGAATTCTGATGCCCACATTTTTTCCAGGATCTAGCCTGGTTGTTAGGGGATCAAGTGCTTGAACGGACCACCCCGGTTCAACAGTAGACGTGTCCCAATTTAGGGTCCAGTTGCCGGATCGCTTCCCTGTTGCAAGTAAGTTGATCATTTCCGTCCTCGCGGCACCAGGGTCAACAAGTGTAAGGGTGGGTGCTGAAATCGATGCCTCAAAAGGTACGCGGACTGTGATGTTGGTGCGTAAAATATCCTCCGACCGGCGCGCTTGTGTGAGGTTTCCTGATGGGTCAATATGCAATTCGATTTGATGGATTCCAATTGTGGCGGTCCAATCTATGCTAACAGTTACTGGAGAACCATCTCCGGAGGGTGCAACTGGGTCAAGGATAGGTATGAGTTCTTCAATGAGCATATTCCCATCGATAATGACGCGTACATCGATGGGCCGATCTGACGAAACAGTGCCAATATTCTCAACTTCTGCGACAATTGTGACTTGTTGTCCAGGGTCGGGCGCTTCAGGTACCATTCGTATTCCGGAACCGTCTTTAGTAGGTCGAATATCTGCAATTGCTCGGCCGATAACCTGTGCGCCAATGGCTATGTCTAGTGCACCATCTCCATCGACGTCAGCAGTCGCAGGTGATGCAACACTTGATTGTGGTGTTTCAAGGGGTTCACTCCAACCAGATGAACCTGGAATGTCATCTCCATCATCACCTTCATATGCGTGAATACGCCGATCATATGCGACAATGAGTTCGGGATCATCATCTCCGTCGAGATCTTGCCAAGTGGGTGCACTTGTCGCAATTCCTTCGCGAAGGACACCTGTGTGGTCAATTGTGCGGGTCCATTGCTCCACCGGCTGGCCTGTGTCGGTGTCATGGCAGCCTACCAAGGCTCGACGCTGGGCAATTCCTGGAATAAACCAGGTGATGTAGCAGATGCGATCTATTGCCCCATCCCTGTCTCGGTCGATCACAAGAGGTGGTGCATCTGCCCAGCCATTGTCTACCTCAAATCGCCACTCTTCACTTCGGTCTACAAGATTTTTCAGGACAAATTCTGCACCGTCAGATCCCCCATTACCATCGCCATCGGTTGGCAGTGTGAATAGAACTTCTAATAATTCATCATCATCCATGTTGGCAATAATAGGTGATGGAAGGCGTAGGTGGGGTGAGCGTGTATCTCCATCTTGCGCCTCTAAACTTGTTCGGTCCCAAAGTAATCCACCATCATTTCCATCAATCCTCCATGCCCACATCGACCCACTATCTGAATCGAGTGTTGTGAGGAGTGCAGAGGCTCCGGCACCTGCAGCGTTAGGTGCAATGGCTGGATCTGAAATATGGGTTCCTCTGTCCAAATCAGCACTCCAGAGAGGGGCAGTGGGTAGATCCATCGAAAGTTCTAGTGCAAGAACTCGTAACCTTCCTACATCGGGTGCTCGCCCAGCAACCAAAAGGTCAGATGTCCCTGAACCATCCAAGTCTGCAATGGCTAGTTGTGCTTGTACATGGTCACTCGACGATCCAAATAGGGCGTCTGCAGAGTCAATTGAGAGTCGCATCCCTTCATCAGCATATGACCAGATCTGTTCATTTGAGTGGCCTCCCGTAACCCATCCAGAAGGTCCACATCTCAACTGAGGTGTCCAAGCTTCAATCACTAGCCCCGTAGATCCATCGTAAGCAGTGATTATCTCGAGTGCAGCATCTGCATTGATGTCTACTCCTATGGGTGCTGTGAGTACTCGCCCAGTCGCATCTAGATTTGCTGACCAAGCAAGGTCACCTGACCACGCATTAATCAGTGCTAATCGATATTCATCCCCGCTGTTATCTCCGGATTTTTCTAAAATGGTGGCAATAAATAATTCCCCTTTCCCACAACGCTCTTCCGCTCCTGAATCAATATCTGAATTTCCTTGGAGATCAACTAGAATTGCTTCAAGGGGTGTTGAGGCCCCCATGGATGAATCATCGATTGACCAGCGGATGGCAGGAGAATCTATGACTGCTAGATCTCCCCCCGGGAAGCCCTCTATACTGTCTGTTTTCACACTAGGGTCATGTGCTGGGACCTCTGCGGTTCGAGTTGCACTCTTCCCGGCCTGCATCCATGTTGTGGAAGTATGGTGTGAACGAGATGAAGCAGGTGTGTGTTTTTGGTCCTCGAAGTTAGAATATGGTGCTCTTTCTTCGTCTGCACACGACAGCCATGGCACTTGTGATGACAGGCATAACAGAAGCAGCACCACGACGGCCTGCGATCCCTTCGGCATCATTTCCTGTAGTATTGCTCATTCGGAGCCCTTTGAACGTTGTTAAGTTCCAGCGTCCTACACCCCCCAATCTAGGTTCCTGCAGTGCGAACCGCTAAATATTCCGTGCCATCCGGCGAACAACTGTCACCTCCTCTCGCGAGGCTTAGCCGATGACGGATAGGGGGCGTGTCCCGCGCCCTATTTGTGTGAGGTTGGGAGGGTGGCGAGGAGCGATGAAGAGATGTATTTGGAAGTCATCAGGGAGGATGTCATACGCATTCCTCCCGAATATTTGCGCCGTGGCTCGTCATTTGGCGACCACATTGATCGATTAGCCTCTCGTGCTTTTGAGGGGTCATTTGATGAGGATGACCGTTTAATCGTGGTGACTTATGACCATGAGAGCATCGGGAGGGGGCGCATCATTCATGGCGATGGCGCGATTTACCAACCGGTACGATTCAAAGCGATCCTGTTTGAGATAGGGGAATCAGAAGTAGTGGAAGGCGCTGTCTCAGAGGTCCACGAGTTTGGAGCATTTGTCCGTATTGGCCCTCTTGAAGCCTTGCTACACGTATCACAAATCATGGATGAACGAGTACGGGTAAATATCGATCGGCGCAAGAGTCGCACAGATGATGGGCGAATTGACGATTATAGTCGGGTAGAGGGTTTGGATTCGGGAAAGTTTGTTCAAACAACAGACCCGGTGCGCGCACGAATCGTGCAGGTTTCCTTGAATACCTCTGATCCTCGCTCATCAAAAATTGGTCTCACATGTAAGCAACCTGGACTTGGTCCTCTTTCCTGGCTTGGTGAAACGCAAGAGGAGGATGGTTGATCATGGTCAAAATCCCTTTTGCATGTAGCGAGTGCCACCGTATTCTCCCCGAGGATGATTGTCATCAACATCCCGGTGCTTTGACAACGACTGATTGGCAAGGTTATGTTGTCGTTCTAGATCCAAACAGGTCAGATATCGGGCAGCGACTAAATCTCTCCCAGCGCGGCACTTATGCCCTGAAGGTGAATATACGTTGAGGTGTATGTCATGCTGATCGATATCCTAGACCGCCGTGAAAATCCTCTTCTTGAGCGAATCGAAATTCGTTTTCGAATTTCCCATGACGGCGAACCCACTCCTTCGCGTAGGGCCATGTGTGATCTAATTTCATCACTGGAACCCGGTAGCAAATCATCTCTTGTTATCTTGCGAGATGTTGGAACGAGGTTTGGCCGTGCTCAAACCACTGGATTTGGCATGATTTATGCAAATGAAGCTGCCTCTTTGAAAGAATCAGCCTATGTACGTGCACGTTTTTCACTTGAATCTAGCGACACACCTGAAAGTACTGCTAAAAATCCTGCACCAACTCCTAAAGTGGTTCCTGAAGAGGAGGCTGAGGAAGAATGAGTGATGGTCCGAATCCACGTGCAAAATGGTCGAAATACGCGATAGAAGGTGGAAACTTAATCAGAAAAGGCACAGTATGCCCACAATGTGGGCCTGGTGTTTTCCTTGCAAATCATGCAGATCGCAAATCATGTGGCCGTTGTGGCTATACGTCTACAGATGCCTCATTAGAGTAATGCCTCTCTCTTGTCCCACTTGCCCGTGTTATCTAAGATATGTATGCTGTTGCTTTCGTCCACACAGATCCCTATTGGGAGATCTTGAACAGCGTCACTTTTGACCTCATCTGCGGATATTTGGATGATTGACCGCCACGCAGCGACCCACCAGACCCCATTTACATGGATGGCATCATGTATGCGTCCAGAACTTTCAATTTCCGTGTGTGACCCATCAGGAGTGAGTGAATGAATAACTCCATCGTCACAAGATAATACCCATCCTACCTCATTATTCCCCCAAGCACCGATAAGACGTGTGGGGAGTTTGTGGACCCCCTTAGCGACGACCTCACCCTCAAGGTCAATGTCGATCCATCCGCCCCCTGCAGACCATAGACGAGACGTACTTGATGATGCAGTGCCTGCAACGATGTCAGATCCATTAGGTATGCCTGATAATTTTTCCCAACGGGGAAGTGGGGTGCGCCATATTTCCCCGCCTAGGTGATCAATGGCGTATATTCCCGACCCCTCAAGGCTAAACACAATTTGTCCTGAGCATGCCGTAAGGCTAAGGGGTAGGCGGTCAATCGCTTTTGACCACATTGCACCAGCAACATGAGGGATGGGGAGAGTTCGTGAAGACCACCAAATGCGCAAGTCTGCCAATTCGATGCCATCCTCAAATTCCTCCGCCAAATCCATAGATGCCATTCTTCCAATCCCTATTTCACGCTCAATCCAAGTGCCCACTATGCTGTTTCCACTCAACACGGAAAGCGTAATTTCCCCTGGAAATGGTCTTCTAAAGACTCCAATTGGCTTGGTATTTGATGGTTCAGTAAGTTGGATGTGGCCATCGGAATAAAGCACAGCAATTGCACGGCCTTCGCTGTCTTTGAGGAGGGTTGAGGGGATCGGGCTTCCACTCTTCACATTCCTTTGAGTTCGATCACAGGCATGAATGCTATCCTCACAAGACCCATGTGTGATGCCTTGTACGGTAGACCATGGTTACTCTTCTCATCGTCTCAGAAGGCGATGTGGCCTCGACAAACCTCCGCGACCGGTTACTTGAACGCATTGAGATGGCGATTGTTGGGGAGGTTGAAGGGCGGGTTGTGTTCGGATGCCAAAAAATTCGGATGTGGAGTGTTTCTGATAGTGCCCTCTTTGAGGACAAAATCGATCGTCGTTACTCAGAAGCGACAGGTGAATCAATTACTGATGCCATTTTCCTTTCACGTCACAGCGCAGCATCAGGGCGGCCATGCCTTAGCATTCACCCAATCGGTCTTTTGAACCCACTTGCAGAGCCTAAATTTGGTGGACGTCCTGGTCGCTTACCCCCTCCTAATCTTCGCATATCAGCATGGATTCGGTGGCTGGGTGAAGTTACTTCTCATCGAAAGTCAGGGAAGCTGGCATGGGATGTCTCACTTGAAGCAACACATCATGGCCCTTGGCTAGATACTCCCTCCATGTTTGTCGAAATTGGTTCTACAGAAGCGGAATGGGTCGACCCTGAACCCGCTCGAATTTGGGCAGAGGTTCTCGCCATAGGCCTAGGCCTTGAACCAATACCGCCTTGGGCTTCTCGCGATCTCGTTGAAAACTGCATTTCTCCTTTGTCACAAAAGGGTCCCATCGTACTTTGCATTGGGGGTGGTCACTACGCACCTAGACATGCAGACATGGTTCACCGAACAGGTAGCCTCCTTGGGCACATAATCCCGGGCTGGGCTTTTTCTGAAATGAAAAACCCAGATGACTGGATTTTCCCAATTCGCAGCGCTCTTGAATCGACTCGATTAGCAGCAGGAGGGCGTGAAATAGTGGTGCATTTAGACCGCAAGTCCTTTCGCTCATCCGAAAGGCAGCATATCGTGTCATTATGTGCGTCATTAGGTCTTCTTGTTGTGAGAAGCAGGGACCTCTTGAATCACGACTCTGACACGCAACCATGAAGCGACGTCTGCTTTCTGTGCAGTTGGTCTCGCCATGGGTATCGTAGATCGCCTCGTCCTGCTGATGGTTCGAATCAGCCCGCGTTTTGTTATACGATGGGTCAGCAGACGCTATATCGCTGGTGTAGATATTGATGCTGCATCGCGCACCATCCGAAGGTTACAAAGTCAAGGCTGCTGCGCTACTCTTGATGTCCTTGGAGAAGAGATTCAATCGATTGATGAAGTATCCTTTTTTGAGTCCGAATATCAAATGGCCTTACAGAGAATCATAGACGATGATCTTGATGCAAATCTTTCAATCAAGCCTACCGCTTTTGGTCTCCTGATTGATGAAGTGTATGCGAGAGAAAAAATTACTGCACTGACTGCAGCAGCGGGAGACCATCATATTCATGTTCGCTTGGATATGGAAGACCATCGAGTTACTGATGGCACAATTCGCATCTTGAAGCACATTCAAGAGGCAGGGTATTCGAATATTGGAATTGTATTACAGGGCCGCTTATTTCGAACAGCCGAAGATATTCAATCACTGACGGAGGAGTTAGGCGCATATGCTGACTTTCGAATATGCAAGGGAATTTATCTCGAGCCAGCCGAAATCGCCCATACGGGGCATGCCCAGATTGTGGATGCCACATGTGAGGCAATCGACGCTGCATTAGCAGCAGGCGCATATGTTGGCATTGCAACACACGATGATAAAATTGTTGAATCTACTCGCAAAAGCCTTTCCCGGCATGGGTTAGGGCCAAGTTATGAGGATAAGCGAAAGAATGCCCCTCCCTCTCGAAAGGGAAAGGGACCGGGATACGAATATCAGATGTTACTCGGCGTACGCGGAGAACTTCGCCGCGCATTAGTTGCGGAAGGCCATCGGGTACGCATTTACATCCCATATGGAAAGCAATGGTATGAGTATTCTATGAGACGTCTGCGTGAAAACCCCACAATAGCCCGACATATCCTCAAGGCGTTCTTTTTGCCTTGGAAGAATCGCCCCTAAGCAACTCTTTTTTCTCTTGGGAGTCGGTGAAGAAAAAGACGTCGGACTTTTCGTGCTTTCATCTTTCCACCAAGGATCCTTCCTCGACCGGAATGAATGGCGCGAACCCACCAGGTCCCTCGATCCGTTTCTATGGGCGCATCTGCTTCAAAAACATCATCTGGATCAACCACCCAAACTTCAGATTCAGAATGATCGTAGTCGGTGAAAGTGACTCGAACTCGAGCAATATCTGTCCTGCGTGCCCATAACGATCGAATTTCATGTGCAACTGCTTTTTGCACATCACCTGAGGGGATTTCAATTCTTGTTATTTCCCATCGTTTCCCATCGAGACCGAATTCATCTCTCACAAATAATTCTTCATCGATGTCGACTTCGATAGTGGATCGTGTTGATGTTCGGTCATCCGAGAGTATGACTCGAATGTTGCGTGCAGGAGGTGGCCTGAGTTCAATGACATGCACGCTATTGCAAGAGGTGCATTGTGCGCGTATATTAACGCCTTTTCCGATATTTTTCTCTCCAAGCAGATCGTGGATCGTTGACTCAGCACACATTGGGCAAGCATATAGCACATCTTCTTCAACCTCAACGAGCCCATCCTGAAGATCATCAGTTGATTCCACGAGCATTCCGGGAGGGCCATCGTTCATGACCCTGACCGTCGCGCCATGCTCATGGACGATGGATTGCCAAGCGTCGACACGGCTTTGTCCTCCCTCCTTTCTAGACGCCTAGACATTCCAGCAGAGGAGCCTCAAATAGCGCAAGCCATTGCAGTGCAAGGCAGCCATATGGAACTGCGTTTGTTACCTCTCGAGATTCGCTGCCGAATTAGGGATGCAATCTCTCGATTCAACCCCAATGTGCTTGTAGAAGTTGGTAGTGGCATAGGAGTACTTAGTGCATGGATGTTGGATCATTTTCACTCCACTCCTGAATCGGCACCAGATGCCTATTACCTTGTTGAAGGCGGTCCTAAATTTGCAGTAATATTGACGCGCCTTCTTCAACGCTATCAAACACCTAAATGGTCCCATATTCTTGTTGGCCGATTTGAATCAATCATCGCTGAATCACGTGCGGCGCATGCAGTTGGTTCAGCAGATTTAGGAACTCTCCTCCCCAAGGAAGTAGATGCTGTAATTGTCGATGTAGGTTTATCATCACTTGCAGATTGCGTCAGGTCCGGTTTAGACCTTCTTGCACCAGGTGGCCTACTATTGTGTGCTGAACCAGAAACACCTACCGATGTCACACCAGCTGATGATCCTTCAATTGGCGACTTTCAGAGGTGGATGGACCTAGTGCGAGATGAACACGAGCGCCGTCCAGTTGCCTTTGTGCCACTAGAAGGGGGAACATTGGTGGCGATGATCGGCACCTCACCCTGATGCTGCTAATAGGTCTGGAGCAGAAAGCCTTCCGTATCCCATTTCATCATCATGTGCGTCTGAACCAAGTGAGGATTCCGAGATCCATGTTTTAACCTGTTCAATGGTACTTCGACTGCCCCCATCTGTTCCACTTGGGCGGATTTCAGGATGTGCCTCTAACAAGTGGATTAGTGCTGCAGTAACATAGACAGTTGCGGCGCTAGTTCCGTTTGCAACCCCCCATTCTTGACCCCATATGACTGGAACTTGTGCTGCGGGTGCAACGATTTCCGGCTTTTTGTCAGGGTCACTGCGAGCAGCTCTTGGAGGAAATAGGCGCCATCCATTTGAACCGGAGTTACTAGCCGGCCAATGTGATCCATCTGCTTCAACCCCCCCAACACAAATGACGTCTTCAATCCCTCCGGGATGTGCAACATCATCCCCGTCAGATGTTCCACCTTCATTGCCTGCAGCGGCTATCACAAAGATGCCTGCACTCAACGCATCTTCTATGGCGCTCACACTTTCATCTCCGCCGAACAGTGCTGGTATGATGTTTTCAGCACCGCCAAGGCTTAGACTGATCAGGTCTACTTTCTCATCAATACACCACTCTATCCCGTCTGCTAGCATTGAATCTGTTGCATTCCCATCAGCAGCAAGTGCTTTGACAATATTGAGGTTTACCTCCTTGGCAAGCCCATGGAATCCCCCATTGGCCACTAGAATGCCCGCCATTGCCGTACCATGGCCTTGGTCATCGTAAGGGGTGGTCTGTTCATTGACAAGGTCTTTCCAGTCTACAACTGAAATGTGATCTAAATCGGGATGGGATAAATCAATTCCAGTATCGATGATGCAAACTTCAATCCCATGCCCTGTAGGCATATTTTCCACATCAAAACCAACTAATTCAGCATACATGTTCGCTCTTTCGACAAGAGATGGGGGTGGTGATTTCCCAGATGCCTCGGAAGCAAATAAGTGTCCCAGCCACCACATGGCGGTCAAGACCAAAACTGCAATCCCGACCGATAAGATACCTGTTAGCCGTGAATCAAAACGTTGCCCTGTAGTAGGGGGTGGTGCATGTTCTAATTCCACGTCTTCACCATGCGTCGATGTTTGGTAGATGATCTGAAACAGGGCTTGATACACCACATCCCTTGCAAAGGAATCTTCTTGTGATTTCCGTATCGCAAAGGGGGCAGGATCTCCCCACGGTTCCTCTTCCATCACAGTCACTGACTGTGCAAGGTGCCTCAATTGCACCATCTTTTGCCCTTCCAACCGCCGATGGGGCATTGCAAGATGGGCATTTCCCATCTTTCATCTCTCGTGCTTCAAGTCCTGCCATCACTCGCCCAACTTGACGGGACCGGTCCGTTTCGATGCGGTCAGTCGCGGACCCAAGAAGAAGTTGGGGGTACCAAAGGATCACCATGAGTGCTGCGATTGATGCAAGATTCAAGATCAGGTGTATGGCAAGTGCGATGATAGAGCCATGTGGACGATATGCGATATGGAGCGTACCTGCCCATGATCCCAGTACTATGAATCCAGCCCAAGCGATCAGTATTGTAGTCCAACCTCTCAAGCTGTGGTCCTGTTTTGCCTCCATTATGTGTCGGGGGTCTGGGTCAGCATGCTCGGATTCAAGGTGAATATCTCTTGTTTCGCTGACGGCTCTATGGAACATTGACATGACGAAGGAGAGCGAGAACAGCGACAAGAGGAGTACGACAATCCCTGAACCTGAAACTGAGAATGGGAATGCTGGGGCAAGTGCATGTGCATAAGCAAATCCAACTTGCACACCCCCCCACATTGCGACAATTAGAATGGCATGCCCGCGTAGTAAAGGAAAGAGGAGCCACAAACTGCTGATGAACCATGCCCACAAACTAAGGGATACAATCCATTGAACCACCGAGGCTGGTTGTGCACTAAAAATGCCTTTCCACCCTACAACCGATGTGTTTCCCCCTCCCCAAATTTCACCTGTAAGATCGATAGAACCAATCAATACGGCAAGGGAGCCAATGATCACTGTACGATAATGGGGGGCTCCCCATGTGCGCAATAGGAGTTCAAGCATGTGTGATAGTTCGACACGAATATTTTCCAAAAACTGCCACTTTTGTCCTACATCTCGGCCTTCTTTCGAGGATAGCCGAGGCAGGTGATCTGCATCGTCGGCAGCGGCCTCAGCGGCCAGCGCGTTCTCGGACATTGGGCAGAGGCGAGCATTGTGGCGGATAAATCATAACGCGGTTCGAGGAGCCACTGATGGGAATCGAACCCACGACCTACGCCTTACCAAGGCGTCGCTCTACCCCTGAGCCACAGTGGCGCGGCTCGGCGAGCGTACAGACTGCTTTGATGCTTTGCAGGGCCATCGATGCATTCTTGATCCAATCACCGGCCCCATAGCATCAGGCCGAGGTCGCATAGCCTGGTATTGCGCGTGACTGGAAATCACGTGGGATTCGTCCCTCGGGAGTTCAAAT
>CAYMED010000032.1:0-16455 GCA_964389655.1 uncultured Candidatus Poseidoniales archaeon
AGATGTGTCCCCCATCAGCTGTAGATACTGCTGTGATTTTGTCCCCTGGGCGTGCCAAGGCTTTCAATGCAGCAATGTTTGAAACAGTACCACTTGTAGATTGGATATTGGCAAATGAACAATCAAACACCTCTTTGGCAAGTTCAATCCCAAGTGCTTCAATATCATCAAAACCCTCACACCCTTGATAGTATCTCCTTCCTGGCAATCCTTCGGCATACCGGCCATGAAGATCACTCGCCATTAATTCTTGAACGCGGGGGCTCAATATATTCTCACTCGCAATCATCCCTAGCCCCATCCTGTAGGCGTCCCCACTTTTTTTTGCTGCAGACTTTACACGTTCAGCAAAGTCTAGGTGCTCCGCTTTTGGTGCCCCCGCCCCTCGCTGATTCGATGACATGAATGCGGGACCTGTGTGCCACACGATGAATGTGCGCATGCATCAACACCTTCTTTGTGCAGTATCCCCTGCGGCAACTGATGTATCGGACCTCAAACCCCGCGCTCAATGATCAGACCTTCATCATTGGCGCAGGAGTTCATCCAAATACGGAAGCAATGACACTCGAGGGCGTCGCTAGTAAAACTGCTTTTCTTTTAGCTATCTCATCAGCAGTTGCAATTGGTGTATGGACTCTGACGATGCCGAGTAATAATGCCATGCTGGCAGTAGGACTCGCGGGGGCAGGATCAATAGGTGGGCTAATTATCGCATTAATCGTGATTTTTGGCAAATCAGTGAACCCTGGACTCATCACTACTTATGCGCTGGTTGAGGGCTTGTTACTTGGGGGCATGTCCTCAGTTGCAGAAATGTATTACCCTGGAATTGCCATGCAGGCAGTCTTGCTCACGTTTTGCATTTTTGTTGGGGTTCTCGTGATCTACCGCATGCGCTTAATCCCTTACACAGAGAATATGCGGATCGCCATATCAGCAGCTGTGGGTGGTATTTTCCTGATCTATTTGGTGTCATTCCTCCTGTCAGCCATTGGCTTTCCAGTACCCTATATTCATGGGTCAGGACCAATTGGAATCGGGTTCAGCATATTTGTTGTTCTAATTGCATGTCTCTCTCTTGTTGCAGATTTCGATTTTGTCGAGAAGGGTGTGGAGAACAAGGCCCCACGTGAACTGGAATGGCGTGCCGCTTTTGGCTTACTTGTGACTCTCATTTGGTTATACATTGAGGTCCTGCGTTTATTGATGAAGTTACAAAGCCGTCGATGATCAAAGGAAGTCATGGTTTGTAGGTGGCGCATGATTTTGGTGTTTCCCAAACATGCATTGCAGAGAGTTTCATAGCATTACCATACGCGGACTGAATATGTGGGGAAACTTGCTCAAATGCCCATTTGGCGAGATTTTCAGCAGTTGGGATAAATGGAACGACCAAAGTTTGGTGATCAGGTCCCATCGCATCTAGTGCGAGAAGTGTGACTTCATCACCTTCCCATACAACGAATGCATGATCAATGAGATCATGTACCTGTTCAGTCAAAATGCGATTAATATCGGCAAAATCAATGACCATTCCTTCATCTGAGACTCCAATTTGAGTGACCGTTTCTCCAACAACTTCTGCTTCCCATCGATATCTATGGCCATGAAGGTTGCAACATTTCATTTTATGATTCGGAATTCGGTGCCCAGTGTCTGTTTCAACCCAGCGGCGTATGCTCATCGTCATGTTAACCTCCTCCCCTCCTCAAACTCTAAACTGGCAGAATTAATGCAATATCTCAAACCCCCGTGTTCTAGCGGCCCGTCGGGAAAAAGATGTCCCAAATGTGAATCACAATGTGAGCATCGAACTTCTGTGCGAATTAATCCATGCGTCTTGTCCTCAATACGAGATATTTCTGCGCTCACGTCTTCTGTATGAAAAGATGGCCACCCACAATGTGAAGCATATTTCATCTCTGAAGTGAATAGCAGATGTGAGCAACATATGCAGCGATAAGCCCCCTCCCTCCCTTCATTGAGATATTGTCCCGTGAATGCACTTTCAGTGCCTCCCTCTTGGGTGACATGCCACTGCAAATCGGTCAATCTTTTTTTCAAGTTATCCGCTGAGGACTTCTTATCTAACCGACCTTTTTCACTCATCAAAATTCCCTCCAATATATCCCTCTCGAATGTATGATGCCTGCACTTTCAAGGCGTCCGAAAGGACATCCCTCCATGCTTTGATGTAGGGGGCCGGATCTTTCTTCCCTATTGAATGAAATGCCAAGATCCGTTCAACATCAGCACCACTCTGGCCAGATGATCGCCCTAATGAATCAGGGTTGTAGGACGTATTTGTGTTTGAAAAGACAGTATCAAAATCGAGACCAAGATGCTTGATGGCATCATCAGCATCTCGCAGGATTGTTTCCTTGTTTCCAGAAATATAGGGGAGGTGGAAAGAAACTTGCTCACTGTTCCAGTTTCCGATTTTGAATGCGTTCTCAAGTGCATCGTAAAACTCAGGTCTGCAATCCGGATAAATCGCGTGATCGCCACTATGCACGCCAAGTGCAATCACCACTTTTGTGTCTTCACGCAAGGCAACAGATAGGGCGTAGCCATATAGGACCGATGCAAAAATCGCGTTTCGGTTCGGAACAACTGTCTGCTTCATTTGTTCCTCTTCGTAATGACCCAGTGGCACTTCGAAGTGATCTGTGGTTAGTGCAGAGTGGAACACACCCATGGCAGAACTTAGGTCCACAATTTGATGCTCAACAACGATCCCCTTGGATGCGAGGTAGGCAATGTTCAATTTTGCTCGCTCTAATTCAATGCTATGTTTTTGTCCATAATTGTAGGATAGGCAACTAACTTGCCACCCATCTGCTAGCAAGCGCATCAGCAAACCTGTGCTGTCCATGCCACCTGAAAGAGCCATCACCGCACGCATCACAGCACCCCCATCCACTTGTGTGTCTGGAGGCTGAGTCTCCAACCAGGACTGTCCTTGACGACTTTTTCGACAGCTTGGAATGATTTCCCATTTTCTTCAACAGAATTTTCTTCGATGTAGCAGGGTTGGAGAAATTGGTGCTTGAATCCTTTCTTGAGATCATCATACATGCTCAAATCCTGACCACAGTAGACAACTTTCAGTTCATCTCCAAACCGCTGCTTGATCGCTATGTTTGGATACAATTGGTCCTTTGGGGATACACAAATCCAATCGATAATGGGATCTACCACGATTGTACCGTTTGTTTCAATTGAAAGATTAATTCCGTGCATTTTCAATCGCTGACCAATTGCTGCTAAATTCTGAATCGCAGGCTCACCCCCTGTGAAAATGACGCGCTTGCAATTATAGGACAGCACTTTCTCAACAATTGGATCAATCCCATATTCCTCATAGGTGTTGAATTCAGTATCACACCATTTACACTGCAGATTGCAATTGCCAAATCGGATGAAAACGTGCGGGATCCCTACATGAAAGCCTTCGCCCTGTACTGAGTGGAAAATTTCAACGACAGGGTAACTTTCTAGCACATAAACACCCAATCATTCCCTTATTAGCTGCATTAATTCAGATCTCGCTTCTGCCTTATCGAAGAACACCCCACGCATTGCAGAAGTCGTCATGATCGAATTCTGTTTTTTGACCCCTCGGCACTGCATACAGCCATGGGATGCCTCGATGATCACAGCACAACCTAGCGGCGCCAGATATGTCTCTAAATCATCCGCTACATCCTTGGTAATTCTCTCTTGGTTTTGCAATCTGCAAGCATGTAAGTCGACAATTCGTGCTATTTTACTGACCCCCACAATTCGTTCCGTCGGGATGTAAGCAACATGTGCTTGACCTGTGAAGGGGAGAAGGTGATGCTCACAAGTGCTATGAAACTCGATGTCACGTAATAGCACAATTCCATCGTATCCCTCCCCATTAAAGGTGGAATCCAATACTTCATCAGGACTAATCTGATAACCACCAAAAATTTCCTTCCATGACTCAATCACTCGTCTAGGTGTATCTCGAAGCCCCTCGCGTTCAACGTCACCGCCGATATAATTGAGAAGGGTCTTCACAGCTTGCTGGGCCTCCGCTTCAGTAACCATTTAATCACCTCCAATTCGACCATGACGTTGGTCAATGCGATCCAATTGATCCAGCAACTTTCTACAAGCCGTACGAATCGCATCTGAAAGGCTGACAAATTTGTGGCCATCCCCGACATGTACGCGCAGATCGGCTAGCAACTCAGCAGGTATGTCAAGGCTAATCTTGGGCACAATTGCTGTGATTTTACGCGCACACTTAATATTACTGGAGTAATACTTGGATATTATTAGGAGATGGATTCGACGAGGTCTTCTCTTCCAAATTGGCGAGCAGCATACCACACCGCAATCCCGGCATGAAAAAGACTCGATGAGAGCCATAATGTGACATGAGTGACGTGTACCCGGTCTAGAAGCAATTCACGCATCGCAATTAGAAGATTGACAATTGGTGCGACATGCCACAATGTCGCAATGCTGTCGAGGTTCAGAAATTGTGCAATTGCTACAGGGGCGATCATGAGTACTGTGATGGGTGTGAGCAGTGCTCCTGCTTCTCGAACCGATTTTGCCTTCATTGCAATCGCAAGTTCTACTGCCACAATTAGTACTGAGAAGGTTAGTAGTGCAACAAAAAGTAGGGCCATGGAGGTGAGCGAGAGACTTGGTGCTGTGAACATTGTAGTTCCTCTTGTCAGAACGGCAATGGCTATGCCCAACCCTGCAAATTGAGTGATGACTCCGGCGGCAGCAATGGTCGATACTGCCAACCACTTTCCCACGAGAAGTTCTTTGCGAGTAGCGGGAGTTGCCAGCAATGCCTCTAATGTTTGGCGTTCCCTCTCTCCTGCTGTCATGTCAATTGACGGCTGGATTGCTAGGGTTGCAGTCCAAAGTGTAACAAAGAATGGGACAAATAGGCTGAATATCCGACCAGAACGTTCGCCTACATCAGCTACATCGGTTAACTCACTTCCGGATGCTCTACGAACCGGTTCTAAGGTGGCATTTACATCAAGCCCTACGCCCTCAAGGCGCGCCGTCGTCATGGTCAACGACCAGGCATTCACAAGGCCATCAACGCGATTCCACGCTTCAATGGATGATTCCCTGCGTGAATCATGAATGATTGAATAGCGCCAAACGTCTTCATTATCGGCATTTACCAACTGAATGCGCAATATGGCGTCAACATCGCCACCCCGGATTCGCATTCTATCCTCCCCTGGGTCCGAGATGTTTGAGGAGATATTTTCAGAGATCGTGGATGTCCCAATGGTGATGTGCTGATTTTCAAATTGATTTAGCAAGCCTCTAGGTGCTGTTTGATTTGTTTCAGTTTGAATTTCAACAACGACATTTATTTCTTCCCTTTCCTCAATTTCTCCCTCGATCACCATGGGAAGTATCCACAGAAGCAATGGCATTGCGAGGAGTGGTACGAGAATTATTGCAAGGAGTGTGCGCCAATCACGGACGAAATCTGTGAGCTCTTTGGCCCAAATAGTGCGTACACGAGGGTTCATTCTTCATCCTCCAGGGGGCTTTGAGTACGCGGGCGAATGATGCGTGTCCACATTCGATCTAAAATTCCTAAATTTTTGGCATCTGCCCCAACGTCACGCGCATGGTCAGAAGTCAGAGATACGAATGCGCCTTCGAGATCCATTGTACCAGTTTGCTGACGTATCTCTTCAGGCGAGCCAATTGCCCTTATCAGACCATTATGCATGATGATAATTGAATCACAAATCCGGTCAGCTTCTTCAAGGCGATGTGTGCTGTAGATCACAGTACCCCCTTCCATTGCCCAGGCCTTGACAAGATCTCGAACAGTACGTGCACTTGTGATGTCCAATCCAGCGGTTGGCTCGTCCAGCAAAAGCAAATCAGGACCATGGACAAGCGCCCGTAAAAGTGCGATTTTCTGCCTCATCCCGCGGCTAAATCCGCGGGTTGCCCGATTCAGATCATTGGCAACTTCAATCCGCTTAGCAAATTCAAGCGTGCGTTGCCAAGAGACCTCGTCGCTTAGGCCATGTAACCGGGCATGGTATCGTATATTTTCCCATCCTGAAAGTCGCTGATAGAGCCCAGTTGATTCGGGTAATACACCAATCTTTGCACGATGTGCTGAAGGTGAGACTTCCGCACCATCATCTGATACGAAGAAGAGATTTCCATGATCGGGGCTGACTACACCGGAAAGAAGACGGAGTAGCGTGGTCTTGCCAGCTCCATTTCCGCCGACTAACCCACATACTCCTCCCCGCCTGAGATTAAAACTCACCCCATCAATGGCTTGCACTTGGCCAAATGATTTCCTCACGTTTTCTGCGACAACAAGATTATTTGAATTTTCCATTCAAATCGTTCTCACATTCTGATGGGTTATTCCCGAAGAGGTATTATGTGCGTATAACACCCTCGAATCACGCGTTTCCGATGGCAGTTCCGAGATTGGGATGCGCACTGTCTATGCGTTCAGCGCGTTCTAGCAAGGCCTGCAAACGCAGATTGATTTCTTCTTTATCAACACCTAGTCCAACTAAAGACGAGAGTAACTCAATTCCTCCTTCAATTGCTCCTGCAGCTAGATATGCATCATTCGTGATTTCTTCTGAATTGCGCAATGATGAGAGCCGTTTTGAGAGAAATATGTGTTCCTTTTTCAACATCTCCGCATTGAGGTCGGCAACCGACATGAGTCGCTCAATCAGTGTCTTCATGATAAGAGCGGCTAATGGCCCGCCCTTGACATTTTTCCTGATGTCTGAGTCGTTGGACATGGTGCTGTGATGCAAGGAAAATGATTGCAAAGATGGGTAATGCGCCTAGGCTCGGGAGAAAACCACCCTCCTCACATGCCATTTCCGTACAGCTCCATTCCCCACCACTGCAGGTGCAACTATTGCAGCCATCTCCAGATTCCTTTGTGTCTCCACTCGTACATGTTGTGATCTGTCCCATTGTGCTGTCCCAATCATGGATCAATATCAGGCGTAGGTCCTCTCCGTCTGTTGCTTGTGGAAGTTCAAGGGAAATCATGCCCCCGTTTCCAGTGCCCAAGTCAATCCAAGATCTTGAAACGTGAGGATATGTACCTAAGTCGTTTCCACCCTCTGGGAATTCAGCGGCATCTTCTACGATGACCAACCAAGAGCGAACGGAATTTATGATCCCAGCTGTGTAGTTGAATGACCAAACAACTTCTCCGCTTCGGTTACCCGATAATGTCCAGTTGAGATAACTTGAACCTGATGCAGCATGCGTTGTTTGGGTGGCCAATGATCTATTATATTCTTCACCCAATGTGGCCCCTTCATCAGGTAATGAGCCAGCATGCATCAGCTCGCCATTGATCACGACAGTTGGAGGCGCTCTAGAGATGCGTGCTTCATTTATTGACACATTGCCATAGCGGTCCGTCCATCTTGCGTCACCCTCTGCAGTTCCAAAAGGGTCCTCCCCCCCTGGTTGCTCGTGCCTATGCACGTGAATTGCAACATCTTCAGCTCTTAATTCAGCATCAAGTGCATGTTCACTTTTAACGCAGTTAGTGCACCACGTAGCCGTATATACTTCAATGATTGTGGGTAGTTCAGCAAGTGATGCAGTTTTCTCAGCACTTGTGTTTGCCAATACACTCAACCCTCCGATTGTCCCCCCTCCCTCGTTCCTACTAGGGACTGCCGCTCTACCTGATACTGATGGTAGTCCTGCCAGTAAGAGCATGATTGCGAGTACAATGAGTGCCCTGCGCATGTGATGAAGGAGATCATCTCTAGATATGAAGCGGTTGGTCAGCCGTTTTGTTCCCTGCCTGAATATTGAATTATAGATTTGTCCCGAAACCGACTAGGAGCAATTTCAAATCAACATAGTCAAAGGACCCCTCATGGCGTTGGGGGCACTAGACTGGGGTGTCTTTCGTAGGAAGGAAGCATGGCAAGCCTTCGCCATATCAGTCGTTCTGTTTGCAGTAATCGCTTTTACTGCCCTCCATCTCTTTGGAATTTCAGGAAATCTCGGTGCACGAGGTGATCTGGAACCGGCTCTTGATTTTGAGGTTCAAACACTTAATCGAACTGGAATTGAGGAGGGTGTTGTGGGTCCAAATGGTACCTTCCGCCTTTCTGAACATCGGGGCGAAGTTGTGGTTATTGATTTCACCTCGATCGAGTGCTTGAATTGCAAATTTATTGCCGCGCACATCAAGGAAAACCGAGCAGAATGGGCAGCATTAGAGGGTCCCCATAGAGTAACGATCATCTCGATAGAGGCGTGGTATGCCCAGTATGGATTTACCGATGTCGAAGAGGTATTTGGCAATCCAGATGATTACCGGTACAAGCCATGGACGGTTGGTTATGGCTCAGATTCCTCTGTTTATTTGACAAATAACACTACTGCTGACATTGGATTTCACTACAAAGCCACAGCCCCTCCTGTCGTCTATGTAATTGATCATGAAGGGTGGATTGTGCACCGACATATAGGGTATGAGTTTGGAGAGGATTTCGCGGACCTTGACAATGCGATTATAGCAGCCAACAAGGGTGAGGCCCAAAATCTTAGGTTTGGCATTGGTTCAGCCGATGACTCAACATTTGGCCTCTTCGTACTGGGGCTCTTATTGGGTGTTCTCGTCTATTTCAGCCCTTGTGCATTTCCAGTTCTGCCGGGTTATATCTCCTATTATTTGGCATTAGGCACGCGAGAGGACGAACTAATTGAGGAGGGTAAACTGAAGGGCAGGATGCCGAGATCATTCGTGATTGGTTTACTCGCAGGTTTGGGAATGCTGACATTTTTCCTAGTCATCGGCATAATTGTCTATACGATTGGGCGCTTCATTCCTTTAACAGGTATGCTGACTTTCATATCCTATGCTATTGCAGTCCTACTAATCATACTGGGGGCTTTCATGCTTGTCGGGGGTACTGCGCATTTGATGGGTTTTGTCCAAAAGTGGATCCAAAAGTGGCAGACTACAGAAACCGATGACCATTTCACACCGCGTAGAAACATGTATCTGTATGGGGTGGGGTATGCAGCAGCATCAATTGATTGTACTGCGGCAGCAGTTCTCCCTTTTTTAGCCGTAACAATGGCTCTCGGTACAAGTGCTACAATTGCGGGGATGAGTGGTTTGATGGTATCTGTTGTGTTCCTCATGACTGCAGTGACTTCAATTGTTGGGGCAGGACGCGCAGCCTTTGTCGATTTTCTTCGCCATGCAACAGGCATCATCAAGCTAACTGGTGCATGGATGATGATGTTCGCAGGTATTGGTCTGATCAGTTTCCTATCCTTGGGGCGACTTCAGTTGTCGACCTAGGTGTTGCTAATCCTCGGTTAATTCTACTAGAACACCACCTGTGCTGCTTGGATGGACGAAAGCGATTCTAGAGCCATGTGCACCCATCTTTGGCCCCTCATCGATTAACCGAACACCATTGGCTAGCAGGTGTTCCAACATGGCATCTAAATTCTCTACTCGTAGGCAAAGTTGTTGGATTCCAGTGCCGCGCTTGTTGATAAATTTTCCAACTGGCGTGTGCTCACCCAACGGTTCTAAAATCTCTAATTTAGCAGGCCTCCCAGGTTCGTCTTCTGTTAAATCTAGGAATCGAATCTTCACACCCTGGTCGAAATTTTCGAGATCAGGTCCTGAATTATCAAGTCCCAATAACTGCCAAAATGCCGAACCCGCATCGAGAGACGTTGCAGCAATCCCGATGTGGTCAATGCGAATAGGTCCAAGTTCAGACATGTTAAATCCCCGTGGGCGCCTCGTATGTCCCGAATTCGCTCTTCATTGCGTCAACGATTTCTCCAAGTGTTGCACGTGCACGTACGGCGGCAAGAATGGGTGGGAGAATATTCTCCTTGCCTCCTGCGGCCTTTGTCACTGCACCAAGTGTAACTTTGACCTCTTCTGAATCACGTTCTGAACACACTTCCTCGATCCTTTTGCCCTGAAGAGTTGCCACATTCGAGTCGATACTCTGGCTCTCAATTGGGTCCTTTTCTTCCATGAGTCCGTGATTCACTCCGATCACTTTCCGGCCACCCGCCTCTACGTCCATCAAATGCCGCCACGCCGAATCATGTATCATTTTTTGAGGGAAACCTGCTGAAATGGCACCAATTGCGCCTCCGTGGTCCTCGATTCGCTCAATAATCAACCGCGCTTCCTCCTCGATTTTCTGAGTGAGGTGTTCAACAAGAATAGATCCCGCCATTGGATCTACTGAATCAGCAACACCACTTTCTTCTGCTATGATCTGCTGGGTTCGAAGTGCAACTGTTGCTGCCTCTTCAGTTGGCAATCCGATCGCTTCATCATACGAATTTGTGTGCAAACTTTGAGTGCCCCCCAGAACTGCAGCAAGAGCCTGAATAGTAACTCTAGTGATGTTGTTGAGAGGCTGCTGGGCAGTCAGTGCAGCTCCAGCAACTTGCGTGTGAAAACGCAGTCTAGTACTGTGGGGGTTAGCAGGGCTAAATCGAGAACTAACTAGGTCATGCCAAAGCTTACGTGCTGCCCTAAATTTGGAAATTTCTTCGAAAAAGTCGTTTTGTGCATTAAAGAAAAATGACAATCTCGGCGCAAAGTCGTCAATCGTCAATCCTGCTGCTATGCTTGCTTCGACATAAGCAAGGCCATTTGCAAGAGTTAAGCCCACTTCCTCAGGTGCTGTCGCTCCAGCTTCACGAATATGGTAGCCAGATATGCTAATTGGATTCCAATTTGGCATGTGTTTTGCACACCACGAAATTGTGTCTGTGATCAAACGCATTGATGAGGATGGGCCAAAAATCCACGTTCCCCTTGCAATATATTCCTTCAAGATATCATTTTGTATTGTTCCGGACAACCTGTTTGTATCTACACCCATTTCTTCGGCAGTGACTACATACATTGCAAGAAGAATTGCTGCTGGTGCGTTAATGGTCATCGATGTAGATACGGCATCCAGTGGGATTCCATCGAACAAGCGCTTCATGTCCTCTACAGTATCAATTGCAACTCCCACGCGCCCTACTTCTCCATCGGCAAGTGGGGCATTTGAATCCATTCCGATTTGAGTGGGAAGGTCAAATGCAACAGAAAGTCCCTTTTGCCCTCGCTCCAAGAGTGTCCGAAACCTCGTGTTTGTTGCTTCAGCGGATGAAAATCCAGCATACTGTCGCATTGTCCACTTACGTCCGCGATACATTGTGCTATGGATCCCCCTTGTCCATGGGGGCTGACCCGGGAGCCCAATTAAGTCCGGATTTGCACCAATTTCAGTTAACCCCTCAAAACTTGCCAAGTCGGGAAGGGGTATGCCAGAGAGGGTTTCGCGTATTTCCTCATCCATGCAATTATCCCTCTACAACGTCAATATGTGCTTCAATATCGATGCCCGCCAATGGGTGGTTGAAATCGGCTAGTATGTGCTCTTCGTCAATCGACTTGACTACAAATGCACGCTCCTCTCCGCCAAGGTCAGCAACCATAATGTCCCCTATCTGCGGATTGAACGGACTATGTAAATCAGACCGGCTTAATTGCACAATTGCCTCTGGACGATGTACGCCAAAAGCCTCCACCGCGGGTATTGTTATCTGCATGGCCTCTTTCACACCACCCGTGGCTAAAAGTGATTCAACAGGAGGGAATATCTGTCCCTTCCCAATTTCTATTCGCATGGGCTCGCCATCCGCAGTGGAATCGAGTAACTCCCCTGTTGATGCATTGAATATGCGAAGGTGGAAGGTTACTTCCTTCTCCACGAATTTCCCTCATCTCTTAGTGGCGAATTTCTTCAGGATGCGCTTCAGGGATGTGCCTGTATCAGCGCCCATGACTCCATCCTGGACTTTTTCATCAATGAACTTTCTAGCATCCTTGACCCCAATCCTCTCACCCTTAGCCCAAATCGAGCCAAGTAAATTTGCATGGTGTTCCTCCTGCACATCCGATGTTGCAAGAATTGAACGAAATTCTACCTTGAATTCTAAGTAATATTGGCGGTTCAACTTGATTTCTTTGACTTGAGGCGGGCGTCTTGTCGATCGGACTCTCTGATTATTTCGGCCAGTTCTCCTACGCGTGCGAGTTGTCTCAGCACCGTCAGTCTCCTTTTTTCTAGCAGTGCGCTGGAATACATTAACTGGAACCGTACCAACCCCAGCAGTTCCAGCCTGTTCATTAGGGCGAGATGTGACGGCAGGCTGCAATTCGCCTTGCGGTTCCATTTTCGCCCCACCTGCTGCAGATTTCAGATTTCTCTCTTTCGCCCCCTTGCGCGCAAGCGCTAGGAGGTCATCACGACTCATCTCTCCTGGCCGACCCCCCATTGTGCTGAGTCGGGGCCTCTCTTCAGATGAACGTCGAAGGCGACTTGGCCTTCGTTCATTCCCCTCTACTTGGGGTGCACGCGGTTGTGATCGTTTCAGTTCAACTTCAGGTTTTTTCTTTGACTCAGATTCCTTCTTGCGACTTGGTTTTGGGACACCTTTCGCTAGTTTCGGCTTTGCAGCACCTTGCCTACCCCGTCCACGGCGAACATCCTTCCCTTTTTGCGGTGGAGGGGGTTGGGCCGAACGGTTGCGGAGAAATGGATTTGGAGGTTCTTCTGCGCCCACTCGCTCACCTGATCAGACGGCCTCAATAGGCCATGGTAACGGGGTCTCGTCTGTGCGGAGTTCTTGAATGATCGCACTCGAGAGAATGGGGGTTGTTTCTCCATACTCTAGGTGTCGTTGCCCTAAAAGAGCGATCATTGTGCCATTGTCCACACAATACTGCTTTGGTGGGGCATGTGCTGTACCTCCACGTTCAAGTGCCATCTGATCGGCCATCTCGCGTAACCTTGCATTACAGGCTACACCACCACCGAGCAAGAGGTTGGCTTTCCCAGCATGTGCCATCGCCCGTTCAGCAACTTCAATACACGCTGCAAAAGCATGTTCTTGAATTGACCAAGCCACTCCCTCAAGCGGCCTTCCCATCGATAATAGCCGTTCTGCGGAAGTCATTATTCCGCTAAATGCCAGATCCATCCCATGAACCGGATATGGGAGCTCAAAGTCGCTGATATCAGCCTCCGGGTTATTGGAAGTCCACGCGTCTGCCAGTGTCTCGATTTTTGGACCCCCTGGGAATGGAATTCCCTGATTACGGGCAAATTTATCCAGCATGTTTCCGATTCCGATATCGAGTGTTTCACCCAACACCCTATATCTTCCCGACAAGCGAGCAATCACCTGCGTATTGCCCCCTGAAACATAGAGTAGCACGGGGTCTTGGACGTTGCATAATCGGCGCCCAATTTCAATGTGGGCGACGCAGTGATTAACTCCAATCAGGGGGACCCCTAATTCACTCGAAAGTGCGCGCGAAACCATTGCACCTACACGAAGGCAGGGTGCCATTCCAGGTCCCTGGCTGAATGCAATGGCGACAATAGGCTCATCAATGGGTTCACTGCCTTCATGTAACTCCTCAAGTAACTTACCAGCTACGCTTGCATGATGGTCGGCTGCCTCACGTGGGTGTATCCCCCCTTCTAATGGCCGAACAGCAGATGATACAGAGCGCCTAGGCACCCCTTTTTGATCAACCCAGCCAATTGAAAACGTATGGGCTGTCGATTCGATCCCAAGCACTGCCCCTTGCTCCATCACGTTAGTTGGGCGAAAGGCCATACTCATATGCCCTGCGCCTTTCCACGACTCGTGAAGCAGCTCTGGGTCGACTGCGGACCCGTTGTACATCTCTCGGGATTGCAGGAAGGGGTATTGCACGCGGGACTGGCAGAGCGCGGAACAAACATTTCGGGTGCGGGTGAGTGGGCCCTCGCCTTTGAAGATGGAATGATCATAGAATCCGGGCCTCTCGATGATGTGGTTGAGAATGTTCTCGGTGATGCTTATTTACCGAGATATGGCTCTCGAATTGATCTGATTGGGGATTGCGAAATTCGTCGTCTTGAGGGTAGCGCAGTAATGCCGGGTTTGGTCGATTCACACACCCACCTTGTGTGGGCTGGTGACCGTTCAAGGGAAGTTTCCATGCGGCATGCTGGGATGACGTATTCTGAAATCGCTAGTGCAGGTGGCGGCATACATTCCACCGTAGGTGCAACGAGGTCGGCGAAATATGCCGATTTGGTTCGCGAAGCCCAAAGGCGCTTGGCTGTGATGGGCCAACATGGAACTTGCGTTGTCGAGGCAAAAAGTGGCTACGGGTTGGATGTGGAATCAGAACTGAGTTTGCTGTCAGGAATTCATGAGGCTTCTGAACACACCCCACAAGAAATTCATGCGACATGGTTGGGTGCTCATGATCTCCCGCCAAGCGAATCAGACCGACCACGTGATTTGCAGCGGAAGGAGTATGTAGATCACTTAATTTCTGAACAACTGCCCGCCGTTCTTGAGCAAGGAATCGCTTCTTCTCTTGACGTGTTTTGTGAACCAGGGTGGTTCGATTTAGAGGATACTGAGATGATTTCGCGGGCAGGTCTCAGAAGTGGTTTGAATCTGAGGTTACACGTGGATGAATTTTGTGACGGTGGTGGTGCAGGCCTAGCAGCAGAATTGGGGGCCAATTCAGCAGATCATGCACACCATTCATCGTTGGAGTCTCGCGCATCCTGTCAAGAAAGTGGAGTTTTGCAAACTTTTCTTCCAGGTACTCCACATGTGCTGGGAGAAATGTCCCTGCCTCCTGCATCTACATGTTCAGAAAACAGATGGGCATGGGGTTTAGCAACTGATTATAATCCAAACTGCAGGATTAAGTCTCTGGCATTCATTGCGAGTTTAGCGGTACAGAGAATGGGGGTCGATCCACTTAATGCCGCAATAGCATGTACTCATAATCCAGCGACATCGCTAGCGTCAGGGAGTGGGAGACTGGTTCCTGGAATGCGAGCAGATGTTGCCGTAATTAGGGGCCCGCATTGGGAATTGTTTTCACAGACCCCTGGGACCTCACCTTTCGAATTGGTGATGGCAGGCGGGTCAATCATACATGAGAGGGGGTAATTAATTTGATATTGTCGCTAATCCCTAAAGAAACAATCCCCGATTTATTAGGTGATATTCAATGATTGTTGAAATTGTTGTCTGCACGGCTCGGATGGGGTCGGAAGTTCGTTTGCGTCGACTTTTAGAGACCCGGGCAAAATACCGGGGGACACTAAAGGGTTGTTTGTCATCGGTGGTTGGAGAGGCCATTGATGGCACATCTGTCTTGCTTAGCCATTCCATCTTTTCAGATGAAGAGGCTTGGTCTGGTAGCAGTGAACGCGTCCAGAAAAGATATGATGCAAGGGATGGGGGTCTAGAGGCATGTATGTCGGGGCCAGCACTTGTGGGTGTCTTCGAAATGCCTGATTTACTCCATAATTCGGGTGATGTCGCATAATCAGGGTTATGCGACATCAGGAGAAAAACATCTTTCCCCTAGGCATAATCGCTGTGCTGCGCACTCATTGCTACAGAAAACCAGGTATTTTCCCCGTTGAAGGTAGGGGTGACCGGAGATATTCACAGAACTTGCGCTTTTGTGAAGGGTAATGGGCTCGGCAGGAATTGAACCTGCGATCTCCGCCATGTCAAGGCGACGTCATAACCCCTAGACCACGAGCCCTGAATGCGGCAATGACCTGGGCTATTTGGATGATTCGACTTATCCAATGATCTTGGAGATTTTGCCATTGCACCCTGTTTCGGAGCATGAACCAGCTATTCTCGGACGGCCATTCGACATCATCAGCTTTTTTGGGTCCTTGATTAGGCCGTATGTTTTGCACTTTAGGCAGTATCCATTCCATTTTTCTGTCATTATCTCACCGAATGTTTGCTTTAAGGTATATTATACTTTTATTATTTATTGGCACGATCTACTCACTCTTCACTTGAGAACATAAAGGAGGTCCCGCCGCCTCTCCATTGCGTGGTCATGTCCTCAATCTCTTCTTCAAATTCGTCAGGTATGCTGAATGTGGGATCTAGCGAATAGAATCGGGAATCAACTTCCCTTTTTGGTGCCGGCTGACTCTCAGGTGGTGGTTCTTCATTTAGGATGTTGCTGGAATGGAATGTGCCACATTCGGGGCATCGTAGGGAATTTCTTTCTTCAAAAGCGAAGCAGTTGGGGCAAATTTCAGCAACTTTAAGACGCGAAAGTGGGTCGGGTTCGCTCATCAATCACCCGTCCACAAATAGTGCATCAAATGGGACCGTTACCTCGGATTGGTCATCAAGCCTTTCAACGACAACTGAGTCCTCTTCATCATCTAGGAATTCAAGAACCACAGCTTGGAATTCCTTCCCCTTCCAATCAACTCCTACTTTTGACCCGACATCGACTGCTTCGTCGTCTGACTCCTCGTCCTCATCGTCTGATTCCTCGTCCTCATCGTCTGA
>CAYMED010000033.1:0-15496 GCA_964389655.1 uncultured Candidatus Poseidoniales archaeon
CAGGCCCCGGTGGTGGTCGTGGTCCTCCAGGCCCCGGTGGTGGTCGTGGTCCTCCTGGCCCCGGTGGTGGTCGTGGTCCTCCAGGCGGCCCGCGTCGGCCATGAATTGTCACAAACTGTAATTTAGGGTGATTACTGATTTCTGCTCTTATGGGCTTCTTGGATCTCGGGTTCTTTTTCGATAAGCATTTGTTGAACAAATGTAGAACGTTCTCGAGTAGGGATCATTTTCCATATTCGGTATGTATCTTCAGTGAGCGCGATACGACGAATGATGTCAGACATGATTTATCCCAAGGTTGCCCGGTTATTGAACCCGTTCAACGAAGATCTGCTTGTTGTAGTGCTGACAATAGAACTGCTCCTATCTCTGATGGGTCCTGAGCCACGTGTATTCCTGCATCCTTGAAAGCAGCGATTTTCTCAGCAGCTGTCCCTTTTCCTCCACTGATGATTGCCCCAGCATGGCCCATTCGTTTTCCAGGGGGTGCTGTTGCGCCTGCAACAAAGCCAACAATTGGTTTGGATACATTTTCTTTTGCCCATGCAGCCGCATCTTCTTCAGCAGTACCCCCAATTTCTCCTATCATGACAATTGCTGCAGTTTGCTCGTCTTTCTCAAATGCATTAAGACAATCGATAAACCCAGTCCCGTTTACTGGGTCGCCTCCGATTCCTACGCAAGTTGATTGTCCTTCATCGATGCTCATGGTCTGTGCGACTGCTTCGTAGGTAAGTGTTCCAGATTTAGAAACAATTCCAATCCGCCCTTTTGCATGTATATGTCCTGGCATAATTCCGATTTTACAACCTCCCTTATCAGATGGGGTAATGATACCCGGGCAGTTTGGTCCAATCAAACGTACTTGTGGTCGCGTTTTGACATAAGATACTGCTCTTACCATCTCAAGTGTCGGAATGCCTTCTGTAATGCAAACAATGAGGCCATCCCCGCGAACTCGGTCAAAAGCATCAGCAGCTTCCATGATTGCCTCACCCGCAAATGGAGGTGGGACATAGATGACACTCGCTTGTGCACCGGTTTCATGTATGGCTTCTTCCATCGTATCAAATACGGGCACAGAAGTGCCACTTAATTCCACACGCGAACCACCTTTGCCAGGTGTAACTCCTCCGACAAGTTTGGTACCATATTCAATCATCCTCGTTGCGTGGAACATCCCTTGTTTTCCAGTTATTCCTTGTACTATAAGCCGAGTATCGGGTTCAACCCAAATCGACATTATGCCTCACCTCGGATTAAAGCAACGATTTTCTGAGCACCTTCGGCCAGTGTCTCAGCGGGGTATATGTTGAGTTTCGACGCCTTGAGTATCTCCCTTCCTTGCTCAAAATTTGTTCCTGATAATCGAACCACAAGTGGCACCTCAAGCCTCAATTTCTCTGTCGCATCAATGACACCTCTCGCAATGATATCACAGCGCATGATGCCACCAAAAATATTGATTAATATCCCTTTGACATTTGGGTCTTCAAGGATAATGCTGAATGCAGTTGTCACTGCTTCTTCATCTGCACCTCCCCCAACATCAAGGAAATTTGCAGGCTCCCCTCCATGAAGCTGAATCACATCCATAGTCGCCATTGCAAGTCCTGCTCCATTGACAAGGCACCCTATTTCTCCATCTAATTTTACGTAAGATAGACCCGCTTCTTTCGCACGGATCTCCGTTGTTTCTTCTTCGGCTAGGTCGCGTAATTCATCCCACTCGGGATGCCGGAAGAATGCATTTTCATCGAAGCCCACTTTTGCATCTAGGGCGATAACTTCATCATCTTCAGTACGGACAAGTGGATTGATCTCTAGCATTGAGATGTCATTTGCAATGAATGCATCAAATGCTCTTCCAATCATGCCCATAAATGATTTCAGTGCAGGTCCAGATAAACCCAGATTCATGCCCAAATTTCTCTTTTGAAAGCCAAGTAATCCCGTATCTGAATCAGCCCATATTTTGTGAATTGCTTCAGGAGTTGAGTGAGCAACTTCTTCGATATCCATCCCACCTTCAGTTGAGGCCATGATTAGAATTTTCTTTTCCTCACGGTCGACAAGAATTGCAAGATAGTATTCATGCGCAATTGCGCACCCTGCCTCAACATAGAGGTTGCTGACTATGCGGCCCGCAGTTCCTGTTTGCTTAGTAACAAGACGATTTCCTAGAATGCCAGATGCATAGGCTCTAACTTCATCTCGATTGAATGCAATTTTAACACCGCCTTCCATCACAAGGTCACCCGTTTCTGGATGGTATAGGTTCCCTTTCCCTCTCCCTCCAGCATGAATCTGTGACTTTACTGCAACGACAGATGAGCCAAGAGAATCCCATGCAGCTAAGGCCTGTTCTACTGTTGTGCAGTGCACTCCTGCAAGGACTGGTACTCCAGCCTTCTCAAAGAGTGATTTCCCTTGATATTCGTGGATGTTCATCGCAATGCCGCCGTTCTCATTTTGAACGGGCATGAGGCGGGATTTGAAGATCACGCTGTAGAGGTATGGTTTTTCTTATCCGTTTGATGGCCATTTGCGTCCATTTTGCATGGGTAGCGTTGATCAAGAGGGCTCCAGTCGGTTACTTATGGGAGAGCAAGTTGTTGTCTTGGCGGGGGGCTTAGGAACCCGTCTTCACCCATGGACCTCAATAATTCCCAAACCTGCCCTTCCAATGCTCGATCGCACTCTTATCGAACAAGTTATTTCAGTACTTCCTCCGAAAAAAATCGATGAAGTTCTTGTTTTAGCGGGGCATCTCCCGGAAGTTCTTGAGTCTGCATTGTTAGAGAGCACATCAGATGTCTCTTTTCGCATAATTATAGAGGATCAACCGCTAGGAACTGGTGGGGCCTTGCGAAACAGCATTGATGAGTTAAGAGACCGTTTTATTTGCCTCAATGGAGACATTGTCTGTAGTTTGAATGCACAGGATCTCCTTGCCCGGCATACATCCCTAAAGGCCGATGTTTCAATTGCATTATGGGAAGTTGATCAACCAGAACGATATGGGATTGCAGTAGTTGACCCGAAAGGCCGCATCCGGAACTTCGTTGAGAAGCCAGCTCCTGGAACTTCGCCTTCCAATCTCGCAAATGCTGGCGTATATGTGATTGAGAAATCAGCGCTAAATCATCTTAGTGAAGGTGCTAGCAGTCTAGAACGTGATCTTTTCCCAGTTGTGGCTTCAAATCGAAAACTTGCAGGTCTGCCATTTGAGGGCTGGTGGGTCGATGCAGGGACTCCTGCTTCGTATCTTTCAGCAATGCAACATTGCTTGGCTGAAGGACGGTGGCATGAAGGTCGTACGCTCAGTGATACTTGGTCAGCGGATATCTCTGAACGCCCTTCTTCACGAGCATTAGGGTGCGCTTTGGGACTGAATGTCGCACTTGGTGATGGTGCCAAAGTGTGGGATTCCTACGTACTTGATGGTGTTCGTTTTGGCGTTCGTGCACAAGTCCGCCGATGCCTCATTGGAAGCCATGCAATTATTGGTGCAAATTCCCTTCTTGAGGACGTTATAGTTGATCACAATGCTAGAGTTCCACAGGGTTGGAGACAATACGGTGGAAGCTTCCCTCCGGAGGCCTGACGATATGGGTTCTCGACCGATTCTAGCCATTAATCACAAACTACATCGCCCAGCGTGTGGAACGCGTGCGGGAAAATTTGCTACTTCTCTTGCTCACGTGGCCTCAGATTTCCCTCATGTACGTGTGGTTCTTTGTCCAGCATCAGCAGATTTGTCATGTGTTGTTGATGTAGCCAACCGAGTAGGATCAATCGAAGTTTGGGCGCAGGCTGCAGAGGGTGTGGGTTGGGGCTCTCATACAGGGGCATTGTCGGTCGACCATCTTGTTGAGTTAGGTGTTTCTGGGACCTTGGTAAATCATGCAGAGCGAGGTGTTTCTGAAGAAGAAATTGCTTCGCTAATTTCTCAGGCTAGAACACAAAATTTTTTGATTTGTGCGTGTGCTTCTGATGACGAAGCAGCAGCTCGGATTGCAGCACTTTCTCCCGATCTAATTGCAGTTGAACCACCGGGCCTAATAGGTGGTGACATTTCAGTTACTTCTGCAGACCCAGATCTGATCTCTCAAAGTGTACATGCGGTCGAAGAAGTCGATTCATCTGTTGGGTTGCTTTGTGGTGCCGGAGTGAAAACAGGTGATGATGTCCGAATAGCTCTTGAATTAGGAACAAAAGGCGTACTTCTTGCATCAGGAGTTACAAAAGCTGACGAGCCAGATAAAGCATTGCGAAACCTCCTTTCAGGCCTTAAATAGAGTTTCTTTGACGATTGAACTTGCCTTTCCCTCTACATTCACCTCTTTATTGCCATAGACAATGCCATATTCAAAAGTCGATAGGGAAAACCATGCGCAGTCCTGTGTTGGTGATTCATGGTGGGGCTGGTGGAGATGGGCATTGGAAAGGATTGAGTGAATTAGACCCAAAACGCATTTCATGTATGGAGGATGTTCTTTCCTCAGTAGGTTTGCATCTGAGAGATGGCATGAGTGCTCTTGATGCGGTAACTCTTGCAGTTGAGATGTTGGAGGATGAACCCCTCTTCAATGCAGGACGTGGCTCCGTCCTTGATGAGAGAGGGTCTGTCTCAATGGATGCGAGCATTATGAGGGGATTCGATAATGCAGCTGGTGCAGTCCTCAGTGTTCGCCGAGTTCGTAACCCAATTCGTGTCGCCTATCATTTGCTAATGAATGGCTGGCCCGTTATGCTCAATGGTGACTTTGCTGATCAATTCGGCATAAATTCTGGCGTTGAGGAAGTTGGCCCTGATTGGCTCCAAACCAATCTTCGGATCGCACAGTGGCAGAAATGGAAGGACTCTCGCAGCAAGGTTGGCGCCACAGACGAAGATGATGGGGCTGTGCTTGATCACGACCTTGATGGACGAGTTGTAACTGAATTTAGTGATGAATCCTTAGGCATGGGTACAGTTGGAGCAGTGGCACTTGATTTGGAAGGGGTTTTGGCCGCAGCAACGAGTACGGGCGGGATGACTGGTAAACCATCTGGGAGAATTGGGGACACACCCATCATTGGAGCAGGAACATGGGCTGACTCAAGAGTTGCAATTTCTTGCACTGGTGTTGGAGAGGCTTACATACGGACCGCAGCTGCTCACGAACTTGCGGTACGGATGCGAGATAAAAATGCGGATTTACGAACTGAAGCAATTGATGTGCTCGACATGGTTGCGCCATTAGGTGGTAGAGGCGGTCTTATTGCAGTGACCAAAGATGGAGATGTTTGCCTTCCCTTTCAGACCACATTGATGTATCGTGGCGTGTGGGATTCAGGACGCAGCAATGTGCACATTGGGCCAGATGAAAATAATTCCATTGTGCATTGAATTGAAGTGCTCAATCAGTTCTGTTGGAATTAAGAAGCACTATTCCATAGGGCATTAACTATTCTTCTTCATTTTTGGGAGGATTAGTTTTTCTGAATAGTGACCCGATCATATATGGTAGGCTCCAAAAAGTACCTCCAATAGCACCTATTAAGACGATGGTTGCCAATGTGTCCAAGTCGCTGTTCGGTGCTCCACCAGAAGCACCAAATACGGGTAGGAAAGTGAGGTATGCCACTGGAATTAAAAACTTCAAACTAGGTTCACAACACTCCCTCATCTCCGCTATTTTTTTGACTGCAAATGCTGACAGCAATGGGACTCCAATTATAACTAGCAATGCGCCTGACCAATGATAAAATAAGGTGATTTTACTCCCATCCGATGTAGTACCAAGTGGAATATGGGAAATAATCGTCATTAACAATCCAACAAATGATCCGACAGCCATGCCAATAAGAAGTATCTTCTTGGCCCCCATACATCAATCGAGGTGCTCTAGAGATTTAATCGCTCCCTCACAAGGCACCTAGTTTTGAGAAGCCTCACTCGTTACCGTCTAAGACTTCGAGGTGCGGTGCCCTCTTCTCACCCACAGGCAGAGCGCGCCGGACCTTGAAGATAGCAATCACCGCGCATGATAGAGCAAGACCAGTCAAGGTACTGTAGAACAAGTAAACCGACAAGGGCGTATCTTCTTCACAGTCGTCATCAAAAGTGCAGGTGTTCGTTCCATCGGCACTAGATTGTTGCTCATTCCCTATTGTTTCATCAGTACCGTTTTCCTGATGACGGCGTTCTTGCAATTCTATTTGGAACATCAATGGCCAATTCTTTCCGGTTAACCACATGCTTCCATCCTCTGTGATGGCGATTCCATTCAGCATCCCCCATCCATCCATGCTCAACTCACTGGCATCGAAGAACATGTCCACTTTTCCGGATTCAGAATCTATTCGGACGATGCGATTTTCTTGCCAGACGTTGGACCAGATACTGCTAGCATTGCATTCAAGTTCATTCAAGTTTTCAACCGGGACCCCCACTCCGATGTTACCCTCATCAAGAGTGACATTGATCGTTCTGATGATGGAAAAATTTGCAGGGTCTCTGAAGGTTAGTTCATCACTGCCATTGGACATTACTAGGGCAGTTCCATTGTTACACAAACCCCATCCTTCACCTTGGTAGGACAAGTTTCCGAGCAATGTGAAGTCGGACAGGTTCCAAACTAGAGCTATATTATTTTTCCAAGTCAGTTGAACAAGTGTCTCTCCAACAAGTGCCAAACCCTCTCCGAAATAGTTGACATCAAGGTCGATGGAACGATTGACTGTGCCATTTGGAAACACTTCTCTCAGGGTCGATTCTCCCTTTAGGCCAGTACTCTCGTAAAACATTCCTTGGTGCCAAAGAAGACCTTGTGTGAATGCACCATTGTCATGACTGATATTTGCCACGATTTCCACTTCCATATGGCTCGGTATGGATATTTCTTGATCTTCGCCAGCGACATTCATCAATACTGAGGTTAGTAGCAGGATGGCAGTCAATTGACTGACACGTTTGCAGCCACCCGCATTGAGCATGTCTGATGCCTGCTCTACCGATCCTTAAAACCCTCCTAATTGGAGGGGATGGATCACTTTCCTCGGTTCTTATTCGCTTTGAGACTCGGGCGGAGTTTTTCGGTTCCCTTTCCTTTCTTGTGCAAGCCACGTCCGCGCTTTCCTGCGCTTGTTTTTCCGCGTTGTGCACGAGAACGATGTGAGGGTCCTGCCACGAAAGATAATTCCTTGTCCGCTAAGATTTGAGGGTGTGACCGGTCCACTAGAATGACTTCATACCATTTGTGTCGTCCATCTTCGCCCACCCAATACGAATTCAGGACTTCCATATTTGGGTGCCGCCGGTCAACACGCTCTTCGGCGATACGCTGTATTGATTTTCCCATCGTGATTTTCTTGATACCGGCCTTGCTCGGCTTGCGCTTCATGTGGATCTTTCCCTTTCTCAATCCACCCCGGCGAACTCGAGTGCGCATGATTGTCACGCCTTGCTTCGCCTTGTATCCAAGGCGTCTAGCAGCATCAAGTCGAGTAGGTCGGTCAACTCGTTGATAGACAGGTTCTCGCCTCCATTGGACAAGGCGCTGGCGATACAATTCCTTGCCCAAGGAATCCTTGGGTCGCTTCCATTGCTCACGGGTATGTCGGTAGAGTCCCCGTGTCATGGTCTCGCCTCGAGCGTCCCGCCGACCCACTCTCCCTTTATGACCGTTGTCGGGTGCTACATTCTGAGTAGATGGATGGATATACCTTGTGGACATGGCCCCGAGTGATTAGAATCGGCCTTCCGCTACTCCTGATCGCGTGTTTATTTGGCATGGCTGTTGGTGGAGTTGTGGGAACCTCCGTTGGACTTTTTTTCTTCAGTATCATCGTGATTGCCTTCCTCAAAATCACCGACATGCATCGCGCCTTTCACGCGAAAAAACCACTTTGAATCAATAATTCAGTTGTTGTTCTGTGACTTTACCCGGCGGAAAGGATGTAAAAATGCCGCGAATGAACGTGGATTTCTTGATTGCACCCAAAGCCGTCCTTTTCCGCTAAAGCGCATGACCAGTTGGTCGCCAAAGAGAAATGATCGTATCTTTTTACCCGTAGATGTTAAGTGGTGGGCGAGTGAAGCATCCCAAGCGACTGCGTGTCCATTGTCAACAATGTAGGATCCATCAACTTCAACCAAGTCTATGGCCCCATATGAGCCAAAGAAGAGAGTGCCTTGGCCTTCAGCTCGTAAGACAAAGAGTCCTTCCTTGAAAAGACCCGAAAGCCCATCGAATTTGCTATTGATTGAGACCTGACCAGTTGAAGCAATGTAGCCTCCTCTTTCGATATGGATCGGTGTCCCATCCATTTCGAGTCCCACAATATCTCCTGGGCACCCATGGACCAAACCGATTTTTCCCCCTGAGGCGCCGGCAGTGTAGGTATTTTGGAAAAAAGACTCACCAGTCAGTACTTTTCGCTTGAGACTCGCCATCACCCCTCCTTTCATGTTTGTTGAAAGGGCCAATTCACCTTCCATCCATGACATAGCCCCACTCTCCGTGGTTACGGATTCACCTGGACTAAGAAGCAATTCAATTGCAGTAAATGATGGCTCTCCGATTGTCTCCCAATCCATATTTATGCCTCCCTTGGTGGTAGCATCGGGCCAATAAGTGCGCCTAGGCGAGTTGGGTCGTGAGATTGCACAATGACTTTCCCTTTCCCTGAAAATCTCATGACGAGGCCTTCTCCAGAGGCCATCGATGAAATCCATCCTTTTGCAGCCTTCGAAATTTTGTATTCCATTCCCTGTGTAAATGCAATAAGGTGGCCAGTATCAACTGCGACTCCATCGTGCGTTTCGATCAAGGAGAGCCGCCCAAATCCATTGACGAAGAACTTCCCATCTCCGATGACGTTGAGGAAGAAAGGCGCCTCACCTGTGAAAAAACCCTTGAACCCCTGAAATGAGGGGTCAAGCCTGAGGGTTGATTCTCCACCAAGGAATGAGCCTCCACTGCAGACCCATTTCTCTGTGGCCGTTGACTCTAGGGTCAGTATGTCACCTTGATGGGTCGGGGCAAGAATAACTTCTCCTGGTAGCCCATCTGTGGTTTGATAGGTCGACATGAAGAATGATTCTTTCGCGAGCACCCGTTTGAGTGCGCCCATCACTCCGCCTCCTTCTCGCCGTAGCGTTGTAACTTCTGAAGTAATGTTGCCCGACATTCGAACCATTGCCCCTGAATCTGATAGGAACGTTTCACCGGGTTGTAGGGTGGCCCGCGCGCTAGCAAATGTGCCCGGATTTAGAATTTCCACCTCAACCATGTCTATCCCTCATACAGGTAACAGGGGGCTAATCCAATCAGCAATGCCTGGTGCAGTGCGAGTTTGCAATACAATGGTACCCGATCCCGTGAAATTCATTACAAGTCCTTCGCCTGAAAAGAGGGTGGTTTTGAGACTCCCCATCCCTTTGATGGTGTAATCAAGGCTAGGGTCCCATGCAACCACATGCCCGGTATCTACAGTCAGTGCTCCTTCTACATGGCGCTCAAAACATGCTCCATATCCTGAATACCAAATTGAGCCTTCACCAGTTGCCTCGAGGATGAATACACCCTCACCACTGAAGAATGATCGAAAACCCCCAAATCTGCTCCTTAATTTGATTCCTGGGGTGCAGGCAAGGAACGAACCGCCTGTAAGATACACTTTGTCATCTCCCCCTTGCATTTCACGATGAAATACGGTGCCCGGAAGGTTTGGACTTACTGCAACTTCACCCCCCTCGGGGTCAGAGAACTTTCCAGCAAAGACTGATTCTTTAGCAGTCAATCTTCGCCAAAGTGCTTTTCCAAAACTGCCTATCGATACTGTTTTTACTCGCATATGGGGGCTCATTCTGCTCATCGCACCTGATTCGGCAATCAATACCTCATCTGCAGCGAGTGTAACTAATAATTCACCATAGTCAGGATTCCCAACAATGGTATGTTCCATCAGTGGCCCACGGGAAGTCTCTACCATATGTATTATTTGCATGTAATTGGTTTTGGATCTCGATGTGGATCATAGCGCCTTATTTTTCCATCTGCAACTAGGAACAGGACGTCGTCAGACCCATCGTTTCTTAGATGATGATGCAGACGTCCTGGATCATTCGTTGTCATCGTGCGGATGCGATTTCTAGCTGTCCTTCGGAGCAACTTTTTTGTGTCAACTAACCAATCAACGAGATGATCAACGAGCATGGACCTCCCTCCTTTAATTCGGTGAGACGCAAGCGCTTCCAAGACCAATTCGCGAGCAATCGATTTTCGGGACACGCTTCCCATTCCGACTTCGTGCATTTCTCCTTTTCGGGTTGATTTCGATTGGAAGTTATCAAGCGGGCGTAAGACCCTTGAGCAATAGGGCTCACCGAGTGCTATGGGCATCCGTTCCATTGCAGCTGCAACCCTTCTTATCTGCCTGTTATCGATACCCGTTGCTGGCGTGGATGCACCCCCTGGTCAAGAAATTGTATTGGACACTTCGGGAACAGCAATCACTGTGGTAACACATAGCACATCATCCAGCATTGATGATACTCCATGGACAATCACAGCGACTCTTTCTAGTGATGCAGCCGCGAATGGAAGTTCTCTTTCTTGGGAAACACAAATCTGTATCCATAGTGGAATCTGTTTTGCACCGGAAAAGGCTGATTTGAATCCATCAAGTGACAATCTTACTTGGACGGGATCAATTACGCCAGGTCTCGAACACAATTACATTCGTTACCGAATCTTCATCCATTGGCCCGATGGGAACAATGAGAGTGTTCCCTCCAAGAGTTATGGTGGCAAGGTATGGTCTGAATGCTGGATTGATACAAATTTGGAGACTGGGAAAGTTACGCAAGGTGGTACTTGCTGGAGTGAAGAGGTAGTTGAAACACCAATGGTTTCAGCAGCGCTTGCAATTGGCGTGCTTGCAGCAGCCTCACTTGCCTATCGCGGACGTATTCGATATGACTGAAGAGCAGCGTCCGAGTCAGTTGCCTAATGCAGTTACCTCTAGCCGTTTAGCATTAGCGCCCATTCTCTTTGTGATTTGGTCTCAGTATGGTTTTTCTCTCTCCCCGCCGGCATGGTTACCTATGGCCTCCGCAGGGCTTGTTGGCCTAGCCATGGCGACCGATTGGCTTGATGGGTGGCTTGCAAGGAAACTGGACAGCGCCACGGTCTTTGGTAGAATCGTGGACCCCCTTGTCGATAAAATCGTGATTCTTGGTACGCTAGTTTACATGACGGCCATGCCTTGGACGCATGCATACATGCCGGCCTGGGCTGTCGCTACCATCTTGATGCGTGAAATCATCATTACAGGCTTGCGTGGAGAAGCAGAACGCCGGGGCTTTGATTTTGGTGCATCTCCATTAGGCAAGGCAAAAACCACTTCGCAAGTATCTGCGATCCTTGCCGTGTTTTTTGTAATTGCAATGGCGGGTGGCCAAGTGATGCGCAATGGCGCAGGGGTACTTGTCGGGATATCCATCATCTTGACTATCGTATCAGGGGTTGACTATATTCGACAATTCGTCAATGAAATGGGTTCAGAAAATGGCGTTTCAAGTTCTACAATACGTTAAAGGTCGATCGAAGGCGCGATGAGGTGAATTGAATTTGGATCTTCTACTGCAATGATCGCCCGGATATGTTGTGCATCTCTTACAGCGGCAGGCGGTTCTGCAACTTTGACTCTCGTCGACCCTAACTCAATGCGGTGGCCAATTCCCGCATCAATGCCTGATTCGGGTAGCCAAAGCCCAAGTGCACCATGATCTGGATGATGAGTTATAATGAGGATGTCTCCATCGTCATTTTCTTCAACGCGCAACACCACTAGTGGCTCACCTTCGGGAATAAGGCGGCTCGAAGGTTGCCATTCATTCCATGTTTCTTCAGCAGTTTGATCAAGCATCAATTCCTTTTCTTCGATCTTTGTAATTTGCTTTTCAAATTCCGAGGCAGCCTCCTCGCTGATTTCATTGATTTTGTCGAGGATTTCTCTTAAACTTGGATCGACTTCGACTTCTTCATCAACAATTGCTGCATTGCTCATTAAGATCAAGTCAGAAATTCTCTCAAGCAATTCTTCTGCACCTTCTGCTGCACATTCCATTGCTTCATCAAGCACTTCAAGTGCAAGTCCTGGTCGCCCAATTGCTAGCAGACCTTCACCGAGCCGCTTGAGGGTCAAAGCCCCTTCACCTTGATTTGTCTCAACAATCTTGTGTGCAGCAGATATGTGAATTTCAGCTTGGTCGTCTCCCCCAGAAAGGTGCCGACCTATTGCTGCTGAGACCAAATGAACAAGGCGTGGTTCTTCGATTCGATGTGCTTCAGCCGCAGCCGCTTCAAAAAGGTGTGCTGCACGCTTATTGTCGTTTGATGCCAATGCAATCATTCCAAGATGCTGCATTGTTTTGATTTCGGCTTTATCATCATCAATTAGGGTTGCTTGGTGCAGTGCTCTTGCTAGGTGAAGACGTGCATTTTCAATGTCTCCACATAGCCGTGAAAGGAGTCCTAGTGTTGTTTCCATTCGGCAGATTGGTCCAGCAATTGCTCTATGGGCAATAGTTGCCATTTCATCGTTTAGTGGTGTAAGGCCAATTCCGAGTGGTTCTAATGCATCACTGAGTGAGGAGGAACCATGGGCATGCGCCACACTAGGGCCTTGTTCATTTGCTATCGAAGCAAGGCTCGATAATACATTATCGAGCTCAGAAAATGGGGCACAAAGTACAGGTAGCGGGCCAAGGGATTTGATGCGTCCTGCTTTGACACGTTCGCCAGCCATGTGCCGTTTGAGTGCATTCACAAGGTCATCTTCATTTGCAGATGTATCTGTAACTGTTGGAGATGGCTGAGATGCTTTTGATTGGATGAGCGAATCTACCATCCAAGTCAATTTTGACTGGATATCATACTGCCCAGCCCGACTGATCGCATAACGCATTTCAGCTGCACGAACCCGTCTAGATAAACTGCGAACACGTGAGCGAGTATTTGCAGGGCCTGATTCGGCAAGTCGCTGGAGGAAAGTAGATGGGGGACAAGTTGTAAACTGAAGATTTGCCTTTTGCGCTGTTGTTGTCATCTTATAATCATCTGATACCAAGACCACATCATGGCCTTGTCTTGCCAAGTGTGAAGCGAGTACCATCAATGACAGGTCCACGTCCTGCGGAGCTGCCGTCTCTCCAATCATCTCTGCAAGGCCTCGAATTTGGTTTTCATCAACCGGCGTGGTCTGTAGAAATGTTTGAAACTCATCCATCAATATGGGTTTCTTTTTCCATCGCTGCATCCGAACTGTACGGACTTCATTATGAACTCCTGGAGTAACATGTATACTCGATTGAGTATGCTTCAAGGCCGCTCTGATATCCTCAACAATCCTAGATTCACCTAGACTGCCGATGTGTATGAAGCAATTAGAATCGACAACCCATGTCTTTGACATGAGGAGTTCAACCCTCGTTAGTCGAGTCCATGTGGTCGCCAAGCGTCATGCCAGAATCTTCATTTGGATCTGAGGCGAATTGCTCAGTTGTCTCCTCTGATGCTTCATCAAGGTCTGCGGTTTCTCCCGATATAATCGCTTCAGCCGCAGTGCTAAGTTCGTCGTGGTTGAGGAATTTGTCTTCATTTGCATCATGATGTTTTGCTTCTTCGACGAGGGCATCAGGATTGTCTAGGTGGTGCTCTTTGAGGACTTTCTTGACAGTTTTCGGGTTGAAGGCATACTCGGCATCATCATTTGTCATGGGATCACTAACCGTGCGTATCTTTGATGGTTGATCATGGTTCTGATCGTATTGTAGTTTCAAGCATGGACAAATGCTTACTCAATTAGTGGTGAGGGGCTCTGTTACCCGTTGTTCAATAGAACATCAGTATATGGCTTGTCAATGTCGAGTTGAGTGACATATAGGCCACTTGTAATGCAGGATGCATAGGCATATCCGTCATGATATTCAACTGCCCAAAGGAATGGTGTCCATCCGAAATCATAGTATGCTGAATCGAGTGGTTCTCCATATTCTGAGGCATGTGGTAAGTAAAATCCGATGGTTGCTTCCATATTTGTCGAATTCCGCTCTTGGCCTGTGAATCCGGCGTGAATAAGTGTTTCAACGTCGACAACCCACATTCCTCCGTGGTAATGGCTGACATACAATCGACCATCCCATGTTCCGCCGTGACTATTGTCGGGAAGAGTATCCTCATTTGTGGGGAAAAATACGCTATCCAAATTATGTGGGCTAAATAAGAGCCATTCGTCATCCTTGGCATGATCTTCACATGAACTTCCATAGCAGTGATCCCATGCAGTAGGTATTTCCCAAGTGGAATAGAGGGATGGCTCAAAACGCATATTTCCATTATTCATGGTATAGTTGGTCGTGTCTAGCAAGTATACCAGTCCTGTTCCTACTGATGTTTGGATAACTTCTACTGCAAGAACTGTAAGGTGTCGCTCTCCACTAGGGCCGCCTAGGTGGCTTGTCTCAACCATTTCTGGAAATGGTTCAGCGTAATGGATGTAGGATGCCCGGCCACCATTTTCGTTTCCTGTCGTTCCACTATCGATTTCACCATCTCCATCGAGATCTGCAAAATCATCCCAATGGCCGACTTCAGGTGCTCTCCAAGTGCATCCTACTTGTGTCCCAATCGTTGCACGACAGCCAGCTCCGTAGAAGTAATATTCTTGTGGTGAATTGGTTGGATGTGGAACATCGCTGATGTCGAAAATTCTTAGTCCTGCTTCCCAGTAAGCACCGTAAATGTAAGTGCGACCATAACGTGGGTCATTTTGATCTTCACCAGGCCATGTTTGAGTGGTCATGTCATGGATATATATCCAACCTCCTCGAGTGGTTTCCCAGGCAACTTCAGCCTCCCCGATTTTCACGATACGGGGCAAATCAGCCCATCCATCAAAATTTAGGTGGGCTATTGTAATTCCTCCACATGCGTCCCCCTGTCCGATATCGCATTCAGTATAATCTGGATTGGCAACGAGGATGTACCACTCACCATCAATCATTTGTGTGTAGAGATTATGCGGGCCACTAGGATGATCAGCATCATACCACGAATCAACATAGAATGGATCGCTCTTGTCTGTTACATCGATTAGAGTAACACTAACTTGGATTGGATCGTCCCAATTTCCGATATTTGGGTCTGCATATCCTGAATCAACAAGTTGGTTCTGAAGGATAAGATACTCATTTCCGTTGTGCTCAAGGTATTTCACATCCAAGACCTGAGTATTTGGATCATTGTACACTCCGACTACCGTAGTATTGCCAGGGTCGGTGACATCCGTGATGTGAACATCATTCCACCCAGCCTGATATGCATAATCATGGCCATCCGGAGCAGTCATTACTTGAATTTCGGCATTTCCAGGGCTTGAAAGTGGATTGAAGTCAACATATTTGATATTGCTTGAGGACATGTTGTGGTGTGTTGGATCT
>CAYMED010000034.1:0-9611 GCA_964389655.1 uncultured Candidatus Poseidoniales archaeon
GGGGACTCGGGTTCGAATCCCGGCACGAGCATTTAATTTCCAGCAAATAACACCTAGATCACCGTAGAGAAGGATTTTTTTGATGGCGATGAGTGAGCCAACTATCACACCAAATCAGACACCCCCCCTCGACGATTCACCAGTGCAAATTCAGTTGCTGGACGTCCCCCCAATGATTGACCTTGGGGACGTTAATCTCGAGGCGTTACCGGAGGAAGGTGAATCACAAGGACACTGGCTTGCTCTGGCCCTAAGGCTAATGGCAATTGTACTAATCATTGCTGCATTATTCTACTCACGAGACGGGCTCGTCATCCTCATACTATTATTCGTACTTGTAACTCCATTTGAGAAGATCTTCCCAAGGCACAAGGGGCAGAAAATTCGCCGACCGCATTTGGGGACTGATATGGGATATGCCCTTGTATCCCCCTTATTGGGCGTCGTTGCTGGATTTATTGTACTAATTATTGCAATACTCAGCCTAGCATGGGTTCCGGGATTATTGATACGGCCTTATGTGAGTAATATTCCTGAAAACTGGATGCCTTTTGTTGGTTTTATATTGTTTGATTTCACGGTTTATTGGACGCACAGATTCTATCATGAGATCCCTATTTTATGGCGGTTTCACGCCATCCATCATTCAACCAAACACCTAGATTGGGCCAGTGGGTTCCGAGCCCATCCTTTTGATGGAACGATCCTAGCCCCAGCGTTCATCTTCCTTATTGCCGCAGGATTTAGTCCAGAACTCACGGGAGTCCTAGCAGTTGCTCAAATTATTTTGGGTCTGTTTTTGCATGCAAATGTGCGATGGAGACTCCCCCTATTGCATAAAGTGCTAATAACGCCAGAATTCCACCATTGGCACCATACAAACGAAAGAGATGCAATATGGACAAACTACTCCACATTCCTTCCAATTTGGGATATCATCTTTGGAACATACTACATGCCAAGGGGTAGGCGTCCAATGGAATATGGAGTCACTGAAGAAATTCCTGACGGAATTATACTCCAACTGAAGCATCCATTTAGAGGGGTGGGAAACCCAATGAGATATTTAAGACGCCCATTCAAAGGAATGCGGATCATCTTTGCATTTGCTTGGCAAATGATTCGGCAAATGTACAAGTCTGCTCGGCGTCCGCGTGGATCAAAGCCTTGGACATACGACATGCGTCTTCGTCAAACTGATGAGATACATCCACGCACTAAGGAACACGCAAATATATCTAAAATCGAGATCATCCTGAATGAATAAGGGTTAGCACACAAGGTGCTAAACCTCATCGCGTTTTAAATCTGCAATGAACACTATCCAAATCGGTCATAAGCGAGCATCTTATCGAAATTAAGCCGCCTTTGGAGTCAACTGTGCTGAAGTACTCGCAATAGAGTCGGTAAGAATCCAGTATTCTTCATCCACTTCATTGTTCATAAAACCAACATGATACAGTTCAATTACAAGAGAATACTCACCTGATGGACCCATTGAACTGTCCAATGTCAAACCCAAATCCACAATTGAAAGGGATTCTGACTGATTTAGCTCAAAGGTATAAGCATCAAAGGATACCACATTCCCGGCTGAGTCAACCAAAGATAGATCGAGCAAGTATGCACCCCAATCAATGGTGGAAGAGATATTGGTCGAAAAAGAAATGGTGTCAAAGTCACCATCACTATTTTCATCTAAGAGCATGAAAGATAGATTCGCATCGTCAAGAGATGCTATGGGGTTTTGCCAATTACTTTCATTGAAGTTTTCGAGATACTCAAAGGGCGTTTCAACCCAATCTTGCAAGACTTGATCGCCACTTCCATCGATCCATGAAAGAACTGCTTCAATCTTGAGTTGATCACCGGGGCCATTTTCCTCAAAGTGAATATAAGGTACATCTCCAATATCTAATCGGACAATCTCAGTGGTATTGACCATGACTTCATATTCAACACCCTCAATCCAATATCCGCGGTTATTATACACATCAAGTGTGAGATTAGCGACCGCAAGATCCTGATATGATTCGATATCAAGAGCAAGCGACATCGAGTCATTCATACCATCTCCATCAAGATCTGCTGTGTCATAGATGAGGGATCCTTCTGAGAAATATAGAACAAAGTCATCATCAACGCTGTCATAATATTCCTCCCACACATCATCCCATCCCGATTCGTCCAAGGATGATGAAACACCTTTGGAACGAACACGCCATTCATCCTCAAATTGTGGGAAAAGAACTGAAATACCCTTCATGCCGGTCATATCAACATCGCTAGGGACATTCGCATATGTGTCATAGATCACAAGGTCTGAGGCAGCTGAAGCGGCTGAAGAAACTGCTGATTTGAGGGTTGAATCTGCAGTATGTGAAGCCAATTTTTCTAAGAGGTCGATCATGTCAACTGCCGATGATGAACCCCCTTTCTCAACAGGAATGGCCATATCCCTGACTGCTTCAAGGTCTGCAATTAACGAGGTCGATGATTTGAGACTAGGTAGGGCATTCCAAGCACTTAGAGCAGCTTCAGCCTTGTTCATGTCAAGCATGCTCAGAGTAAATGATTGGTCAGGATTCTGGGCACTTTGTGCAACAAATGTATCGACAATTTTCGTCCCCAATTCTTGGGCATCAATTGTGGGATCATCGACAAGCGATTGCAGGAACGTATAATCCCAGCCAGTTCCCGGTTCAACAATTTCACTTCCTAACATAATATCAGCGTATGGGTAAACAACATTGACCACCTCGATTGTGGACATTAGACAGGCATCAAATCCAACAATATCGAGCTTATTTTGCCCAGAATCTGTGATTTGGGAAAGAGCGCTTTTGATTTCTGGGAGTTCAAGCAAGTCATAATAGTCACTTGAATCACTCTGTTCGTAAGCAACCCCCGACGCCCCTGAACCATGGTCCCAAATGTCAAGCATGTAATGACCTGCTGGATAGGTTGTCTGTGCCCATTGAACAAATTTGACAAGCTCGTCGGGATCTCCTGAATTAATCTCACCAATATCCTCGACTTCTTGACTAAATATCTGGTGATCACCTAGACTTCCGTGTGCATCTTTTTGGATGTGAAATCGCTTTGCAGTTAGCCAATCTCCGTTTGAGGAATCATCCTGATTTGGAGCATCATACCCATCGTAACGGTCAAACTGGACAACAATATTCACAGCATCTGTTGAGCCCACAGTTTCCATTTCAACAATATCTTCAATCGCAAAATACTCAAGGTCAGAATCTGAAATATAAACCATAACTGTCCAAGTATCTGGAACTGTGGAAGGAGGCTTGGTCTCATTTTCTGTTGGATTTGTTTGTGTTGTGTTCGTCAGATCTGGCGTATTGTTCCCTATTTCCGTCTCTGACCCACTAGAGCTCGTAGATGTAACTAATTCGGTTTTAGTGATCGTGACATCATTGACTGGTTTGTTACCTTGACCGACTGCAACTTGGCTAATGGCATCGATCACATCGATTCCAGTTGCATCAGTACCATCGATCGAGCCAGCGGTCGCAGACCCAAACACTGTATGGACACCATCAAGGTGTGAAGTTGAAGATGACTTGTCAACAAAGAAAAACTGTGACCCACCAGTATTGGAGCCAGCATGTGCCATTGATAGCACCCCTGGAGAATGCTTCAGCCCATTATTCACTTCATCAGGTAGTGTGTAATCTTTGATATCTCCGCATTCAGATTGTGATTTTAACTCACCTTTGCAGTACCCTTGCCAAGTAGCCGCATAACCCCCATATCCTGAACCAGTCTCAAAATCACCACCTTGAATCATGAAATCGTCAATAACTCGGTGAAATATCGAGTCATCGTAATTTCCTTGTTTGACATGTTCCCTGAAGTTGTTAGAATGGACAGGGGCTTCCAAATCACAAAGATCAATTTCTAATATCGCAAGGCGCTTAGTCGAAGATTCTTGCCATTCTACGTGGAAAATAACATCTGCCGCCGGGGTGGAAGCACCACTAACCGCACAACTCAGAGTGCTAGAGGGTCCACCACCACCTGTTTCTTGATTGGATGTCGTCGTGTTTTGAGATGGATCAAGTGCATCCTTTGAGCCCGTAGAGTCTGTGCTCTCGATCGATTCATCCTCAACTTGACCTGTGCATCCGGCTAGAGCTGCAAGCAACAGGAGGACAGAAAATAACAGGGCGTTTTGGCGCATAAAGCAGCCTATTTTCAATCTACAATTAAACTTCTTTATTCCATTATGATGTATCAAAGAAGTGCATTAAATTGTCACCTTTGGCATGCAAGAGCCAACACAATAATACCAAAACCGAGTAGCGAAGTAAATTATGAAGCGGTCCCACATCTACCTCCTCATTACAGTCCTCCTTACCGCTCCATTTGCTGGTTGCTTTGGGGGGGATGAAGAAGTTACACCAAAGCCCATTGCTCCAGCCGAAGTGGAGAAAGACCCTCCGGTCGAAGCATATCTCACAACCCAGACCACCCCGCCGATTGCCATGTGTGATGCTGGAGGCAGAATTTTAGAATCTGGAATTGATAATGGCGAGGGTGGAGGAGTCGCTGCCAATGGCATCCTAGAAAACGGAGAAGTTGATACGAAAACCACACTATGCTCTAGATACACAACTGGCATGCTCAAGGACATCAAATCAGGCACGGGTGCAAGTTCCCCGGGCGAATTTACTGAATTCGGGGGCAGGGTCTTTTTCACTGCTGATTCTCAGCACAATGGAACTGAATTATGGGCAACTGATGGTACACACGAAGGTACGACACTTATCAAAGACATCAGGCCAGGGAATCAAGACAGTAGCCCCCAGCACCTGACGCAAGTAGGTAGTTATCTTTTCTTTACCGCAGATAATGGAACACATGGAAGAGAATTATGGGTCTCAGACGGGACTGAAGCCGGAACAAGGATGGTAACTGACCTTGTCCCAGGCAGTGGAGACCCATCAATAACTGAAATCACAGCAGTTGGAAATATAGCATATTTTGCAGCATCTAACGATACCCTCGGGACCGAATTGTGGAAAAGTAATGGAACTGAAACGGGCACCGTTCTCGTTAAGGACATACGGAATGGAACTCAAGCTAGCAACCCCACAGACCTCACTTCAGTCGGTAATGTACTCTACTTCGAGGCAAATGATGGCATCAATGGCAGAGCCTTGTGGAGAGATAATGGAGCCATCAATGGAACAATCTTAGTCAAAGACATTCGAACAGGAAATACTGATCCATTGCTAGCACACCTAACAAACGTGAATGGAACACTCTTCTTTTCAGCCAAGGCAGCAGACACGGGCCAGGAATTGTGGAAAACCGATGGAACAGAATTGGGTACTACAATTGTAAGGGATGTGTATTATGGGACACATGGATCGAACCCTGATTCGTTTACGAACATCGGAAATATACTTTATTTTGTGGCCACAAATGGAAATACCTACGGAAAGGAATTATGGAGAAGTGATGGAACAGAGATTGGGACATATGTCATCAAAGACATCGTGTATGGGGGCACCGGAAGCTCCCCTACTGAATTGCAAGTGCTAGGTGACCTCCTCTTATTCTCTGCAGACGATGGATCTACTGCCTCAGATCATGGAAGAGAACTTTGGATAACAAATGGCTCGAAAGAGGGAACAGTGATGATTGCAGACATTGCGCAAGGGCCAACGGATAGCACACCAACGCAGCTGACCGTTGTTAGAGGACATGTCTACTTTATTGCAAATGACGGCTCACATGGTGCAGAACTTTGGAGAAGTGATGGAACCGCTAATGGCACACACTTATTCAAGGATCTGAAATCAGGACCAAGCAATGCAGGAATCTCAAATCTTGCTACGGCAAGTGGAACCCTATTCTTCAGTGCTAACGTTGACTATGGACAAGAAATTTGGGCGAACAGTTTCATCGAAACAAGCCCAATATTTGATTGATCAATGATTTAGCATATTGGGATCATTCAGATAGGTCGATCCAAATTGGTGCATGATCGCTAATTTCCAGCCCTCCACGACGGAGGATGCCTGATGCAATTATTCTCTCTGCACAAGCAGGGTTTGTGAGAATATAATCAATTCGCCAGCCCCGGTCAAGTTCTCGGGCACGTCCACGATTTGACCACCAAGAATAGGGACCTTGGACCTGCCCTACTTCTTGGCGGAAATGATCTTTCCATCCTTGAGACAGAAGTTGGGTAAACCACATTCGCTCATGAGGAAGAAAGCCACTCATTTTTGCATTCCCTTTGGGATTCCAGATATCCAATTCAGTATGAGCGATATTAAGGTCTCCTGCTACCAAAACGGGTTGATCTAGATCAACAAGTGTTGAGACCCAAGATGAAAATTCGGCCATCCACGCCTCTTTCCGCTCTTGTCGCTCATCAGAAGCCGATCCTGAAGGTAGGTAGACATTCACAAAAAGAAAATCATCCATCTGTGTAACTAAGATCCGGCCTTCAGGGTCCACACCATTTCCCATTCCAGTCACGATACGAATTGAAGGTGATCGAGTCCACGTAGATGTACCTGAATAGCCCTTCTTTTCTGCCGGGTTCCAATCGGCCTCCCAACCAACTGGGTTGGCCCATTCAGCAGGAAGTTGGGTCGGAAGGGCGCGTACCTCTTGGAGCAAGAGTACATGGGGGTTAAGTTCATCGATAAAACGGTCAATTCCTTTCCTAATCGCTGCGCGTAGGCCATTGACATTCCAAGACACAATGCGCATGGAAATGGCACACAGTAGAGAAGCACATGATTGCTATCCCAATACATAGACTTGAATTATAGGAATGTGTGCACAACTTGTGGAAGAAAAGATCAACGTACTTGGAGGTGAGTTAAAGCCGTGCAGTATTGACCCAATTACCGGCTGGTTTCGAAATGGTTGTTGTGATGCTGATCAGTCAGATGCAGGAAGGCACCACGTGTGTGTCGTTGTCGATGAAAAGTTTCTCAGATTTAGCGCAAGTGTTGGAAATGACCTTTCAACACCTAGACCAGAATACAATTTCCCAGGGCTTCAGCCGGGAAATCAATGGTGTCTTTGCGCACTACGCTGGAAACAAGCATTCGCAGAAGGGATGGCCCCCCCTGTTGATCTAGAGGCAACTCATGAAATGGCGCTTGAAGTTCTAAACATGGCCGATTTAGAATCCCACGCCATGTGATGTGGTTGAATGAACACGGATTGGGAATCACTGTGGCAAGAAGGTGACACAGGTTGGGACCTTGGAAAACCAGCACCCCCATTACAGAGATCATTGAGAGAAATGGCAGCAGGGACGAGATTGCTGGTCCCGGGGGCCGGAGCGGGGCATGACCCGATTGCAGCGGCAAAAGTGGGGCACAAGGTAACTGCAATTGATTTAGCAGCAACCGCATGTGAGCGGATGCGGAAAAATTCGATGTACATCGACCTTGAGATCATTTGCGGAGATGCCCTTGAATATGCGCCTGATGAGCCCTTCGATGATGTTCTCGAATATACATTTCTTGTAGCACTTGAGCCAATAGATCGTCAAAAATGGGCAGAAGCCCAACATCGATTTATACGCCCAGGGGGCAGGTTACATGCTCTTGTGTTCCCATTTGGCCGACCACATTCTGAAGGTGGCCCACCTTGGGGTTTGACTTGTGAAGACGTGCTCAGATTGTTACCCAACTGGGAAATCATCATTGATGAAGAGCCTCTAGATTCCGTCGAAAGGCGTCAAGGGCATGAGCGACTTCTCGTTCTTCAGCGTTGATACAGGGAGTGGCTTGATGAGGACTAGGAAATTCTTCAAAAAGATGTACAGGGATACTATCTGGGAAAATCTAAAGCCTTGGCAAAAGGTGTTTTTTGTGCTCACTTTCCCCCTCGACGTTATTTCTATCCTTGTGGTTTTATTCATTGTATTCGCGTTCATCATGGACACATCTTTTGGTATTTATATCTGAGAATTTGATGGATCTCAGGATGTGGGGATTTAACTCAGAACCCCTCTAACTGGCACCCTTTTCTGAGGAATGGCAGTGATCTCGACTGTTGCCGTTCTCACTAGAAGAAAATTGTAATATATTATTGACCAAGAGGGGAAAGCATGCCAAAATACATGTATTCAGGAAACTACACCAAGGAAGGTGCCGCTGGCCTGCTTAAGGACGGGGGCAAGGCGAGGAAGGAAGAAGCTAAACGAATAGTGAATGCCATGGGTGGGTCTCTGGAAGCTTACTATTGGGCATTCGGCGAGATGGATTTCATGATGATTGCAGATATCCCAGAGGCTATGGCAGTGAAGTTCTCTCTGCACGTGGGCGCTTCAGGGGTATTCAATGGTAAGCTAACCCCACTAATCACCGTCGAAGGAATGGAAGAAGCTACATCCACTGAGTTGCCGACGATGCGCCTTCCAGGCGAGTGAGGCTTTCGACTCGAACAACTTTGCATTGGTTTAGCGACCAACAATTTTTGTATTCGGGCTCATATCAGCACTCGTGGGTTCGACCGCCTGCCGACAATATGCTCTACCGGTCGCCATCATTGTAATCCTCCTGTTACTGAGCACATCAGATTTCGATGCTCTTGCGGGCACTAACGAATTGGATCTCCAAGAGATGGCGGCACAACCAGTACATGTCACAAATCAAACCGATAGCGATGGTGACGGTGTACACGATGGAGACGACGCATGTCCTGGGACCACTGCAGGAACTCCAGTCAACGCTACGGGATGTCCAGAGGAAGCCATCTTCGTCTGGCCCGACGGGGTTGGAGGCTACCATCAAGGTTCGAAGCATTACAACATGACCTCGAACTCATCGCTGGCCACCCTGTATGAAGTCGATCACATGGTCGACAATGCCACCTATCTGATCGAATGGTACGTCACGAACGCATCGGCCACGACGACCACCACTACAACCAACAATAACACCACCGTCACCACCACTCAGGTCTCGACGGTCGCATCGGGCAGCATCACGACGAACAACTCCAACAACAGCGGCTCATCAGCTCTGCTGCATGCTGCGATATCTCTGCCAGATGGGTGCTATGAGGTCTGGGCAGAACTGCACAACAAAGATACGAACCAATTCAGAGATGATGACGAATTCATCCTGTGTATCGGAACGTCAACCAACGCTTCTACACCAGCAGCTTCTGACAGTGATGGAGATGGTGTGCACGATGGAGACGATGCATGTCCAGGGACCACTGCAGGAACTCCAGTCAACGCGAAGGGATGCCCGGAGGAAGCCATCTTCATCTGGCCCGACGGGGTTGGGGGCTACCATCAAGGTTCAAAGCGTTACAACATGACCTCGAACTCATCGCTGGCCACTATGTACGAGGTCGATCACATGGTCGACAATGCCACCTACCTGATCGAATGGTACGTTAGGAACTCAACAACCACACCCGGCACAGTGGTGGCGTCGGGTAACATCACGACGAACAACTCCAACAACAGCGGCTCATCAGCTCTGCTGCATGCTGCGATATCTCTGCCAGATGGGTGCTATGAGGTCTGGGCAGAACTGCACAACAAAGATACGAACCAATTCAGAGATGATGACGAATTCATCCTGTGTATCGGAACG
>CAYMED010000035.1:0-9264 GCA_964389655.1 uncultured Candidatus Poseidoniales archaeon
CGAGTGCAATCTGATCTATGCTGCTAATTGCCTGTACTTTTCTTTGAGGATTTTAGCTTGGTCAGGCCAAACCATGATATTTTGGAATTCAAAAGGACCATCATTCTCTTCAACCATGCCAATAAGGTCTTGAATTGCTGATGCTGCTTGAACTGCATCTCCTTCAACTACGGTCTTTCCCCACTGATTTGCAGACACATGTTCCCCCATGAGACTATCTGCATTTGTGATGACTGGCCGGCCACGGGCAATTGTTTCCAATAATTTGACCGGCATTCCTTGAGCCATATTTCCTCGATCAAGGGGGTATACTGCCCATTGTATACTTGTTTGGTCGAATAATTCTGCTTGCTCTGATGCAGAGTACCGGTCACTTAATTCCAATTCAAATCCAATCTCTTCGCTTGCCCGAAGTAATTTTTCATGTACAACATCTTTAGCGCGTCCACTACCTGCAACTTTCAATTTTGGACGCTTTTCAGGAGGGATCTCTGCAAAGGCTGCAATGAGCCAATCAAACATCTGTGGCTCCCTCACATTGCCAATATACCCAATGGTAGGGCACTTTGGAAGACTGGGCAGGGGGTCCGGGGTTTCTCTCGGGGCATTCCATATGACGACCGGATTGCAACCTAATTTGCGATACCTTTCAGCCAGCCCAGTCATATTCTCCCCAGTACCTTCTGTTACAGTGATTAAGAGGTCTGCTAACCGGGCATATGTTTGTTCCCTCTTTTCAAGGATACGTGCAGCAATTTTCCGCAGCAAACTTCGTGGATTCGGCATTAACATCCAAGACCAATATTGATCGTGAGCATCAAATACGAATTTGATCCCATGTTTTTTCCACTTTTTCCCAACGGCGCAGGTATCCATATCATGACAATGAATGATGTCTGGGCGTATGTTACCGATTTCTGAATGACATGCCCTATGAAATGCGCGCAGGCCTCTCCAAACCCCAATCAGCCCTCCATAAGTTGACTTTCGAGGAGTTAATCGTTGCACATGCACTCCTGCAATCATCTCGCTGTCTGGGAGCTGAGAATCTTCTCGATCGAAGGCTAGTACAGTGACTTCATGGCCATCAGAAACTAGAGCTTCTGCTTCTTTTTGCACGCGTTCGTCGGGGTCATAGCGGTTTGAGACCAGCATGACTACGCTGGCCATGGCCTCTAGAATGGGCACATGATAATGACGTGTTCGTATGATGTCGTATAGAACACCTGATTTCTGAACATGCTGAAGAGATGGGTGGAATTGAAGCGGAGAAGCGCTTCCCGATCATTGGTAATGCCATGTCAGTATCGGAATCTGCTCGGCGAATCACGACCAATACACTTCAAGAGATGAAGCGTGTTGGTGAATCAATTACCATGCTAACATCCTATGATTATTCATTGGCAAAACTCGTCGACCAAGGAGGTGTTGATGTTATTCTTGTTGGAGATTCAGCATCGAATGTCGTTGCTGGAAATGAAACAACCGTCCCAATTACGCTTGAACATATGATCTATCATGCTCAATGTGTGGTACGCGCAGTAGAAAAGGCCCTCGTTGTTATTGACATGCCATTTGGCACCTACCAAGGGAATTCGAAATTGGCTCTTGAAAGTGCAATTCGTATAATGAAAGAGAGTGGAGCACATGCGGTCAAATTGGAAGGGGGGGCCGAAGTGGTCGAATCAGTGGAGCGTATTCTTTCAGCCGGTATACCTGTAATGGGACATCTAGGACTAACACCGCAGTCGATTTACAAATTTGGAACATATACCGTGCGCGCCCGCGAGGAGGCTGAAGCAGCGAAGTTACTCGAAGATGCTCGTATGTTGGAGAGTGCTGGTTGCTTTTCGATAGTTCTTGAAAAAATACCAGCGATATTAGCAAAGAGCGTTACTGAACACTTAGCAATTCCGACCATTGGGATCGGTGCTGGTTCAAGCGTGGATGGACAAGTTCTCGTTTTGCATGACATGCTTGGAATTACGATGGACTTTAGTCCACGATTCCTTCGCCGCTATCTCAATCTTGGTGAACAAATTCGCAACGCCGTAGAACGGTATGTGATCGACGTCCGCTCAGGTGACTTTCCGTCAGACACTGAGTGCTATGAGTAATTCATCAATTCAGTTAATCTTCAAGCCCTCTGCATCACTTTGAAAAGTGATCGATAAGAATCCCAGACTCACAGTATTGATACCATAGATACCGAGGGTCTGCTGTCTATGAACGCGCTGGTACTGGCTCTCTTGGTTGCTGGCGTGGCTCTCCATGTCGCCCCTTGGCTTCCAGTGGCTAGGAGATTAGCATTGGATCAAGTTACGCAAGAGTTACGCTGGCCGCCGCTTTTACTTGCATTCCTACTTGGTTTTGCTAGCACAGCCAGTACGAGTTACATCCTATTTATCCTTCAAATCTACCTTTGGGTTTGGGTATTGACTGCAAATGCCGGTCTTGCTTTTCTCTTGTATCTCTTGCGTAAAGACTACGAGATCGCTCCTGCCTTTGCCTTTACTTGGCCAGATGGAAAATGGGCAAAAGCGGCACTTTGGCTGACTTTGATTACCTGCCTAATCCGAATTTCCTATGTTGTAATATCACCTGCTCCTCGCTACCCTGATTCATTCATTCATGCCCGTTTCCTTCAACGTCTTCTACTTGATTTGAGACCCTTGCCGGGTTCATTCATCTATCCACTTGGGATGCATGGTTTAGAAGCCTCAATGGCTTTAGGAACTAACCCATCTTCGATTCATCTTGTTCTTCCTTCAGTAAATGCTACACTTTTTCTTCTGACAACTGCTTGGTGGTTACAACATCTAATTCGAGATCAGCGCTGGATGTTCTTTGCACTTTGTTTGTTATGTATCGCACCATTTAATCCATTCTCAATCGTGGTAAACAAGTCTCTTAGCCCACTTCCACAAGCTTATGCATACATATTTGTCGTGGCATTATTACATGAATTACGGGGTTTTGACCGGACCGTTCGTGTTGATATTATCTTCATCTTCCTTCTAGGGCTTGTCTCATTTCATAGCATTGCTGCCCTCTATACTGCTATGCTTTTGGGAGCAATGCTAGGGTCATCATTCATTCAACCCATAATTGACAGAAAGAATTCGGGCTTTGAAGGAAGACCAATTATGCTTGTTATGATTCTCCTTATTCCTTGTCTAGTTGGCATATTCACATTTTCTGGTATGGCAATCGAATGGGCTAATGACCCGGCTGCAGATATCGATCAGACACCAGGGTTCGATGAGTCGCATGTCGAATTCTCCCTTGAACAGGGCACAAATTTGATTGTTGCTACAGTGAATACCGAGAAAAGGGAAGAGCCACGTCTTCTTTCAACGTCCAATATGACATCGGTGGAAGTCAATGGAGATCCATTTTCTGTGCGAGCTAGGCCTGATAAAGAGGGAATTGGCTGGTCACTATTGCTAACAACATCTCATGATGCAGAAACGATAATTCGAATCCAAGATAATACAACATTGTTATCTGAGCCACCTATCGTTAAGATACTATCCTCAAACCTTTCTTCACTCACACTTGATGCGACTTCGCTCAATGGCACATTACTTTCAAATGACACTTGTGCCATATTAAGGCATACAAAATCCGAATCAATGCGAGCATGTGGAGAAAGAGCTCATTTGCTTAATTATGATCTTCCAATAGATGCACCACGTGGTTGGCATACAGTTGAATATGGCTGGGATAAAGGTCTAGGTTTTGTCCCAGTTGGTACAATTGATCTTTGGTCATCATCTGGAAGTGATCTTAAGAACGTAGATGCTGATTTCCCAAATTCGTCTTTGGTACTTCGTGAAGGAGAGCCGCTAACCGTCCAACTACTCGATGACCGGCCCATTACCGCTACACTATACTGGAACTCTACTGAATCTGAATGTCTAGATGACCTTACAAGTCCGCCACAATTATGGAAAAATGGAACGACTCTTCGACTAGAATTATTGAACAAACAAGAGATAGAGGACTGTAAAGGATCCTTGCAGGTGCTTGAAGGAAATCAAGTCATACAGGACCTTAACATCACGATTAGCGCACCAATATGGCCATTTCCCACGACCGGGTCCTCCTTTGTGTGCCTTCCAATATCGTCTGTTGAATCTCAAGGAACCCCAATCAGCATACCTATTGAATGCATATTCCACTCAAATTCGAACATTTCTGAGGACCTTCAAATCAAGGTTGAAAAGGTAAGTGGCTTGTTGAGTACCGAATCGCTCAGAGTAGAAGCAATTTATTGGCAGGAAAAATCCGAAGGCCCCTTCATCAGGATCGACAATGGCGATGAAATTGGCTCTGTCAATTCCAGTGATGGGCGCGTTAGAGTTTGGGTTCGGCTATCTGGTTTCTCTTCTGATAGAACCGTATCTCTCCCATTCTTTGCAGGAAATTCAATCGGGTGGGTAGAGGTGTCCACAGTTTACCAAGAGGGAGAGGAATTAGTTCATGTCGATAATATCGGGAAGTCCATGTTCGTCTCTTTCCTCTCACCATCAATCGATTCTGCTTGGCTGAAGGTGAATTGGTGGTGGTTTATGGGTTCTTTTTTCCTTAATTTACTTATTTTCCTTCGCCCTTCATTACCAACATCCATCAAAACATTGGCATTTGGAGGTATGGTTCTCCAATTTAGCCAGTTAACAGGGATTCTTTCTTATCCTACCGAATGGGGGCAACAGCGCCTTTCCCAAATGTTGGTTTTTCCACTAGCAGTTTCTTCAACTGGCATAGCCTTGCTATTGATTGATCAAATAGGGGAGCGTTCACTCTGGATGAAATCATTGTTCGCTTGGCCATCTCGCGAAAAAGTACGCCAAAGGGTGTTGACAATAGTAGGATTTGTTTGTCTCTTCTCAATAATGACGACACCATTCACACCCATCATCTCAGAATCTGCATGGAATGCAGCCACTAGCCTCGAAGATGGAAGATATTACACAGAAAAAAGTGCCAATGAGATGTCTGAAATTGGAGAGGGGCAAGCAACATTTCTTTCAGGAGGTTTGCTCTTGACACGGTGGGGGACTGGAGAAAGCAGCCTTCCCAGTTGGAGGTGCGCAAGGCAATCATTTAGTATCCTATTGATTGAAAATGAAGAGATCAATGCACTTCGCACTTGGTTGAACAAGGCGCGCGATGAGAGCCCTGAACGTTGGGTTATTTCTGAAAAAGGAGATGGTTGGGTTATTTGGGAATCAAGACCACCCAAAGAGTCTATTGATCTGTGGGTTACACGTGAATCTGGGGAAAATTTTGTTTGGTCACCCGATGACGGTGAGTGGATCATTGAAGATGAGTTGACTTTTAGAGAAGCCTCTTCACAAGCAGTAAAAATCGCCTCAAACTCATCCGATGCACCAGGATGGTTGTGCAATGCTCAAGAGGGAACAGTCTCACCTAGAGTCAATGTGGAAACTCATTCCTAGACATTCCTTATGAGGAGCAGTCTTTTGGTCTTCTCATTATGGTCGACATGCTCCCCAATCTGGGGCGTGAAAATGAGTTATTGGGAGCAATGGGTTATTCATCAATCGATGACTTGTTCTCAGATATACCCATAGACATCCGTAGCAAGGAATCCCTTGATCTTCCATCACCTCAAACCGAAGAAGAGATTTGGCAGGATGCACAACACCTCCTAGGGACAAATATATCCTTGAATGAGCGGCCCAGTTTCCTTGGCGCTGGCCTGTACAAAAATCATGTTCCTGCAATGGTGCCAATGCTCGCAACAAGAGGTGAGTTTCTTACCGCATATACGCCATATCAACCAGAAGTAAGCCAAGGCATTTTGCAAGCGATGTGGGAATTTCAAACCATGGTTTGTAATCTTGTTGAACTCCCAGTAGCAAATGTCAGCATGTATGATGCATCAACAGCAGCTGCTGAGGCCCTAACATGTGCCGTGAGAGTACACAACCGAAAAGCAGCAAACCCAAATACGATATTCATCAGTGAATTTGTGCCCCCACACCGCCATTCAGTAATTGAAAATTATACAAAAGGAGGTGGAATTGAGATCAGGAAATTATCTCATGGGAGTGATGGGCATCTAGACCTCACAGCAGTATCAGCAGCAGTAGGTAGTTGTGCTGTTTATGTCGAGCAACCAAATGCATTTGGAATATTAGATGAGGGCCTAGTCAAGCTGAAATCAATTATTGGAGAGGATACAGCTTTGATTGTTGGAGTTCAGCCAACCTCTCTTGGCATCATTGAAGCACCGGGTAATTGGGGTGCCGACATTGTTGTAGGAGAGGGTCAGCCTTTTGGCATTGGGCCAACAGCAGGAGGACCGATCTATGGGCTATTCGCTTGTCAAAAGCGCTATCTCCGTCAGATGCCTGGCAGAATTGTTGGACTTTCTCGTGATGAAGCCGGCCGACGTGCCTTTACCCTAACTCTTTCAACTCGAGAACAACACATCCGAAGACATCGTGCAACATCTAATATTTGCTCAAATGAAACCCTAGTCGCATTAATGGGTGCTATGCACATGGCACTTCTTGGCCCGGTGGGAGCTGAGCGCCTCGCTCTACGCAATATTGCGGCATGTGAAGCAACTAAAAAAGGAGTTATAGCAATTGACGGAATCAATGAACTCTATCCTGGTGCAGCATATTACAACGAATTCCCAGTTATATTGCCAGAATCATCCAAATCAGCATTGAAGTATCTTGACAGGCATGGAGTCACGGGTGGTTGGTGTCTAGGGAATTGGTGGTCGGAATTTGACAATATTTTGCTGATCTCAGCAACAGATCAAACTACAGAAGCAGATATTGAATGCCTTGTCAATGGACTTGAGGCATGGGTGAAGGAAGTGAAGATGTGAGTGACATCTTCGCTTTTTCTGGAGCACCTGCATCGGGATATGCTCAACCAAGCCCAATCACTGATGAAAAAAATGCTGCAAATACGATCCCTGATGAACTCTTGCGAAATTCACGGCCAAAATGGCCAACTGCCTCTGAACCAGAATTAGTGAGGCATTATACTTGGCTCTCAAGCAGGACATTTGGATTGGACACTGGATTCTATCCCCTCGGTTCTTGCACCATGAAGCACAATCCACGAATAAATGAAAAAATTATTCAGTTGCCTGGCATGAATGATATCCATCCACTCGCCCCGGCATCACATTTACAAGGCCTAATGGCAATCTTCTTTGAAATGCAAGATGTTCTTGGATTGTGTTCGGGCATGGATGCTGTTAGTCTTCAACCTGTTGCGGGCGCACAAGGAGAATTCACAGCAATGCGCTGTATACAAGAATATCACCATTCAATAGGTGAATCTTATCGGAATGTGGTGATTGTTCCCGATTCCGCACATGGGACAAATCCAGCGAGTGCTGCAATGTGCGGTTACAACATAGTAGAAATTCCTAGCAGAGATGATGGACGCATCGATTTAGATGCATTACGAGCAGTTTTAGGATCAAATACTGCAGCGATGATGATCACGAATCCCAGCACACTAGGACTTTTTGAATCTGAGATTAGTGAGGCTGCTAACCTCGTACATGATGCTGGAGGGCAGATGTACTATGATGGGGCAAATTTCAATGCAATTCTCGGAAAGACCAATCCGGGGCTTATGGGGTTTGATGCAGTACACTACAACTTACACAAAACGTTCAGCCAACCGCATGGGGGGGGTGGCCCTGGAAGCGGCCCCATTGGAGTGCTTTCCCATTTAGCGCCATTTCTTCCAACACCACTTGTCAGTCGCCGTCGACTTGAAGGAAATGAAATTGGAGTGGGGGATGGATGGTGGTATCTCTGGGATAAACCAAAGAATACAATCGGGAAGGTACAACAGTGGCATGGAAATGCAGGTGCAGTAGTCAGAGCATGGGCTTTTTATCGCCGCTATGGACACCAACTAGAAACAATGAGCGAACATGCCGTCCTGAATGCTAATTATCTTAGACATTGCATATTGAACCCCCCCTCCGAGATTGCTGAAACGATATCCGCTATGCCCACAGATGGTGCGCCTGCTGATGTGGTAAAACATGAATTCACACTCTCACTACAACCTTTGCTAGAGAAAACGGGAGTCACTGCTAAGGATGTGGCGAAGCGTCTTCTAGACAAGGGTTCCATGGCGCCTACTCTATATTTTCCGATGATTGTTCCAGAATGTCTCATGCTTGAGCCAACAGAAACTGAATCAAAAGAAGAGCTTGAAGCATTTGCCGATGCATTTCTTGAAATTCTCTCTGAAGATCCAGATATTGTGAAGGGAGCACCTTATGAGACCGTTGTCGGGCGCGTCGATGAAGTATGGGCTGCTAGAAATCTCATTCTTCGTCACGATGAGTCCCATCATGATTGAAGTTGTGCCAAAACAGATCTTATTCATCCTTTTGAGGCTGAAATAGCATGATCCTAAGCACATCAGAATCATTTATATCTCCCCATATATCATCAGCCACATCAAGAATCTTTGTCGAACGATGTTGACAAAATTTTCTGATGAAATATGATCTCTTGATGAATTGAGGTGCTTTAGACAGTAACTTCAGCAAAAAGTGACTACGATATTTTTGATATGAATTGCACGGCTTTTCAGAGGGATGGTAAAATCCGAAGCAGTGGACTAGATCAAAACCAGAATCTTGGAATATATTGATCCATTCATCATATGGCCTAAACTTCTGATATGTTGAAGGGGTCATTTCTTGCAGAGGCGTATATTCCATGGCAACGATTTTTCCTGAAGGTTTCAGCATTCTGTGAAACGATTTCAGCGTCTTGATAAGATCGTCATCATCAAGAATATGCCCCAATACTGTGATGGAGAGAATAAGATCCAGTGCGCTTTCCTGAATTGGAAGAGTGGATGCACTGCTGTTGCAGGAAAATTCAATATTTTCTTTCATTCCATACATACTTTGAGCCACATCGATCACATTTTGAGATATATCACTTGCGAACACCTGCGAGAACATGTTTGCGAGAAGATTGGCAAAATCCCCAGATCCCGTCCCAAAATCGAGAACTGCATCGCGTCCTTGAATCTCTTGGGCGATGATATGATCAATTGCAAGCAAGCGAGCAGGTTGGTCAAAGGCATAGATGATCCCATCTGCCCAACCAGTGTGCCTAAACCGACTTGTCCGATGATTCCAAAAATCAACAATGGCCGGATTATTTTCGCTCATACCTTTGCACTTTCCAGTTGTTCTAGTACCTATAACTTATGGACGCTGGGGTC
>CAYMED010000036.1:0-9236 GCA_964389655.1 uncultured Candidatus Poseidoniales archaeon
TCCGCTCCAGATCTAAGCCAAGTTATTCAGAGCCTATGGGGAATGGCACCAACACACCCCGTTCACCACCATAAAGGGCGACTTTGGCATTTCAGTGATGAGGAAAAAAAACACCTAATGTTGGCAACAGGAGCATTTACCCTTGCTCTCGGCTTTGTTATGGCTAATGGAGTATCAGGCCTGCTTAAAGTTGGACTAGTTTCATGGTTAGTTACAGTTTTGATTATGATGCCATTGATGTTGATAGCAATAGGACCAGCCTTTGTATTGCATGAAATCGGGCACAAATTAGTTGCTAAGCATTATGGGTGTTGGGCAGAATTTCGAGCAGACCCACAGGGTTTGAAATTTGGAGTCGCCCTTGCATTCATTCTAGGATTCTTATTTATGGCACCCGGGGCAGTAATGGTTGCAGGCAGGGTTCAGAGGAGGCAAAATGGCCACATTGCAGCAGCAGGCCCCTTGGTCAATCTAGGGCTATTTTTGATCGGCATCCCATTGGGAGCGGCCCTACTTGTAGCGGTCGGCACCACTAATGCACCAATGCTTTCGTCAGATGGAATTTCTTTACCAGCAATGGTGTATTTTGGAATTACATATTGGTTAGCGGCAAACCTCATTCTGGGCTTATTCAATATGCTACCATTCGGTCCACTAGATGGGGTAAAAGTCAAAGATTGGTCTGAACCAGCATTTTGGGCACTGATTGCAGCCTTTGCAGTACCAGGAGTTCTTTGGCTTGGGGAAATTATCAATGTAATGGGCTGGGTAGTGACTCTATCCGAATTAGTATGATATCCCCTCAAATTCAGAGCAGGGATTACCACAATCAGAGGTATGAATTCAATATTGGCTGATGATCTAGATGCAAGAATATCATAGTTCCATACCAGGTCATCAAATCGATTGAATTAATCAGATTTTGTTTGCCAGTTCCGTAATCATTCTCCATCCAGTATTCCATTTCCTCAACTTTATCACAAGTCTGGTGATAACAATCGTAACCATCTACTAGGCCGCCGAAACCGACAGTTACTGTGTCGATTGCTTGGAAAGAAGCATGGTCACTTCGTGCAGTAGTGGCTTCATTTATGATTACCCCTGGCTCACCTTCATCGTCCCACGCACTCTTCAATTCTCCATTGAGTACGGCGAGTTGTTCTTCTACGCCAAGCGCATCTCCAGCTAACCATTCTGCGAGGTAAACCATCTTTGGCTGATTGATGGTATCCTGGTCAGTATCAGGCCCGATATACACTCTAAATGGCCAATTTTCTTGACTAGCGGGGTATGAACCCCCATCAGAAGGCCCAACGCGGTCAGATGGTGTTCCATTTCCTGGCCAATTGACACCACCCATGTCGATATTGATGTAGTTTGAAATCGTGATATCGGCAGGAATATCTTCTACCCACGCGATACTGCCCCGCTTACCACCTTCTTCACTACTCCACAAACAGAAAACAATCCCCCTCCTTGTTGGGATGTCAAACATCGCTTCGGCCATATTCAAGACTACCGAAGTGCCGACAGTATTGTCGTAGGCTCCGACCCGAGTCCCATATCCACGAGGCGTGCCTAGAGAAGGGTCTGTTGGTGCAACCATCGGTGCGATATCGAAATGTGCCCCGATAACCATCCATTCATCGGGATACTCATATCCTTCTTTGTATGCACAGATATTGTATGCTTCAGGATTGGCTTCAACATATTGGAATCGCTGTTGTTGAACATCATCATATCCATAAGATTCCAACTCACCCTTAATCCAATTTGCAGCATCCTCGTATGCAGGGTTACCTTGACCAGCCCATCTATCCAAATACCCCACAGCAAGATCTACATCCAGCGGCGAGAAGGACTCATCTGTGATGAAAGATAATGTGTCATAAGTGTGTAAACCGGCCACCAGCCCAGTACTGTGCGCACCTCCATTCTCAATCGAAACACCCGCTGACATTGGCCTTACTATCTCTGCCAATCTTATGGAAAACTCCCCGCCAGCTTCTGAACTATTGGTCAATTGCGGCAAACCCCCTTCGCGCTCTGCTTCAACAACCTCTACGCCCCGAGTAACCTTCATCCCAGAATCAACCCAAGTCTTCCATGACACATTTCCTTCTCGAATTGGGAAGTGAGTTCTTTCAGGTTCTCCAATAATGACAGCAAAGTGTCCAGCCCTCGGAGGGATTAAAATGACGATTTCATCTTCTTCATCATCTCCCAAATCTAAGATTGTCCCATTCTGAATATATCCGGTGTCGGGTTGTAAGATCAAATATGGAATTAGAACTCTCATTGCCACATCTGCATGAAAGTGAACACTTTGGAAAATTCCAGCGGTCAAAGGCTCAGGTGATATGTCGAGAGCGCTACTATCCGCTACGCCCTTTTCATCCGCATTGTCCCCAAAACAACCAGACATACTCGCTAGTATGAATAGCGACGCGAAGAACAATGCCCGCATGCCCGCATATCCACCCATGAACGGCGCAGATAACCACATATGTTGAATCTGTTGTAATCAAGGTCAAGCAGATTTGGAAGCATTACTCTTAAGACCCAACAAGTGTAACTAGTACTGAGAACATGGATAAGAAGCGTAAATTGGCGGAAAAGGAGCGCAGAAACAATTTCTTGTGGGCGCGCTATATTATCCCAGATCCAGTGGATCAGGTAAAAACGCCAGTATTGGAAGGCTAGAGTGCAAAACGGGGAAATCATTCCTCTTCAGTAGCATTACCCAGTGTACTGTTACCACTCATCAATAGAAACACTCCCGCTCCACCCATAAGTACTGCAAGTGCTAGAAGTAACCGCCCCCTGTCAAATCCTTCAGACCCACTAGAAGACACTTCATCTGAAAGACCATTTTCATCACAATCAGAACCAATACAATACCCCATAGTAGGGCCCCCATCATCGATATGTATGTCTGGTGAAATGGTGATATTTCCATACCGGATTTCTCCATCATTTAGTTTGATAATGAAGGAATAGTTGCCGACATCTGAAGTCAGATTAAACACCAAACGAGCAGTTTTGTTACATGAATCGTCAATTTTATCCCCGTTTTCATCAGTTTCACAAGAAATGACTAGTCCTCCCGATGACCAATCTTCTTCATCAAAGTCTCCATCCCGATCAATATCTATTGTTACATTGTGTGAATAGTTCTCTCGCGAATCCTCCATTCTGAAGAAAGCGGCATCACCAACCAGTAAGGCAGAGGCGTTTTGTGGGTTAATTACGCTACTTCCTAGGATTATTGTGTAGTCTTTTTGTTCGTGGGCATAGACTGGACAGGCCAAAAATAGAGAGGAGAACAACACTCCAAACAACAAGAGTGCGGCCCGTTGCATAACTTCGCGAAACAACAACCCCCGATAAAATACAAGACAAGATGATGCTTCGAAGTGCCCGATGGACACCCGACAAGCAATAGCCAGCATACTATTGGCCGGAGCAATATTGTCTGGAGTATTGTGGGCAGTATTGGAATCCAATACCCTTTCTGAATCATCATCTACGCCAATGGATGGTGCTGAAGACCCACTTTTCCAAGGAGAGGGGCACAACCATCAGAATGCATCCCAACACCAAGCAGGAACTTCCAATATTGAATTGTTAGATTTCAATCCTTTAACAACGCCAGGGAATGCGGAAGTTCAGATAGCAACCGCTCCAGACGGCAGAACTTACGCCTATCAAGCAGGTTGGGACGAATTTCACATAACAGACGTCACTGATCCTACCAATACTACTGTGATGAGTGCCCACAAGGATCCTAATACCCAAGTTCTTGATGTGAAGTATTTGGAATATAATGGCGATGAGTACCTCATCACTCAGAATCAATTAGTTGATCCAGGATATGCAGATCCCGACGTCGGCTCATGGGGGGATCCCGCTCAAGTTTCCGTGAATTTGTATGATGTCACCGATAAGTCAAACCCTGTTTGGATCGATTCATGGTATGATGCAGACCACCCACAAGGCCCCCATAATCTCTACACTCATATGATCGATAATGAGTGGTATATTTTCGTGGCAAACCCCGATTATAATGAATGCGACGCTGCGATTGGGGAAGCCTGTGGTGGAGTGACCATCGCCCACCTCAATCTCCAAGGTTCTGCCGCAAGGTTGCTTAAAGATCCGCTAACTGGAGAAACTCTCCGCGCCTCAGGTGTGGGACATACGGTAATCAAGGTTGGAGAGTATGAAGTGAATTGGGAAACCACTCGCGGCGGTTGGATTTACATACACGATATGACTGTACAACTTTGGCCAGGAGACGACCCAGACGATCCACGATACAAACACACCTACATCTACGGAGCATATTGGGAAGCCGGCTTGAGAATTGGAGATGTGACAGATGTTCCACACCCAACTAATTCTCCACATCTCTACTTACCAATGGCAACGACTTGTAAAATAGGCCAAGGGACGCCACTAACTTGCCGTTGGAGAGCACCTGAAGTGGGGCAATGGATGGATTTTGCTGATTTGAATGGAGATGGAGAACCGGACAGCGGTTCCACAGGAAATCAAAATGGAGGCAGGGCCTCTTACATCCATTATGCAGAACCATTCCCAGATATGGTCGATGCAAGCCATTTAGGGTATGATGGAAAGCGGCACCTAACAACTCTAGCCGTTGAAACATTGTCTACAACCGAAGGGTCCGGACTAACTTATTTGTTGGATACAACAGATTACGTCATGGACAATGGCAATATGAGATTCAAACCGAAATTAATCAACCATTGGGAAATTCCATGGGGTGAAGACCATTGCTATGGGGTGGATTGCGAAGCCCACCCTAACAATGATGAATGGTTGTTGTTCAGTCCGCACAATATTGATTCCACTTTGTTCCCAACAACTGAGATAGAAGACCAATCTTACGGTGGAGAATGGGATGGCCGACTCTACATTTCTCATTACCATGCGGGAATTTGGATTGTTGACGTTGAAACTTTGATGGCTGCTGAATCAGGCATAGATCAAAGGGAATTGAATACTAGAGCGACAATAGGTTTCTACCTACCTCATGGAGAAGATGGCACACCTTTGGAATCTGATTACTATGATTTTGGATGGGTCCCATTCTTGTGGGCCGCTGAACACCATAATGGGATAACATATGCTTCGTGTATTAGTACAGGGCTATATGTCATGCAACTCGATATTGACAAACCGTATATTGGAATGGATGTTTGAAGATGGCAAGCCGCAAAATTGCTAGCATTATACTAGCTTTCACGATTCTACTTCCCGGTTGTTTTGAATCAGAAAATGAAGCAAAGAGCATTTTCAAAGGAGAAGAAATTGAACCCCCAGTCCCATTTCGTACATTCGAATTATTGGATGGAGATTCTCTCCCATTCAATTCTACAGAATTAGAGGGGCAAGTACTAGTCATAGCATTCCTGTTCACTAATTGTTACGATATATGCCCAATTATCTCTTCTAACCTCAATTGGTTGAAAGGACAATTGGGTGATGAAGTCGGCACCAACGTTTCCATCCTTTCAATAACTGTTGATCCATGGAGGGATACTCCAGATGTTTTCCGTGAATATATGGGCAGGATGAATCTTTCATGGCCACATTTGACAATTGATGATGTTGATGAAAATATTTCAGTTATGGAAGAAATATGGGAAGATTTTGGTGTGGGTTTAGAAATCGTTGAGAATAACACCAATCAAACTAGTGCCAGACACCATCCTATGGACTATGATGTGGATCATTCAACTGGAACAGTTCTGGTTGACAAAGATGGGATGCAGCGGGTATGGTGGAGCGATGCAAAGTGGATGCCCGAATTGGTTCTTGAGGACGTAAGACAATTACTGAATGAATAGCCTTATCGAGGGCTCAGAATCAATCGAATTGACTTCTTGCCACGGGGTGGAATAGTAATAATCCAATGAATCCAGCCATAGTTAACCACAAGATAAGTTCGAAAGTTGGAAAGGGTTCAGCAACCACTTTCAAACATTCACCCGTCCAGAAATCAACTTCTTCACAACTATCCTCTTCACTCAACCAACCAATTATTGTCAACGCCACACAGATGCAAGAAAAGACAAAACTCACAACAAGCGCCCATAGTCTACCTAATGCCACAAGAACACCAACGGCGGCTCCAAAACCAAAGAATGCCACCCCCCCTAGTCCAATTAGAATCAGGAAAGCCCCAGCTCCCCCTGCTCCAAGGTCTGTTAGAAATAGCCCTGCCCAAATCCCCATTATCCCAATAGAGATCGCAAACCAAGCCATCAATGTGGCAAAAACAGAACCCACAGATATTCGCCATGCTGGGTGCGAAAGCATTCCATCATAGGCAATGGATTTACTAGAATGGACCTTCTTTTTCTTAGTCGTGGCACCAACTGGCCCCAAATCGATTGAATCTAATTCATCAGATAATGAATCCCCATCATCATCTTCCCCCCATTCAAATTCTCCTTCGCAATATGGGCATTCAAATGAGCCAACCGCATCATCCTCTAGTTCAATTTCTTCTTCACAATGAGGACACTCTAATTGAACCATGCTTCAGCCGAAGAATTATAGATAATAGAGGTTCCTACGAATTATAACTCGTTAGGAACCGGCGTTTGATCCATATGAAGGAAAGCGAATACTGCCCACCATGTCACTATATCCCATGAATTGACAAGGTTGGTCACCCCGCTGTTATCATCAGTCACCATATATTCTTCAACTTCAGAGAGTTTATCGCAAGTTTTGTGATAACAAGGATAACCATCAACAACTCCATTCCACCCTAATGTTGCAACCCCGATATCTTGGAACGGCTGATGATCGCTGCGAGCAGTAGGGGATTCGTATATTGCAACAACATCTTCATACTGATTATTCCACAAAGGACTTTCACCCCCATTTTCCCATTCAATACGTCCTCTTTCAATCTGATATGATAGATTCAACGCATCAGAACCAATCCATTCAGCCATATGATACATCCCGGGTTGGTCAATTACATCTCCCGTTCCGTCTGGCCCGAGGTATACGGATAGAGCATAATCTCCAGGATAGTTGATTCCAGCCATGTCTAGGTTCAAGTAATTGGATATGGTGACGCCAGATGGTAAATCACCTGCAAATGCAGAGGACCCCCACAAACCTTCTTCTTCAGAAGACCATAGACAGAAAACCATCGTTCTTCGAGCATCAAAATCAGCCAATGCACCGGCGGTAGTCAATACCATAGAGGTCCCAGCAGAGTTGTCGTAAGCCCCAGTTCGTGTGCCATAACCAGTTTGCTCTAATCCTGGTAGTAAAGAGGTAGGTGTGGCGTAGGGCGCAATGTCAAAGTGTGCTCCAAAAACCAACCATTCATCAGGAAATACGGTACCATCTTTGTATCCACAGACGTTGGCTGCCCAGAGAACGCCAGATTGGAAGCGGTGCACTTCAGTCCTCAATCCAAAACCATTCAGAACACCTTCAAAATAAGTAATTGCATCTTCATATGCGGGGTTTCCATTACCAATCCAACGATCGAGATAACCCTTCGCTCCATCTGCAAGGTCCAATGGATCTGGAGTTTCGTCGGTGATGAAATCCACCCATTCATACACACTTCTTCCATCGACCCAACCCATACTTGCTCCTACTCCTTCATCAGCCCCAAGGTCATCTCGTTGTGGCCGTTCACTAAGCATCTGTTTAACTTCAACAGGGCCACCAGAGTCGTTGCTAGGACCTAACCATCTCCATAGGCCACCATCGTCACCATTGTCTACAACTTCTACCGCTCCGGAAAAGGTGTCGTTTTCCAACCATTCGGCCCAAGACTGATTGGCCGCTCTTACCGGCCAATTTGTCCTACCATATTCTCCAATCAGCAGGATAACAACGGGATTTCTAGGTGGTAAAAGCCACGTAATAGATTCACTACCCCCTTCTTTCATATCGAGTACAGTACCATTTTGTGCACGCTTAGAACCTGGGTCGATGAGGAAATATGGGATGTATACGGACAAGTCAACTTCAGCATTGATTACGTACGTATTCCACACACCACCAAGTAGGCCCTCACCCTCTTCAATCATCAAATCTGCAGCGGTCGGTAGACCAATGTCTTCGTCGTTACCAAAGCAACCGGAAAGAGGAGTGATAAGCATCAACGATACTAACAACAAGGCAGAACTACGTCTACTCATCGCATCGCCGACTTGAGAACCATAGTTGAATGCACCGCCTACACGCGATTACATCTTCCATCCCATCGCCACATTCATGGCCTACTTCAGTCAGCGCAGAAATATGTCCTCTACCACTTTGGCAGAACGCCGTAGAGCCATCGTGCGAGGCATACCGGAGTCCTTCACATCTGCATTAGCAAGTCATTTTGGCGAAGGGCCGAATGATTTGGAATTGGCGAGAAAACAACATGCAGGCTATGTGCAAACTCTCCGGGAACATGGGGTTGAAGTTATTGAGATACCACCGGATGATAATCACCCTGATTGTGTGTTCGTTGAAGATCAAGCGGTGACACTTGGGACAAAATGCTTCATTCCAATACCGGGACACGAGTCAAGAATTGGTGAACAAGAGGCTGTAGTTTCCACCCTTGCAGAATTCCAGGAAATTGTGAGAATGGAGCATGGGATTATGGACGGAGGCGATGTGCTTCGAATAGGAGATATTCTATTCATTGGAAGATCTAAACGAACCGATGATGCGGGAATTTCTTCTTTCAGAGACTTCGTAGAAGGTGAAGGTTTCAAATTGCGAGTCATCGATATCCCACCACACGTTCTCCACTTGACCAGCATGTGTTCTTCACCACGTGGCGACATTCTACTATTGACAGAAGATACTGTATCAATAGGTGCCTTCGGAGAATTAACAGGAACTGAAGTGGTAATTATTCCAAAATCGGAAGTAAAAGGGGTTAATGTGATTGGTTTTGGAGACCGTGCAATAGTTGCTGCCGGTAACCCGACAGTTGAGCAGGAACTAACCTCTAGGGGCTTTAAATTGACAATAATTGACATTTCCCAAATATCTGCGGCTGATGCAAGTCTGACCTGCTGCTCAGTCTTCTTTCCATAAGCCCTCGCGGTGTTGAAATACGGGTGTAAAGTCGGCGGAATATTACGCAGAGGTTGCCCAGCTTGGTCAAAGGCGCTGGGATGAGGTCCCAGTCCATATCGGTTCGCAGGTTCAAATCCTGCCCTCTGCAC
>CAYMED010000037.1:0-8607 GCA_964389655.1 uncultured Candidatus Poseidoniales archaeon
CCCCCCCCCCCCGCAGCCCCCCCCCCCCCCCGGGGGGGGGCGCTGCAGTTCGAGAACGCGGCATTGCTTTAGCAAGTGAGCGTTTTATTGTAATTGCAGACTCAACAAAATTAGTTGACGTGCTTGGGGCCTTTCCATTACCAATCATGGCGATTCCATTCGGAGTGGACAGATGCATATCCTCCATCGATGCAATTTGTCAGGGTAGTGTTGAAATCAGAAGAAAAGAGGGGCATGTTCAGTATGATGATAATGGTCTTTTAATCATCGATGCCTCATTTGGCCCAACAATCAGTGACCCTTCTGCACTACGTGCAGAGATTCTTGATATACCCAGTGTCGTGGATGTTGGCCTTTTTATTGATCTAGCGACAGAAGCAATTGTCGCAACAGATGATGGGCAGCTAAAGCACCTTGAATTCAGCACGTCGCAATGATCAAATTAGATCCACTCGGCGCAGGGTTAGGGTCATTAGCTTAGTCAGGTAGAGCGACGGGCTCTTAACCCGTCGGCCAGGGGTTCGAATCCCCTATGACCCGCCTATTCTGAGAGTGACCTGAGTCCCTGATGCACCTCGTAGCGCGCGTAGAGCATTGCCGGGGGCACAAAGGGCAACTTGCATTTCAGGGCGCGTTCGTTTCGCGTGTAGCATTGCTTCAACTTTTGGCCCCATAGAGCCAGGCGGTAGAATCCCATCGGCGATCCATTTTTCAGCCAAATCCTCGTCAATTTCGGTTAATGTGGCTGCATTATCAGTCCCATGACCGGATTCAATGGCTTCAACAGAGGTGGATATCAGAAGCACGTCAGCCTCAAGGTCGAGTGCTAGGCGCGCAGTAGTACGGTCTTTGTCAATTACCGCTGCTGTTCCAATCCAATTTCCAATGCCATCATCGATTACAGGGATCCCCCCTCCTCCGCAGGCCACCACAACTGCCCCTGCATTGAGGAGATGGGCGATCGCCCTCTTATCGAGAATTGCATGGGGGATGGGGGATGGCACGACTCGCCGCGTGCCTGCTTCAGTTTGCTTTATCCTCCAGTGTTGTGGTATTGATTCCAATTCACCCAATACTGGGCCAATGGGCTTCGTGGGGTTTGAAAATGCCTCATCATCCCGGTTTATGACTGCCCTTGTTAGGAGTATTGCACATCGCTCAGGCCTTCCCCGTTTTGCCAGAGAGTGGTCGAGCTTTGTTGCGATCTCATGGCCAATCATCCCTTGTGTTGCAGCAACCCAAGCATCTAGTCCAATTTTTCTGGACTCATGGTCGAGTTCAGCCAATGCTAGGAGATGTCCTACTTGTGGCCCATTGCCATGTGTTAGGATGAGCCGATGACCTGCTTCTAGCAGGTCAATTGCATCTCCAACAACACGTTCTAGGATTTCTTCACTTCCCCTCTCACTGCCCTTTGGATCTGAAAGTGCATTTCCCCCGATGGCTAGCACTGCAAGTGGCCGGCCATGCTCTGCGCTCGTATCGAATACGTAGTTCACAAGTACTGGAAGTGCAACTTCCGCATGAACGTTCGCCGATTCTCCGAGGGGTCGCTTGAAATGTGGTTGCCGTCCTCGTTCACCGGGCAAGATGGCAAAGACGATCTACGTGGCAGATATCCTTTCGAATTCACAAGATGGTGATCTCGTTGAGTTACTCGGGTGGATTCACCGTTCCCGCGGATCAAATAAGGTATTGTTCCTTGTCTTGCGTGATTCAACGGGCACAATTCAGTGCGTTGTGAAGCGCGAAGAGGTTGGCGATGAACTCTTTGAATCTCTTCGCTCTGCCCTGATCGAATCAAGTCTTGCAGTTTCAGGTTGCATTGTCGCGACCGATCGGGAACACCAGCGGGAGATTCAAGTTACTACAGCCGAAGTCATAGGCCCAGTAAACCCGAATCGTCCTTTTCCCATTACGGAGTCTGCAATGAATCAGGCAGAAGGTGGTGAAACAGAGTTTCTTCTAGATAATCGCCACCTCTATCTGCGCACTACTAGGATGACCACTGTCCTGAAGATCAGGAGTACTGTGTTTTCAGCGATTCACGACTATTTCCGGTCCCTAAATTTCATTGAATATCATGCACCCTGCTTCGTTGCAGGGGCAGTAGAGGGGGGTAGTACTCTCTTTGAGGTTCCATATTTCGGTCGCAAAGCGTATTTGACCCAGTCATGGCAATTGTATGCTGAGGCTGCAATGCCAGCACTAGAACGTCTATACACAATTGCTCCCTCATTCCGTGCAGAAAAAAGCAGAACACGCCGCCACCTAACTGAATTTTGGCATGCTGAGATGGAAATAGCTTGGGGAGGTAACGACGACGTGATGCAACACGGTGAGTCTCTAGTGCAATTCATTTGCAAATCACTGCTTGAGCACCGAGCAGCCGAATTGGAAAGCCTAGGGCGTGATCTCTCACTCCTTGCCCGTTATGCTGAGGCGTCATTTCCCCGAATGCGGTATGACGAGGCTATCAGAATTTTGCAAGCCAAGGGTGTTGATGTTGAATGGGGTCAAGACCTAGACTATTCCAAAGAAAAGGTCCTCACCAGTGACTTCGATGTCCCTCATTTTCTAACACACTACCCGCGTATTGCCAAGCCCTTCTACCATCGCCCTGATCCTGATCGCCCTGATGTAGTCTTATGCCATGACCTTCTTGCACCCGAAGGATATGGTGAGATTATTGGTGGTGGGGAACGAACGTGGTCGGAAGCAGAGATTATCGAGAGAATTAACGAAGGTGGTACCCCACTAGATCCATATGAATTCTACATCGACGTGAGGCGTTATGGGGGGGTCCCTCACGGTGGTTTTGGGCTCGGAGTTGACAGAGTCTGCGCTTGGCTAGCTGGAATCGAGCATATCCGTGAAGTCATTCCATTTCCGAGAGACTCGCGCCGAGTTACGCCATGATCCCCTCACGAAACACGAGGGGGCTCGCCAATCTGGATTTTGTCTATTTGCTTTCCTAGAACATATAGGATCAGTGCAGACATCATCGCAAACACTCCTAGGAGGGTGATCGCAGTTGTTGCCAAGGCCACCCCTAGTGATGTCCCATCTAGTGTGTCAAATGTGAGCAAGGCAGACCCGGCCATCTGGTAACCAAGCATAAACAGCAATAACCCAGGTACGCCAAGGAGAATCAGTGGGTGCCGACTTGTCAAAGACCAATAGAAAAATTGCGCCAGATCCGATGCGGTAGTTACTGATTCACGAGTTGGTGGATGAACCTCTCGTTCAAGGGGCGTTAACCTCACCTGAAGTTCCGGTGGTAAATCTGCAATGCAATTTCCCCCTCCACCTTTGACAAATTCTTCCAATCCTGAACGCGTTGCTGAAAGAGATACGATTTCGATTTCATTTACTGGCACTTGGTCAGCAGGCATCCTGTTTTCATCCCCTTCATTCATTGAAATTGGTTGATGCTTGATGAAGAGGTCAATTGGCCGAGAGGCAAGGCTGAATAGATCGGGGAGGTCGCGAATTTGCCATGACTTTGAAAGATAAATAAGGAGGAATCGGTCGTTTTCCCCATCTAGGGCGAGGAGTGATGATGCGATGTCTAAGGCGCTTTCTTTATCGATGCTCACACGCCTAAATCCCTGTTTTTTTGAAACAGATTGCGCTTCGTCTTCTTTTGATCGATCGTAGAGTATGGGGACACCTCCCAATGCGTAAATTCTGCTCAAGTGGGATCCGACTCGTAGGCCATCTCCGTTGTTCACAACAGCAACTAAAGGGGCATCCATGCTATGTCCGTGACTAGGTTCGATTGATGAACCAAGCGCTCGGCTCGCGCATAAAGGTGCCCAGATGCCTGTGGTTGTCATCATGCCAGCGCGTGATGAAGGCCCTAGAATCGGCGATGTAATCGCTACTTTGCCTGAAATCGTAGGTGCTCTTATTGTAATCGATGATGGTTCAACAGATCATACATCAAAAGTTGCACTTGAAGCCGGACTTGATGCGGGTTTTACGGATCATGGCACGTTTTGCACCCTCAAGATCATTTCTGGGCCCGAAGAAGGGCCGGGTGCGGCTGTCAAGGCAGGAGTCTTAGCAGCAGACTCCATGCTCGGGGTACGCAAGGAATGGGACCTCGTAGTCTTAGATGCCGATGGACAAATTCCTCCAACTGCAATACAGAGTCTTTTGGATCAGCGGCTAAAGGTGGGGGCCGATATTGGAAAAGGTACTAGGGATCTTAGCGACAGGTTTGGTTCCATGCCGCGTTGGAGGAGGTTTTGGAATCGTGTGATAAGTTGGCTTGCGCGAAGGGCGAGTGGATTTGAAGTTCAAGATAGCCAATGTGGTTTAGTCATAATGCCGCTCTCTTTGGCCGTTGAATTGGTGGGTGAGGTCCACTGGCCTGGCTACGGGTATCCCGCAAAATGGCTGACTTGGGCCGGCAATCGTGGCTTGCGCCTAACCCAATCACGGATTGTGACAATATATGGGGGTGAGGTCTCACATCTTCGTCCTCTGCACCTTCTTACACCTCTTTCTTTTCATCTGCTGGCAGCATTGCTCAAGCGTGGTTGGAACTGGTATGTCCGTGGAAAAGGTCCTCAAATATCTAAGATTCTTCGATTTGTAGTTGTTCTGACTTGGTGTTTTCCCTTTGCTCTCGCCGTTGTCGGATTTTTCGATCTGATCGCTGATTTTTGGGTTATGGGCTTTATGCTACTCAGTTTATTTCTCTGTGACCGTCTAGATCTGCGAACAAGAAAATGTCTGACCCTGCATGATTCTGTACAGGTTCTTTGATTGATTGGTTTTACCCAGTCAATGGCACGCGAAGGATTCTATTCGCGGCTGACTCAAATCACCGGCAACGTTCATTTCCTCCATCTTGATGTCGTCCTGTGAGAGAAGAGGTCCTCGACCTTGCGATGGTCGACGAAATTGCTAGAACGGGCGATCTTGTAGGTGCGGCAGCATCACTTCGTGTTCTTCTACGCCGATATGCTCCCCATGCAGATGGCCTATTTCGCCTTGCTACAATTGAGCGAGCGTCAGGGCAACCTCTTGCTGCTCTAAAAAATGCGGTGAAAGCCCTGAAACTATCCCCTCAGCGTTTGGACATCACATCCTTCGCAGCTCGTTGTGCGCTCGAGGTGGGTAAGGGAAAGGAATCCCTTCGGCTGTACGAGCGTTCCATCGCTCTAGGCGCTGAAATTCTTGATGCGACTGAGGGTGTTGGCCGCTCTTTCCTCCTGCGAAATCAAGTGGAAGACGCATGGGATCGAGTGTTGCCCATTTTCGTAAAGCACGGATCCACACATTCAGGATTACACGATGTCCTTGTGTCATCTGGAATGCTCATAAATCGTACAGCGCCCGTTCTTGAACGACTCGTTGGTGCTGCCGGTTCGGATGGAGTTCGAACTCCTGCAACGCGTGAAACATCGATTGAAGCAATGACTGGCCTTTCGGCTGCGGATTTGGACTTGATATCATCGGCAGATGATTTATTCGAAAGTCTCGATGAACCACCTGATAATCCCTCACCTGCCCCAAAATACACGATTTCAATGGGCGGATTACGTGGGGGTGATAGCCTCCAGGTGTCTCCAAAAAGTGAGGCTTCCAGCCTAGATGCTGGCTTCGATTCTAGTCTCGATTTAGATGATGAATTTGCTTCACTTCCGTTAGCAGGGAATGTTACTGAAATGGAGGACATCTCTTCAACTGATTTGCTAGGCAATTCTATCTCCTCTGAAACCATCATGAAGCAGGACTTTGATGTGGGAGATGGCCTAGAAACCACTTCCGCAGAATCCCTGCCTACTCGCCCTCTCCCTTCTCGCCCATTGCCCATGAAAGGATCTCCTTGTGGGGTTGACCTTGATCGCCTTTCAGCAGCGCTTCGTGGCCACCCAAAGCCACCCGAAATCTGGATGTGGTCCATGGCTGTTGCCCGCGTGCCAGAAGGAATTAACCACCTGCCTGTTCGTCTCTCATCGATGCATTCACGCCGTATCGAGCCAGCTTTGCGTGAATGGTGCGCTGAAGTTACGGAAAGAGATGCCTGGCTTATACTCGACCTGAGGTCTTCAGCTCTTCAACCAAAGATTCCAACCCCAATTTCCGTTTTGGGCGAGGGATTACCCATCAGGGTCCTATATCTTGTCGATGTGCTTCCAGATGAGCGGTGGCCTGAATGGCATCCCTCTTGGGTTTAAGGTTCATTCACTACTACTGGAGTCCTTATCGTCAGAACTCGCTGAGCTGGTGATGGAACCAAGACTTCCTAGTGCTGCTTCAAATTGTGCCTCCATTGGGTCATTCTCAGTGCTTGGGATCGGTTCACTTTTGTCTCCAACTTCATCATCGATGACAAACTCGGCAACTGGCTCTTCTAGGATTTCCTCGGCGACTGTCTCTTCAGAAGCAGGAGCCTCCTCTTCCCCATTATCTCCTCCCTCATCCATTGTCCCGACTTCAACTTCTACTTCGGATTCAGCAGACGGTGGTGATGTGGTTTCCGCATCATCTATCTCCGAGCCGCCAGAGCCTCCAAGAATTGTCTGTACTTCAGATGCCTTAAATTCGATACTCGGATCGCCTTCGATCTCATAACAAACCTCTATTTCTTCGTCACAATCGATAATCGGAACAACCCACGTCAGTACGACACCCTCTGGGGTCTTTTTCCTCTCTTCGTCAATTGAAAGTTCTCCATGGATTGAACTTTTTATGGTGGCTGATGTGATCTCAAAGCCTTCTGGTGAAATGTCAGTGATGGCTAGATCTTGTAGTGGGTTGTCTGAGCGGTTCTGGAATAGAACAATCACTTCGTATGTCCCTGGGGGCCCGGCAGGGAAAATCTCCTTTCCTGTAGTGAATTTCCTGCGCTTGTGCTTCACGTCCAACAGTGGCGTGTCGAAATTTGAACGCTCACATGTGGGTCCATTAATGGATGCACCAAATTCGACCATCGCTGGCGCAGGAATGCTGGTGTTGTCTTTGTGAGGGGAGTTTGTCCGAACGTCATAGTTGACAATGACCGTTTGATCAGGCTCCAAGGAAACAGTCGCATTTGCACCAATCTCAATGCGCAAGTGGTGCCCGGATGGCCCAACGGCTAGTGTCTCTTGTTCGTTGATCTGGCCCGGTGTAAGGGCTACATTCACCATGTCTGGGCCCAAGTCATTCCCTGCCAATTGCACTCGGACTGCGCTGGGATCTGGTGGGTGGAATAGTCCGGGCACGTCGTCAATGAGAACAATGCGTTCAATGGTTGCCGACCCTGTATTTCGGAGCGTAAGTGTTGTATTTCTGTCCTCCTCCAAAAAGGATCGAAGTACTGATTCGTCATATGCCTTAGTTAATTTCGCATCGAGAACTGTTACTTCATCTTGGTTGAGGACTGAGCGACCTTCTGAACGGTATGCGACTCTTGGGAGAGCAGTGTAGTCCAGCTCTTGGTTGAAATTGGGGCGGTCTGCAGAAGTAACTTCTCTTGTTTCACTGAACCACTTTTCATCGGGTAAGACATCATCTGAAACATCATGGATGTCAAAGAGTAAACTCCCGTCATCGGGATTTCTAACCTGTAACCGAGTCAAATCGACGACGAACGAAGACCGATTGTGGAATGTTACTTGGCAAATCCAGTTGTCCGGTATTTCGGCTTCATCAACATTCATGAAACTGAAACCTCGGCAAAAAGCATCGAGTTCCTGAACATGGAGTCTACTAATGGCATCATCAATCACATATTCGAGCGTCGCATTACCCGTCGCAACAGGTTCCACATGGGGCGTTTTGAGGGTCCCGTTGCAGATTAGTATTGTCTCTTGGCCGGCGCCTAGGTCTCCTATTCTCCATGTCAACTTGTGATCGACCAAATGTATGTCATGTCCTTCTTCGGGCTCAATGTCAAATTCTGATGGTATTGTTCGGTGCAGGACGCAATCTTTCGCATCTCGGCCAGATTGGTTTTGGACTTTGAGAGCTATTCGGACCTCGCTTTCCTCTGCTCTAGCGTCAATGACTTGCACGTCACCCCCAGTATCAGAAGGGTGAGTGTCAATAATCTCTGAGATAACAAGCATTGGATCAGTATCTCCTTCGTATTCTATGTCGTGGTCATCACCTGCGCGCAACTCTGTGAGCGAAGCATGGTGGTATGGACCGTCTTCACTAGCAGAGAGTGATACAGAACCAATGGAATTGACGAATACATCAATATCCCATAATCGGTCGGATGAACTGGGGTTCCTCAGCGTAATTTTACCTGCCAATTCTTGATCCAAACGCTCCCCAGATGGTGCGTAATTTGACACGTCGACTTCACTAATTTGTGCCTCGAATTTATCACCTGTAATTAGGTCCACCTCATCTATAGATCGTATGGTTGCTCCCGCGGAAATGATTTCATCATTCCCTTCCACATCTGTGGTGGAGGTGCTAGGGTCTAGTGGGCCTTTACCGGATGGAGGTGCGGGTGCACCTAGTGGATCGGGCCCGGGTGGAGGTGCGGGTGCACCTAGTGGATCGGACCCGGGTGGAGGTGCGGGTGCACCTAGTGGATCGGACCCGGGTGGAGGTGCGGGTGCACCTAGTGGATCGGACCCGGGTGGAGGTGCGGGT
>CAYMED010000038.1:0-7795 GCA_964389655.1 uncultured Candidatus Poseidoniales archaeon
CACTTCCTGCGTCATTTTGTGTGGATGTGCTATTTCCGCCAGTGCTATTTCCGCCCGTTCCATTGCTCGCAGTTGTTGCAAAGGTCTGAATTTGTAGTGTGTAATTTCCAGAACCAGAATATGCCTCTATTGTGAGGTATGCAATGCCTCCAGTTGCATTGGTTCCATTAGTTGATACAATTTCTGTTAGGCTGGATGATAAACTGTAATTGACCAAGTAAGGAGCGCTATTGTAGAGGTATAGGTCAAAATCCGATCCAGATGGAACTGACAATGTTGCAATCATCCCTTTCCCACTTGGGACATTGACAGCATATGCGTCAACGAGATCTGTCGTAGCATCGACAGATCCAGAATAAGTTCCTGCAGTCAGGTTGATTGCAGTTGCTGTTGAATTTCCTGCGTCTGTGCCAGATGCAGCATCATTTTGAGCGAAAAATCGGTGTGGAAAGAGCTTTTGCGGATGATTGGGCTGGTCATCAAGGAGGGGTGTGAGGGCTGCGAATAGAAGCATCAAAACTGTAACTCCAATGAGACGATCAACTGTACTGTGAGTGGAGCCCATCGAGTTGGCTGGCGCCCGCTCCTTCATTGAGGTTTCCCCTTTTTTTTTCAAAAACCAGATGTGGGGCGGTTCAAAGGTAGATGCCCCTTCTCTTCGAATTAGATGTATCTAGATGGCTGGCCAATGTGGCAGCGTGCTTTCATCTTTGCAAGTACCTTATTCATACTCTTCATATCTGTTAGTTGGATCATATGGAGGGTGAAAATCGGCACTAAAATGGCTAGTCATGATCGCATTTGGGTTGCTGACAATGAACGCATGCCCCGCTTTGAATTGCACGAAGATGGAGATACGTTCACACTGTATGACCGGAGAGACTTTACTTGGCGAAAAACTCGTGATTTTGACAAGAGATGGGATAATTGGACTGCGAAAATATCTGACATCAAACGAGTATACTACGTTGTCGATCATTTTCACAAATTACGTGGTCTTGCACACACAATGATGTGTTTTGAATTCAGAGAGGAGCGATTTGTTTCTTGCTCTTTCGAAGTACGGCGTGAGGAAGGAGAACGTTACCATCCATGGACTGCACTTTGGCGTGAATACGAGTTGATATTTGTCTGGGCAACAGAGCGTGACCTTCTTGGTGTCCGAACTAACGCTCGAGGCAATGATGTCTATCTCTTTCCAACAGATACCATTCCTGAAAAAAGAGAAGCGATCTTTCGGCGGATGATGGAGCGCACTAACGAGTTATTCTCGGAGCCTGAATGGTATAATTCTCTCACAAAAACATGTGCTACATCGATCATGAAAGAAGTCAACACAGTAACCCCTGGTCGTATCCCGCTAACATGGCGCGCTCTTGTCCCGGGATATTCCGCAAAAATTGCTTGGAAAAGGGGCATCCTGACGGATGTAGGGGGCTTTGAGCAAACAGTTGCAGTCGCATCCATCACTGGCAAAGGAAAGACAGTTGGAATCGGTGATCCCAATTCCAATACCTACTCTTTAGGTATACGTGAATAATATGAGACGTGTTTTGCACGAGGTAATGTGTTGACTCATCCCTGCATGATCACGTTCACGCCACCCCGGTTCGCCTTTGTAGAGGCTGGGATGAGGAAGAGATCGAGTAACCACCAAAACCCCAATCCCTGAAATGTAATTAGCGAGACTAGCCAGATCCCAACTCCCCTTCCCATGTAGAGGTGGTGTATTCCAAACCAGCCAAGAAACAGCCAAAGAAGATAGGACACCAATACACTTTTCTGACCAGCGCCAGCGACCATCATGGCAGGCTGCTGCATAACCATGGGTTGCTGCATTGCGACTGGTTGTTGCATTGCGACTGGTTGCTGCATTGCAACAGGTTGCTGCATGACTGCAGGTGCAGCTACAACAGGTGCTTGGAAGCCGGGATAATGCTGTGCTGTGAATTGAGCTGCTTGCTCAGGAGAGTAATTCTGTGCGATTAAATTTTGGTAGTACTGGGTTGCTGCTTCAGACATGGTATCGTATCGCGAACAGTGGTGCACGATTTAACTTATCCAACAATTGCATGAGACCTTCAGGCAACTTTGTGTCCACAATAGGGGCATGCTGCCCAATTTGGCTGAATGGTGGCTTGACATCCCTGACACTGCCCATTTCCTGATGGTGTAGGTGGTTGTTTAGAATCCGCATCGATGAACGAGGATGAGGTCATGCCTGCTTCATGCTCTTTAGACGTGGCTTGGGAGCGTAACATTTCTTGTAATACGGCTGAATCAGTTGCACCCGATTCAAGTCCTTTGCTGAGGAGTCTTTCGACCATACCTTGCTCGTCTTGCTTCATGTTTTGGAGGTGTTCATGGCGCTGTTGTTCTTGTGAGGCTTGCAGTTCTATTCGTTGCCGTTTAGCCTCTTGGACCTTGGCGAAAGCATCCATCGCAATATCCATTTTTGCGCTTTCCCCCTCGATCGTGACTTGCTGTTTTGATCTCTCGGCTTCGACAACTTGCTCGTTCAGGATTCGGGCGCGTTCTGCTTCAGCATGTGCCATTTCAACGCCATGATTTGCAGCCTCAAGCGCTGCATTTCTATCAGCCGATTCCATTGCATGGACATGAGCCTGTTGTCGGTGTTCTTGCGCTGCGAGGACCTGCCAGCGCGCATCATCAAGGCTGATTTGTGCTTGTAACTGTGCCACTTCTCCAGCTATTTGTTGCTGAGCCTGCACATTGAGGTTTTGGACGTGCATGCGGTGTAGAAGTTCATGTTCTCGAGAACGATTTCGCAGCATGGCTTCCATTTCTTCGACTGCTTTTCCGTCAATCACTTCGTTGCGCTGTTTCATCTCGCTGAGTTCATCTTGCATCGAAAGCAATTTTTCATGTTCCGTGGGGTTCCACGAGACCCACGCTCCTTTCATGTTCAGTGCTAGGGACTCAAATGTGCTACGAAGTGCAACACGTACTCCTGCTTCTGCATCTTCTCTCAGGTCAACACTAGAGCGTAATTCTTCTAGGGTTGCTGTAGCAATAATTTCAGTAGAAACTTGTGTTGAAACCTCATGTTCGATCATTTTTGCAATGTCGCCGACTCCGATCGTGGGCTCACCACGAGCTGGCAGTCTCAATAATCTTCCCAGTTCCTGAATGGTAAACTCAACGCGAATCCCCATGGCTCCATGGATCTGATGGCCATCTGACGTGCGGCCTGAGACGCGAAGAAGGATTTCATGTGGGCCAAGGAATACAAATAGGAAAGCCCGATCTGGTGTGCCCTTCCCGAAGATGCGCGAAATTAAGCCTGCTTGGGGATTAACTTCCATGTTGGTTTGAGTTGCAGTGCCAACAATTCTTCCCTTTTCCACAACAACGCACGCTTCGTTGGGCTTAAGCGTAATACGCGCATTTTTTGGGACATTCCGATCTAATACATATTGCCCAATCACGTGAGGGCTTGTTCTCCATCTGAAGGGTTCTTGATCTGCTGTCATATTTTCACTTCCTCTGCAATCCGTCAAAAATCATATTTCGCTCGGAAAAATGGTTTCGAGCACTCGTGACTTTTTGTCTTACCTCTCCTGCAAGTTGCACCAGTGTGGCTTCATCAGCTCCCCCGGAAACTTCGCTTGAGAGTTGATTTACCGAATGCGTTGCACCTTTGAGCCTCTCAAGTGTCGCTAAATCATGATCGACGAGTTTCTTGAGGACTTTCTTGTTGAGCTGTGCGGCCGAATCGTGTTTTGAGGTGGGGGTTGCACTGACACTATAGCGTGCATCGGATGTGAGCCCATCGCAAGCATTCATGGCATCGTCGATGGCCCTTCTTGCCCGACGTTTCTTGTCTCGATGTGTGTCATTATGCAAGGGTTCAAGGTGATGGTGAATCATTTCTGCTCTGCGACGCACCTCTTCCCGTAATGCCTGATCTGATTGAGAGAGTTTGCCCATCTGGTATCCCGCATATGCTGCCCAAATCACCTTTGTTGCAGCAACCGTGGCTGCAACAGTAGGATCGACCATAGTCAGCCGTGGTGCGGGTAATACAAGAAATCATCTCAGAGCAGTGAATTCGTCTGTTTTCCCTCTCTAAATCAGGGGAGTGTTGCATGCAGGGCAGAATTGCCAACCGGGCTCTATCGTAGCATTGCATTGAGAGCATGCTGTAGGAGCAGGTGGTAGGGTAGATGATGCAGGGGGTTGCTGGCCACCCATGACCACTGAGTCTTGGACAACAGAATTTCCAACTTGTCCGATATTGACTTGTACGGGCGCAGCAGCGCTTCCCGTTCCACGACCTTGATCATTCAACAGTTGCCGAATCCGGCCTGCTTCAGAGAATTCCCCTGCAGCCTCATATTCCCGTATCGCCGCATCATAGTCACGCGCAAGTTCGCGTTGTTGAGCCATTTTGAGGTGCTCGACTTTCTTTTGTTGCTCAAATTGCGCTTTTAGTGCTTCAGCCTGTTTTTCTGCTGGAGGTTCTGGTATCCGAACTGCAGGTGCTTGAGGAGGCGGAGCACCCATTTGGGCCACGGGCTGCTGCACCATCTGTTGTTGCACCACGGGCTGAACATACTGCACCGCCTGCTGCTGAATAATCATGTGCTGGGCCTTTCGAGAAAATAGGGCAATGAGTGCAACGATGACAGAACCAAAACAGGAGATGGAAAACCCACACATGTAGGCGAAGTCAGCAGCCTCATTATATTCCGCATCTTCCAGCATATCATCACAGGTAGCATACTCGGGGTAACCTAGATCCGCAGGCGTATTAAGTACAGGTGCATCATTCTCATCATGATCATATGTACTTCCATCATCACATGCTCGGTAATCGTCCATCATTGGTCCAGCAGACCCTGCAATTCCAGCGATGATGAGTGAAAGAACAAACAGGATCGCCGCAGTAATCCAAAACTTCTTCTTACGCTCGCTAGCATCAGCAGGAAGTAATGCAGTGGCGAATTTCATACGTACTGTATTATCGGATTCTGCGCCAGTTATTGATGCTTACCTGAGTGGACCGGGCGACGGCAACGTGGAGGGTGGGGAGATTCAGGGCATCTGGCACGCATTGTACGACGCACGCGCGTGTTAACCGTCTCCAACCATATTCGCATACCTGATGCTGGAAAATGACCTGACTTTCACTGACCGCATCGTTTTGCATCGCCGCTCGAAGGTCAGTGGATCTGCAAAATAGTATTATCTACATGCTTATTCCGTAACTATATGGAAAAATCACGTGCCGCATTTCTGTGCTTGATGTTGTTAACTATGAGTTTGAGTGGCTGCCTCGGTGGCAATGATGCCATTGAAGGGCCCGATGACCCAGCAGGTGAGAAAACCCCCACCATATTGGACGATTGGAATGTACACTTTGCTGCAACCAGTGGCGATCTACCAGAATGTGGTACTGAGACACTTGGGCGGTTGTATTTCGTCAGCAATGACAACGAATTCCAAGCATGCACTCCTGCGGGGTGGCAGACAATCGACATCTCAGGACCCCCTGGAGCGGCAGGCGCAGGTGTGGTTGTGGAGGAGGGTTGCTACAACACCGAGACCGGGGCGGAGTACACTCTGGAGATGTGGGGGCTCAATACCGGTGCGGATCTAAAGTCACTGTGCGAGGGATTCTCTTGGGAATTCAATGAAGGAGATGGCATCACGCCGGGTTATTGCTACAACCGAATTTCTGATGGGACTTACAATTATTCGGAACGTGACTGTAGAGCAATTTGGGCCGATGTATGGTGGAGTGCTGATGAAGAACATGGTGAAGAGAGAGAGTTCATGGGAGCGTGCGAGACCTACTATAACGGAATATTTGACAATTCATGGTCAAGAAATTGGACTTGGGTTGAGGGATGGGGAGGAGAAGCGGGAGAATTGTATTGCGAATCCTTCGATTGGGTCGAAGAGGTGAACACCGGTTTCTGGGAGTGTGTCAATCCCTCCGCCAAGGGGGCCGCTCTGAATATTGTGCAAGCAATAGTCGAAATGGGGACATGCAAGAGTTTCAAGTGGCGAGAGGGAGGCTCCGATGATGCCTCTGGAATGAACGGAAACAATGGAATCACGCCGTTGATCACCTCCACCGATGCGACCAGTTGTCTGAATGGTGGAATCACATTCCAAATAGGGATGGATCTGGATGGAAATGGTGTACTTGATTTGATAGAGACTGCCACTACCTTGGATGTCTGTGACGGGCGGGATGGCAGAGATGGGAGAGATGGGGCCAACGGCACGAATGGAACAGCCGGCATGGATGGACAAGATGGATCAGATGGTGTGGATGGGCAAGATGGTGCTGACGGGACCTCGGTGAACATCGTCGGCAGTGTAGCAACAGTTGGGGGTCTCGATTCCAATTATCAAGGTGATGTCGGTGACGGTTACATCGTAAGCAGCACCGGTCATCTGCACATATGGGATGGAAGCGCGTGGGTCGATGCAGGAAATATCACTGGTCCAGATGGTGCTGACGGACAGGACGGCATCAACGGTACCGACGGTCTGAATGCTCTGATTTCAGCTACATCAGAATCAGCTGGTGCTAATTGTGCCAATGGAGGGACCAAGATCCAGGTCGGGGTCGATGATGATGCAGACGGCGTTCTGAATGCGACTGAAGTCGATCATACCCAGTACATCTGCGATGGCTCTGATGGCAGTGCCTCAGCGAACACGATGCTCACCGCCCAATCCAACCTCACAACGACCTCCTGCACCTGGGCTGAAAGAATCATCCAGAGTGGGCTGGATAACGGAGATGGGGGAGGTACTGCTGCCAATGGAGTTTTGGAAAGTGGCGAAATTGATCTTACAACCACCTATTGCATATCACTCGCTCTGCCTTCCTTGTTGAAGGACATCCGCGCAGGGGGATCAAGCAGTAACCCTGACCAACTGACTGCCATTAACAGCACGCTATACTTCACAGCCAATGATGGAACCAACGGATGTGAAATATGGAAGAGCGATGGGACAAGTTCTGGCACCGTGATGATCTATGACCTTTCAACCAACGATTACACAATTTGTCCAAGTTATCTTACTTCATTTAATAGTGAATTGTACTTCAATGCAGATGCAGGAGACAGCGATAATGATGGAACCCCTCAAGGAAATGAACTTTGGAAAACCGATGGTACTCAAGCCGGAACGAGCTTGGTTCTTGAAGCGTATCCGACTTGGGGTTCTCCCGGGGATGATGATTGTGGTGCCGAGGGAGAACTAGTATGCGAATACGATCCGAGGCACCTCACAGTTGCGGGGTCATATCTCTATTTCCAAGCAGGTTTCAATGAGGCGGCATATGGATCAGGTGAAGGTGGAGGAGACAGAGAATTATGGAGAACCGACGGGACCACTGCCGGCACAGTATTGGTCAAAGATATCAATTCAGAGTCGCATCCTGATGGGGGCACAAGTAGCAGTTCTCCTTCTGAACTAACTGCAGTCGGAAGTACGCTATACTTCAGTGCCGATGATGGCTCCAACGGGACCGAACTATGGAAGAGTGACGGAACCAGTTCTGGCACGGTGATGGTCAAGAACATCCGTTCAGGATCAGGGAGCGGCAACCCACAACGGCTGACCGCGGTTGGTAGTACACTATACTTCAGAGCCTATGATAGTTCCAACGGGACCGAACTATGGAAGACTGACGGGACAAGCAATGGCACGGTGCTGGTCAAGGACATCAATTCACCAACCGCCAGCAGAAAGCGTGGTCGTGTTTTGCTGGTTGTTGCTATGCGGTTATTCTAGCCTACGAATGCTG
>CAYMED010000039.1:0-7506 GCA_964389655.1 uncultured Candidatus Poseidoniales archaeon
TCATGGGTGGGCCACTTGGCGGTCCCGTTGGTGCGCCCCCTTGTTGTTGTCCCATAGGTGGCCCTCCCGGCGGCCCAGTTGGTGCATCCTTAGGTGGTTGTCCCATAGGCGGCCCTCCAGGTGGTCCCGTTGGTGCATCCTTGGGTGGTTGACCCATAGGCGGTCCACCCAATGGTCCCATTTGAGGGCCTGCAGATGTTTTCGCCTGTGATGTCATGGGTGCGTCTGCTTGGGTATAAGCAAGTTGCGTGGGTGCTTCATGAACCGTCATAGAGCCTGTTTCAGTGGGTGCGTCACGTACTGATTCAGCTCCAACCTGATGTGCCATGGTTCCTTCTGAAGTGCGGGCCAAACCAACAGTTGGTGCTTCACGTGCTTCGGGCTTTTTTGAAGCAGGCAGGGGAGCCTCTCGAACTTTGTCAGCGTGAGTTGTAGTGTGTCCTGAACTTGATTGGACTTTGACTTTTCCAAGGAGGTCTTTTGCAGAAGTAACGCCCATCTCTCCCCCTTCTGTTGCAATTGCTGTTGCGGCTGCAATGCTAACAAGAGGTTTCCTAGCACTGCTTGTTTCAGATCCTAATGGCTTAATTGCATCTCCAAAGAAGGAACCCAGCAAATCACCCCCTGCAGCACTCCCAAATGTTTCCCCAGTCATTGTTTTTTGTGAATTTCTAGAATCATCGATCCTTTCGTTTGGGTCAAAGGGGCCAAGTACGATCATGGTGGGTTGTCCATCAACTTCTCGTGCAAGCGTGAATGACCAAGTTCCTTCACTAGCAGGGATTTGAAAATCAAATGTCCGGGAAAGGCCAGGGCCTATTGATTCAACAGATCGTGTCGGTAAATATCTGCGGCCTGATGCAGTATTCACTGCAGTCTTTAGACTTGAAGCAGGAACTGGATTTTCATTTGTGATCCGGATTGTGATTGCCAATATATCTTGGTCGTCTTGATCCAACTCAATTCCAATTGCCTGAACGGCGCAGACAATGCCCGCCTTTGCGGCTTCGCTCTGTGCGGCCATGTGTATCTTTCATTGCGAGATTACGATCCATACTTGAAGGGGGCCCTAATTTGATGATCGAAATGAGGTGTGCAATATATTTCATACTTGCGTGGGCTTCATTGCGTAGGCGGGGCTCGGAGAGGCATGGTTGGAATGGAGAGCGAGGGTGCTGAGATCCTACCTCTGCTTCATCCGGAAGCGTTTCTACCTCTCCTTCTTGCGTTAATGATGACCATTCCTATTTGGCATTTCCTCGTTCCGCGTTCTTTGCTAAAACTTCAGATTGCCTTTGAAACTGGCCCAGATGAGTATGAGGTCCATCGCATCACAGAAACACAAGAAGATGCTAGATCACTACTCAGTGTCCCTGGAAGCACATTTGGAATTGTGATGTATTTGATGGCAGTTACTGGGGTTCTTGCATTGGCGATGGATATTCTACTTTCACCATCAATATTCTATGCGCATTCTCTAATGATTCTTGGCATACTTCTTGGAATTCCTATTCTAATGTCCCCTCTTTCCGCTTTGAGTGCACAAATAACTGGTGCTGCCGGCGTGAGAAAGAGTTCGCGCTCTCGTAATCGATTTATCCGAATTTTTACGGGTTTTTTTCTACTTGGGCTGATCGTCGGGCTATCTACAACAGTATATGAGTTCTTGACATATAGAGGGTGGGAATCAACACAAATTTATGCTTGGTCTGTGGTTGTGCTCCTCTTTCCGGCAATTCTCGCATATGGCCGTATTATGGGCTCTGGATGGAATGCCCTTATCCAATCAAAATATAATCGTGCACGAGGGCGTGCTTCCACTGTCAATCCAGATTCGCCCAATGCTATTGGCCAATTTATTGCAACTTTTGTGTATGTAAATGCCCTGATCATGCCCATTACAGCGATCAATGGGATGATTTCGTATTTTATACAGTATAATGGCTCATTTGGGGATATGTTCACACATTCCACAGTTGTGTCTGAAAGAATTCCTGAATTTGCAGAAGAGCGGCTAATGGGTGAAGGCGGTGTTTTGGGATTTTTTATGATAGAGGGAATTGCGAGAATTCCCGAACTTCCAGTTGATTGGGTGCGCCCAACTATGGCTGCAGTTGTTGTCCTTTTCTTGATCCTTAATGTCACGATTATGGGAATTGCTTTCGTTTACGAAGTGGCGAGATTGATGTTCCTAGGTGTGGCAGAGATTGGTGGGCGCGGTGGGTTTTCCATTGCAGAACCGCGAGTTCTCCGGTCAGAGAGACACCAACAAGGGCAAGTTCTGAATTTCTGCTTCTCCGGGTTTGCAGGATATACGGTATTGCTGTTAGTCGTTGCAATGTTTTCAAAATTTGGTTCCTTTCTTCCATCACCTACCTCTTGTTCTGATTTAATTGGCTCATCGAGATTTAGTTCTCAAGCACTAAGCCTATGTCCAGATATTACTGAATCTACATTTGAGGAATTAACTTGGACCTTGGCTGTCGTTGGTCAATTTATCTTCTTTTTATTTTGGTTTATCTCATTACCAAAAGGAAAAGTGCTTCGCCGTGCACATTTTGACTTGAATGCTGCTAAAGTTCGTCAAGCATCTCTAGTTGCTCGTCAAGGTGGTCGTTCAGCAAAAACACTGATGGGGCGCCTTGTTGACGATGACCATGGGTATGTGCGAAAGAAAATTTACAAATTGCGCAATTCAGATGATGCAAGGGACCGTTTAGAACGAACAAGGGCAGAAATGCTATTGGCAGCAGCACAGGGTATGTGGTCGGTTGCCGAAGAACGTGCTACAAGTGCTCTTGCACAACAAGGTGGATCGGATAATACGGCTAGAAAAATTCTCGGGGCCTGTGCATTAGCGCAACGCGATGCACATGAGTGTACAATGCGGCTGAGCGACCTTCCACAAAGTGATGTAGAGGGTTTGATGATGCGCTGGTTAGCATCAATTTTTGATCCAAATGTTGGTAGTGAATTTGACACGAATCTTTTGCCTAGCATCTTGGTTACTCCAGCAGGACGTCGTATACGCGATCTCTTAACTCGATATCCTACATGGGACCCTTGGTCTAAAGACAATGAGCGCCGGGATTCAGTTTTTGATCGCCGGGCTTTGTTGTCAGATCTCGCCCTTCTTCGCTTAACGAAACAGAGTCAGCGTGCCCTTGACCTTCTTCAAGAAGCAATGGGTACATTGGATGAAAAAGATGTGGTTTGGCCACGTGGGCGTGTTGCTGAAGCTCTTCTTTTGCTCGACGTTGGCCGCACGCCTGAATCTGTAAAGATTCTTCATGCCCTACAACGCACTCACGATGAGCATCCGGCGGTTCATGGCCTCCATGCGATTTTAGCAGAACGTGGGTTGGTTGCTGTCAATGTGGAGCAGCGCCAACAATGGATGCCTGAAGTCATGCTTTCAGTTCCAGAGCCATCAAGAATCGAATGGGGTGAAATGATTGATCAAATGCCAACAAACCCGATTGCAGCACTTCGTCTAGGACGCCGAGGAGAAGATGAGTCTCTAGCAGCAAATGTCTGGATTGCTTCAGGATCTGCTTCTCACAAGGGTATTCATGTTACGTTCAATCGGTTGATGGACGCGTGGCATATTTTCGGACTCATGCTTGCAGCCGTTTGTGTGATTCTCACTATTGCGACACCCAGCGTCCCCCTTTCGATGCCAGGAATGATTATTGCTGGTTATGTGGGCTTGAGCATGTTTAGGACACGCCGGCTTAAGCGTGTTGGGCATCGAAATTTGCCTGGAATGCGGCGTTTAGCACGTCGATTGCGTGTTGCTCATGCAATGCCTTCAACCCATACTCTTCCACCGGGAACCCACCTTTTGCTTACGGGTGCTCTGATCTCCGTTGAGGGCATTCCAATTGATGTGGGCTTTCCTGCTTGGTTAGATCCTCAGGAAATTGTACGCAAAGGGCTGCTGCCCGGAGTTGAGATGCCCACAATGAGCCGTAGGAGGCTGAGAAAACACCTAGCACTGGTGCGCCGTCGCGGCCCAGAGACAAACACTCCTGCAGCTATTCGCATTTCTCTTGAACAACGCCGTGCTTCCCGCCGCCGTCGTGGTGAATTGCGTGCTAAAGGTGCGGTAAATGAGGCCACTGGTGCATCGAAAGCAAATTCGCTCCCAATGTCAGAACAGAGATTGAGTAACCGGATTGGGTCTCATGCTTCGATTAAAGGGGTGGGAAAAAATCTACCTTCACCTTCTGTGAAGGAAAACTACTCTGGATATCGAATTTGAAAATCATCACCCTAAATGCCTTCTAGTTACCAAAGGTAGGGTGTAGGCGACAGCAACAATGGTTGATGAACGCCGGTCAACCAAAGATTGATGGTTTTCGGAACGATTGATCCGAATGAGGTCAGCAATTCCAAAACCTAGTGGTCCAATCAATGGAAATGCATAGATGAGTTTCGCCCAACTTCTTTTTCCCCAACGCCGATCAGATAAGGGGGTGGCGTCTGCGTTAACCACCGCCAACCGGAACCACCGTTGCCCTAAAGAGCGCCCTAACCAAATTCCAGTAAGTTGAAAATATACCCCATGCGCTCCAAGAAAACCAATCCACGTGACCAAGACTGCTGGCCAAGAACTGGTTATTATTAGGCTAAATGCCCATTTTGTTGAGATGCTCCGCCCGGCAGTAAGGAGCGCTAAGACCCCCTCTATCACAAGCAGGTCTAGCAGATACGCGGCCGCTCTTTTTTGGGCCGATGCCTGCAAAACCCCTTCTGGAGCCCATATTTCCCCATCCTCCGTAATTTTCCCCCTAGACTCTACATTTGGCACATGCAGCGTAGTTGCCGAATCGGCGGCCATGTATTTGCGGTAATCCTCTCCTTCATTGGTTTGCCGCGTGCTTGTTACATGCGTATGTGCGCTGCTTCATATCCAGATTCTTGTGCCCATGCGATCCATGCCGCCCATGTCGGATCACTCCTCAATGTGCTTATGTCTCCAAGAACAATCAGGCCGCGCTTTGCGCGCGTGATGGCCACATTCAATCTTCTCCAATCCGATAGAAAACCGATTTTTCCTTCTGGGTTGGCGCGCACTGCAGAAAATACAATGATCTCTTTTTCTCTCCCTTGATAGCCGTCTACGGACCGCACTTCTAAGCCCTCATCAAGCCATTCAATGTTGAGCATGTCTCTCAACATCCTAACTTGTCCATTATAAGGTGAAATGATCCCTAAATCCTTTGGCTTGATTTCTCCTCCTGCAAATATATTTCTCACAATTTCAACCGCCAATGCGGCTTCATCTCGATTTGCCTTTGATTCACCATCACCTGCTGCACTTTCTTCTCCACGCACGGGGACAAATGCAACAGGGTTGTCCCAATCAGGCCATAGAAAACCAGTTGCAGGAGGTCGGTCATCTGCTTGAATTCCGTTCTTTATTTTACCTTCATAAAACCGTTTAGAGGGGAATTCGGAGATTGCAGGATGCATACGATATTGCTCATCTAGCAAGTGTGGCGTATGCCCTGCCTCAATTAATCGAGCAAATAGCGACCTCCCCAGCCCTTCTTCTTCAGCATGACTATCAAGCACCGTAGGGGGAAGTTGGTGATGGTCGCCTACTAGGACCAACTGGCGTGCGCCCCGTACAATTGGAACCAAGCTACTCGGTTCAGTGGCTTGAGATGCTTCATCAATGAGTACGCGATCAAATCTCAATCCATCCAATATGTGGTGTCCAGCACCAATACATGTCGCGCAAATAACCTCGGCATCCTCGATAATATCGTCCCTCATCCGCCTTTCCAAAATACGCAATTCCTTTGCCATGCGCCGCATGTCTCTATGCGCAATTCCCTTTTCCTTGCCACGAAATGCTCTGGACTTGCGTGTAAATGAATCCAATGCTTGTTGTTCATCAAGGAGTTCCTTGTGAAGGGGATGATCCTGCATTCTTGCATCAATTGTTGCTTCGCGTAACTCGGCTCGAACTTTGACTGGCTGTCCAATTCTGATTGCTTTAATTCCGGAAGAAAGTAATCCACTTAGCAGATTATCTACACCAACATTACTTTCGGCAACAGCTAGTATTGCCCCATTTCTAGCACTCGACCAACCGCATAGAAGGCTAACGGCTGTTGTTGTTTTTCCAGTTCCTGGGGGTCCCTGAATTAGGAGCATTCTTTCATTTTGTCCAGCCTTTGCAGCATTTTGCTGTGAGGGGTTAAGGTGGGTTAGTTCTGGCCAATCCAAGGGGTGGTTCTGATTCGAAATACTTGCTGAAGTGCGAGGGTCATGGAGGCCTCCCAAAATTAAGTCCCTGAGTGGCGTGGGTTCATTGTCAGGTAAGGAAAAAGAATTCACTGCCCCACACATACGATCATGAGCAACGCGATTTGCACCCCTATCTAAGCGCCATGTTCCCTCACGTATTCCTTTTGGTTCTTCAGAAACAACAACTCGAATTCCCTTTCGATTTCGGTCAAGTACAACCCCATCAACCCAGTTTTCAAGGGGGCGTCCTCTTGACAATCTAACCATGTCTCCATGCCCGAATTGGTGGTCCGGTAGGTTCCCCCCTTGACTCGATTGTAACTTGATAATTCGCTCGTTGTAAAGCCAGCCCGCAGTTCTCGCGTTCAGATCAAATAGTGCAAGACCAACATCCCCCAACCTTTTTCTGCTCCATTTTCCCAATCGATCTAGCATTCCTTCCAATTCATGATCAAATTCTCTAGTGAGTAAATCGAGGTAATGCTTACTGTAATCGGAGATTCGTTTCCAAGCAGCAGGAGCTTCACTGAATTTGTTTTGAATTTCGTGTTCACCTGTCGGGTGTGAACCCGTCACTCGACCTGCTCGCTGGCCCACAAGTGGCCTAATATGCACTTGGTCCAAGTTGCTTCCGCTACTTTGCCATTATTTTCTTCAATCGTGAATTGGAGAACCTTAAACCAAAATCAAAGCAGGATTGGGCAGATCTGATGTTTAAGAGGCGCCGCAAGAAGACTCACATTTGTCCTCAATGTGGTCATGAGTATGAGGCACGGGATTCCCTTTGCCCCCAGTGCTCTTGGAACATCAGTGCTACTCTTTTTGATCAAGAGGAATCCGTTGCAGTTTCAGAAGAGAATGATTTACTGACAGCATTACTCGGTGAGGTGGAAGATTCAGAATATGATGAATCCCCTAAAGTACATTGGTCGATTCAGGATTTAGTTCACGATGAAATTGAGCTTGAAGTTGCCCCATATGACTTGGAATCGGATGAGATTGTTGTTTCTGGATCCGCACCCGTATTTGCCTCCCATAAATCCTCACATGAGGTGGAGGTGGATGTTGATGAAGAAAATTTGTCTGATGTTTTAGGGGATTATGTTGCTCCCGAACCATTTGTTGAGGAGAGTATTGAATCAGAATCTCCCGTTACATATCAGACGCCTTCCCCTCCCCCTCTTCCGTCTGCTCTTCCCCCTCCCCCTCTTCCGTCTGCTCTTCCCCCTCCCCCTCTTCCGTCTG
>CAYMED010000040.1:0-6477 GCA_964389655.1 uncultured Candidatus Poseidoniales archaeon
AGAAGAGAAAGCTTGCGGCGATACTGAGAAGCTTGTTCCCCAACCGGTTTGTCCTGCTCATTGCATTATCCTCAATGCTTCCCCTCATCCTGCTTCCCCAGACGACGTCGTGGTTTTGCAATTCTTCGATAAATCTTGGCATGTCCTCAGGGCTGTAGGTGGCGTCAGCATCGAGCATGATTAGCAAATCACCGTTTGGCTCGCGGCCTCCGAAAATGATCTGCAGGGCTTCTCAGACCCCTAGGCCCTTTCCTTGGGAAGTCTTCTGCTGGATTAGTTCGGCCCCTCTTTTCCTAGCAATCTCACAAGTGGAGTCGGTGCTATGGCCGTCGACGACCACTATCCGAGTCCCGTATCCTTTCTCCTCTATGGCTGAGTGGGGGATTCTGTCAATTACTTCGCCAATACCGGCTTCTTCGTTTCTTGTTGGAAGGAGGACGATGAGATCGGCCATTTTTTCAACCTCGGTTTCGGGTTATTGATAGATGGTGTTGAAATTACACTTAAATGTTCTCTAATCTACTATTTTATCGTCGCCTCAACAGTCCGTTATAATATGAATCCCGAACATATTTCCTGATAGAGGGTTCTTTCAGACTTTCATGAGTGGGGATTTCAAAACGTTGATAGCGAGGACTCAGGAGCGGCGACCGTGCAACCTATGGAAAAAACGGGAGCTTCCACAGGAGATTTCCTGGTTTCCGATATTTCCCTCTCAGAATTTGGCCGCAGAGAGATCGAGATAGCCGAGCATGAAATGCCCGGGCTTATGGCGATTCGAGAGAAGTTCGCCTCATCTAGCCCTCTTGAGGGGGTTCGGATCACGGGATCCCTGCATATGACCATCCAGACTGCAGTACTCATAGAGACGCTGACTGCCCTTGGGGCCTCGGTACGTTGGGCCAGTTGCAACATTTTCTCTACACAGGACCACGCAGCAGCAGCTATAGCAGAATCGGGAACTCCCGTCTTCGCTTGGAAGGGCATGTCATTGGAAGAGTACTGGGAATGCACATTACTAGCTCTGAGCCACCCGAACGGCAACGGCCCGCAGTTGATAGTGGACGACGGAGGAGATGCTACCTTGCTAATTCATGAGGGTTTCGAGCTCGAACAAGGTAGTGATTGGGCAAATACTGCTTCTTCTAATCATGAAGAACAGTGCATCAAGGACCTATTACTGAGGGTGAAAACCGAATCGCCCAAGTTCTGGACCAATCTAGTCAGAGATTGTCGTGGAGTCTCAGAGGAGACAACTACAGGAGTTCACCGTTTGCACCAGATGGTTGATGGAGGGAGGCTGCTATTCCCTGCAATAAATGTCAATGACTCTGTGACTAAGTCCAAGTTTGACAATCTGTACGGATGCAGGGAATCCCTCATTGATGGCATCAAGAGAGCAACCGATGTTATGATTGCCGGGAAAACAGCGGTGGTTTGCGGGTACGGGGACGTAGGCAAGGGCTCGGCTCAGTCTCTAAGGTCTCAGGGCGCCAAGGTTATCGTGACCGAGATTGACCCGATTTGTGCGCTGCAAGCATCAATGGAGGGATTCAACGTTCAGACAGTGGAGGACACATTGGGAACGGCTGACATCTATGTCACTGCCACGGGAAACAGAGACGTAATCACACTTGAACACATGGAATCTATGAAAGACCAAGCCATCGTTTGCAATATCGGCCACTTCGATAACGAGATTCAGGTGGACCGTCTAGAGGAGGGGGCGTCCGAACGAACGAACATTAAACCACAAGTCGATCGTTACACCTTCGAATCAGGGAATTGCATCTACTTGCTAGCATCTGGCAGACTGGTGAACTTGGGGTGCGCTACTGGGCACCCGAGCTTTGTAATGTCCAATAGCTTCGCAAATCAGACCCTCGCTCAGATAGACCTGTGGGAGAACCGGGAAGAGTACGAAAACAAAGTCTACACCCTTCCAAAACATCTGGATGAAGAAGTCGCAAGGCTACATCTTTCAAAGATTGGATCAAAACTGACCGTGATGAGTCAGGATCAGTCAGATTACATCAACGTCCCAGTCGAAGGGCCTTACAAGAATGACGGGTATCGCTACTGAGTTAACCGTCGATTAACTGATTCAGAATTTTTAGGAGTCCTCTGAGTGTCACTTCGCTGATACCCGAAACCTTGCAGACCTCGCTCTGAGTCCTAGGTGATGTACTATTCTGAGAGGCCCAATACAATACCACGCCAGCTATTCCCGAGGGTTTTTTGCCCTGCCATGTCAAGTCCTCCTTGACCAAGTTCCAGAGATCTCTCGCCTTGCCCAAAACGTGCGCTGGGAGCCCCAGGTCAGAGTGGAACTTCTCTAAGTATTCATCGGGCCCCGTAATGTGGTGCGTGCCGAGATTCCTGGCTACCAGCCTAATTGTCCGCTTAAGTTCCTTTTTCTCTACCTCAGAAACCATGTCAAACGCCTCAGCAACATCCTCAATCTTCCTAGGGATCTTGGCCTCTCTAGCAGCAATGTACACGCAAGCTGCAGACACTCCCCTGATGCTTCGACCAGTTACTAGTCCCCTGTCAACGGAGTGACGGTACAAGGATGCAGCCTCCTGCTCGATCTGAGGAGTTAGGTTACCACGATCACGGATGAACTGCATGGCGCTTGAAAGATTCCGGCTCCTACTATCGCGGGTCTTACTGCGCTGATCAATGCGTTGGCGTCGTCTCCAATCCCTCAGTGCCTTGCCAGACATTCCGTGCTTCCTCGCTCCCCCGGAAGTCAGGTCGGATCGGCGAATTTCAGTGGAAAGGCCCTTGTCGGAAAGAGTCAGGGTCTTGGGTGCTCCGACTCTGCTCCTGTCATCGCCATTTGAGTGGTTTACCCATTCCGCTCCGGGGTCGATCATTTTCTCAGCGGCAACGTATCCGCAATCCGCACAGATAGTCTCACCTCGAATATCGTCAGAATCCCAGGAGAACCCCCCGCAGATCTTGCAAGTTCCAGCCATTGCTTCGGTACTTCGCGATTTGGAAGGTCTTGTGCCTGAAACTTCAGCAGCCTTCCTGTTGGATCTATTTGGAGAATGGCCTGAGGCTCCCTCTCGGCTAGCAGTACGACGTTGCATCTAATCAACCTACAGTTGTATAGTCATAGCTAACGTATTTAAATATTACTATCTATTGATTGGATTGTTCGAGGAGGGAAATTGCAAAATACAGACACGTGCCCGGGGATTAGTTTTTGGAGGGTTTTCTGACTACACCGATATTAACGCTGACTACCCGAGGTATTTTTCCACCGTCAAACTCTGGGTAGAGGCATGTCGGGTGAGGTGCTGATGAGAACAGCGCTCCATAGCTCCCATGTTTTGGCTGGGGCCAAGATGGTTGATTTCCATGGGTTTGAGTTGCCCATTTGGTACACAAACATTCGAGATGAACACCGTGCTACTAGGACTTCTGCAGGCCTATTCGATGTATCTCACATGGGGCTATTCCGATTTTCGGGTGATGGTGTGCGTTCTTGGTTGAGTTCGGTTTCCACTCAAGAATTGTTGAATTTCGGGCCGGGTTCTTGTGGTTACACTCACTTCTTAGACAGCAACGGGCACATCATCGATGACATGATTTTTGCAGTATGTTCAGAGGATGAGGTCTTGGGAGTTCCAAATTCTTCGATGGCCAGTACGATGCTGGATTGGCTAGAATCGCATCTTCCAAGCGATGGTTCGATATCCATCTTGGATCAAACTAAGGGAATTAGTATACTCGCATTGCAGGGCCCGGAGTCGATCAACGTAATCAGTAGTTTACTTGGCAAAGGTAACGCAGTTGGAAGGTTCAAATGCCAGCAGATTGTTGGGAATGAACTCGGAATAGGTGGTTGGATACAGGGTACGGGCTACACAGGGGAGAGGGGAGTAGAAATTTTCGTAGATGACTCATTGGCCACCATCCTTTGGGATGAAATTCTGTCTGAGCCGGATGAGAGAGTAATGCCCGTAGGCTTAGGCGCGCGGGACACACTGAGGTTGGAGAAAGGTTACTTGCTTTCGGGTCAAGATTTCTTGTGGCCTGGATTAGGCGAGGAGCCTTCAGGACTTCCGACAGGTTTCCTAGCGAGGAATACGGCCGAGACTGCCGTTCCCTACGGCCTGGAATTGAAACACGAGTTCATCGGGAAAGAGGCAGTGACAACTTCAATTGGGTTTGGACAGAGATGGAGGGGTTTGCTTTCCCTCGATAAGGGGCCATCTCCACGAGCCGGGCACGAGGTGTTTGATGGCCCCAACGAGGGAGCTGCTTTGTTGGGATACGTCACTAGCGGCGGACCTTCTCCTAGCCTTGGAATGGTGGGCATTGCAATGGCCTATCTAGATAATTGGAAAGGTGATGAGGCGTGGATCCAGACCAGTTCGAGGCGCAGAGTCAGGGCTCAAGTGAAGACTCCCCCGTTTGTTTGAAATTGCAATCTTCCATTTCATAAGTATGAAATGTGGATTTGGGTCGGACGGGATATGAGATTACGGGACAAGGTAGTGAAACCGGAACGTCCTGTGGTTATCTACGAGATATTGCCCCCAAGAATTGTCGAAGGGACAATTGAGTCGTACGCTGAAAAAATCTGTACTCTTCTCTCCCAGACTCACATAGACGCAATCAACATCCCGGAGGTCCATGCAGAAGAATCACGTGGAGAGCGCCCGGTGAATGACAATGAGAGGGCGGAGCCTCGGGAATTCGGGAGGCTGATTCAGGATTCCCTAGGGATCGAGTCGATTGTTAACAGAGTGACGGTGCTTGAAACCCCAGAAGCACAAACTGATTGGTTCAGAAGTACTCATGATGATTTCGGGATTGAAAACATTGTGTTGGTTGGGGGCGAGTCGAGCAGTATCGATTACCCCGGTCCTAGCGTTACTGAGTCCTCAGCGATAATTCGTAAAATAAACTCAGATTGTGGAATAGACATATTCTGTGGCGGTATATCTCTGCCATCGAGGAAGGTCGAGTCAATGAGGATGTTGAAGAAGGGAGTCAGCGGGGTTGATTTCTTTACCACACAGGTCCTCTACGACAGTGATGACATTATGAAGATGTTAGAGCACTATCAGAGAGCCTGTGATGAAAATAATCAGCACCCTAGGAGAGTATTGCTAAGTTTTGCACCGATTTCCACGATGAAAAACCTTGATTTCCTAAAATGGCTAGGAGTGGAGATACCGGAGAAAACCGAAAGATTCCTCACGGAGGACTTAGATAAAATCAAAGATCGTTCCATAGAAACCTCCATGAAGGTGCTGGAGGACATTCTTGGGCACGTTTCAGAAACAGGAATTTCTGTACCATTGGGCCTAAATATCGAACACATTATGTCCTACAACTTCCGTCACTCCGTAAGCTTACTTCAGATGATGTCAAAGAAATACAGGAAATTCTGTATGGAAACAAATCTTTACCGTCGACGAGATAGGATGGTTGGAGCCAGTGGCAAGTAGGGTGATGAAATGACGTACCTTTTCACCTCAGAATCGGTCTCGGAAGGCCACCCTGACAAACTGTGTGACAACATTTCCGATGCCATTCTTGACGCATGCATCAGGGCTGACTCCAATGCGAGAGTGGCGGTAGAGACCATGGTGAAGGGGACTGAAGAAGGCAGTCACATCATTATCGGGGGAGAGGTTACGCTGGGTTTGGATGCGGAAATTGATTTCGAAGGGATTGCCAGATCTACTGCTGGGGAAATAGGCTACACGGACCATTCAATTGGGATGGACTCGCCGAATCCAGAACTTTGCGAGGTGATTGTGCTGATTAGCCAGCAGTCTGGCGATATCGCTCAGGGTGTTGATGAGGGCAAAGGTCTGCATCTGGAACAGGGTGCCGGGGATCAAGGTCTAATGTTCGGATACGCCTCCAATGAATCGGAGATTTTCAATGGGTTGGAGGGGTCATTCATGCCACTGCCTGCGGCCCTAGCCCAACGATTAACCCTCGAAATGAGCAGTTCGAGGAAAGAAGGGTCGCTACCATGGGCGAGACCAGACTCGAAAAGTCAAGTCACCGTCGAATATGATGATGGGGGGAAACCAATCCGCCTTGATACCATTGTCATAGCAATTCAACATGATGACTTAGCTCACGACAGGTTCGATGGAGATGAAGAGGAGGAGCATGAGTTCATAGTCAGAGAGATAACGGAGAAGATCATCACTAAGGTGGTGCCTGACAGCCTTCTGAATGACCAAACCAAATTGATCATCAATGGTACTGGTCGCTTTGTACTGGGAGGGCCCCACGCAGATGCTGGATTGACTGGGCGGAAGATCATCGTTGACACCTACGGAGGCATGGGGAGGCATGGTGGCGGTGCATTCAGCGGCAAGGACCCCAGCAAGGTGGATAGGTCGGCAGCCTACGCAGCGAGATGGGCGGCAAAGCACGTTGTTGCCAGTGGCTTATCAGAGAAATGCGAGATACAGCTTGCATACGCGATAGGCG
>CAYMED010000041.1:0-1085 GCA_964389655.1 uncultured Candidatus Poseidoniales archaeon
TTCTTGACAAGAGAGGTGAATTTCAAATATAATAGTAGTCTAAAAATGAGGAAACCAATGGGCGACCGATTTTATTTTCAACAACAACAAGCAAGAGGAAAACGCAGAATGGCGTGGGACGATGACAAAAAAGCTCAAGCGGTAGAAATGTACGAAGAGCAAAACCCAACTCCAGAAACTTCAATGGAGATTGTGGCAGAAATAGCAGATGAGCTAGGAGAAAGCCCCAACGGGGTTAGGATGATTTTAACAAAAGCTGGAGTCTACATAAAAAAGGCTCAAGCGAATGGGAATGGGGGTGCTTCTGGTGGTGGTACTCGCGTTTCTAAACAAGCTGCACAAGACGCTCTTATTGCAGTTATAAATGATAAGGGTCTTCCTATCAATGAAGATATTATATCTAAATTGACTGGTAAGGCAGCTCAATATTTTACAGGGCTATTGACCGACTAGGATCAACCTCGGGTGAGATTCCCGAGGCCCTTTTTAGGCTATATAGAGTACAGGGTAGTAAAAGATTTTACCAACCTGACCTATAAGGAGCCTTGTGAAAAAGGACGAACTAGCTTCTCTTGTAAATGAGTATGGTGATGCAATCATCACTTTTCGTAGTGAGAATTCAAGAAAGTTAAAGTACAATGTATGTACCGCCGACTTTAGCACACCTTACATCCAGAGTAAAAAGAATAGAGCGAAAGAATCTGATGAAACCCTACTACTTTTTTGTTGGGACACAGATTCTTATCGCTTATTAAAACCTAAGAATGTAACGAGTGTTGTTCCCTTGGCTTCTGTATTGAGGAACGACAAATGATTCAACTATATGAAGCACCTGCAGTTTATGAGCATATAATTCATTATGATTACCAAAAAGAAACCCAAATTCGAGTGGTCGTTAGTACTTTTCGTGGTATTGAGTACCTTCATCTTCGGAGGTACTATCTTGATTTTGACGAAGAGTGGAAGCCCTCACCAGAAGGAATTGCTATGCCCCTCGACTTCGACAACTCTAGAGAACTGTTTCGTGCCCTTACCGAAATTCTATCCTTAGCAGAGTCTAAGGCTATTATAGAGGAAAACTTTAA
>CAYMED010000041.1:1185-6241 GCA_964389655.1 uncultured Candidatus Poseidoniales archaeon
TAGCCCTAATTATTCTTGACATTTTCAATTCTTTCAAGTATAATATCTTTTATGAATGAGAGAACTAAGCAAAAAATAAAGAAGCAATACTACGAGGAAGGTACCAGTCCTTTGACTGATACTGAGTGGGATGCTTTGTATGAGGATAACAAAACCGTTGGATATAAGTCCAGTGGTGATGTTAAACATCTTTTCAGGTTACTTTCTTTACAGAAAACCTTTTCCTTAGAAGAATTGGAAATGTGGAGAAAACAATTTGATAGTATCTGTGTCAGAACCCCTAAACTGGATGGCAGCGCTATCTCAGTTCAATATAAGGGTGGTAGACTAGACATTGCTGCAACTCGTGGCGATGGTAAAGTAGGTATAGATATTACTGAAAAAGCACGGTTCCTCGTTCCAGAGGAAATCTGTATTGCTGGTGCAGTACAGATTGATGGGGAGGTAGTAGTACCTAAAGGTTTTGCCAATGCTCGCAACTATGCAGCGGGGTCGCTAAACCTTAAAGATATTAATGTCTATAGAGAGCGTCTATATGATTTATGCTTTATAGCATACGATCTCAAGTGTAAAGAGCATATTGAACAGTCAAATACTTGGACGCAACTAATGGGTACTCTTTCTAGGGAAGGTTTTAAAACCGTAACTGATGAAGGGCTTTCAGATGTTTACCCTACAGACGGAGAAGTTTACCGAGTAAACAATCTATCTGAATGGCGAGCACACGGAAGCACCTCTCATCACCCTAGAGGCTCTATGGCTTTTAAAATTCAAAAAGAAGGCGTAGAGACTACATTACTAGATGTTGTGTGGCAAGTCGGGAAGTCAGGCGTTGTTAGTCCCGTAGCTGTGCTCGACCCTGTGGAAATTGATGGAGCTAACGTATCAAAAGCCACGCTACACAATATCCAGTATATTCGTGACCTAAATTTAGAACTTGGGTGTAGAGTTGAAGTAATAAGAAGCGGAGAAATTATCCCTCGTGTTGTACGACGACTTGACGAAAAATAAATCTTGACAAAAAACCTGAATTAAAATATAATATACTTTCAAATTTAGAGGAATATCTATGCAAGCTATAATTGCTCCTGAGAGTTGCCCTTCTTGTAGGACAGCTTTGGAGTGGCGGTCTGACTTACTCTACTGTAATAATGACTTATGCGGAGCACAGGTATCCAAACGGCTTGAACACTGGGGTAAGACCTTAAAGATTAAAGGACTTGGACCTCGTACGATAGAAAAGTTGGAAGTAGAAAATCTCTATGAGTTATACGATTTAACCGAAGAGATGATTATAGAAAGACTTTCCTCTGAAAAATTGGGTGAGAAGCTCTATATGGAACTTCAAAACTCTAAAACCGCACCTATGAATGCGGTGTTACCGGCTTTCAGTATACCTTTGATCGGAAAGTCTGCAACTGAGAAACTATCAAAGTATCTTACATATATATTTGAACTAAGAACTGATAAGTGTCAAAAGGCAGGACTAGGACCAAAGGCAACTGAAAATTTAATGCATTGGTATGAGTTAGAATTTATTCCTTTTTTACAGGATTTACCTTTTAATTGGAAGTTTGAAAAGCCCTTGGCTACAGTAGGAACAGATGCTGTTTGTATTAGTGGTAAACTTACGAGTTTTAAAACTAAGGCAGAAGCTACAAAAGTTCTGTTAGCCAAGGGCTACCAAGTAAAAAATAGTCTTACCAAGGATGTATCCATTTTAGTGAATGAATCCGGTATAGAGTCTGCAAAGACAAAACAAGCCCGAGAAAAGGGCGTTAAAATTATAACTAATCTACTAGATTTTATAGGAGAAATCAATGGCGACGTTGCCTAAGTGGACAGATGAGCGTACCGACGAGCTCACTAATTTTGTCGGTGATGAATCCCCAGTATCACAAGCTACTGTAGCAGAAGCTGCAGACCAGCTTGAGACTACTACACGGTCAGTTTCTAGCAAACTGCGAAAGATGGGCTTTGATGTAGAGCTTGCCTCTTCTAAAGCTACTAGCAAATTTACAGCAGACCAAGAAGCTACTCTTTCTGCTTTTGTCACAGACAATAGCGGTGAGTACACTTATGCTCAAATTGCATCTCATTTTGAAGACGGCGCTTTTAGTGCTAAGTCTATTCAAGGTAAGATTCTTTCTATGGAACTTACTGACCATGTTAAGCCTGCACCTAAGGTTGAAACTGTAAGGACTTATACTCCTGCAGAAGAAGATACCTTTGTGTCTATGGTTAATGATGGTGCTTATGTAGAAGCCATCGCTGAAGCTCTCGGCAAGTCCGTGAACAGCGTACGTGGTAAGGCTATGAGCCTTCTGCGTTCTGGCGACATCGACGCTATCCCCCGTCAGGAGCACACGAAGAGCTCTGCGAAGGAAGATCCTCTTGCAGAACTTGGTGATGTTTCCGATATGACAGTTGAAGCAATCGCTGAGACGATTGGCAAGACTGCTCGTGGCGTAAAAACCATGTTGACTCGTCGTGGTCTGACAGCATCAGACTATGATGGAGCTGCAAAGAAGGAAAAAGCTGCCGCATCGTAAGCAGTAATCTTTCTATATAGCCGTGATGAGGGGTCATTGCGGCTATATTTTTATCGGGGGACTCATTGAACTTAGCAAGTGCTTTTCTTAAGCAGGTATTAGAGCTGCAAGATTTTGAATCTTGGGCATCTGTGCGAAAGCAGTATCTACCCAGTGAATATCATAAGTTATTCACAGAAATAGATAAGCATTGTGAAAAGTTCCATAAGCTCCCGACCTTTGAGGATCTCAAGTACGAACTACGTGATAGTTCTACCAAAGAATTACTGTTCGCAGTAAGTGCTATTGACACAGATGCTGATGCATATATGTTGCTTCAGTATCTTAAAAATGAGTACACTCAAAAGGAAATCCTTAATTCACTTGAGGATTATGTAGATAATTCTATGTCTTTTGAAGACGCAGAAGAATCTGTTGGTCATCTGCATCAGATAGTCTTGGACATCGAAGATAAAGTAGACCTTCAAGACCCACAAGAGAGTATGCAACGTATTCCCTTGTTTGAGTCAGATGACGAAATCGGAAAGTACCTGCCTTTAGGGTTAAATACGGACCACGACTTCGAAATCTCATTCTCCCCCCGAGATTTGATTTTGGTTGGTGGCCGCCGTGGGGCAGGGAAATCCATTACCTGTGCTAACATTGCTAACAATGTATATGCTTCTGGGAAATCAGCTATTTATTTCACTATTGAGATGGATAGCCGTGCAATATTGCAACGATGTTGTGCGATAGCTACCGAGATCCCATTCTCTAGGCTAAAGAATAAAAATCTTAGTTTTGTAGAGTGGGAAAAGGTAGCGACCTGGTGGGCCAATCGATACCAAGATAGTCAAGATAAGTTAACAGAGTATCGAGAACATCGAGACTTTGAAAAACTCCATGATAATTTACGTTCTAATTGTGAGCTTCTCCCGACTCAACAGTTGGATGTAATTTATGACCCCTCTCTTACTATCTCGAAAATTAGAGCCGAACTTGATAAAAAAGTAAAAGGAAAAATGGATGTAGGCGTTATTATTGTCGACTATATCAATCAAGTTAAACGCTCTTCTGTACCTTCTCGAAGTGGACAGTATGATTGGACAGAACAAATAGAAGTTAGTAAAGCACTAAAGAGTATGGCTCAAGAGTACGAAACCCCAGTATTTGCGCCTTACCAAACGGACGCTAGCGGCGAAGCTCGATTTGCTAAAGGAATATTAGATGCTGCGGATGCTGCATATAGTATGGAACCTTGGACACAAGAGGATCATTGTATGACCTTCAATTGTGTAAAAATGAGAGCAGCCGCTATGCGTCATTTTACCTCGACTATGAACTGGGAGACGCTAAAGATAGGACCAGATACTGCTTTAAATCCGAAAGAAAGTGCAGATAATGACTTAAAAACGGGCGAAGAAATAGACGACATCTGAAAATAGTTCTTGACTTTTATCCTTATGTGTAGTATAATATGCTTAACTTTGTGGAGACTCTATGTTCGTAAAAAGTAGAATGCGTCATACATCAAGTGGAAGAGTAAAGAAAAGAAATTTCACTATAGGCAAAAGGCGGGTGGAGTATATGCAGCTTCATCAAGATAGAAACCTCACAGTTCAAGAAGCACAAAAAAATCCCAATGTAGGTAAATAATATGTTAATGGCATTTTTATTAGTGGTAATAGTTGATGGAAATGTTGAGCCAACCGATGGCATGTACTTTCGTAATATAAATAGATGTAATTATTTTTCTGATAGAATTGAAAGAGGATATTATACTCGTTATAGGTGGTATAGGAACCAGCAAATTGCAGTAACGGCGTATTGTACGCCAAGAATGGTACAACAGGAGACTAAATTTTGGGATTAGCAAGTGCAGAACAAGTAGTAATAAACTACAGAGAGATTCAACAGGATCTTACAGAGCTTAATGGAGATGGAAATCGAGAAAATACTCTCGATTATGGAGAAGATGTCCCTAAAAAAGACTCTGATCCAGAACATGTAGAAATTGATTTAGACCAAGGCTGTTAAATGGATGTAGAAAACTTATTGCAAGATAGAAAAATTTCTTTCATTCCAAAAGCAGGCGACTTCGTTATACAGTGCATAAACCCTGAGCACGAAGATAGAAATCCTAGTATGAGAGTAGACCAGATTACTGGTATATTCCATTGCTTTTCGTGCAAATATAAAGGAAACTTATTTCACCATTTTGGGGAAAGAACAAATTACTTACAACAGAAGCGCGATTTTTTCAAGAAGAAAATCATTAAGAAACGCTCTGAGAATCTTGATTTGTCTTTTCCCCAGAATTCCCTACCGTATGTAGGTAATTGGAGAAGTATTAAGCCTGAGATTTATAAAAAGTTTGAGGCTTTCCTTCACCACGGAATAGATTATGTAGGAAGAATAAATTTTCCTATACGAGATATTTCGGGTAATATAGTTGCCTTTCAGGGGCGACATACAGCAAACGGAGTACCTAAGTATAAGTTTACTCCACCAGGAGCACGGCTCCC
>CAYMED010000042.1:0-1729 GCA_964389655.1 uncultured Candidatus Poseidoniales archaeon
TTCTTGTAAGATATGTTCTAGGTACTCGTTTTTAAGCAGGCTTGAACCGCTTTTCGTTTTTTGGACAAATGCGTTAGCCCTGTATGGCTCGATGCTAGGAGAAGTATTGCCGCAGATAATACTACTGCTAGCATTGGGAGCCACAGCCAATAAATGAACATTTCTAACCCCATAGCCAAGAGCGTCAGGAGCCTCACCACGCTCCCTTGCCAAATTTTTTGTAGCATCTTTTGCCTCCTTCTTAATATGCTGAAACATTTGCATATTTTTACTTTTTGCCATTGCACTTTCAAATGGTATATTATGTCTTTGTAGGTACGCATGGAAGCCCATTGCACCTAATCCAAGACTTCTTTCTTGTCTTGCACTGTGTACTGCTTTTATTAATTGAGGAGGGGCAGAATTTATAAAATGCTCAATTACATTATCTAACATTCTTATTAAATCGGGTATGAACTGAGGTTTAGTACTCCATTCATCATATTCTTCTAAATTTACACTTGATAGACAGCATACTGCGGTTCTATCACGATCTGTTGCTAGTGTGATTTCAGAGCATAAATTAGAGTGATTTACTTTTAAGCCTTTATCCGCCTGACAATTAGGTAAAGCACTCTGAACTGTGTCACGAAACATAATGTAAGGCTCTCCAGTTTCTACTCTATTCTGTATTAACTTTACCCACAAAGTTTTCGCAGAAACTGTTTTTACAACCTTATTTGTATGAGGGTCAACCAAATCCCAAGAATCATCATATCCTGGGATTTTAGTTGCATTCTCAATTAGTTCCATAAAATCATCGCTAATAAGTACACCATGATGCAAATTGACAGATTTTCTATTAACATCACCCCCTGTGGGTTTTCTAACATCCAGAAACTCCTCCACCTCTGGATGAGATATATCCAAATACGCAGCATAACTTCCTCTCCTTGTGATTCCTTGTGAAAATGCTAGCATTTCCGCGTCAACTACTTTTATAAATGGGATTACTCCCGTACTTTCTGAACCGTTTGATGTTTTAGACCCTACGGAGCGAATATCTGACCAAGACCCGCCAACCCCGCCACCAACACTAGAAAGAAAAGCATTCTCTGTGTAGTGTGCCGTGAGTCCTTCTCTGCTATCCTCGACATAATTAAGAAAGCAACTAATAGGGAGCCCACGAGTTGTTCCACCATTAGAAAGTATAGGAGTAGAAAACATAAACCAAAGTTTACTAGCATAATCATACAGCCTCTGGGCATGTTCGTCATTGTCTGAAAACGCTTCTGCAGCCCTTGCAAATGCGTCTTGTGGAGAAGTTTCTCCACTTATTAAATATCTGTCTTCTAGAGTTTTGTGGCTAAAATCAGATAGGTACCTATCCCGTCTATAGTCAACTAGCACTTTTCAGTTTCTCCTCAATCTCAGTAATATTATTACTGCCGATAGCTTCATCACAATAACTAATTAAATCCATAAGCTCATAATTTTGAATTATTTGCTCGTAATTTTCATTCAATGCTTCAATATATTTATACTTGCCTGGAATAGGAGCTGCATCGTAAATATTAAAAGCGCTACCATATTCTCTTATAAGCCCTAAAGCTCTTTTTGGACCAATCCCTGTAATTCCTGGGACGTTGTCCCCTTTATCTCCAGTAAGGCATTTTAATGAAATGTACTCGCACGGAGCCACTTCATAGTGCTCTTTCCAATTATCTATAGTTACTTCTTTACGGTTAAC
>CAYMED010000042.1:1829-3263 GCA_964389655.1 uncultured Candidatus Poseidoniales archaeon
TGCTTGGTTTACAAGTTTTTTCCACCATTTAATTAAATTATTTGTTTTCTTTTGAGTAAGTATTTTATCAGTAAGAGGAGTATCCGAGTAATTCTTCACTTCAATACAAAAATAATTTTTCTCATTAGGAACGTACAAGTCCCCCTTCAGATACTCTAAAGCACCTGACATTGGTACACGCTCAAATTGAAGATTTGTATACTCTCGAAGTAGATCCCGTACTAAATATTCGCCTCTCGCTCCTTTAGCTCGCGAATCAACCACTTGGTTCTAAATCTTTTAAAGCAATTAGCTTGTCTTGAAATTCAGCTATTCTTCCAAGCTCTGCTTCTATTGTTGCAACTATATCGGGGTGTTCTGCTACTCCGGCAGGATTATTTATAAGGGTTTCAGCATTAATTTGATGCTTTGAAATTTGCCCTATAAAATAATCTTCTAACTGTTCTCTTATATTCATTCTAGCCTGCTTATATTTTCTTGTTTTATCACTTCTTTTTTGTTAAGAAGTGGGTGAGTCCAACCGTGTGAAACTATGTAAGTGTTTAAATCTTCTTTAATAAGAACTTCTACAAGTTTTTCACGCCCTGCATCATCTAAAACTGTGATGACTTCATCTAAGAAAAGTATGTTGAGTCTGGACTTAGAAATACTACTCATTAGCTTTCTTATAGCAATAAGAGTCGCTGTATTTACTCTAGCTAACTCTCCTGAAGAAAGTGCGAGAATATCTACTATTTTTCCGTCATCCTCTACTTGGACATTTAACTTATCATTAGATACTACAAATTCAAGCGTAAACCTACCATCAGATAATTCTGCTAGATAAGTATTCGCTAATTCTTCCAGCTCTTTTACAAGGTTTTCAATTTTATAGGCAAGTAAACCATTGGTACTAAAAGCCTTTTTCAATATTTCCAAATTAGAGAGCAGGCTTTCTTGTTTTTCAAGAGAAACCTGAACCCCTTCTAACTCTTTTATAAACGCATCTGTTTGTTCTTGAATTACTTGGATGCGCGTGTTGTGCTTTGTTCTACGTTCGTTCTCCGTTGCGTTGCTAGCCAACTGCTCTTTTCTTGAAAATAAGTCAACTCGAACTCGCTCCAAGCGGCTTTCAAGCTCGTATAAGTCCAAGTAAGTCGTAGGCAAATCGCGATCAATACTTTGCCAAAGCTCCTTCCAATCGCTTTCAATGCGTTGACAACGTTCAAACTCTTTATTTTCATCCTTAATGAGTTCGATACTTCTTGAAATTTGTTCAATTTTTTCCTCCGAATCTGAAATTTTCTCTTTCTCTGTGTCGATTAAAGACTTTATAAAATCTGAATCAACTTCCTGTTCGCAAGTAGGGCAGACATCTCCTAATTTTTCTAACTTTGTTAAAAGGCGTTGAGACCCCGCTGCGACTTGAGAATGAGTACCTTTTTGTGACTGAAG
>CAYMED010000042.1:3363-5512 GCA_964389655.1 uncultured Candidatus Poseidoniales archaeon
GCTTTTTTAATTCCTTTTGAGTTTTTGTTGTACAGAGCTTCTTCTATTATTAAAGGAATAGAAGACTTACCTGTACCATTTGTTCCTATTATCTGGGTTACTGTGTTATCGTCAAGTAATAATTCATTATTTGATCCATAACTAAAACAGTTATTCCACTGTAGCCGTTTTAGCGTAATCATTATAAGTTCCCAATATGCTAGATATTTTGTTTTTAGGCAGCTCTAGAATATATTCTAAATACTCTGACAGCTCGTCTGCAATACTCATTTCTTTGTCTAAAATAAGAGTTGCTTCACTACTTCTTTTTACTACTTTCTTATCTAGTAGTTCTGTATTTTTTACTTTTGAGAGGTCTTGAATATCGCCTTCTAATTCATAAATTGTATGATGATAATCAGTTGGAAGCATTTCTTCTGGACTTGATACTGTTTTTCTTAACAGTTGTGGCAATTCAAATTTGTGCCATGTCCAAAACCAATCCTTGCTATCAATAAGTAAATACCCTGTTTCAACTTCATTTCTATGAAAAGAAGTTGTCATAGGACTTCCTGGATATACTATATTTCCCTGAGTATTGCTATGAGCGTGTAAATCTCCAGCAAATACGATAGGGAAATCTTCCAATAATTTTAAGTCAATCTCAGGTTTTACATGAGGAGGGATCTCTCCTCTAACATGTGTAAATAAGGGTTGAGCCTTATTAAAATGGGCTAAAGCGTTTTTCCTGTGCAACTCTGCATAGGGTAAAACACCATAGCCCAAATCATTATCTATATAAGATATATCCACAATATTTATTAATGGATTTATATCCCTAGATACTTGCTTTAAATGCGTAAAAAAGGTCTTATGCTTCTTTGTAGCCTCATGGTTTCCGTCATAGATCAAGGTAGGAATTCTAACTTGTCTAATAAAAGAAAAATAAAGTCTCAACTCCTCCATGCTAGGGAGACGATCAAAAAGATCGCCCCCTATTATATGCATGTTACATTCTTTCTCTAATTCACTTATTTGATTAAAGAAATTTTTATAGCGAGCTTCAGCCCATTCTAAAGGGACATTTTTCTGTCCCAACTTTAGATGCCAATCGGCCGTAAATAAAATCATCCAACTTTAAACTCTTCTTCAATAGATTCATCAATTTCAGAAGTGCTTGCTTCACGTACTCGGTCAAGCAGCTCTTTCTGAGCGTCGGGGGTAGGACGAGGCATTACTTCATCCATAGACTTAAGCTCAGCTACAAGCTCCATCTCCGCATCATTTAGTGCACTAGGCTTGCACTTTAGCGGCTGAAGCTGGTACTCTACATTATAAGGTAGAGGGCCAGTTTTAACACGCTTGAATTTTATATCCCATCCAGTTTTTGGATCTGTAGGATCGCCTAAATCTTCAGCAGCAGTAATAACCTGCTCCCAGAGCTTTTTCTTTAGATTCACAACTTTTACTTCGCCGTTATGAATACATTGAGTGGCATAGCTCCAGCCACACTTAAGATCAGGGTAGAATTCACGAACCCAATCTTTTTCCTTGTTATTAAAGGATTCAGCATTACGGTCGAAAGACAGACATTCCAAAGGAATATTCTTGTCATTTTCGCCCTTAATCCAGTAAACATAGCGAGCAAGAATGTCGCCTACGATGCGGATGGCATTATCCCCATCTTTGTACTGGTAGCTTGAAATAGAGGTTTTTTGAGCAGATCCCTTCTGCTGATTAAATGATATAGCCATTTTAATGTTTCTCCAAAGGGTCTTCTTCGTATACAAAATGAATTTCTTCATTTTCTACATAAAGTAGACTGTAGTCTTCCATAAGTATTGGTTCCTCTGGTAAATGTAACATATCCAGAGTTCGTTTGCCAAACGCTCTGTACTCAGCGTAAGAACGTCTGCTAGCTAAAGCTACGTATATACATACGTCTCTATAGGTATATTTGTATGAATTAAATAAAAGTACATCAGGATGTATTAGAAAACAATCTCCACTAAAATCAACGTCAGAATATTTATATATCTTATCGTATCTATTAGAGGGAATTTGCTTTTCCACTAACATCTTAAGAACTCTAACAATCTCCACAGGGTTAGATTCACACTGTGTAAAGATTTTATTCCAATTATACAAGAGCATATTATATCAAAAAAAG
>CAYMED010000043.1:0-5301 GCA_964389655.1 uncultured Candidatus Poseidoniales archaeon
TTGAGGAAGAATCCGCCGAACCCGAATCATCCGATGAAGATGCAGTTGAGGAAGAATCCGCCGAACCCGAATCATCCGATGAAGATGCAGTTGAGGAAGATCGCGTTGAAGCCGAACATAGCACCCCCTCCCCTTCCAAAATTTGTGATGTTTGTGGGGCTCACAATGACCAAGCATCTCTTGAATGTGAGCAATGCGGTTATGACTTCATGGCTTCTTGAGGTAGTTAATGACAGCCAACCCGCAATCCCCATCCCCCCCCGCCGCAACACCAGTTCAGATAGGCGTAATTGTAACAAATACAGAAACAGTGGCGGGCCGAGAAATCGTAGCCATGCATGGGGTTGTTACTGGATCTACTGTCCGTGCAAAGCATGTTGGGCGAGATATTATGGCCGGCCTGAAGAGTTTTGCTGGGGGTGAACTCAAAGGCTATACTGAATTGTTGACAGAATCTCGTCAACAAGCCCTTTCACGCTTGGTTGAAGAGGCAATGCGAATGGGTGCAAATGCAGTTGTTAATCTCCGCTTTGCAACTAGTGCGGTGGCAGGTGGCGCTGCTGAGTTATTCGCCTACGGAACAGCAGTCACAGTCAAGTGAGGAATATAGATGAACGAGACAATTGAGATCCTTTTTTGGGTGTCTTTTCCAATTTTTATGAGTTTTGCGCCCTTTATATTTTCTTGGATTATTGGTTCATCTTACCAGAGAAAATGCAAAAGAGCCACGGATATGCGAGAGAAAGCTAATCAATCCTTCATTTCAACCACAATTCGAAAACCTACGGGCGATGCTGTTTCCAATGGCCTTGTTCATGAGAGTATCGTTATCTCGCCATCATGGTGGCAAATGACAATTGCGGGATTAAAGAGCCTAATTGGTGGCACAATAACATATTATGATCCCATTTTATCTTGGGGCCGCCAAGAAGCTCTTGTGCGTTTGAAAGAACGCGCCCAACAAGATGGGTGGGATGAAATTCATAACATTCGCCTAGAAACCTCTACAATTTCAAAAAAAGGGGGAAATAAGGGTACAGCAACAGTTGAAATTCTCGCGTATGGAACAGGCATTCGGCGTTTGTAGATACATATTTATCTTGACTACAAACCTTTTCATTGGGCGGCGCACTTTTCATAGAACGACTCAACGGTATATTTGTGGGAGCGAATTTTCCAAAGCCCCGTCTGCTCGTGATCAAAGGCACGTTTGAGCAGTATGGTGGTGCAGAACGTGACATAATAGCAAATATTCCATCATGGAAAGAATATTTTGAAATTGAATTGGCAACTCTACATCTTCCCGAAGAGGTGAAAAAAGAATTGTTTTCTCTTGATATCTGTACATATACCCCTGAATTAATGTGGATGAAGCCTACGGGTGCCTTTTCAGAGATCACCGCCCGCGCAAGTAGAGAATCGCGCAAATTATGGAAAAAAATGCCCCGATCATTCTTTGAAAATTTCAAGTCAGTTGATGCAGTTCATTTGGTATCGGGTGTTGGATCATTGGAAGTTATTGATTCAATTCCGAGCCATATGCCTATTCATCTTCATTATCTTGAACCCCACAGAGGATTACATGAAGATGTCCTGCATAAACGCCTCAACGGTACATTTCGCCGCCCATATTTCATTACACGTGCCCTTTTGATGCGTGCTCGTCGAATAGACATATCTTTCACAAAAAAAGTTGGAAAAAGGGAGAAAACCATCATTTCTAGCAATTCCCCCTGGATCGCAAAACGAATGTCTGAGGTCTATTCTCTAGAATCGCAAGTCATTTGGCCCAGTGTCGCTTCTAGCAAATGGCCTCCGAATCCTTCTCCAAAAGAAGAAGATGCATGGGGGTATCTTTCAGCAAAGTACGACTTAGAGATTGGTAATTTTGTCCTAACAATTGGTTCTGCATCATATGTGAAGGGAACATGGTCTAGCCTCCAAGTTCTTGAAGGAACGACTCTCATATTCGTTCACATAGGAGGGGGCTCCCAAGATGATTTGAATGCTCTTAAAAAGGAAGGAAATCGCCTAGGCGTGCGGGTGCAATCATTGCCATCTCTTGATCAACTGGAACTTGTTGCTCTTATGAGGAAGTCTAGGGCAATGATATCGCATGCAGTAGATGAACCATTTGGACTTACCCCAATCGAAGCCCAATCTGTAGGCACCCCTGCAATTGTAGTGGCCGAAGGAGGTTTTTGCTCAACTGTTGAGGATGGAGTTTCAGGTCGTGTGATCCCACGAGATGCCCCAAAATCAGAATGGAGAAATGCCCTTGCCGAATCAGCAGATCCAAAAAAGCGGAAAAAATGGTCCATATCAGGCCGAAAAAGTATCAAAAAGATGGGTTTGTCGCCACCAGATCAGGCAAAACGATTAGCCGAATCTTTTGAAAAATTGGGAATCTCATGTCTTAGGTGAAGAGGTCTCTGTATGTCCGGCAGCGAGGCCAGCAGATTCTAGCCTTCTTCGAATAGGGTCGAGTTTTTCCTTTTCAAGGCTGCCGCGATAAAACAGGTTATAGGTATCAAACGGTATGATTCGTAGGTCTGGTGCCACAATATGTACACAGGTGCGTTTAATTTCTCTAAGATCAAAATCGTGGGCATCAATAAATTGCATGATAATTATTCGAAACACGTTTTCATATCCTATTTCCTTTGGTGTTTCAAGTGAAGGAATACAGCACAATAATTCAGCAAGTGAGGTCCCCGTCCCCTCTTCTGTCAAACTTGAAAGTGTGAGTGAATCACCCAGTAACTTATGCAGCTCTTTATCGAATTCAACTTGGATGGTTGGATTTGCAGAGTTAGCAAAGAGGTGCGGATCAATTTTTCCAGAAATAGAAGTCACCTGATGATTAAATTTCAATCCATATGCCATTGCCAATCCACCAGGGTGACAAGGCACAGGAAGTATGTCTTCGATCCCAAAAATCTCCGACTGTTCCCCAATATTTCTTCTAATCTCCGATAATATCATTCGGTTATTTTCCAATTCTAATCCTTCAGTTCGACCAGCATCTTGTATCGGCTGAATTGTTACACCACGGATACAATCAATGGTTGTAGCCCAATCAATGATGGCGCCCATCTCATGATCATTCACATTCTTTTTCACAGTAAGGACAAGTGTAGTGGATAATCCGACTAAATTCAGTTTTTTGATTGCAATTTTTCGTATATCCGATAAGTCGGCACCGCGTAAATCCATCAGTGCATTTGCTTCCAATGAATCAAATTGGAGATATACTTCAAATCCGGGGGCATATGTCGCAAGACGCTCAGCAAAACCATCTTCCGTTGCAATTCGGACACCATTCGTATTTACCATTAAATGGCGAATTTTCCGCCTTTTAGCAGCATCCAAAATTTCAAAGAAATCGGGGTGGATTGTTGGCTCTCCCCCAGAGATCTGCACCACATCCGCTGTTCCTTCATTATCCACTACTGCATCTAACATCATTTCAATTTCTTCCAGAGTTCGGTGTGTGTTCATGTGTTCTGGACCAGATCCAGCATAACATATCGGGCAGCGAAGGTTGCACCCATCTGTGATTTCAATGAGCGTTAAACATCCATGTTGCTCATGACTTGGACAAATCCCACAGTCGTAGGGGCAACCCCACTTAAGCGGCGTATTCCATTTGTTTGGCATCTCACTTTTGGAAAGAAAATCTTCTCTTCCCATCCGCCAATAATCCACGTCATCTGAAATTATAACTTTCTCTTTTCCGTGCTTTGGGCACCACTTGTCAAGAACCACTCGTTTTTCTTCAATGACAATTTTTGCCTCCACCCGAATAAGACAAACAGAGCAAATGGAGACTGCACTATCATAGAATACGTAGGGGCGCTGTTGTCTACTCATCGGTCCCAACGTGATTGTTAGGGGCCCCGTTTTGAATTTTGGCAACAACTTATCTCAATGATTAAACCCCAGATATCTGCACCATTTGGATAGATTAAGCTAGTTATTGGACGGTGTTAAACTACGTAAAAGAGTCCTATGGAAGTGGTGTACGCCGATTTCATGCTCCGGCGAGTAACGCCCACAGTCATACGTGGCAGAAAACATACCGCGCTGCACTCCTTCTACAACGGACTGATCCTCCTTTTCGACTTTGTCTAAGTTACTTCCGGCACCCATTTTACTCATGCTTTGATTTGTGACATATCCCAGGTAGATCACCCGCGTACGCCTCACCGTCTCAGGGATGACGATGTTGACTGACATCCCCCATGGATAGACATTAAGCATCAGTCCTGGGAAGAACCACCAATAATACGCTGCAATACGCACTCCATAATCTACAGCATCAAAGGGAAGATCAAAACATAGTTCCCCCTCCTTGGCAATGCCGACCTGTAGAACCCCTCCGTCGAACAACTCTGTACGATAATTTCCATGATCGAGTATGGAATGTAGATCGCCGTGAACATGTGGTATGTGAAATCCTTCAAGGTAGTTGTCGACGTAAGCGATCCAGTTCGCATCGATTGTGTGATCTCGGTGTCTTGATGGGTCGTGCACGATCTGCCAGTCTTTCGGCCACCATGCCATACGTTCTGCGAAGGGCTTGAACCATCCATCGAAATCTGTGGCACCCAGTGTCGTGAAGTGGAAGCCGTTCCATGACTCTGAAGCGAATGTTGCAAGGTCGTCCTTTGGTGTTGGGAAGTCCTCGACGTCCTCGAAGCCGGGCATGGCTCGAAACGACCCATCGAGTCCGAAGGTGCGACCATGGTAGGGACATTGGATCACTTTTCCTTGACATGGCTCATCGACAAGGATCATGCCACGGTGCGTGCACACGCCCGAAATGATGCTCAAACCACCCCCTTGTTTCGTCAGGAGCATTGGCTCGCCCGTCTGCGCTTCGACGTGCGCCAGAGGCAGAATACTGTCTACCTCTGCTTCGCTTGCATGGCCTGCGAAACACCAGTGTTCACCGAAGCACCTCCGCAGTTCTTCGAACAGATCCGGGCCGGTATAGTACCTCGAGGGCAGCGTCGCAGCCCGCCTGATATCGGCATCCACGAGGCCCATGCCATACACAACAACGCAATTCGTTGAAATAACATCTCGAAGGGTCATGGCTGTGTTCGGAGACCGTCTCCACCCATTTTGGTAGCGATTGGACGGATCTGAACGATATGTGGGACGAAGTTATAGAATCGCTGCTGCGCACACTGAAGGTGTGGGTCGCAGCCAAGGAACAGGAACTTGGGAATGAGAAGAAGAGGGAAGAGTGCAACGCTTGGTACGCTGAGGAATCAAGCCTCAATGCAATGGTCG
>CAYMED010000044.1:0-1547 GCA_964389655.1 uncultured Candidatus Poseidoniales archaeon
GATGTTGCAGTATTAGCAGAAACTGATATACGCAATAAAGAAAAGATAATACAACGTAAGAGTTTATATGCTCAGTTAACTGGACAGTTAGAAGAACTGGAAGAGGCAGTTAAAGATAAGGATGGAACCATCGAAACACTTGAAAGACAGCTTGTGCAAGCTGGCATACAAGACAAAGTTCGCACAGTAGAAGCAGAGTTACGTAAAGGAGCAACCCAAGCTCAAAGTAGAATGGCTCTCGCTGCTTCGAAATTAGAACAAGATCAGCAAGTCGCTAAACAAAAGGCGGCTGTTGAACTTAGTGCGGTTAAAAAGTCTATGAATGGAAAACAATAAGGGGAAATATGGCAAAAGAAGAACAACTGGCAAACCCAGAGACGGAAAGCGCAATTGTGCCTGAAAATGAAGCACAAAAAGCGGTTTTTGGCTCCAGTGACGATTTCTTTTCTGCATTAGATAATGATGTTAATTCGATGATCATTGATCAAGATGAAGCAGTAGAAGTCGCCACCCCTGATGAGCAGTCAGAAGCGGTAACTCAGACTCAGGAGTCTGACTCCACGATAGAAACGACTGATTGGGAAAAAAGGTATAGAGATTCATCTCGTGAGGCTCAGAAAATGAAGTCCACACTTGATGAAATAAAACCTTTTATTCCCATCTTGGACACAATGAAAAGTGATCCAGGATTGGTAAATAATGTAAAGGATTATTTACAAAATGGTGGAAAAACAGAAAACGTGAAGGAAGCGTTAAGTTTACCTGACGATTTTGAGTTTGATATGGATGAAGCCGTAGCAAATCCTCAAAGTGATTCTGCAAGATTGTTTAATCATACTATTGGTGGTATTGTTGATCAAAGAGTTAACCAACAGCTCCAAACTGAAAACCAAACCAGAGCCGCAGACGCAGATGCTGAAAGGCGTGCAGCTGAGGCTCAGCAATTCAAGAAGGAGTCTGGAATGGCTGACGAAGAGTTTGACGATATGATGGATTGGGCAAATGATCACAGAATTAATCTTGAAGATATTTACTATCTAAAGAATAGAGGAAAAGTTGCTTCTAATGTAGCTAAAGCTACTAAGGATGATATGCTTAATCAGATGAAGAATGTCAGGGAAATACCAAAAAGTACTAGTTCGATCAATAGTGCATCACAAGAGACTGTTGATCCAGACAAGCAGGTACTTGATGCTTTGAAAGGATTAGATCAGGGAGTAGATACCCTATTTAGTTTCGATTCAGAGTAGTAACGTCTCCTTCCAAAATGGAAGGAAGTAAAAATGGCTGATAGTCCTTTGTACTTAAGTACACACGATCAGGCTCCATCATCTGCTGGTTCTTCTCCTGGCTCAGGAGGGGCAGGTATTGGTGATCTTAGGCGACGATATAACTTCGGTGCTGCCGTAAGTGAACTCGCTATAGATCAAACACCCTTTTTTCGATTTCTTAACAAAGTTTCGAGAAAACCAACGGATGATCCAGAGTTTAAATCTCTAGAACAAAGAAGTATGTGGCAAAAGCGTTATGGCTATGTACTTGGTTAT
>CAYMED010000044.1:1647-4203 GCA_964389655.1 uncultured Candidatus Poseidoniales archaeon
CGTGGCGTAACTGCCGCATCAGGTAATACTACTTTTAAAAGCTCTAGTGGCTCTGCGTTTATTACTGCTGCCGCTTCTTTAACAGAAGCTATGAAGGTGTATGTAGTTGGTTCTGCATTTGCTGAAGGTTCTAGTTTTCCAAGCACTTATAAGGATACTCCTTATTCAGATGTTTTTGGATACACTCAGATCTTCAAAACTAGTATGCAGATGACTAATACTGCACGTGCTACTGCTCTTAAAATCGTTCCTGACGAATGGGCAAGAGTATGGAAGAATAAACTCATTGAGCATAAATGGGACATCGAGCAAGCTCTCTTATTTGGTAAGAAGCACGTTGATGGAACTACCCGTTATACTCAGGGTATTCTTGATTACATTGTTCAAAGTGGCAATGTATTCGCATTAAATACCGCATCTAAATCATCTGATGATTTCTTAGATGATATGAGCACTTGGATGGATCCACGTTATAATAACTCTAATGCTACACTGTTTATGTGTAACACAGACGTTTATAACTGGCTACATAAAATAAGCGGTTATGTTGATAACAGCTTAGATAAAGGCCAATTTAGTCGCTTAAATTTCCAGATTACTGGAAAAAGCGTGAAGTTCGGATTGGATATGACTAGAATAAATACTCCTTATGGAGATATGAATGTTACTAGGAATATTCATCTTGACAGTGGCCAAGCTGGTGCTAAGATGGTTGGAGTAAACATGAAGCACGTTAAATACAGACCATTGGTCGGTAATGGCGTGAATCGTGATACTGCGATCTATGTTGGTGTTCAGTCGCTAGAGAATACTGGTGTTGACAGAAGGATTGACCTCATTCAAACTGAGGCTGGTCTAGATGTTGTTATGCCAGAAGCTCATGCGGTTTGGAAATAATGTTAACTGGGGGGTGCTTTGCGCCCCCCGTAACATCTGGATGAATTATGGCATTTATATTTAAAGACCAAGTAGAAGCACTAGCTGGTTCTACTTCAGGTACTCAAGCAGAACGATGGTTTGATGATGGTATAAAAGATGTAATTAGTCGTTTTGCGGCTTTACGACCTGAGTTACTGCATTTGTTTTCTTCTATCTCGTCTATTTCTAGTGGAGCCGCTATTGATATAAGTGCTACACATAGAGTATTATCAGTAATAAGAAATTCAAAGGTAGCCACCGAAATACCATCTTCGGATAGGTTCTATGCGGCAGATACTACAAGTTTAAGAAGGGCAACTGAAGAGTTTCCCGTATATTATGTTCGCAATAGTGAAATTGGCATTATTCCTACACCAACTGGTTCTGCTCAGGCTTATGCAGATCTAGTAAATTATGGTGCTGTTACAAATTGGGATACAAATCCATCATCTATTGCAAATTTTCCTACAGAGTTTTATAGAATGCCAGTATTGTTTGCGGCATGTAAAGTTTTAGAAGAAAGAATGGTCGGGTATCAGGGTTTACCTCCAAATCTGTCACTGCCTAGTGTTCCTGTATTGGCGTTACCGACCTTACCCGATGCACCAACACTAGTTAGCGTTCCAGTGGCGCCTATAGTGAATCTCTCCCTCGTAAGTACACTGACAACAGTGGTTATGCCAGATGATGTCAGTTTACCTGTTTTCACTCCTGTACCCGACCCCTCTATTAATGATCTTAATCTTAGTAGTGTCACTCCTCCAGATGCGCCATCACCACCAGTTTTTTCTATTGGCGATGCGGCATTGCAAGCTGAGTACGTTGCTCAGACAATGGCACTAGAGGGAACTGCTCCAGTATATACTCCTCCAGTTATGACTACACCAGATTGGTCAGATGCTAACGAGTGGGTTGCTGATGCAACTAAAGGTGAAGATCCTGAAATGGTAGCCGCTAGGATGCAGGTAATTAATGGTCAAGTACAAGAATTTGCAACTAATCTTCAAAATTCATTAAATAAGTTCAATGAAGATAATACAAAGTATCAAGCCGAGAATCAGCGTGATACTGCTGAGTTTCAATCCAATACTCAGGGTCTTATTCAAAAGATGTCTTTGAGTACTAATGTTGATCTACAGAATAAAGCACAAGAATTACAAAAACAGGTACAGGAATACGCTAATAGAATGCAAAGGTATCAAGCTGAACTGAGTAAATACCAAGCTGATCTTAATGAATTAGTGGTTCTTTGGACAAGCAATGAGATGCAAGTTGAATTTGCTAAATGGCAAATGAAGTTTCAGCAAGAACTAGGAGTATTTCAGGCTAAAGTGGGTGCGATAATTCAAGAGTATCAAGCAGATATTTCTAAGAAATCAAGTCTAGCGCAAGCTGAAGTGGCCGCATTTAGTGCTGAGTTGCAAAAAGAGTCAACCAAGATTAGTTCAGATATAAATAAATATCAGGCGGCTATTGGTGGCTTTACTGCTGAAATTCAATCACAACTCAATCTTTATTCAACAGAAACTCAATCAAAACTAAGTGTGTATACTCAGGAGGCTCAGACTAAGTTAAATGCTTACGGACAAGAGGTACAGGCATTAGTACAAGATTTTACAACACAGATGCAAAAGGCAC
>CAYMED010000045.1:0-1783 GCA_964389655.1 uncultured Candidatus Poseidoniales archaeon
TGTTTTGTTTCTTGATTTTTTCATACTGCGTATTATACCATCGCGAAAGGATAAAAGTCAAGAACTTTTTTCACCTATTCTATAAAAATAGAACATTTTTTAGTTTGCTTAAACGCGTAGAAATCAGCAATTTCATTTACCTACTCAAAAATAAAACTTGTGTTATGCCAAAAAGTGTGATAAAATAATACTCAAATTGATGATAAATGAGATCAATCAAGATTGTTACAACTCAATGCTTACGAAATAGTTTGAAATATTTATGCGCTTGGAGTGGAATCGGAATTAAAGGAGATTCCATCTCCAAACCCATAATATTATTGAAAGTGATATAGAGTAAGCATAATCCCAAAAATAAGGTATTAAATTGTTAACGAATTCTGATCAACCATAATGACCCCGATAATTTAATAACACCGTTACAACTTAAGGGGTCTGTAAATATTTAAGTACAACTTCGTCCTAATTTTGTGCAATTCGAAAAATTTTTTTAAAAGAAGGAAAGGAAAACACTCCATAAAATTAAGGGAAATATCACGTAGATTGTGATTAGGGTTAGCGTTTTTAGGAATTGTTGTAGGAAATCATCCATCTTTTAGGTTCCTGTACTTATTTTCAGTTTGATACTGCTTTCGTGCTATAGTTGATTCATCTACTAGACCTTGATCAACCATTAATCCAATAATTGCTTGGACATCTCCAACTTCTTCGGATAAATACTGCTTCTCAACCCCGTGGCGACCCCGCTTTAAGACTTTACTACTTGCGTGAATCACTTCAGCGCATTCTTCCATTAACTTCACGTAGATATTGAACACTTAATACTTGCCTCCAGTAATTTCAATGTGTTTTTAGGCGCTTTGTCGAGACCCAGTAGCGATTCTTCGTTAATCCCCAAAGAGTCTGCGATATCGATCACAATTTCTTTTTTAGTAATCGGATTCTCACCCGTTTTCGTTTTATAAACCTCTCGGCGGTACACGCCTTCGCGTGATAGTTTGCCGATTACTGATTTAATAGTTTTCTCTAATTCATCCGCTAGCCTTTCTACTGTTTCTCGGTTAGGGGCGCTAGAATATTCTTCGATTATATACTTAGTTTGTACCTCACTGTAGTTCATCTTTATTCATTTCCTGCAAATAAGTTGCTAATTCATCCATAGTTTCTCTAACTCTAGCTTGAAGAATATCAAGCTGTTCGTCTAAACCCTCCTTTTTAATCATAGTAATTTCGTCGTCCTCTTTAGAGACGATATGGGTTGAGTACTCTATTAATCCTACTGGGATATTTTCGTGCCCTACGATTTCAGCATACCGCATCAGTATTGAGTCGTATCTTTTTTGTAAATTTGTGCTTTCTAGCTCTAAAGCTCTACTAAGCATGTAATTTTCCATTATCTTTTGATAGTTTTCGCTTAATTCTACCTGTAAACCATGCATCTGATCCACTAAGCTACTACTATCAAAAGGTTTAGGAAATTCAATCACGTTATCACTCATAAAGTTCTCCTTTTTCACCTTAAAATTTCATCCTTACATATTATCTCATCTTTCAACAAAAATGTCAAGAATTATTTTGATTATGCACACAAAAAACCCCGCGTACGCAGGGTTAATTGCATATGTTTCCATACTGGTCTTCACGTGACTTACGCGGTCGAGTTTCGGAGTCCCAACCACTCCCTCTACGCCTATTTTGGAATGCTGTAGAGTGCAACCCCAAAGCGCCACCTTTTATCGTCTTGGGCTTGGACAAGACGCCCGGCTGTATACGCCGAGTCCTT
>CAYMED010000045.1:1883-3401 GCA_964389655.1 uncultured Candidatus Poseidoniales archaeon
TTCTGATTACGATACTGCTGCGAGCAGCTTCTGTAGATCAGCAAAGCCTGCTTTGTTAAGGCTTACAAACTCTACACCAAGAGCTGATTCGATTTCAGCAACAAGGTCAGCTTTGCGAACCTGAGGTGGGCGCTTAGCAGCTTTTGGCTGTGCAACGTAGACACCAAGGGCAGACAGTTTAGCGATAACAGATCGCTCAGTCTTGTCAAACTCGGCTGCTAACTCATTAACAGTCGTGCGAGTAGGGTTGGCTTCATAAGCTGAAACCATGCTGTCAATAACTTCCTGAGGATAGTTGCTTGACTGGGTTGCTGTAGCTTTCATACTTTTTCTCCCGAAAAATTTTAAGTTGTTCTCAATTTCAATACAAGTATTATATCAAAAGTAAGGTGTCGTGTCAACAATTTTTTTCCATTTTCGTAGTAATTTTTTCTCCATTTTTCTAGCCTCTACCTCCCATGGAGCGTCCCAGTAATCCACACGTCGGTACTTCTTACCACGGAACTTGTCGGTACGACTGCCTAACTCTAACCCATCGAAAGCAAACTGCTTTACATGAGTCATTTCATGGAATATGCTTTGGGCTACCCGCTTGTTGTTAAATCGGCTGTTCAAGCGTATTTCATAGCCTGTTTCGTGCATCCAAGAATCGCCATAGTATTCACCACTGAACTTAGTCATGATGACTTTCAAAGGGTACGCCCTAACCTCCTCATGGAGCTTAAACTCGTTAATGGCGAAGGCAACAGCCCGCATAACCATGCGCTGCCTACCAATCGGCCAATAACCCTTTTTTACTTTAGCGTTGTACAAATCTTTTCCTTCCTTTCCAAACATTTCCTACCTTAAATTCACAAGGGTTGTCGGTAGCATCCCACCCTGCGTCATTCATTAAATCTTCACCAATAAGTATCAGTTCTGTAAGTTCAGCCCGTGCAACTTTTGGATGCAAAGGGCTGTCATCCTTCATGTTAGATATTATTAGCTTACGTACTACTTCTGTAGCAAAGGCTACTTCGTCTTTACTTAGTTTCATTACCTTTCACTCTTTTGATGAGCCATGCAATATCCTCAGCTGGCTCTTCCATAATCATGATGGCTGCAATAGCTTCGTCCGAAGACAAACCGTCGTGCATCATGCCACCGTGCATAAGGAGCAAGTCAAACTGATTCATTGTCATTTGGTTTTCCATTTTTTTCATGCGTGTATTATATCAGCATTTAAATCCGTTGTCAACTAAAATTGCCCCCAATCGTGCAAATAACGCAAGGGAATTCCGGGGGGCCGCGCGCGGGGTCGTAATGTCAAGGATTTTTAGCTAATTTCCTGCAATTTTCTTCAATTTGCGGCGGGGATGAGGAGACTTCCGCTATTTGCGCTAATTTCCCGCGACCCCGCAAAAATTTCTTGACATTCGTCGCTTTTGCACGTATACTGGCGCGGGGACGCTTCGGTTTTGCACTGGCGCAGGGGAAGACCTGCGCGTTTTGGAATAATTTGCACCACACCCGCAAAAA
>CAYMED010000046.1:0-3166 GCA_964389655.1 uncultured Candidatus Poseidoniales archaeon
CAGGGAATAGCACCTCTAATTCTTCCATTGGTATGGTGTAGTAGTATTGGGCTAATAGTCCCTTCTCTTTCATTGTCCAAGGCTTTTTCTTATAATTTCTCATGCACACATTATACAGTAAACAACATCGTTTGTCAAGAATTATTTTTAACTGCACATTCTAAAAATGTTTCTTGACATCAGATGTTATTTCTTGTATAATATACACAACTGAAAAATCTATCTATAGGAGAATTTAACTTGGTAACTACCGTTGGTGCTTTTATTATATTTGTTATCTGCCTAGCAGGTTGTGGTTACCATGCGTACTTTTTAGGGCGTAGAGTCGGCATCGAAAGTGCTGTAGAGTACATGGCCGATCACGGACATATTGACGTAGATGATTAGAATTCCGAAGTCACATTTAAATCCCACTACCGGGCAAATAGATGGGTTATGTGGCTAAATCGTGAACGGCATTGCCATGCCAAGCAAAAGGAGGAGAAAACCTTATGAAAAAAACAATCCTAGTCGGATTGCTAGCCCTAATAATAGCCCCAGAAACGCTCGGTGCTACGACTATCTCAAAGAGTGAAGCGTATACACTGTGCAAACAAAAAGTAATTAACGAGCAAAATGCGAGTCGTGTAAAGCTGAAGAAGATTAGAGAATCTGCGGATGCTTATAATATTCAACTTATGCATTATACGCCTGCCGGTAGGCAAAGAACTTTGTGCACAATAAATAAGAAAGAATATGAAGTTCTATTATCTGCCATGCTCTAGTAATGGAAAAATAGTATGTTTGGAATGATTAAAATGCTTCCGATCATCCTAATTGTTGGTGGTGCGGGATACGCGTATCATAAAGTAGTAATAAATGAGAAGGATAACCGCATCACCCAACAACAAATGGAATTAGCATCGGCACAACAGCATAATGTAGCTCTTCAAACCGCAGCAGCGACGAATGAGGCTACAATTAAAAATATGCGGGAAAAGATGAAAGTCCAGCAGGAGGCTTTCACTTTGCTTACAAAAAAGCATAACAATCTTGAAAGAGAAAAGACAGAGTACCTTAGTGTATTTAAAAGACATAATCTCACTAAGAGTGCTAGAGCGAAACCAGATTTTATGGAACCAAAGATTAACAACGGGACGAAAAAAGTATTTCGTCAAGTAGAAGCAGACAGTAGGGAATTAGATGAAGCCGATGATACTGAAAGCGAGCGCGCTTTCGATAATCCTGAGTAGTGGATGTGCGAGTTTACCAAAATTTGATTTTACACCGCCACCTCCGGTAAAAGTAATAACTGAAGAAATCCCAATAGAGATTTATCAGCCTCCCTTACCCCAACAAATAACCTTGCAAGATGTTACTTGGTTCATTATTACTAAGGAAAACTGGGAAGAATCAATAGCAAAAGTAGAAAAATTATTAGGTGGAGAGTTTGTAATATTTGGACTAACTCCCCCAGATTATGAAAGTATGGCGTATAACTTACAAGAGATTCGTAGATTTATACGACAACAGAAAGAAATTATTTTATACTACAGAGAAGCAACCGAAGTAGCAGATGAAGCAGAGGAGTGGTTAGAGAAAAACGAAGAGCTTCAAAATGAAGACTGAGAATGAGGTAACAGAAAATAGGTTTATCAACTGGCTTAAAAAGTTGTGGTATGAAGAATATGCGCTTACGATATGGTTCGTAGGGCGTAAAGTAATAGATGATAAAGGAAGAGAAGAATACGAACGTACCCCTAAAAAGTACGAAGTAGCAGAAATTAAAGTTTTAAAACCACATCTTATTAAGTTCGAAGACATGGACGGTCAAGAAGTTGAAATAAGATCAGAAGAGCCCATGAATTGGGATCTAGTAAAGAGATATTAATATGGATAAATGTGAATGCCCAGAGTGTTTATGTAACCCCTGCTTGTGTAGGAAAGGAGAAAATGAATAGAGAATCAGTATATAAGCAATTAGTAATTGATGAAGGAGTAAAGTATGAAATCTACAAAGACCATTTGGGATATGCTACTCTTGGAATTGGCCATCTAATTACAGAGTATGATGAAGAAAAAGGACAGCCGTTAGGTACTCCTGTTTCAAAAGAAAGAGTACAGTCTTGTTTCGAAAAGGATCTTGATATTGCTATCAATGAATGTAAAATGTTATATGATCCTTACTACGAGGACTTCCCTGAGGAAGTGCAAGAAATACTTGTAAATATGATATTTAACATGGGGCGTCCTAGACTGTCCCAGTTCAAAAACTTCAAAGCAGCTCTTGAAAAATCAAATTGGAAAGAGGCCGCAGCAGAAGGACGTAACTCGAAATGGTACAGACAAGTAACAAATCGAGCTGAAAGATTAATGACTAGAATGGAGAATGTCGGTTAATGTACGTAGACATAATTGCCTCTACTTTATCAAAGGTGGAGGCAGAAGACTTTATCGCTTATTGCGCTAGAGTTAGCAATCCAGAAAATCAGAATAATAGTAAGACAGCTCCCAAGCTGTTAGCTTACTTAATAAAAAACCAACACTGGAGCCCGTTCGAGATGGCTTCAGTAACTATGGAAATAGGCACAACCCGTGATATTTCCCGCCAAATACTACGTCACCGTAGCTTTTCTTTTCAAGAGTTTTCTCAACGATATGCTGAGGCCGATTCTTTTGGCCTACGAGAAGCTCGACTTCAAGATAAAAAGAATAGACAAAACTCTACTCCCCTTGATAAAAACAATCCTAGCCATGCTACTATTGAAGGGCACTGGTTTGACCAGCAAGCAGAGGTTATTAAAAGGGCTAAAGATGTTTATAAGTGGGCTTTAGATGTAGGTATTGCAAAAGAACAGGCTAGGGCTGTATTACCTGAAGGAAATACAGAAACAACTCTATATATGGCAGGTACATTACGTAGTTGGATTCATTACTGTCAGCTACGAATGGCTAACGGTACTCAAGAAGAGCATCGAGAAATAGCTGAGGCTTGCTGGAATAGATTAAGATGTATATACCCTAATGTAGTTGCTGCTTGCGAAGAGGAACTACTGCTCTATGGTTGATCAATTAAAAGCAGATGAATTTGCAGAGTACCTAGGTTTTAGTGATTTTGCTGCGCGTCTTCCGAGAGGTAATAAGGATATTTATATAACCTGCGACGGGGTCGGAACAAAACTATATG
>CAYMED010000047.1:0-2934 GCA_964389655.1 uncultured Candidatus Poseidoniales archaeon
GCTGCTCCTGCTGCAGACGTAATGTTGTGTGCTCTGCTAATTGCTGCACCTCCTGTAGAACAAATTATGTGTGCACCGCAAATGGCTGCACCTCCAGCAGACCCAATGATGGGGGCACCGCCAATGGCTGCACCGATGCAAGGAATGCCTAGTGCCGCTCCAATGCCAGGAATGCCTACTGCTGGGGCACAGAAATCTTGGATGGTCGCCCTGCTGCTTTCCTTTTTCCTAGGTTACTTCGGAATCGACCGATTCTACCTTGGATACAAGGGACTTGGAATTGCAAAACTGCTTACAGTTGGAGGATTCGGAATTTGGGCATTGGTCGACTTTGTAATGATCATCCTCAAGAAACTCCCCGCTGCAGATGGCAGCCCTCTTGCTTGAGGCGCTCAATCATCACACCCTAGATGGTTCGTCTTTCGGCGGCCGTGAAGTTATATGCTTGCTAATATTAGCAAGTTTATGGAAAGCGTATCTGCTTCAGATTCAAATTTGGTAAAGGAATTAATCGATTCAATGCCGGACGAAGACAAGCGTTCTCTAAAGGGTTGGTACTTTTTTGATTGGGCAAATCAAGCATATGCACTCACTGTTATGACAGTTATTGCGCCGGCATTGATGGCGAATTTGTATAACTTGGCTACAGGAACTCAATCAGGCGATTCATTCTACGCTTTCGTACTCACATTTTCTATGGTTTTTGTTGTTATTACTGCTCCTGCATTAGGCGTTATTGCTGATCGAATGCCAATCAAAAAGAAGTTGCTTAAATGGTACACAGTTGCAGGTGTAGTATTCACGGCATTGATGGGCGCAGCGCCATATTTTGGCTCGCAAGGATACATCGTTCTCGCGATGATGTACACGATAGGCACAATCGGATTCACAGGTGGTAATGTCATCTATTACTCATTTATGCCATATTTAGCCGAAAGGCGTTGCCAAGACCATGTGTCAACTTGGGGTTATATGTACGGCTTTATGGGTGGTTCAATACTACTAATCTTCCACTTGATAATTTTGATGACACTCAATTGGGATACCAATTTTAAACTTGCAGTAATTTTCGCCACTTCCTCATTATGGTGGTGGGTTTTTGGAATGTTGATGTTCAAGTGGACTCCCGAACCAGAAATCGCTGAGGAAATGGAATGGGAAGGTATTTCGAAAACCGTAAAGACTGCCTATGCTCAGGTATATAGAACACTAATCGAAATTAGAAAATTCAAAGTTCTCGCAATGTTTCTAGTCGCTTACCTGCTATTCTATGATGGCGTTAACACAATTGCCAGTATGGCTAGTGCCTTCGGAGAATCCGTGTTGCGCATTAACCCGAGCATGAATATCATGCTGCTGCTTACTGTCAATATTGTTGCAATTCCTATGACATTTGTTTTTGGCAAGTTGGCCAATGCAAAAGGAACAAAATTTGCTTTGATGTTGGCTTTGTTAGTATATTGCTTTGTGGCAGTTGCAGCAGCAGGATTCGCCCCTCTAGAATTAGAGGGGGAGAAAGATGCCGATCGCTATGATTTCAAATTTGAATACGATAATGCGACTGGAAACTATACCATGAAAACACTCTATGACAGAGGCTATGAGGGTTGGATAGGTGAAACATCCGAAGGAGATGCAGAATTCCGTGACGCCTTCCAAGAGCATTTCCCCGAACCAGATTATAGTGTAGAAGAAGCAGGTGAAAGTACTCTCGGCACTGGTTTGATGGTATGTCTATTCATCTTGGTAATGGTAGTATTACTCGGAGGTGGAGTCAAGTGGTTGCATGAACGAGAAATGGGTGTGACGGGAGTAATTCTATCATTGCTGCTAGTTGGGGTTGGAATTTTTGGAGCATCATTCCTCGCTGGTCAATCTACAATTTCCGAAGCCGATAAAAAGTCGATTACCGAAGAGGATGCAATTGCCTTAGCCTCTTCTTTTGATGAAACAAATGACCATCGATTCTCAATTATTATCGTTGGTGGGAATGAAACCATTGCTGGGTCTACGGAGGTTGGAGACAAGCATCCAACAATAGTAGACCAAGGTGGGCCAGTTGATTGGTGGGCCTCAATGATGCGCAACAAAGTTTGGTCTCCACTAGGTCTAGGGGTTGAATTACAATGGATTATCCTAGGGTTATTTGTCGGTTGTGCCATGGGTTCTGCTGGAGCCCAAGCGCGTTCGATGTTTTCCCAACTTACCCCAAAAACACGAACTTCTGAGTTCTTCGGATTCTTTGGATTCCTAGGCAAGTCTGCAGCTATGATTGGGACATTCCTTTACGGCATCACCAGTACAGCATTTGATAGCCGTGTTGCAATATTGACGATAACAATAGTCATTCTACTTGGAACTTACATAACTAGTAAGGTCGATATTGAGGAAGGAATACGTGTTGCTCAAGAAGAAGACGAGAGGAACTTTGCTAAATCTTCAAGCATTGGTGCATCAGAGGAATAATGATGCGCGGATTTGCAGTCATGCAAGTTCTTGGGTCTATTGTTACAATTATTATATCGCGATAATAGTTTGGGGCTACCAATGATCTCATCGTCATTACTGATAGGTGAGGTTGGTGAGAGATTTTCCAGTACCGGAAACTTGGTTCAAGCATTTGCTGATTCCAACTGATAACGTCTAGAATTTCCTGCATCATATCTAGCGCATGTCATCGGTGCTCATGTCAGCGCCTTCACCTTCTTTTTCTTTGCCAACTGCTCATGGTGTTCAGTGATGACATCTCAGAAGAAAGCGAATGTGGTGGGGGCACTGGGATTTGAACCCAGATCAGCGGGTGTCTTCTGCTCGCCTTCAATGTTTATTCATTTTCAGCGGACGGGTCGGCGCTCCAGTTGATCATCATCTTGATCTCAGGACACCCACTCGTCGTCATTCCCGTGCAACTGGAGCCCGCGATGCTACCGGCTT
>CAYMED010000048.1:0-2869 GCA_964389655.1 uncultured Candidatus Poseidoniales archaeon
TCCAAGCAGTCGCTATTTCTCCGGTTTAACGGGTAATGGATAAGAGAGTGTTCCCCATAGGAATGCCGCTTCGTTCGATGCACGTCCAGACGTGTAGAGCACTGCCTCATTCGCATCATTCAGGTGCGATGTGGCATTCGCAATCAATGAAAACGCATCGTCCCAAGATAATTGCTCATAGCGGTCAGAATCCTTTCGCATCACCATTGGGTGCGTCAGCCGTCCTAGTTTGTCTAATTCCATATCGGGGTAATCTGACCATTCTTGGACTGTTTTTGAGGACAATACGGCCGGAGTTAGACGCTTTTTTGTCGCTTCAGTGGCGAATGCCTTGGCCCCATTCTCACAAAATTCGAATCCAGAACGATGTCCATCCGGATCGGGCCATGCACACCCCGGACAATCATAACCATCGAAACGATTGACTGTGCGCATGGTCTTAATCGTGCGAGAAATCCCCGCTTCAGCAAAACCGATTTGGAATGATTTCGTAACGCCCGTGATGCCAGCAGCCACTCGTTTCGGTTTCCGAATCTTCAGTTTTTCAGACTTGATGGGAGGCTGCGCTTTGACACCCTTACGCATATCCTTTGCCACCTCAATTCTTGAGTCTCCATGCACCTGTATACACAGTAAACCGAGCTTCTTTTGCGAAGCCAATGAGTGTAATTCTATGTTGCCGAGCAAGTTCGATTGCCAAGTTCGTTGGCGCACCGATTGCCACGATACACGGTAAACCAGCCATGACCACTTTCTGCACCATGTTTCCCGTCATCCTTCGTGTGGATTGTCCTAACTCTGCGGATTTCATCTTTGCTAGTCAATGTTACTCAGAAATTGTAGAAGTGCTGTTTATGATTTACTTCAACCGAATTATGCGCAAATTGCAACACTGAGTGAATATAAACTTAGGCTCCATGCATTGAGATGGGTCCGGCCGGAATTGAACCGGCGATCTTCGCCTTGTAAGGGCGACGTCATAACCCCTAGACCACGGACCCGATGGCGCGCGGACAAGATGCAGGTTCATTAGGCGTCACCTCTATGACGTCATTCGATGAGCCGCATTTCTGCTCTGCTCGATGGCCTCATCGCGGAGGGGATGCTGCTTGAATTGTCTGTTCGTGAGGCTATGGAAACAGTCAATATTGCCCAATTCACGAATTTTGAGCTTGACCCATGGTGGGCAGACCACCCCGTTCCTTTCATTGCCACAGAGGATGGTGCTGTCAAAACCATCTCCGCACCGCATATGATCGCCACGATGCTCAGGCAACTTGAATTGCGAGAAGGCTCTGACGTACTTGTCTTAGGTGCAAAAGGAGGTTATTTGACAGCCCTGATTAGTCACATGGTGGGTTCTGATGGATCAGTAGTACTTGTTGATCCAAATGCTGCTGTCATGAAACATGTGAGGACGCATCTGTCTGATCATGAAGGTGCACGAATTGTTCTTCGCAAGTTGATAGCAATTGATCGCACACCACCGGGTGTACCAAACCCATTGCATAGGGTCCTCATCACGGGTGCAATTCGAAAAATTCCATCGTGGATTCTTGACCGATTGGATGATGGAGGGTTTGCAGTGGCACCAATTGGTCCTGCTTCATCTCAGACACTGATGAAAATTGAGCGGCAAGGGTCTGATTGGTTGCAGACCCCTCTTGCCCCTGTCGTATTTGGACCCGTTGACCTTACTGATGTTTCCACCCCACCACTGCATTCATTACTTTTAATTGCTGAAGATGCAATTGAAATAGGATTGGAGATGGAGATTATTTCCCAAAAAGAGGCAAATGAATTGCTAGACAATCTACAAATCATGCGGAGAGACATCACAGAAGCCACAGACGATGAGGCACTAAACGATGTCCTTGACGAGCACAGCGAGTGGTTTGTGCGCCTTTGGCCGGTCGTGGAAGTTATGTCTCAAATTGGTTCCAAACCTAGGGGAGATGACCTCTCATTCATCGATGGACATGATGACCTTGTCCCTTAAGGCCTTGAATCGAAATATGAAGCATTTGAGGTACGCAATAGATAGCAACCTTGAGGAGATTATTCATCCTCACCCTGTTGCTGAGAAACTGGTCCAGTCCTGATTTTTCGATGGTCCATAATTGAAGATACAAGAATAAGTAGCGCTAAACCAGTTAGCATGATTCCTCCACCCAGTAGCAGATTGCTATGATTGCTCTCAGTGCTGCTGGCCACATTGCTCAATTCCAAAGAGGTCTCATTGCAGGCGCCTAGGCACTCACCAATTGGTGGCGCATTTCCACTAGAAGTACCATGTGTGTCTAAATCTGGATCAACGATCAGAGTAATGAAGTGAGATTCACCAGTGTTTGTATAGTCAACCAAATTATGGGTGCCAATAAGAGATGTATCATTGACTTTGAAAATCCACGCTCTTCGACAACCGCTATCATTATCCCAATCACATGTGTGATTCAGAGGACCAGAGCCAAATTCACCTTCATCTTCATAATCACCATCCTCATTATGATCAAAGCCAATGTAATGGGATACATTTTCTCGATCATCGGCAATATAATACTGAACAGTGTCATTAACCACGATGGAAACAACATCTGGGTCGTGGGTCAGTTCATGAACGATGACTGTCAAGGTATTCGGAGTATGTGCAAGCACAGAGGCGGGAGCTACAAGTATCCAAAATGCCATTAGGGCAAGGATGCTCCTTTCCTGCATAACCAACCGGTCTAGGCTCAAGGATAAATACAAACCGACCAAAGGGGTCCAATGTCCATGGATCAGCGCATCATTGCAGCTGTGCTTCTGCTTATCATCGGGCTGGGAATGATTGGGATCTATGCAATGCCATCCGATGAAATTGAAGAAGAAA
>CAYMED010000049.1:0-2743 GCA_964389655.1 uncultured Candidatus Poseidoniales archaeon
GATGGTCCTGAACTGAATATGAAGTGGCAAATGTTGGTGGAGACCATGATGAACCCTCATTATCAGACCATTCAACTGTCATACCTGCCAATGCATGCATATCAAACTTCATTATTCTATCTGTCCATTTATCGACATAAACATAAGGATCATTACTATTTGCTACAGGTGTAATAGGATTGTAAACATCGGAACAGGTATAATCTGATAAGTTTTTCATTTCTATAAGTCCTGAGCATTGCACGATAGCTGTTGAACCGGCAGGGCCATTACCCCAACTTGTCATGTACAAATTATCATTAGTAGTAATACCCATAGTTGGTTCAAATGTTGTCATTCCTATCCCATAATAACTACCTTGAGTCCAAAACGGTACATTTTGGCCTGTTAAATTAGCAGTAATGTTTGCTTGTTCAACTGCAACATCATCAAGTGCATTAATTCCTCCAGAATAATGATACCAAGTAGTATCAGGAATGGCACGATTAAAGTCAAAAATTCCTGGTTCTTCAATTATAATTCTTTTATCTTCAGCCTCAAGGCATCCGCTTAATGCTGGTGTAACCAAAAATACAATAATTAGAAGGACTGACTTTTTCATCTTGAAGCAATGACAGTTTCGGGTTTATAAAATTGAATCTTCACAACTTAAGCGTGCTTGGACCACCTGCCGGTAGTGCTTCCATGTAAGCTAAATCACCATAAAGAGAGGGGCCTTCTGTAAATGTCCCAATAATAGCTTCATCGGAACCTGCCGTATTATGTGCTAAAGCAATCCAAGGTCTTCCCTCATCATCTATTTCAACATCAATAAAGTCACCAAATCCTCCACAACGCCTTGCTCCACAGTCTGAAGTGATGTCAAGAGGATCGTCTGGATGGTTGACAGCGACACTAGTAATAAGTGGATATTCTGCAAAGGCATCAGTCATAATTGCCATGTATCCTGACCACCCGATATTTGTGGCATTAGTTTCGGCATCATTAACTTCGCCAATATAGCCTATTACAACCCTACCTTCAGAACCAGCAAATATTGTTGGAAAACCGGTTTCTGTGACTCCTGGTGCCGCAATCATCATTGGATTACTCCATGAATCACCCTGATCTCTAGAATAGGAATACCAAATCATATAATCATCTGCAATCCAAGCTGCATACAGATTACCCTCATCGTCAACGGCTGTTGCTACTTCATGTGCATGCTGTAGTTCTGGATGCATTCCCATCTCTGAAGTAATTGTGTGCTCTGTCCAAGTTGAACCTCCATCTAGTGAACGATAAACGGCAGGGCCATCACAAGAAGGATTACCGCGATATATTGCTCCATCATGTCCCCCTGCAAGATGTGCATGAAGGCCTGAGCATTGTGATGTTCCAACAGGATATCCTGGTCTCTGTGCGTCCCAAGTTCGCCCTCCATCTATAGACCTTGAACACTGGGGTCCTGCTGCGGCTGAACCTGTGTTTATACAATAAACATATACAACCTCACCTGAAATAGCATTCTGATGGGGCATAGATGCAATGCTTTGATGGTCCTGCGGTACCACATAACCGTGTGTTGGATAAGGTGTGCTCCATGTGTTTCCATCATTGTCTGAATATTCGACATTAATTACTGCAAGTGCATGCATGTCAAATTTAACAAGCCTGTCAGTAAATTTATCAACATAGATATAGGGATCATTAGAATTTGGTGTTTGACCTGATCCTCCTTCATCTCCACCTAAAAAAGGTCCGACATCTTCCCATGACTGACCTTGATCTAGTGAACGGATGATATGTGTTCCTTCACCAGCACCATTCCAATTTGTAAAAAATATGGCCCCAGAACCCGTAACTCCAATAGTGGGTTCAAATGTGTCAAAACCAGTTCCATAGTATGTTGCATTGGTAAAATATGGGATGTTATTACCCGTTAGATTAACAGATATATTTGCATCAAAAATAGCTGAATCATTAGTCGCATCAACAGCGTAAGGTCGGGACAAAGTACCTGCATAATGATACCAAGTGGTAATTGGTTGAGGACGTCCAAAATCAAAAATAGAGGAGTCTTCAGCAATTATTCTTTTATCTTCAGTTTCAAGACATCCGCTCATTCCTGGCGTCAAGAGAAAAGCAATTACGAGTGTTAATAATTTTTGCATTATTTAGAGTTAAGGATACGACTTTATTTAGGTTTATTAAACAAAACTATTCGATTTGTATTAGTGCCTATTTTCATATTGTCAACGCCCCAAATATTAGATGTCTTTGTAAAATCCTGAGAATTTACCATTACACCGGCACAAATGAAACCTGATTCAATTCCTAAAGGAACCACGTATTCATCTAATTTCACCTTACCGTTATTGATTTCACCAACTTCGAAAGCGAGCCACCCTCCAGGTACAGTAATGCGATGAAGCTCATCAAAGACAGTCCCCATCATATCTGACCATGTCCCAACATCACGACATAATGATAACTTCTTTTCAACTTCTGAAACGTCAATATTATTGAACCAGCACCTCAACCAATTATCATCTGCATATCTTACTATATTCAAAAAAGGAGGTGAGGTTACAGTAAGATTTATTGATGAATCTGAAATATGAGAAGTCTCTCTAGAATCTGCATCTGAAAAAATAGCAGTTTGACCTATTACTTCTAATTGCTCGAAAATTTTTGGATTTAAATTGCGCTGAAGACTTTTTGATTTCTTTAATATTATTTCCTTAGTATTCTTGTAAGGAGG
>CAYMED010000050.1:0-2597 GCA_964389655.1 uncultured Candidatus Poseidoniales archaeon
CTAAATTAACATCGCCGCCTTCTATTGTACGAACATTATCTGCAACATCAGAAAGAGAGCCCTCAAATTGTCTGACTAAGGGCACATCAATTAAGCTTATAACTGAATCAACTAATTTTATCCTTTTTATTTCATCTCTAAGTTGAGCAATTCTCTTGAGAACTGGCTCACTAAAAAGATTATCATCTGAAGTGAAAGTTACGAATAAAAATTCCTTCGTTGTATAGCGCTCAATAGTTTCACGAAATAACTGAAGATCTTTGTCATCTTCTAGAAGTAAAGAGTCTGCGGATGCATCAAGTTTGAAGTTTTTTGTGTGTAATGAAAAAAAACACAATACAACTGACATAAAGAAACAAACTAGCGCTGGTTTTCTAAGAACGCCTACTATATATATATTTTTTATTTTATTAATCACTGAAATTTATTTTAAATTTGGTTATATTATTCAAGTTATATTTTATAATACGATTTCACCTTCAATAATTTTATATACTGTTTCGACGTACAATACATGTTCGACCTCTAAAACCTTCTTCGCTAAAGTCTCGGGTGTATCATATTTATCTACAACAACTGATTTCTGTGCCAAAATCTTCCCTTTATCATAATGACTATTAACCAAATGAATAGTCGCGCCACTCTCTTCTTCCCTAGCATTGATAACTGCTCTATGAACATTAATACCATACATCCCGTGTCCACCATATTTAGGTAACAATGATGGGTGAACGTTGAGAATTTTATTTCCAAACATTGACAGAATTATTGGCCCGACCATATTCATATAACCTGCAAGCAATACAAGATCAACATTATAATCGTTCAAGACATCACATATAGATTTATCTAACAACTCTGGATTTTCAGAAACTGATGTATCAAAACAAATAGTGTTAATTTTTTTTTCTTTTGCAATTACAAGCGCCTCTGCGTCAGGATTATTACTTATGACAATTTCTACACTTGCTGACAAATTTCCCTTCTCACATGCATCTAGTATAGCAGTCATATTGCTACCGCGACCGGAAACCAAAATACCAAGTTTTTTCATGTGTTTTTAAATTTAAAGCCTAGCTTTCTTAAGTCACTCTTAGTTTTATCATTAAATGTGGGTGATTCGCTATGTTTTTTTATATCAATTAAACCACTTCCAAATTCATATCTTATTGGGTAATTCTTTCTTAAACTATCAAAAAAAGTTGAACGTTCATTATCTGCTAAACTTTTATATTCTAGAAATGAAATATTATCTCCCAAAATATTCCAATACTGAGATACTATTGATTCAATTGAGTAGTCTAGATCACTTGCATTAGGAACAAAAGGTGTAATACCTTCCCTCGCAAGAATGGGACAATCAAAGTTTGTTTTAAAGAATTTTTGTAATGAATAAAATAAAATCTCAGTCGCTTTAATCTTGGCATCATAACTATAGCCAGCAATATGAGGTGTCCCAATAAATACTTGTTGAAGCAAATCAAGATTAATATTTGGCTCATCACGCCATACATCTAATATTAACTTTGATTCTGGATTTCTTTTTTTAAAAGAAATTAAAGCCTGCTCATCAATAACCTCGCCACGAGATGTATTAATTAAAATAACATTAGATTTTAATTTTTTTAGAAATTCATCATTTACTAAGTTATGTGTAGGGTATTTTCCGTTTTTTGTTAACGGGACATGCAATGTAATGATATCTGATTTAAGTACTTCTTCGAGATCAACAAAAGATTGATTCTTTGTTTGATCAAATAAAGGTGGGTCATTTAGTACGCACTTAATATTAAATGCATCCATAAAATATTTAACTCGAGAACCAACATGCCCAAATCCTACAATCCCAACTTTCTTACCGTTTAGAGAAAAAGGCATTTTTGTATTTCTAGTTATCGTAATCAAACTATTTAAAACATACTCAGCAACAGAATTTGCATTACTACCAGGGGCATGAGAGAAAAAAATATTTGATTTATTTAAATAATCAACATCGACATGATCGACCCCACTAGTTGCAGAACCTACAAATTTAATGTTTGTATTTTTTAATAATGAAGCATCAACCTTTGTAACTGACCTAACCAAAAGGACATCAGCATCTTTAACATTCTTTTTATTAATATCACGGCCATTTTCCAAATTGATGTTACCAAATTTAGAAAATACTTTTTTGGCAAGAGAAATCTGGTCATCTACTATTATGGATAATGATCCAACCACGATATTTTTTTATTTTAAGAACTACATTAGGGATGTTTATTTAGATCCTCGCCTTCCTTTTTAACAGGCATCAGATCTTCCTTCTTTATTCCAAGAGCAAGAGTTACTGGGCTGGCAATATAAATAGAGGAATATGTGCCAATTAAAACCCCAAAAATTAATGCCATTGAAAAACCATGGATAATTTCACCGCCCAAAAAGAATAATGCTAGTAAAACTAACAATGTTGTAAATGACGTCATCAAAGTTCTTCTTAGTGTCTGGTTTAAAGAAATATTAAAGACATCAACCGGTGTTTTTTCTCGAATTTTACGAAAATTTTCACGCACACGATCAAAAACTACAATCGTATCATTTAGTGAATACCCAATAAC
>CAYMED010000051.1:0-2516 GCA_964389655.1 uncultured Candidatus Poseidoniales archaeon
CCTCGTAACGTAGGGAAGTTTGATCCAAAAGAACAAAATATAGGCACAGGAATGGTAGGAGCCCCTTCTTGTGGCGATGTTATGCGTCTACAAATTAAGGTAGAAGGTAATGTCATTAAAGACGCTAAGTTTAAGACTTATGGGTGTGGCTCTGCGATTGCCTCATCCTCTTTGCTCACAGAGTGGGTAAAAGGAAGAACACTAGGGGAAGCAGAAGAAATAAAAAATGTACAAATAGCAGAAGAACTTGCACTACCTCCTGTAAAAATACATTGTAGCGTACTTGCAGAAGACGCTATAAAGGCCGCGATACGCGACTATGAGGAAAGGAATGTTAGAGATAACTGATTATGCAAGAACATATCTTAAGTACAAATGTCTTCAACAAGACAAAGAATATGTACGTTTAAGTGTTAAACCTAGTGGGTGTGCAGGCTTCAATTATCATTGGGATTATACTGATGATATTGGTACTAAAGATGAGGTGATTGAGAATTTAATTGTAATTCATGGAGAAGGTGCACAGTTAGCGGTTGCAGGAAGCACTGTGGATTATGTGAGTGAGCTATTTGGATCGTCACTAAAATTAAAAAATCCAAATGTAAAGGACGTATGTGGTTGCGGTGTTAGTTTTACGGTATGAAGTTAAAGAAATTAAAATTTTGGAGCGAGCCAAGCCCCGACGACTTAACGATTGAAAATGCGTATAAAACGCGATGGGTGTGGTATCACACTATATTAGGATTAGAACTACTAATAGTAATACTTATACAATTAGCGATATTAGTACTATTAGCAATAAAATTATGAAAATAAAAGTAAGGAATAATAATATCGAGAGTGCACTAAGCATTCTTCGTAGAAGGTCAAAGGAAACTATCTTTGAGTACAAGGAGAAACAATACTTTGAAAAGGGAAGCTCAAAAAGACATAAAGCGAAACAAGCTGCTAAAACTCGAGAGCGTAAGCGTCAAAGAGCACAAATTCTTAAGAAAGGAACTAAAGAAATCTAATGGATGGAAGCAATTTTGAATTAGTAGGCGATTTTATGGAATCAATGGAGCAGGAGGTAAGGATAAAACCTTCTTTTCCTGAAGATTCTGTACAACGTCTTCGTTTAGATTTGATAGAAGAAGAACTAGATGAACTGCAATATGGGATTGATAACCAGAATATGGTTGAAATCGCTGATGCACTTACCGATCTTCTCTATGTGGTTTACGGAGCAGGACATGCTTTTGGAATAGACTTAGATGATTGTTTTAAGGAAGTTCACAAAAGTAATTTAAGCAAACTTGGTCCTGATTTTAGGCCAATAAAAAGGGAAGATGGAAAGGTACTTAAACCTGACACATACTTCCCGCCTGATCTAAAAACTGTACTTAATATCTGAATAGAAGGTATGATCGCCTATTGTCGCGTAGGGACTGTAAGCGGAGGCCCAGTACGGCTGTACACTATCGTTATGATACCAGTACACATCCTTCGGTAGGATACTCATACCCGAATTATTTAACCGCAACTCTGCGATCATATAACATAGATTAAATGCCTGAAGCGCTTCCGGTTTAGGACTATCACTCTTTCCGTCACAAAACCAACTAAACTGACAAATCAATCTCTTTTTTATCCATCTTCGTTGTTCTACTACTGCACAAATCGTACTAGGCCATCGCGGATCTTTTACTCGATTAAGAGTTACATCCGCTATAGCTACCATCCCTAGTACGGGTTGATTTTGTGCTTCGTAAAAAATATTCTTTGCTAGACAGGTTACTTCGTCTGCGTATGCTAGTGAGCTAAATATTAAAAGGATTACCAATAGTACTATCTTCTTCATCATGAATCTCCTCACCGGGCCAATCCTCCACTGTCCAAGCGGTCAATGGTATGTTCATACGAACGGGGATTATAGTTGAATTGTATTCAGTCTTACTTAGATACTTATTTTTACTTCTGCGCCTAATTTCTATTCTTGCGGCTTTTTTAGCTTTACTCATAGAGTCAAATACTCCGAGCACATAAGAATGCTCAGAGTATCTTCCTTCTAGAACGGTTACAAACATCATGATGCGTTTCGTACTCGTGGGGAATTTGGCTTTCGCTTTTTGCGATAGTTACCGTGTGATACGGTTTTCTTACCCTGACGACGCATCCTTAGTATGTCGGCTCTTTTCCAATTTGGATTTATCAAACTCTTACTCATAACGAGGTCTCTCCTGTGGAAAGGCTTCTGCAGGGTGATCTTCGATACGCGCTCGTAACTTCTTGTCGCCCCACGTTCCGCCTCTAATTAAATAATTGTCATCCCCAAAACCATCTGGGTCTACACCATCGTGGTCGCCAAAACCCATCGCATAACCACTTTTAAACTTTCTAAACTTAGCGTTCAGGTTGTCACAAGTTTTTATAGATTGTTGTAGATTTACAACTGCTGTGCTTTCTACGGGTTCTCCGTAAGTGTACCACCAACCACCTTCTTCTGGGCCGCCATACGCTTGCGCTAGTTCGTAGAT
>CAYMED010000052.1:0-2467 GCA_964389655.1 uncultured Candidatus Poseidoniales archaeon
CACAAACAATTCCTTCACTCCTACGAATGGGTGGAAGAATCTGCGATATACGTATGGGCTTGGAAATGTGTATGCCCCGTACAATTGGTGGGGTTCGGATAATTCAAGCAAGATCGATTCCAATATTTTGGATTATCTTGACAATAATGGTGCTGGATGGGTCAACTATACCCCCTTCTGGAAAGATGCGAATATGACCACGCTTTCATGGACATCCACTAAGACGAACATCACATTCACAAATTTGATCAGCGGTTCAATGATTCCAGAGTGGAATGTTACTGTTAATTATTCAATGATTCTAGTGGGTGCTGGCGAATGGTCGATCAATGGGATTTGGAATGTCTCTCTCGATCCTGCCGTAAATAGTCATACGTTCAGGTGGCTTACTAGGGGGAATCACACAATTTGTGCAGATGTGCTTGGCGTTGGTCAAATGACTGACAAAACCTGTGTAACTGTCCGGGTGCTTGGGCCAGGGCCACCACCTGTTCCTGTTGTCAATATCATAGGTCCTGCAAATGGAACTCACATCAATGCCACAGAAGTTCTTGTTTCTTTTTCGGCATCAGAGGTTGTTACTGGTGAATGGAGGCTCAATAATGGCACTTTCTTTCCCTTCAATATTTCGAGGGGCTGGATCCAAGTTCGCAATCTTTCGTATGGTGCAAATTGGATTTGCCTAACCGTATTTGGCGCAGCAAATCAGAATGCAACAGCTTGTGTGAATGTATTCCGGATTACCCCCCCCCTCGAGATTCATATTATCTCCCCCATCAGTGGTGCTGCTCTGAATGTTGACGAAGTTGAGATAATCTATCTCACACGCAATGCAACACGTGCAAGTTGGAAGGTGGCAGGAGTATTTGTTGATTCAGCACCAGTTGGCTCCCACGCCCGATTATTTGCGAATCTCAACTGGGGACAAACGGAATTCTGTCTTGTTGCAGAGGGGCCGAATAACCAAAATGGATCTAGTTGTATATACATCAACCGCCCCATCCCCTTGATTGATTTTCACATTACATCGCCTCTTTATGGTTCTGAACATTATTATCAAGATATCCAGTTGATGTATGCCCCGGGAAACACCACGGCAGGAAATTGGTCAATCGATGGTGTTGACCTTGGGCCGATTGATCTTGGCATGCCTATGAAAAGTTTCTATTCGCTGAGTTGGGGGTTACACAACATCTGTGCCTCACTTCAGGGGATCATGGGCCAAACAAGCCTTGAGTGTGTGGTGGTGCGCCTTGTTCCACCCCCCTTGTCACTTGAGATCACTTCCCCGATGAATGGTAGTTCTGTTGATGGGGATCGGGTCGTCATCACTTTCCTTTCAGCGAATTCTACAAATGGTGAAATGCACGTGAATGGACTTGCTTCAATTCTTAACCTCTCAATAGGGCAACAAGAAGCAAGAGACCTTGCCTTTGGTGCCAATGAAGTTTGTCTTCATGTTTCAGGGAAGGGTGGTCAGAACCTTAGTGAATGCATAATGGTTCTTGGCCGCATGCTCGATACGGATCAAGATACGATTCCAGACCTTCTCGATTTCTGCAATGGAACGGATCTGAATTGGGTGGCTGATGATAATGGATGTGCTCTCGAGGAGCTCGATTTAGATCACGATCTAGTCTTTGACGCATGGGATACCTGCAAGAACACCTCAATCACAGAGGTTGCGAATCTCACTGGTTGTGGGCCAAGTCAACGAGATTCCGATGGGGATGGCTTCAACGATTTAGTGGATGATTGTCCCTCGACGGTTCATGCTGAATACTCTTCGCTTAATGCAACGGGATGTGGCCCCAGCCAGCGGGATGTAGACCGGGATGGTGTATCGGACAAGGATGATCTATGCCCAGATACTGCATTCGCAGTTGTGGTGGAAGCAAATGGGTGTAAAGTTGGTGAAGCTCCTGTCCTCAATGCTGATGATTCAAACGATACGGTAAATGAGACCATCAACAATTCCACAGTTGATGCAACCACAACGGATGATGAAAATCCCCAAAATAGCAATTTAGCCAGTGGTTCTAGTCCCTCCTCTTCAATCCGCTGGGCACCAATTATTGGAGGGATTGGATTGGTATTTTGTGCAGGCATTTTGATTGCGCTATTGCTACGGGGGGATCAATCCGTTGAAGATGCCATGAGCCAACACAATTTGATGGGAGACCAATTAATTTCCTCTTCTCATCAGAACCAAGTTGCTGCTCCGATGATCGCTTCACCTCACTCTCAGCAGCATGCTACAGAAACCACTTATGCAGGGGGATATGGCCAAGCAGCAGCAGCATTTGGTGGTCCTTCGCTACAGCCATCAACATCATCACTCGGCCCCACGGCAAACTTGCGAGGTCAAATGAATAGTGATGGGTATGAATATCTTGAGTGGCCATCTCAGTCTGGTACGTGGTACTATCGTGATCAGGGCACTGGTGAATGGGTCATCTGGCAGTAA
>CAYMED010000053.1:0-2430 GCA_964389655.1 uncultured Candidatus Poseidoniales archaeon
CGCCTCCACCCCCTCCCCCAGGCATCGATGGCCTCAATGATCTACTAACAGCACCTTTTGAGCCCCCTCTACCGGCGGTAGGTACTACGGAATCCCCTCTCAGGGAATTACCAACTTTTGAACCCGCCGATAATCTTGAGAATCTTGATTTCTTAGGTGCCGGGTCATCGGATGAACCTCTTCCTCCTCCACCACCTCCTGTTGGATTTGACGAAATTTTTGAGGAGGGTCTTATAGACCAAGATCAAATTATTGCAGGGGCAGTATTGCGTCCAGTTGAAGAAATAGATCTGATTGATGGCGATAAATTAGAATCACATTTGGATGAATCACATACTCTTCACTTGAATTCTGACAATTCGATTGAATCGTGTACTCTTGATGGAAAATTAACTGTACGGAATCCTAGCGAAAAAGATCGTTTATGGGATCTTGACGTCCGCCTTTCAGGAATTGAATCGACAACCCTTGAATCAAATGATATGGCTGAAAATGTCCATTGGTTATTTCTAAGGGATTTGAGTCCAAGGCAAAATCATGAAGTAACTTATCAAAGCGAAGGGCCCACCGTCCTCATGCTTTCAGAAGACCTTCGAATAGGTAAAAACGCACCAAAAGGATCTCACTCAATTCCATTTGATGAAGGTCCAATTCCAGGAACCCTTTCGTTAGAACTTAGTAATCAATCTTCAGTTGAACTCAATGAGATACGCCTTGAGAGAAAATTGGCAAATGGGATTAAAATTGAGGGTCATGAATTGATTACAATAACTGGTTCTGATTTAGTTTGGGAAATTATAGACCCCTTGCCCGCAGGTGAGTCGGTAAAAATAGACTTGAATTTCACAGTAGATGTAGATAGCAAGAAACCCATCGAGAGTGGCGAATCGAATGTATTTTGGTCATCTAACCGGTCAGTTTCCGGAGTTGAAATGAAAGATGTTGATGCTTTTTGCCGCGGTCGAACTTCAGTCGATATCGATGAAGGTGAACGCCCTGATACTTGGGAATGTGAAGTTAGTTTTGCAAATAATAGTTCATTTGCGATTGATTTTGTCCGTTGTTTTGTTAAAGTACAAGGAAGAGATGATGCATTATTCGATGTAGATGATGTACCCGATGACATTTTACCCGGTGAAACGTGGAAATCTGAAATTGCAACTATTGAATGCAAGGGGCAACCAGTAACTGATTACGAATTAACATATACTGCACTTCCTCGCGCCTCGTATAGTTCATCAGGACATATTCAGAAATCTAGTCAAAATCTCGCATTGTTAGATGCAACCGTTGAGAAGAATTTTGACAATCAAATTCTTCGGACATACCAGCCACAGGACATAATATCCTCAACCACGATTAAAAACACAGGTACTTCGGTTGTTAGATTCCTTGAGGTGCTCGATACAATACCTGGTGTTTTCAAACAACCATTACTTGATGCGCATCGCTGCTCCATTAATGGAGAGACCATCCCCTCTTCCTTGATAGAAACCAGCATTGAGATTGCATCTTCAAATGGAAAATGGGTTGGAAAAGGTGAAGCCGAGTCTGCTGGCTGGGTTATTTCACTAAAAATCGGTGGGGCAGGATTCCAATTTGAACCAGGAGACATTCTTGAAATTGAGGCCGATCTCCATGCTCCTGACCCTGACCGCGCAAATGATTTGTTACATGCTCCAATTACAGTGCACGGTTCTTCAATTGAAGGTGGTCCTTCAATATCCCGAACAACATCCGAAATACCCCGCCTTGCTTGCCTGCACAAACGTCGCCGCTTTAGAACAGGAAAAGAAGTCATGCCAGGCGAAGAAGATGGCGAATATATTGTCGAGTTGGTAGTTGAAAACCGTTCTGACACACCGATCAAAGATATTGAAGTCCTTGACCACGCTCCAGCTGGAGTTACAATTAATCCAGATGGTATTTCATCAAGTTCAGATCGTGATGTAATCCACCACTTTTCATCAACTGATGATGAAAGCGGAATTGATATGATTTGGTCTATCAGTAGGATAAACAATGGCGAAACTCTAGTTGTATCATATCGTCTATCGGTAGAAGGAGATGAAGATGTTCGTTTATCAGATATGAGAACATTCCGGGGTGTCCGGGGTGGGGAAGAAGACCTTGAATCAATATTGGGGATGTCTATTGCAGCTATGGAGGATGATGACCCTCCCGAACCATCACACGCGGGGCAATCGGGTGATAAAGAAATAGATGTTGAAGATGAAATGATGGATATCGCACTTGATCAGATTATAGATCAGATAGAAGGCCAAGAATCATCCGATGAAGATGCAGCCGAGGAAGGATCCGCCGAACCCGAATCATCCGATGAAGATGCAGCCGAGGAAGGATCCGCCGAACCCGAATCATCCGATGAAGATGCAGCCGAGGAAGGATCCGCCGAACCCGAATCATCCG
>CAYMED010000054.1:0-2350 GCA_964389655.1 uncultured Candidatus Poseidoniales archaeon
CAGCACTTGGTGGTGTTCCAACAGAACCTAAATGGGGATATATGACGACTTGGGGCGTTATGGCGCCTCCAGGAACCCCTGCCGACCGCATAAAGATTCTAAACGCAGCGCTTTTGAAGACAACTCGAGCTCCTTCAGTAGCTAATGCTATTTCTAAGGGCGGTTATGAGAATATGTATCAGACGCCTGCTGAGGCGGCAGCATATGTTGGCGCTGCAGTTAAGAAATTCGGAAAATAACGAGTTTCCGAATACCAGTTTAACCCCAGTATCAATTATATTGGTACTGGGGATAAACTGAACACCCGATATAGAATGCTGGCTATTTAAATTCCAACTTAAGATCAGCGTGCGTAAGGGAATACCCTGAGCTAAACTCTTTTTAACATATGTAATTATATTTTAGGAATTTTTTATTGATTGAAGGTCTGCTCCAGGCGCTCACGCTATCAACACTGCTCTGGCTCACTTTGGGCGTCATGATCGGTATGATAGTTGGCACACTGCCAGGTTTGACCGCCACAATGGGAACGGCTTTGCTCGTACCCTTCACTTTTGCCCTGCCAACTGGGGAAGGTATCGCTATGTTGGGGGGACTTTATGTTTGCGCAATGTTTTCTGACGCCATTCCGGCATGTCTCGTAAATACCCCAGGAACACCGGCAGCGATGGCCACCGCCTTCGACGGACACCCGATGACATTAAAAGGCCGCGGACAAGAAGCGATCGTTGCATCCTGCTTCAGTTCAGCCTTAGGGACCGTATTTGGCGCAGGATGTTACCTGCTGCTCGCTTGGCCGTTGATTACGATTGCACTTAAATTCGGGCCGCCTGAGTTTTGCTGGCTGGGCGTTTTTGCCTTAACAATTATCGGAAGTTTAGCTGGAGATTCTATTCTCAAAGGGCTCGCCGGTGCCGCGATAGGACTTCTAATTAGTTGTGTCGGAATAAGTCACGGCAATGAGCTATCTCGCTTTACCTTTGACATTCCTCCACTGCAAGGGGGGGTGTCGCTTGTTGCAGGACTAATTGGTATTTTTGCAATACCACAAGTTCTTCAAATGGTTAGCGAGTTACGCAACAAAGAATTTATAGCCGAATACAATCCCAAAAAGGGTGAGACCCTCAAGACAATAAAAAAAGTGATTGAGCATCCATGGCATGTGCTTCGCTCTTCGGCGATTGGCAGTTTCATTGGGATTCTTCCCGGTGCTGGAAGTCCAATTGCCGCGTTAGTTTCATACAATGAAGGCATCCGATGGGCTAAGGATAAAAGCCAATTTGGCAAAGGAGACTTGCGAGGAGTAACTGCGTCAGAAATTGCCAATAATGCAGCGGCCCCAGCGGCGATGATCCCGTTAGTCACACTTGGAGTTCCTGGCTCATCTCCAGCTGCCGTAATAGCTGGCGCACTTATGTTAAGAGGCTTAAACCCTGGCCCAGAGCTTTTCCAAAATGACGGAGCTCTTGTCTACTCTTTTGGCTGGTCATTATTGCTCGCAGGAATTGTTACCTTCATTCTTGGAAGCTTGTTCGCGCCATTACTGGTCAGAATAGTCCGCATACCTTTAAGGCTTTTAGCTCCCCTGATAATGCTTTTAGCTACGATCGGAGCTTACGCGATTAGAAATAATATATTCGATGTTTACATCATGCTTGGCCTTGGGGTGTTTGTTTTTCTCGTAAAACGGCTAGGCTTCCATCCAGGACCTATTGGACTAGGGCTAATCTTGGGACCCATTATTGAGCCCTCACTTATACAAGCTTTGTATATTTCAGATGCCGTTGGTGTCGGAAAAGTATTTTTTACTGGAACAATTAATATTTCTCTCATTATCCTAATTATCGTTTCAGTTGGCCTGGTGCTATGGTCTCGGAGGAAGGACAAAATACAGGAACACAAGAGCACTTCAGCTAAAAGCTAACTTTTGTCCGTAGTTAAAATAGAGGGAGAATACGGTATGCAAAGATTGTTAGACAGAGATCTTGTAACTGGGCTGGTTCTATTTTGCGTATATGCATTATTTATAGCAGATAGCAGCTCAGACCCAAAGGACTGGATATTCCCCATTCTGGCTAACTACGTTATCCTAATCATAGGTATAGTTCTCTTCGCACGTGGGGCGTTCGCTCTAATTGTTAAACGCCTTCCAGATATTCTTCACATAACCCGGGAAGAGCGCCTCGCTTACACCGACGTTTTTGTATTTTTCTTAATCGTGCTTGCTTATATGTTTCTAATGTACGGGCTCGGGTTCTGGTTATCAAGCTGGCTCATGCTGTCTATAACATCAATCTATCTAACACTCGATAAAACCCCGCGGAATATTAGGCTTGCTATGGTTGTCCCT
>CAYMED010000055.1:0-2316 GCA_964389655.1 uncultured Candidatus Poseidoniales archaeon
TCAAAAAACCCAAAGTAGTACGTGTTGGGTTGCCCCGCCGGATCACTGAGAATGATGTCTACTAACCGCCCCCATAACTCAGGATGATATACAACTTCCATTATATCTCCATGATTGGGGCTTGACTTTCTCAACGGGTTATGCTATAATGCTCGGCATGAACAATCAAAAAAGGGATTCAATGGGTGTCGCAAATAGGCAAGAGATTGTCGCAAAAACCCTTGACTTTCTCAACGGATTATGCTACAATATGCACATATTAACAATCAAGGTTGACTAGAAATAACTGAAAGCTACTGGCGGGGAAACCCTAGAATAACTGAAAGCTACTGGCGTCAACCACTTATTAGGAAAATTTATGACACATTTAATCAAAAACTCTCGCGGTAATATTCAAGGTCAGATGACCGAATGCGACACTTGCAACGCTACCACTAGCGAGGCATTCGCTCACTCTCACCCAATGAACTGCTACGAATACGCGGTGATTGCCGAAAGCGCAACAGGCCAATGGAAAGAGGTACTCTGGTTGTGCGATGCGTGCGGATGGGAAACAGATCGCGGACAATACGCACAAGATGCGGATCGGGTTCGCAAATTTCTCGGCTCAAGAGCGGCATTTTAGGATGTCGCAAATAGGCAATAAAATGTCGCTTAGGGTAATGCAATTTTCTGAGATAGGAGTATAATAGGCACTATGAAAATGATTAATAAAACACAGATTGCAACTTGGGCGCTTCGCGTCTACATGATTTACTCGGTGACTGCTGACTTAATCGTCATCGGTGGAATCATCTACTTAATTTTAAACTAACGTAATATTGGAGACTATAATGTCAAATTACACAAACGCAATGGAACAGCGTATAAAGGATTCCGCTCCAGTTACCCGAAAGGTAGCTGACACTCTGGCAACCGAATTTGGTTTGTCAGTTCGTTCCGTAATCTCTAAAGCAGTGATGCTGAAGGTTTACGAGAAGCCTGTGAAGGTTTCTGGCGTTGCCAAATCCACTAAAAAGGATTTGGTGGAAGCTATCGAGAAGGCGCTTCAAGGCGAATCTCTCGATGGTTTGGAAGGTGCGACTACTCGCTCCCTTTCCGCCTTGTTGATGAGCATCCAGTAATGGATGCTTCTCAACAAAAAATCTTGATTGATAGGCTTGGATGGATGGGAGCGCTCTGCTTGGCAAGCGCTCCATTCGTCATCGATACGGTTGAGGGTAAGCTAATGGCGATACTAGGTCTGGCGCTTCTCATGTTACAGGCGATAGATTCTAAACTTTGGAATCTGGTACTGCTTAACTCTTTTGGAATTGTGGGGTATTTTTATGCTATTTATTTTTGACTTAGATGGGACTGTCATAGACAGTTCACATAGAGCGCTGGCAAATGCTGACGGTTCTATTAACCTTGATCATTGGCGCGAGAATTCCACAGCGGAAATGATTGCAAAAGATAAGTTACTTCCGCTTGCTAATGGTTGGCGCTCAATAGATCGCTCTCGCCATCAAATCGTTGTAATGACTGCGCGAGTTATGGGAATGGTAGATTATACTTTTTTAATCAATAACGGATTATACGCTGATTTTATTTACTCACGACCTGAAGGTGTTACACTGTCAGACGATATTCTGAAAAGGAATTTTCTGATTAGCCTAAAGCGCGACATTAAAAAATCGTTGGCATGGATTCGCTCGCATGCGGTAATGTTTGACGATAACGCTAATATTCGTTACACTATGCGAAATGAATTAATAAGGGCTTACGATCCAGCCCAATATAATGAGAGGTTCGCATGAAAAAATTACAGGCAAAATTAAACGAATTGGCAGAAGCCAACACGCGAAAAATCGCTGTCGTTTTAGAGGGACGCGATACTGCCGGAAAATCTCGCACAATTCGCACTGTTACGGAATACTTGAATCCGCAATGGTATTCGATTGTTCCATCCACTAAACCATCCGTTTCTGCAATGGCGAATTGGTGGCAATGGTGGAATGGCAAAATGCCCGCTTTTAGTCAAATCGTTTTCTACGATAGAAGCTGGTATTCTCGTGCGATGGTTCAAAAAATCAATGGCTGGTGCTCTGAAAATCAATACAAGGCTTTTTTGGACAGATACAAGCACTATGAAAACGAGGTTCACCATGATACCCGTTTTATCAAATTCTGGTTATCAATTTCTGAGGTTGAACAGAAAGCGCGAATTGAGGCGCGAAAAAAATCACCACTAACATATTGGAAATTTTCCGAAAATGACGAAAACGCTCTAAGCCATTATGACAGAATGACTTTACTGAAAGAAAAGGTTGTTGG
>CAYMED010000056.1:0-2256 GCA_964389655.1 uncultured Candidatus Poseidoniales archaeon
CTATAACCCCGGTAACATTTCCAATAGGGCCGGTTGAGGTATGGTGTTGGGTACGTGTTGGGGACGGTCAATGCGCGCGTGCGCGTACAGACGTACCAGATGCCCTGATTCTCACCATTCTTCATCTCTCACCGCACATCTTGCGCAAACCTCGGCAAGGCTGACCAATCTGAACGGTAAGAGATGGACACATTTGCGCACATTGACCGTGCTTGCACCATAGATGCCTCCAGAAGGCTCAGGAATCGCTCCAGAGGCTCTCCATAGGGTCTGGGCAAGGATACCGCTATTCTGCGCAATCCTCGGTCTCAGGAGCCGTTGTCAGGCCGTGAGGGGTGGGAGGTTTGAGCAGGTTCATCCAACATCTCAACGGTAAGGAGGTTGTTGCAGGTGGTGTCCAGTTTGCATCATCTGTGCGTGCGCCTCAAACTGTGCCTTTCGTTCATCATAGGCTTCGGTGATCAATTGATATTGACCTTGGTTGATCTGTTCTTGGAATATGGCAGTTTTGCATTCATCTCGATAGATCTGTTCGAGTCGTTGGTAAGTTTCTGAAAATCTGATTCGATCGATCAACTCTTGCGCCTTTTGCCGCTTTGCAGATTTGAGGCGTTTTCCAATGAACAGGCCAATAACAGGCAACAGCACTGCAATGATGATGCCCACCATGTCGAGGTTCCATCGTCTGACAACGCTTTGTTGCTGATTTGCTAATGAAGCAGATTCGGTGCCTCCTGTCGGTGCACTGTTGTTGTTCAGTTTCGTATTCGTTGCATTCGTAGAATTTACAATGGTGTTGTTATCTTCGACAGTGTTGTTGTTTGTACTATCATCATTTGCGTCTACCCACTGGGACGGGTCATCCTTGAATTCATCAGCGCCATCATCGACAGTCCATCCTGAAGTCGGGTCGGAATATCCATCGCCGTCTGAATCGATACATCCGAATCTATCATTCGTCGACGTGCCCGACTCGAAAGGACAGGCATCGTCCGCATCGAGTACGCCGTCATCGTCGTCGTCCACATCAAACCTGTCGCACTCCCAATCCCCATCAGTGTCCAGGGGAACATCGGTGTCGTCGAGCCAATCCGTCAGGCAGTCGGTCTCGTCATCGTTCTGCCAGCCGTCGTCGTCGGCATCCGAGTCCATCTGGTCGCACGAACCATCACCATCGACGTCGCTTGGGACTGATGTTGAATTATACTTGTTCGAGTCACACTGGTCCTCCTCGTAGTCGAACCAGCCGTCGCTGTCGGCATCGGGGTCGCTGAGAGCCGCATCTTGGGTGATGTAGTAGTCGTAAATGTGGCTTGGCAACAGCACCCGGCCGTAGAGTACCACCGAATCGATGGCGCCTTGGAACTTGGCGTAGTCCGAGCGACAGGAACCAGCCTTGTTCATGCACCCAAGGAATTGGTCCATGCCTTGGCTGAACGCAGAGAGGTTCACTGGCTCGGACCCGATGAGTGAACCATCCATGTACAGTTGTAGTACGCCAGCGTCATCATCGTACACCGAACAGATATGGTGCCAAACTCCCTCGCCAATGTTGCCTGCGGTGATCCCTCCGTCCCCACCTGTTCCTCGAATGGATGTATGGACCGAGCCATTGGCAAGGAGGATTATTCTCCATTCATCTCCTCCATCGGTACCCCACAGGGCGGTCGGCTGAGTCACAGTGATCTCGTTCTTTGCCCACATGCAGAATGAGACGCCTCCATCGGGCAACGAAATGATGTGATGATTAAGGTCGATGTAGTCGTTCGTCCCATCGAATCCGAGAGCGGTCCCGATAACTCCTTCGACGCCATATGTAGGTCCTCCATAGGCAGTGCCGGTGTGGCCGTTTCCGCTGGAGTCGATGATTATTCCTGAAGACTCATCTAGTTCCCAGTGGCCAATAAGATGAGATGTTTCATTGCGTCCTGTGGTCCGCCCATCGACTTGGGCGGTAGCGGATAGTTCCTCCAGAGAGAGTTGCTGCACAGGTGTCATATCATCGAACGCATCGCCCTGACCCACTTCCTGTTCTGTGGATCGAACGAGGTCCATTGGATGAATTATCATCGTCAATGAGCAGAGAATAAGAAGGAGCGCAAGGGCATGGACTCGTGCTGAGCGCATCTACAATCATCACGGCTATCCGACCGTGTATCTTTTTTCTTCCGATGCAAAGAAGAGGATTCACTGGGCGAACTTGCGCAAACCCCCCAGTTCGGCAAAACGATGCGTTTACTCAGAATCGGTTGATTT
>CAYMED010000057.1:0-2228 GCA_964389655.1 uncultured Candidatus Poseidoniales archaeon
CATCATATCACATTCCGCTGGAAAGCGAATCAGACGTCGTAGTCACTTCTCATGGCAAGAGAAGCATCACCGGAGTTGAAACTGGACTCGATATAAACACGGTAACTCAATCGCAATTGCGGGCTATTCCGGGCATTGGAGAGAAGACTGCATGGCGAATAGTGTCCGAAAGAGCGAAGATATTGAGAAAGAACCCTGATGAGCCGGCCTTCAATGACATCTCAGAAGTATTCGACGGTTCTGAAATACCTGAATTGGCACACCTCATCTTCTGATGCAAAACTATTGTAATCATATTCCTTGGTCGAATATCATGGGCAAAGACGTTCAGGGTTCGATGAACCCTGCCGCACAGGCCATTTGGCTGGTCATGTTGATGCTCTGTTCAAGCATGCTTCCTTTTACTCCTCCAGCACTCGAGGCTGAGGAAGAATTCGAAACCACAGGTCGAACCTCTTCTCTACTCATATCCATGATTCGAGGTTTCCAAATAATTGAAACCAATCCATTGATACAGAACTCAAGCATTGAAGAGTGGGAGATGTATCCCTCTCCTCCAAATGGAATAGCGCTCAATGATGGGACTGATATGAAGCCACTGGATGGAGACTTCGGTCATACTTGTGCCATTCTTGACAACGGTTCCATGGCTTGTTGGGGGATGAACAATCATTACCAGCTCGGTGACCAAACCACATGTAGTGAATATGTCAATAATACAGACTGTCCATTCAAATGGGGTAAGAATTCTCCTGTGTATGTCAATTTCAGTGACCAAGTATTGCCTGTAAGTGTTGATACTACATATGAAAGAACGTGTGCAATAATGTCTGATCACAGTGTACGTTGTTGGGGTAGAGAATACGCCCCAGGCCCGAATAACGTCAGTTTGACTTCAATATTCAATCCTTCAGCAATCACAGTTGGTGAAGAATCTGTTTGCATCGTTTTGACTGATGGGAATGTTCAATGTCTTGGGAAGAATGGGCATGGGCAACTTGGGAATTCTTCAAGAGTTGGAAACAATTGGAATTCCACCTTTGCAGATGTCTCATTACCAGTCAACAGTAGTGCAGTTCGGATTGCTTCTGAATATAGGCATGCTTGCGCATTATTGGACAATGGCTCGGTTGCCTGCTGGGGGAATAACGAAAATGGGCAATTGGGAGATTGGTCAGTGACTGGTTCAACCAATAACAGTGTTTTCGCACGATTACCCCAAAATCGAACTGCCGTGGATATCGATGTCGGCGATATACATTCATGCGCAGAGTTGGATAATGGTTCTGCATTCTGTTGGGGATATGGCGGAGATGGTAGACTAGGAAATGGGCTTCATTCCACCCAACCCAACCCAAATGGAACATTTGTATCATTACCGGAAAACCGAACCGTATCGCAATTGGATTTAGGTTCCGGCAATGCCTGTGCCCTACTTGATAATGGAAGCATCTTGTGTTGGGGTGATGAGAAGGGTCTAACTCCTACGATTCAACCTCTTCCTTTGAACACGACCGCTCTTAGGGTCTCTGCTCAAGGTGATGCGACTTGTGCTGTGCTCGCCAATCATACAACCAATTGTTGGGTTGGCGCATCAGGTTCTGCAATCGTTAGAGGCGTTCTTGGGGATGGCACTTGGGTGCCAAAGAATTCAACATCGTCCCTACCTGTCAATTTCAGTATAGGGCGCACCGTAGATCTTTCACTTCTAGCAGGGAGTCTACGTGGAGTGCCGTCTAATCTACAGTCATTGACCAATTATACTGTCTGGGGAAATACATCTTCTGGAGGCTCACAAAGTTTGAATTTCAGCATCGAGGTCCTTCCGGCACTCGACTATGGAAATACCACTATTTCACTGACCAGAAATACGACGATGACACCACGCACTCCTGTAATCAATGGTGGGCCATATGCCGTCACTATTTCTCCACCGCTGCCAAGCGGGCTTTCGCTGAACAACACCACAGGCGAAATTACTGGTACACCAACATTGGATCAGATACTGAAACAATATACGATAACAGCAACTAATTCTTCTGGTTCAGACCAATTCACGATATACATCGGAGTTGCAGACATTCCCCCTAGTATCAGTTATTCAAATTCAAATTACACCTTCATCAGAGGATGGGCGATAGATTCTGAGGAATTAATCAATGATGGTGGTAATATCAACACTTTGCGCTCAAATGATACGATGCCATATGGCCTTACAATCAATGAAG
>CAYMED010000058.1:0-2132 GCA_964389655.1 uncultured Candidatus Poseidoniales archaeon
TAGTAAAAACTTGGGGGAGGAGACCTCCCCCAGTTTCCATGATTACCAGAGTAATCAGTAAGTATCTATTACTGATACTCGATTCGTACTGCAGGCTCGTTGTTTGTTACGCCAGCAACCAGCTCGTTAAATCCGAGTGATTGTGCGGCTACAACTGCCGTACGCTGACCAGCTACTTCGTAGTCAGTCTCTATGCTAACACCCTTCAATCGGGGGATAACATAGTTGTTAACGTTGACTGCAAGAGCTGCGGTACCTGTGAAAGCGCCAGCTTCCTTAGTACCTTGAGCCAGTGCATCAGTTGCAACTACGGGGGACCCGTAGAGGCTTCCAACAGCACCGATTCGCTTCATTGCCATGTCAGAACCAACTTCTGATACATCAGAGAAGGCTGCGTCAGCAATCAAGTTGTAGTACTGGTCAATACCAACGATGTAAGCAACATCGGCAGGATTAACACCATACTTGCCCATTTCTGAACGAATTGAAAGCAAGTTAGCACCTGTAATTGCATCGGAAGTACCGGAAGCATCAGGGTCAGTTACGAGAGCAGAATCTGCTGCCATAAAAGATCCAGCACCGTCAGTACCGGCTCCACCTACAAGACCTACAAAGCTTGCGTTACCATTCATGATGGCTGCGTCGATAGCTTTTGCATGAGCACGTGCGATAGCAGAAGTAATTATCGGCAAAACGCTGATAACAACTTGCTCGTCGGTGTCATTGCTGATAAAGGTACCAGAAACCAGTCTGAAAGCTTGGAGCAATACGCGATTAACGTTATAGTTATTATCGCTTGCACCTGCTTCTTCCAACAAGTTAGCAGTAGTCTCAAGACCAGTTGCATTCCAGTTGGCGTTCTCAGTATCTGGAGCGATCGGCAATACGGTGGCACCAGAAGCTACTGCGATTTCTCGGAATAATGGAGCAACTTTCTGCTCAAGTCGTACTTCTTCTTCAAAAGCTGCAGAAACGCTTACATCGATACCGGCTGAAGTAGTAGCATCATATGTTACGCCTGCTTTTTGAAGAACGTCTTGGGCGAACTTGGTATTCCAACCTTTACGAGTAATCTTACCAAGAATTTCGGCACCGAGTAACTCTTTGCCCCACTTAGTTAGATCACCACGCTCACGACCTTCAAAAACACGCTTTGATTCACGCATCTTTTCAATTTCGTCAGCTTTTTCTTTGAGGTCGACTTCATGCTGCTTTAGAACTTCGTCCATTTCAGCATCTTTCTCAGCTATCTTAGCTTCGACGTCCTTAACCAAACGCTCTGCACCTGATTCTACAGCAGATGCAACAGCAGTTTTAACCTCTGCTTCTTGCTGAGCTTTCGCTTCAGCTTCTTGAGAAGCCTTAATCTCAGCTTCTATTTTTGCCGCTTCCTCAGCAGCTTTTTGCTCGGCTTGCTTCATAGCAATTTTAGCAGCAGTTTCCTCAGCTACTTTTTTAGCAAAAGCTTCCAAGTCAACGGGTTGATTTGTCTCTTCAGACATTTGTATCTCCTCTTGGACTTGCGCCCCGTCACTATTAGTGAAAGTTTTTTTGAAATCTTCATATTCTATCTCAGAATCGAAAGACTTCGCCAGTGAAAAAGTAGCTGTTTGGTTGCAAGGTACAGATACTACCGATACCTCAAACAACTCAGCGTCCTTTATTCTTAATCCGTCGGTTTCCTCTACATAATCAGCATCCTTGACTCGAAAACCAACAGAAAAGGCTCCAAGGACACCGTCTTTAACTAACTCTACTACATCTTTGGCTGCTTTACTTATTTTAGCCTCCAATTCTAAACCGTTAGAGGTAGCTTTCAATGCTGTAGCTCTTCCAATCGGTCTATTATAGTCATGATTAAAAAGAATTATGGGATTCTTTTCAAAATTTTTCAGCCCACCTTTAGTCCACGCATCAGATGAAATTGAATCGCCCGCGCGATCAAACTCACTTGTGCTTGCCATACCTCGGATTTTAACACTTCCATCCTCATCAGTATGGGACTTAAAAGTTGAGGTGAGATTAAATATCTTCTCCATTCGTCCCCTCTTAATCCGCTTGTGCGGTCTTTGCCTGTAATTCTACGAGCGGATCGACCGCTTTAGGCTTTATATCAGTTAACCCTTTCATAA
>CAYMED010000059.1:0-2074 GCA_964389655.1 uncultured Candidatus Poseidoniales archaeon
GGTTGCTGCTTTGCCTGGGGGTTAAGGTTGGATTGAAAAAAATCGGTGAGAGCGAAGGTTTAAACCTATTTAAAAGGAATCCATCTGCTATTATTCTCGAAAATTGACCGAACAAAGCTGATTTTCACTGGTCATATAGCTGATTGATATAACTGATAAACTCTAACTAAAATTAAGGATGTGAACTGATGCAAACCCAATGTCTACAATCAATCTTTGTTTGGTTGTGCTTGACCCTATTGGCAAGCCCGACTTTTATTTTTTCGCTCCTAGCTGAAGATCAACCCCTCAACCCACTGTCAGCCGAAGAAAAACGGTTCGACCTGGACGGCAACCAACAACTCAGTGACGTTGAAAGTCGATTTATGATTGAAATTTTGACCCAAGAGGTACTGACCGACACCATATTCAGTGAGCGGGAAATTCGTCAACTTGGCCGACGATCGCCAGGCGGAAGAAGCCGTAGCAAAGGTCGTGGTCAATATGGTGAAATCAACAGTCGGCGAGTCCAACCGCAAGAACTGGAAGTTAAAGATGGATCACCGACCATCCTGGACCGAGAAACATTTGAAATTCTCTCTTACCAAGGCGATGAGTTGAGGCGGGATACCCATTTATCCGGTCTGGAGTTTGTCAAGTTTCAACTGGAAAATGGCGGAACGGATAAAGCTCAACTCTACTTTATGAATACCAACACCTACCGTGGGCATCAGTCTTTCATGCGTGAGATGGGACTAGCACGAGCCGGCAAAGAACAGATGCGAGGAGTTCTAACCTACCGCCCCTTCACTCAAGCACCCAACGGAGAACTGGGCATCTATACTTTTGAGTTTGAACCAAACGATGCTTACCCCTTCGATATGGTTCAGTTTGCTTACAATCAGTTGATTGCCAAAGCTCCAATCTTGAAAGGCCGATTGGGGTATTGTCCGTTGTGGGGAGCTTTAGATATCTACCAGCAGGAAGAAAAATTGTACCAAGCGGCTGGGCTTCCAGTCTATTTTGAGGATGATCTGTATGCAGACATCGGTTACTTGCCACTGAACACGGGTGAGTCATTTGGTCGGTTACGATTGATGGAACTGGACCAAAGGCCGTCACCACGAGATGTGGTTATTTATCAAACTCTGCCTAACGAGATGCCTCGCGTGTCCGGCATCGTCACAGCGGTGCGTCAAACGCCACTGTCACACGTCAATCTACGAGCCGTTCAGGACAAACTGCCCAACGCTTTTATCATCGAAGCGGCCAGCCACAAATCAATTCAGCCCTTGATTGGTCAATTTGTCTATTATCGAGTGAGGCCGGATGGGTTTGAGATTCGAGCTGCCACTCGCCAAGAGGTAAATGCCTATTTCGCCGACATTAGACCTTCCGAAACACAGCCCCCCAAACGCGACCTGTCAGTGACGAAGATTCGAGCCTTGGACGACATCGAGTTTGCCGATTCGATTAGCGTTGGAGTTAAGTCGGCTAACGTTGCCACCATGCGTGATTTCGGCTGGGATGAAGGCACGGTTCCTAACGGTTTTGCTATTCCCTTCTATTTTTACGACCAATTTATGCAACACAATGGATTTTACCAATATGTGCGTCAGTTGCTAGCTGATTCTGAATTTCAGCAACAGACTGAAAAACAGAAATCTGAATTGAAAAAACTACGGCAGAAGATACGAAAAGGCGAAATGCCGGCTTGGATGATGACGGCACTCAACGACCTCTATCAGTCTTTTCCGGCTGAAACTCAATTGCGCTGTCGATCGAGTACCAATAATGAGGATTTACCCGGTTTTAGTGGGGCTGGCTTATACGACTCCTTCACTCACAAACCGAGCGAAGGCCATTTGGCACACACCATCAAGCAGGTGTTTGCCAGCCTGTGGAATGTCCGTGCATTTGAGGAACGCCAATTTTATCACATCGACCACTTGACAACCGCCATGGGCGTATTGGTTCATCCCAACTACGACGGTGAACTGGCCAACGGTGTAGCAGTTACCGACGATATTCTGTACCAAACCAACGGCAACAATTACCTCAATACACAGGTAGGCGAGGATTTGGTGACCAACCC
>CAYMED010000060.1:0-2065 GCA_964389655.1 uncultured Candidatus Poseidoniales archaeon
TATAATAGTCAAGTTTACTATTTAGGAGGTGATCATCTAATGCCATACGGAAAAGGAACATACGGCGGGAAACGGGGCCGTCCCAAGAAGAAAAAGAAAAAGGGCAAGAAAAGGAAGTAAATGGACTTAATATTTAACCTCGCAACAACTTTTTGGCAATGGAGCATATTTGTTGCACTAGTTATAATTGGTTATGTCTTTAGTAGGTTCGATGGGCAAGGTGAAAATAGGGTAGGCTTCGTCTTAGACTGGGGAATGCCTGTAATGACGCCTATACCCATCGCTACTAAAGATAAAGGATTTTGGAGGGGTATCTTTTTATGGCTCCTCGGGGTTCGACAATGGGAGCTAGCAGAAGATTTTTATTTTACTCTAGAAGGTGAGAATTACAAGATTCCTAAAGGGTTTCAATTTGACGGAGCTTCAGTGCCGAAGTTTCTAGCAATGTGGCTCTCACCTACGGGAGTATTATTAATGGGCGGCCTTGTACACGATTATGGGTACAAGTACGCTACATTAATGAAAGAAGATGGTACAAATATTGGATATAAGAAGCAAGCTTACATGGATAAACTGTTTCGAGATATTTGTATTGAAGTAAATGGCTTTAAGTTTTTAAACTATCTCGCTTATTGGGCACTCTGTGTAGCAGGCTTTATTGCTTGGAATAAGCATAAAAGAAATGGAACTCATATCGATGAAACGAATTAATAGAGAACCCGTTGATTATATTACCGTTCGCAAAATGCAACTTATGGAAGACCGTGATAAGGCTTCCAAAGACTATGATAAACAATGGTATAATCGATTAATTCAGGAACTTGATTGGGCAGGAGAATTTGCGAAGAATAGAATTTCTCGTAATTGCTATATGGAAGAATTAAATGTCTGATATGGATAGATTTTCAGGGGATATGTCCCGTAATGAGGTTGAACTAGACCTCAGTAAATTTATGGAACTGCTCCAAGAGCAATCAAAACTTAAGGATAGGATTAGGGAGCTAGAAGATGTTTCTACCGTTAATCCTTGGCAAAAAGTCATTTTTATGGCACAAGCAGTAGACAGTTGGCGGATATTCCCGCGCTTATTTTTAAGCGTGTATATCTTTCTTTTGTACTACGCAACAATGTGGTTCATGGCATTACCAGAACCAAGCATGGAGCAATCAGGACTTATTTCAATTATAGTAGGTGCTGGAGCTGCCTGGTTTGGTCTGTATGCTGGAACCAGTAAAGGAAAAACAGACCACTAATATATTCGCCGAAAGGGAATATAAAGAACTTGCTAAACATAGGAGTTTATCATGACTAAACCATTACGCCTCTCATCAGAGGTATTTAATCCGTTGTGGAGGAGCAGCATTGGATTTGAAAGATTCGTAGACGACTTTTTCAGTGATCCTATGATCTCTGGAACACAAACAGGCTACCCGCCTTATAACATAGCAAAGAAATCAAACGGTGTATACGAGATTCTTCTCGCTGCAGCGGGGTTTCAAAAAAATGAAATTAACATCTCACTTGACAAAGGTACTCTTACTATCAAGGGAGAAATAGTAAGTACAGATGATACTGTAGAATATCTGTACAAAGGAATTGCAGAAAGAAATTTCGTACGCAGCTTTAAACTTGCCGAATACGTGGAAGTTCAAAGTGCTGAATTTAAAGATGGAATTCTAAGGGTATCACTTATTAGGAATGTTCCTGATGAGATGATGCCTCAACAAATTCAAATAGCGTAGAGGTTTCATATGGCAGTAGAGATAAGTCGCAGGGATGTAACCTGCGACTCACTACTAGATTTAGAGTCTGAGACAAGGTTTCTCAAATTACCAGCAGATCCTTATATGGAATTGCTCGGCGTAACTCCACTTGCTAGTCAGGTGGCCATCATAAACGCGATTAATAATCCGAAATACCGTTTTGTGTGTGCGGCGGTTTCGAGAAGACAGGGTAAAACCTATATCGCAAATATAATAGGGCAACTAGTCTCACTAGTACCCAACTCAAACATACTCATAATGTCCCCTAACTATGCCTTGTCTCAGATCTCTTTTGATCTGCA
>CAYMED010000061.1:0-2052 GCA_964389655.1 uncultured Candidatus Poseidoniales archaeon
AGACAAAAAGGTTTCCCCCACAGCATTGGTTACATCATCCAAGTAGAATTGTCGTGTCTCTACAGCAATGGTCATGCCTGTTTGTTCCCATGGTCCCATGCGTAAGAATCCAGTTGCGATCAGCATCTCTGGATTAGTCGGATCAATTTCGTCTCCAGCCAATTGTTCACGCACAAATTGATCATAAGGTTTGTCTTGGTTAAACGACCGAATCACATAGTCACGATAACGCCAAGCATTGGGTCGCTCAAAGTCGTTGGAAAAACCACTGGTATCAGCATAGCGAACTATATCCAACCACTGCTGACCCCATTTTTCACCATAGCCTGAGTTAGCCAACAACCGATCTACGACCTTCTCAAAAGCATCTGAACTTTCATCGGCCAGAAATGCTACGACCGCTTCTGGTACCGGTGGTAAGCCGATCAGATCGAAGGTGGCTCGTCGGATTAGTGTTAGTTTATCTGCTTTGCTAGCGGGTGTAACTCCGGATTGTGCCAATTTTTGCTGGATAAAAGCATCAATTGGATACGGGTCATTAGATGGCAGGGCAGGTCGTCTCATTGGTTGGAAAGCCCATAAATCTTCAGGTTGGTAGTAGCGGTTGGTCCATTCCTCAGTTAGCCCACCACTGGTTTTGACCAAAACGCCTGTCTCATCGGTTGACCATTCACTATTGGCAATAGTTCGCCAACGATCGGCATTCGGCCATGGTGCGCCAGAATCGATCCATTGACGGAGGAGTTCAATTTGGTTTAGTGTTAGACGGTCATTTTCCTTGGGTGGCATTTGTAGACTTTTGTCTTGCCAAGTAACCGCCCGGTAGAGACGGCTATTTTCTGCTTGGCTGGGCGTAAGTATCTGACGATTAATCATACTTTGCCGATTGGTCAAATCTAGGTCGCCACGAATATCTTCGGGATTACTGCCATGACAGACAAAACATTTTGATTTCAGTAAAGGATAGACTTCGTGCACGAAGCGTTTTTCAGCTTCATTCTTTGTTATCTTTTCTGGAATTAGATCCTCTGCCGTAATCTCGATTTGTATCAAGCAGAATAGGCCAACTAACCAACCAATAAACAACTTAAATTTCATCTCTCCATCCACCTTCTGAATTCGCTTTATACATTATCATCTATACAACCGATATCGGTATAAGCGATCAACCAATCAGTTCTTCGATCACTGTACCGCCTGTTTGCGATAGTTGCTTGAAACGACCACCATGAAAATAAGTCAGTTTGTTGTCATCCAACCCCAGTAAACGCAACAATGTCACGTGCAGGTCTTTGATTGGATGGACAACTTCAACCGCTTTTTCGCCAATTTCGTCGGTCTGACCGATAATGTGACCAGCCTTGACACCGCCTCCAGCTAACCAGATGGGCATGGCTTCAGCGTTGTGATCCCGTCCATAGGCAATGCCACCACCCCGGATTCCGTTGTCCGGACTACGACCGAACTCACCAGACCAGACAATTAGCGTTTCATCTAGCATACCCCGTTGTTTAAGGTCTTTAATCAAACCAGCAATTGGCTGGTCAATGCTACGAATCAAGGCTCCGTGCGCCCGCTCCAAGTAGTCGTGGGAGTCCCAGCCACCAGAATAAATCTGAACAAATCGAACGCCTTTTTCTACCAATCGGCGGGCCAGCAGACACTTTCGACCAAAGTTGTCACTATGGGCGTGATCGATGCCGTACAACTGTTTGATATCATCTGGTTCTTGATCCAAATCGATGATGTCTGGTACTTCCATCTGCATTCTGAAAGCCAACTCATAGCTCTCCATTCGAGCCGATAATTCATCATGGTGCGGGTTCTGTTGCTGATGTTGACGGTTGAAATATTTCAGCAGATCCAGACTTTGTCGCTGATGGGCACGACTGATGTACTCCGGTGGATATAAGTCCAAAATTGGTGAACCCACTGATCTGAGTGGTGTGCCTTGCAGGCGGGAAGGTAGAAATCCGTTAGACCAATTGCCAGCACCACCTTGTGGATAGGCTACCTCTGGTAAGACCACGAAGGAGGGGAGGTTTTGGTTTA
>CAYMED010000062.1:0-1965 GCA_964389655.1 uncultured Candidatus Poseidoniales archaeon
ACAGATACACTAACTAATAAAACTTTAACTACTCCTGTTATATCATCTATATCTAATACTGGAACAATAACTTTACCTACTTCAACAGATACATTAGTAGGACGAGCAACTACAGATACATTAACTAATAAAACCCTAACAAGTCCTGCTCTTAATACACCTACAATTAATGATCCTGCTTATGATGTCTCTGTAGGTAACACAGCTAATACTAATAGTAGTCAAGGGGATAATCCTATTTCTACTTATTTCTATGAAATAGCTACTTGTGCTAATGCTGGTGATGCTGTTACTTTACCTACGGCTGCTGCTGGTAAAGTTGTAGTAGTAGCTAATAATGGAGCTAATAAAGCAGATGTATTTCCTGCATCTGGAGATAACATAGATGCTGCTGGTGTTAATACTGCTTATTCATTAGCAAGCGGTACTAATGTTATGTTTATTGCTCAGGATGCAACTGATTGGGATACTATTAGTGGTGGTGGAGGTGGCCCATCATTAGGAACTGACTCAGTAATTCGCACCAACGCTAAGACAATCAGCGAAAACATAACTTTTGCTGGAACTGAAAATGGATCAAGTGTTGGGCCAATATCTGTAGCTTCTGGTTATACAGTTACAGTTACGTCAGGCTCAACTTGGACAATAATCTAAGGATAAATTATGGCATCAACAATTAAAGTAGATACGATTGATACTCCTAGTGGTTCAGGGAGCATTGCTTTTAGTCAACCTCAAACTGGTTTATCTGCATCCCCAAGAAAGAACATAATCATTAACGGAGCTATGCAAGTGGCACAGAGAGGAACAAGTGCTACTGGACAAACTGGTTCGGGGTATCAAACTTGCGATAGGTGGCACGAATACAATACAGGCAATTCTGGAACTTTCACATACACACAGGAAACTCTAACAAGTGGTGATGCTTACGCAAATGGTTTTCAAAAGGCTTATAGAGTAGATTGTACGACTGCTGTAGCCTCACCTCCCGCTTCCGTTCAACATTATGTGAGACAAAAGTTTGAGGGACAAGACGTTCAGGGATTTAAAAAGGGAACAGCAAATGCCGAGTCTTATACTCTTTCATTTTGGGTTAAATCTAACCAAACAGGAACAGGGATATGTGCTTTAAATGACCACGACAATAGCAGATATATTGGTGGAACATACACTATATCTTCTGCTAATACTTGGGAAAAGAAAACGATTACTTTTGCTTCTGATGCGACAGGGATAATGGCGAATGATAATGGAGTAAGTCTTGATGTTCGCTGGTGGTTAGGGGCTGGTACAGATTTCACAAGTGGGACATTACCGTCAGCGTGGGAAAGTGGCACTAATGCAAATAAGGCTGTTGGAAACGCAATAACTGTCGGAACAAGCACATCTAACGATTGGGCAATTACTGGTGTGAAACTTGAAGTAGGATCATCAGCTACAGACTTTGAGCATAGAAGTTATGGGGAAGAACTGGCATTGTGCCAAAGGTATTACAACGAAATAATAATAGAAGGAGCATCTGCTACAGGGGCAGCATCAAACTGTGATTTTTCCGTATCTTTTAATCCATTTATGAGGACTGCTCCTACACTTTCTCAAACAGGAGTTATTACTGTAACGAGTGCAGCAGCCGACCATACTCAATCTAGCACAGGTGTTAGTATCATATCCAGCGTAAATAATGAGAGAGGTGTTAGATTAAGATTAAGTAATCTTTCTAGTCTGACACAATTTAGACCATATTGTATGACTGACAACACAGATTTTATTACACTTGACGCAGAACTATAGGAATAAAAAATGATTAATACTGTAAAAAAGAATTTTGATGAAAATAAAGGTGTACCACTGGACTCTTATCAAGTAGTAATGAAAGACGGTGAGGAATTAGCAGTTCCACTTGATCCTGCTAACCGTCATTACCAAATGATTCAAGAATGGGTAGCAGAAGGAAACACGATAGAA
>CAYMED010000063.1:0-1930 GCA_964389655.1 uncultured Candidatus Poseidoniales archaeon
ACCTGAGGAAGTTGAATTCACCTGCGAATTGTTTGCTCGGGTAGAAGCTGCAATTAGCTTGCCGAAGAATACTCTGAAATTGGGTATTATGGATGAGGAAAGACGAACAACCCTTAACCTTAAAGAATGCGTGCGAATGGCCAGTGAACGTGTGGTTTTTATTAATACGGGATTTTTGGACCGTACTGGTGACGAAATTCACACTTCCATGGAAGCAGGACCATTTCTCCCGAAAGGCGAGATCAAGTTGGCCCGGTGGATTGAAGCATATGAAAATTGGAATGTGGATATCGGCCTTGAAACAGGAATGCGTGGCAAATCTCAAATTGGTAAGGGGATGTGGGCTATGCCGGATGAAATGGCTCAGATGATGGAATCAAAAATAAGTCATCCAAGGGCAGGCGCTAATACAGCATGGGTACCTTCACCAACCGCGGCTACTTTGCATGCGATACACTATCATAATGTTGACGTCTCCAGCCGCCAGGAAGAGCTTGTTGATCGTCAGCGGGCGAGCTTGGATGCTATCCTGGAAATTCCTCTTCTAGGAGGGCGAAATCTATCTGAAGACGAAGTCCAGTTGGAGTTAGACAATAACTGTCAGGGAATCCTTGGATATGTGGTACGTTGGGTAGATCAGGGTATAGGTTGTTCCAAAGTTCCTGATATAAATAACGTAGGTCTTATGGAGGATCGTGCAACTTTAAGAATTTCAAGTCAGCACATTGCGAATTGGTTATATCACGGTGTTTGTAATGAGGAACAGGTGATGGAGACAATGAAGCGGATGGCTAGGGTAGTTGATGGGCAGAATGCGAACGACCCCAACTATCGTAATATGGCCGATAATTTTGTCGCCAGTTTAGCATTTTCTGCGGCGTGTGACCTGGTATTTAAAGGCCGTGAACAGCCTTCAGGATATACTGAGCCAATTCTACACGCCAAGCGTCAAGGAAATAAGGCCGTTGGAGTTTAATCTAGATGCCGTCGTACAACCAGGCGACACCATCATAATTCTTTGGGTCCCTGCCAGATAACATCATGGTGCGGAGTTCACCAACCACACCTGCGGCATGATATATATCCCCATAAATGCGTGCAGTGGTCTGTACCCTACCTGTACGTAAATAGCGTGCTTGCTCGTATTGTTTGAAAGTCAGTTCAAAGTCGCTGTCGTTTGCCTCCAATAGTTCGGCTAGTACTACTGAATCTTCTATGGCCATGCCGGCGCCAGCTGCCAGATATTGCAACATTGGATGTGCCGCATCCCCTAAAAGAGTTACCTTTCCTCTCGACCAGTATTTTATTGGTTCACGGTCGCATAGAACCCACATACGCCAGCTTTCTATCTTGTTGAGTAACATGTGAACTTCAGGCCGTTCATTCTTGAATTTCTCTTCTAGTTCTTTGGGGTCTCCAAAGGCATCCCAACCTTCTTCATACTTGTCAGAATGGAATACTGCTACGATATTGAAGATCTCGCCACGACGAAGCTTGTAGTGAACTAAATGTGTCTTGGGGCCAGCCCACAATACAACGTCGTCGTTTAAGACCGGCTCTGGAACCTCATCAATAGGTAATACTGCCCGATAGGCTATATGGCCTGAGACACGGGGGTCGCCGTCTCCAACAATTTTTGAACGAATAATTGACCAGAGTCCGTCAGCAGCAATTAGCGCGGCTCCTTCGTATACTTCATTATTCTCCCCAATGGCAGTGACCCCAGATTCCGTTTCATTAAAGTCGCTCACCTTCACCGAGATTTGCATTTCAATCAAACTGGAATTTCTGCATGCATTGATGATGGTATCGTGCAAGTCAGAGCGATGTATTACCCCATAGGGAGCTTTGAAGCGTTTACGGAAATCTATGCCGAGATCAACTCGGGTAATTTCTTCTCCCGTTTCAGCGTCATTCATAATCAAATTAT
>CAYMED010000064.1:0-1806 GCA_964389655.1 uncultured Candidatus Poseidoniales archaeon
GGTTTATTACCCCAGATGACGGCGGTAAGGATTTATTTGTACACCATTCCGCAATTCAATCAGGTGGTGACTACGCGACCCTAAGTGATGGGCAGGCTGTGGAATTTGAGGTTGGTCAAGGTCAAAAGGGTCCCTGTGCTAATAATGTTATTGCGGTTTAGGAGAGGGCAATTCAAGAAGGGGGTACCCACCCCCTTTCTATATTTAAATCTATAGATATATCCCGCTCACACAGCGGAGGAAAACTTAACCTTTCAAGTTTTCTTAAAAGGGCATTTCATCCTAGTAGGGAAATGTTCTGAGGTTCAATTCAGATGCTAGAGAACGTAACCTTTGGCCTCTTAAGATGTTCACCTCTTAACATCTCATTTCTACCGTTACAAAAATTGCATAAAGTCGGTTTTGAGATGTTTACATTTGGGACTTGAAATAATGTCCCTCACCAACACCCACACCCAGTAGTTTTCTTTCCACCACAGACGTATGATTTTCGAATGAACCGCATTCTTATTCTGCTGGCGAGTTTGGCTTTACTGAGCTCTTCAGCATGGTCTGCTGGAACTTTAAAAGTCACCAGCCCCAACGGTGGCCAGAAATGGACTACCGGGAAATCCTATGCCATCAAATGGAGCAAGGGCAATGCTGGTGCTACCGTCAAGATACAACTCCTTAAATCAGGGAAGCACTACAAGTGGATATCGCAAAAGACTAAAAATGACGGCAAATTGGTCTGGAAGATACCCAGCACGGTGGTGACCAGTAGTGCCTACAAGATTCGAGTTAGCTCGAGGACAAGAAAAAACATTAAAGATGATTCAAATCGTACGTTTCAAATAAAATCCACGCAACGCAGTTGTAAACCCCGATCGGGCGCCAGTAAAGCCCCGCCTTTTGGGGGAACTATTTTTGTCGACCCGGATATCATAAAAACGAGTGATCCATCTACATATCGCGGCGCTACCTATAAAGGTCGTGGCGTGCGAACAATGTACGATCGACGTAAAGGGGGTGCTTGGATTAAGAACAAGGCATACCTGTTTAGCGCGATATTCAAGAAGGGTAAGGTCAAGCGTGTTGTTGAGGTTCAAGTAAATTCCGAGTTTAGGAGCGTCACGGCAGCCAAGCGTCAGGTAAACAAATACATGACGGCATTAGGCCGAGTCCCCTATATGTTGCTTAAAGACGCTGATACCGTATGGATACATAAGGGGGTTGAAGCGTTCGGTGGGGGAAACCGAAATTACCTCATTCACACCGGTTATGGCGAGATCTATATTCGGGATGGGATTCTGGAAGAAACCTTTGTCCACGAGGGCACCCATACTTCTTTTGATCAGTATCACTACAATTCAAAATGGAAGTGTGCTCAGAAGGCGGATGTGAACTCAATCTCCGATTACGCAAGAGATTATCCAAATCGGGAGGATCATGCCGAATCCTTCTTGATGTGGATGGCTCTAAAATATCGACCAGAAAGAATCTCTAAGAGCGTGCAAGAAGATATCAAGAAAGCAATCCCAAATAGATTGCAATACTACGATGATCAATCATTCAACGTATACCCTGTTCGTTAACTGCCTGACAATTGTGGGAATACCTGATCGCCGTAGACTGTTAGAAGGCCACCAGCATGTCTGACTTCAACGCATTCCGTAACGCCGTCCTAGAAGATGATGATCTTCAAGAGCAGGTGATCTCTATCGTAAACACCGCCGCCGCTAATGGTTCTGGACTTGAAGAAAACATTGTCACCTTGGCTAAGAATCATGGTTTTACCGTCACCGAAGATGAGGTGACTCAACACGC
>CAYMED010000065.1:0-1757 GCA_964389655.1 uncultured Candidatus Poseidoniales archaeon
GGCCACGTGAGTGTGAGATTCGCCTCAGCTGAAGCTCCTTCGATCTCAACAGAGGCATTGTACAGCGTGGTTCCCGGAGCGACCGAGATCACCCATGTGCCATCAATGACCTTGCTGGTCGAGCTGTCATCACTGAACGACATCTCACATCCATCCTCACACGAGACGGTGACCGAGATGTTCGCAGTCTGGTTCCAGAGTGTCAATGGCTCGACCAGTTCGAGAGTGATGGTAAGGACAGGACATCCGTCATCCGTGCCCGGTGTGGTCGGACAGGCATCGATGTCATCGGCGACTGAGTCCAAATCGAGATCCCTCTGCGAGGGTGAGCATCCATTCCCATCTGCAATCTCGATCGATGGCGTGTCTGGACAGTCGTCCAGTTCGTTCAGAACTCCATCGAGATCGGCATCCTTCTCGATCGGTGCACAACCATCTGGGTCGACCTGGGGTACCGGTGAGAAGTCGCACTCGTCGAGCCTGTCGATGATACCGTCATTGTCGGTATCGAGCATCTGGGCTGAGAAGGTGACACATCTTGTGAGTGTCTGATTCTGCTGACCTATGGCGGTCACGCAGATCGTATTCTCATCAGCATTCAGATTGCTGACCGTCCAGACGCGCTGAGAACCGATCAGATGCAGGTCACCCTCGCCACCGTTCAAGGAGATGTTCAGATGCGTGGCGTTAGCCACCTCCACCTCGAGATCGATCCAATCGTCAGCCTCATGCTGATCCAGTTGTGGTGTGATGATGGTCAGTTCCAACGGTGGCGGGACCACTGTGAAGGTCAGACAGATCAGGTCGCTGGTATCAGCATGTCCACGAAGGTCTGCACACAACACATGAGTTCCATAATCCAAGGATTCGAGGTAGATCGAGGACATCGAGATCAGGATGGTGCCTATGACTGTACCATCCAGAGTCCAGTTCCCAGAGGTCATGTTGCCAGTGTCGTACATGACGAACACACTGCCAGAGGTCATGTTGCTGCCATTCTCGGGCATCAGGAAGCGGAAATCGATCGGTGGTATCGGTCGGCGAATGATCACGCAGGCAGCATCGATCTGATTGCTCGGGCCCTGAGCCTCAAGACAGATCACGGTATCTCCCCAAGGCAACTCCTCGAAGTAACGGGATCCACGTTCGGGAAGATCTGTGGCCACCTCACTGCCATCGACAGTCAATCTCAGGCTCGTGACGTTGCTGCCCCACCATCTCACCGTAGCGAAGTTGGGAAGCTGGGTCACGATACCTTCACCTGGGTCGGTGATCTCAAGCTCAAGGGTCGGAAGGATGCGCTGAATGGCCATACAGGTCGAGTTGACAAGACCCAGACCTCCTCCACCGACCAGACAGATCAGGTTCTGCCCGTAGTGCAGCCCATGCAGTCGCACAGTGTGGTTGCCAGGTGTGATGCTCGAGTTATTCGACCCGTGCACAAGCCATGCTCGCTGCACTTCGATGGTCTCGTAGTGGATGTCCACGAAGGTGGAGTTGACCGCTGACATGTTGGCAGGTGACAGGAAGCGAACAATCGGTTCCGGTGGTGGTGCAGCACCGAGCATGCGTACAGTCACACAGGTCGTATCGGTCATCTGACCAACGCCTATCACTTCGGCACAAATCGTATGATTACCCTTGGCAAGACCGATGAACCGTTTGATGTTCAGGTTCAGGTCGACCTGACCTGCTGAGGCATTATTCAGGAACCACTCACCTGCTCCAACAAGCACCATCGAATAGTTCACAGTGAG
>CAYMED010000066.1:0-1754 GCA_964389655.1 uncultured Candidatus Poseidoniales archaeon
CTCGAGGGGATCTACCTCGTAGTCATAAAGCTCTTGCAGCACTACGGGGCCAGTTGTCTCTCCGTCACGAAATTTCTTCTGCTCCCACTCTACATAACGGTAGCGTCGGTCGCGATAGGCGTAACCCATCACGTTCTTCTTGTCGTACCGGCGGGGATACTGACTGATGGCAACGGGCTTGACCGAGCTAGCGGGGTCGCCCATGAGCGGCACGAGACTGGTGCCTTCCAGTTCGGGACGAAGCTCGATTCCAGCCAGATCGCAGAGGGTCGGGTAGATGTCCACAAATTCGGTGGGTGCGGCGGTAGAAGCGCCTTCGGGACAGGTGCCAGGCGCGGCCAGAATCAGTGGCGAGCGGGTAGCTTGTTCGTAGTTGGTATGTTTGCAGAACATGCCGTGGTCGCCCAGATGCCAGCCGTGATCGCCCCAGAGGCAGACGATGGTGTTGTCGGTCTCGCCGAGATGGTCAAGATGGTCAAGCAAGCGGCCGACCTGTGCATCGGCGAAGCTAACCGAGGCGTAGTAGCCATGGATCAGCCGACGTTGGAAGTCGACTGGGATGGGGCCCCTCTTCGGCGCATCGGAGTAGCTGCGCAACTCCCCCGAGTTTTGCCGGACGAAAAAGGGCGTACCTTCGGGGCGCTGCTGCACGGGGTTGATCTCGATAGTAGCCGGGTCGTAAAGATCCCAGTATTTCTTAGGCGCAGCGAAGGGCAGGTGGGGCAGGTTGAAGCCGACACCCACAAACCACGGGGCGTCGGCAGCAGCGCATTTGCTCATGATCTCGATACCGTTGCTGGCGGAATGGTAGTCCTTGTAGACCTCGTCCGGCACGTTGGCACATTCAGTGGTAGGTTTCAGGTTGTTCTCGCTCCTGGGCAATGCGTAGCGTGTGCCACCCACTTTCCGGGCCGGGCTGCTCCAGGAAGGAGTGTCTTGGCTGACCCAACCATGACCATTGTCCACACATCGGCCGTCGTAGATCTTGCCAGTAGCAGTGGTGGTGTAGCCGTGGGCCATAAACTGCTGCGGGAGGGTTACTACGTCCGGGATGATGCGGCGCATGGGTGTTCTCAGATCCCAGACCTTGGTCGTGTCGGGCCGTAGGCCGGTCATCAGGCTTGCGCGCGAGGGACCGCAAATGGCTTGCTGGCAATGGTTGTTTTCAAAGATCATGCCGCGCGTGGCCAGACGATCCATATGAGGCGTGTGAACGTGGGTCGCCCCAAAGGCACCGATCAGCGGCTTCAGATCATCCACCGCGATGAAAAGCACGTTTTGCCGGCGGCTAGGTAAGGCGTTGATAGGCATCGGATACCCGGCGGCGGATATGGCCAGTGCACCCAAGGTAGTAGCTTTCAGAAAATCACGTCGTTGCATGGAGATTGCTCTTTTTTCTGGCTTTTAGTCATTCCTTCGAGGCACCAATGCTGGATTGGGGCTGCCGGTCAGGCGCACGACGACTTTGTCCCCGTCGGCGGTGAGTTGCCAGTCGCTCGTCTGGAACTTGGAGTGTCGTCATTGGGTTCTCGCCCATTGCCTGAGCGTTTTGTGTCTGCATTATATCTTGCTTTCTCAGCGGGCCCACGCACCATAGACGGGGAACTGGCTACAGATGAATTCTAGATAGGCCGATCGACCTCTGTCATTGGCAGATAAGGCATGTTCAAGTGCACTGGCGACTTGGTCGGGTTCGTCGATCCGTTCGGTGTGATACCCGAATTCTGCGATGGCTCTGGGCATATTGACCTCGT
>CAYMED010000067.1:0-1731 GCA_964389655.1 uncultured Candidatus Poseidoniales archaeon
AATTGGATGGCAAGATATGTTTTGTCAATGATTATAGTTCTTACTTTTTTGTTTTTAATTTGGTTGTTATTTTATGGTGAATTGCCGGCAGCGTCAAGGGACTTGGTAAATATCATGGTTGGGGCCTATGTGGCCGTCCTTGCCAAGGCGACTGATTATTGGTTCAAAGATAAAGATGATCCTGAGCAGAAAGAAGGAGAAGCTGTAGGTAATGGAAATAATAATGTTACGATTTGACTTGACATATGCACCATTGTTTGATATAATAAAGGGATAATGACAGAAACACTAAATTTTTATTCTTCTGAACAATACAATACTGAAATTGAAGAAATTGTTGAGAGAACCAGTATGAGTTATCTTGATGCAATGCTTTATCATGCAGATGAAAATGGTCTTGAGTCTGAAACAGTTGCAGGCTTGATTAATGTTAAAACTAAAAACAAATTAAGGGAAGAGGCAGAGAAATTAAATTTCATGCCCAAAACATCAAAACTTCCTATATGATATATCAAGTGACTCCGTTTGAAGTATACCAAAAGTATTTGTCGTTGAAACAACATTTCAATCGGGAAGAATACGATTATTTTAAATTCAAAGGAAAGGTTCGTGCAAACGAATCTTCTTTTGAGAAACGAAAAGACAGACATCATTTTGTGCGTTTGTCGAAGATTTATAAAGATGAAGAACTCACTAAGTTTCTTGTTTCAAATTTTGTTAAGACAAAAGACATGTGGGTCGGCAATATAACATCACCAGTAGGTCGTGATAATTATATTGCGTGGAAGGCAAAAATACAAAGCCTTCCTTATGTATTTGAAAATGAAATTGGATCATTGTTTGAAGAAAACAAAAAATTCAATATCATTTTTGATGTGGAAGATGGTCAACATCCTCCAATGCTTCGTTATGTATTTGGTGAGGAAGTGTCGTTAGAAACCTTTATTATACTGGATTCTATACTTCACTTTATACCTGACTTCAATGAGAAGATTCAGGAAACGGTCATATGGCCGGATCTATATAGTATATGTATTAAGTATGCACCATTTTTGAATGTGAAAAAACAGAAATATGTAGACATACTGAAAAAACAAGTAGATTTACATTATGCTTAAGTGGATAATCCGAAACACGTAGAACAAGGAGAAAAAATGGCAAGTTCATTTGCAGCCCTCAAGAAGAGGCGAACCTCAGATCTTGAAAAACTTCAATCCGAAATTGAAAAGATCAACAAACCCCAAAACAATTTTAGTCGAGATGATGACCGCTTCTGGAAAGCGGAACTCGACAAATCCGGCAGTGGATACGCTGTCATTCGATTCCTTCCATCACTAGATGATGATAAGACAGCATTTGTGCGTGTCTTTAATCATGGGTTTCAGGGCCCAGGTGGTTGGTACATCGAAAACTCTTTGACCACTCTTGGTCAAAAAGATCCTCTATCAGAGTACAATTCCGTTCTCTGGAATTCTGGAATCGAAGCGAACAAAGAAATTGCTCGCAAACAGAAACGGAGACTAACTTACTTCTCCAACGTTTACGTTGTTGAAGATAAGGCGAATCCTCAGAACGAAGGAAAGGTTTTCCTTTTCCGTTTTGGGAAGAAAATCTTTGACAAGATTAGTTCCATGTCCAATCCCGAATTTGAAGATGAAACAGAAGTTGATGTTTTCAATCTGTGGGATGGTGCGAACTTCAAATTGAAGATTCGTAAGGTAGACGGATTCT
>CAYMED010000068.1:0-1723 GCA_964389655.1 uncultured Candidatus Poseidoniales archaeon
CTGATGAAACATTAGCGTACCATGAGAGAAGAAATGAACAATTTGAAGATAACATCAAGTCTTTCATGGCAACCGTAGATCAAGCCTATGAAGATGAAAACATTTGGATAAAGGTATAATTATACTATGGCTAAAGAAATAAGGATGCATAATCTATGATACCAAATATCGCACCTCATATGGGCATTTTATTTGCAGGAACAAACTATAAACAGATGTTTGCTAAAATGGATCGAAAATTTGGCTCAAGGTCTATGTCTCATAAAAGAAAACTTACAGAAGGTATACGAGGGCTTGAAAAACGTCATTTAGTACCTTCTCAAGTAGGAATCTTTAGCAATAAGATGCAAGCAACTCTTGATAGACAACAAGCAGCTCTTGATAGACAAACAGTTCCACGAAAAATTCGTCAGCCCCAACAAGAAGTAAGCCGATCTCAACGTAATATTGGTAGATCTTCTGGTTTATCAATTCGGTCACGTTTTAGAAATAAGGCTTTAGCTCGAAGACGCTCTAAGTCACGAGCTTTTACTAAATGATATGGCTTCTTGTAGTAATCTATCTAAACCTTTCTGTAGTGCCTCCTCATATTGAACATGGAGAAATAGTTGGTAGTTTTCAAAGTGAACAAGCTTGTAATAAGAAACAAAGGGAATTTGTAGAACAAAGTAAAGAAAAGAAGATACAAATGCCTAATAACTTTAACTTAGGATGTATACCATTTAAAAGGAGTATAATGTAAAATGCCTGCACCTTTATTAGCACTTGCTTTACGATTAGGAATTAAAAAAGCAGCTCAAATAGTTAAAGACAAGGGATATAAATTTCTTCAAAGAAAAGTTAATAAAGCTTTAAAGTCACAAACTAAACAAAAAGAAGCTGCTGAAAGAGCTTATAAAGGCAAGAGTCCAAAGAGAAAACAAGAAAAAGTAAGACAACGAAAGAAATCTAAAGTGGACTCTGGTTTATCTATAAAAAAGTATCCTAAACAATGAGAATTCTAGACAAAAAAGATAAGTATGAGATTGAATCACAAGTAGTAAACAAAATGTTTCGGGAAGATAAACGCTACCGAACTAGAATAATCCCTAACAAAAAGAAGGAGTACAAGTATGACAAGCAAAATTCGAGGAGATATAGGTTCCAGGGGCTTCAATACGAGCCTTGGGAAACGTAATCCTACACCTCCAGCTAAAGACACATCACCGATGACCGTTAAGAACAAAGGAGTACGCAAAGTCTCCACTCGATTCCCTTATGATTCATCCAAGGGAGAAATTCGTGACCACAGAGGACTATAAACCATGCCTAAACTAAAAGGATACAGGAATCCTAAGCCTAAACCTAAGGTTACTAAGCGTAAACCCAAAGCTAAACCTGTTAAACTTAGGACTTACTAGCTAATAGTTGACTATTGCCTCCTAATAGGGGGCTTTAGTTGGCTGTAAGTAGGGTTATATGGACAAGAACGTCCAATGGGAAGGCGGTGGGATGGATGTAGTGATCCGCTTGATTGATCCGGAGGAAGAAATAGCAGAGTTTCTCTACCAATGCGAGGAATACTTTGAGGAAGCTCAAGTTGACCAAAAGTTTTATTAGAAAAATGTGAGTGGGTATACGCATCACTACCTTAAAAAATTTTCCCCCTTTGGCCTCTCAATATTTCTATGGCAAACCAATAGTCAACTAATCATTAACTAAAGTTTTTTTTGTCAACTCATAG
>CAYMED010000069.1:0-1670 GCA_964389655.1 uncultured Candidatus Poseidoniales archaeon
ACTCCGTACTCTTCCAAGTGTGTCAATTTCCCTAGTTCACATGCTAATGCATAAGCATAAAATCCTCCGACACTAAGAGTTTCTGTTTTTTCTAAAACGTATACTGAGTATCCTTTGCTTTCATACTTGTTTGCTACTTCTATTTCTTTATCCACAATAGCAGGAGAATGGTACATTGCAGACCATACTTTCTCGCCAGGTACAAATTCTTCTGCTACACAATTTTCAGGTAAAAAAGCAGGACTACCCCGCTCCTCTGCTGAAGGAGGTCGTTGTGGTACTCCTATTCTTTCTAATATTCCTTTTACAAATCCCGCAGAGCGATACATGCTTTTAGCTATTTCAGAAATATTATCTCCTTGGAGATATTCTAATACTGCTGTTTGAATTTCATGCGGTTGGGCTTTCTTGCCCTTATTCATGCTCCTGCGTTTAGTACTATATTCTACCTTTTCGTGGTGCTCTTCTATTATCTTAGCTAATCGGGTTGTATTGTACGATATGTTCAAAATCTCGCATGCTTCTTTTTTCGTTATCGGGCGTTCCTTCGACAGCAGCTCTATGACGTGAGTAATATTGCCCGTAGTGAGTTTCTCGTGTTCTTGCTTCTTCACTCTCTTCAATTAATTCATCCTCCAATTTAAATAGTAAACAGCACATAGCATGGGCTAAGTGAGATAAGTATGTCTCTTCATCATACTTTTCACCTTCCATGTGTGCAACAATATGTCTTAATGCTGCGCTTGTGTACCTATTCTGTAGATCATCTACTTTACGCCAATTTTCTGGGCCGTACTTCTCTGCTCCATGTGTAAGAACCCTCCCTATCTCTATTAGAGATTTGGGAGGAAGTAAGTATAGCATTGGTTTTTCTTGATCAAATTTTTTACCTGGTGTAAGATTTCCTGGTTTCATATTACATTTCCTATATGTTCTGCATCTTCAAGGTTTAGGTCTAAGGTATCTGTAATTAAAATCATACCCCAACCGCAATTAAAAGTATTTAACATTTCATCACGATCAAATTTACTGGATACAATTTCCCATATACCTTCAAAAGGTCTGTTAAATAAGTGATAAGTTCTTCCATTCAAAATACGTTTTAGATTTCTAACTATACCCCCTCCTGTTATATGGGCGCACCTTTTAATCCTAGCTAAATTACTAATTATTTCTTTAGTATAAATACGAGTAGGTTCTAGCATCCACTCTGCTCGCCCTAATGTATTTTTAATTTGAGTAAAACCATTACTATGTAATCCACTACTTGGAATTCCTACAAGATAATCCCCTGCCTTAGGAGTTTGTAATTTAGAATGTATTCTAGTTCGTTGGTGTACTTCTCCGATGGCAAACCCACAGAGATCAAAACCCTGAGGGGATCCAAAGACTCCTTCTAATTGGGCAGTTTCTCCTCCTACTAATTCACATCCTGCTAATTCACAGCCCTTTTTAATACCTTTAATAATTTCTTTACTTTTATCAAGGTTTAAAGTATCTACCGCATAGTAGTCCATGAAAGCTGAAGGCGTTGCTCCGCAAGCTAGAAGGTCGTTTGCACACATAGCAACCAAATCTATACCTATAGTATCCCATTTTTTATACCAGTTTGCCACATATAGTTTTGTTCCGACCCCGTCGCAGGTTATATAAATATCCTTATTACCTCT
>CAYMED010000070.1:0-1639 GCA_964389655.1 uncultured Candidatus Poseidoniales archaeon
AGTAAATTGTGCAGTAATAAATGCGGGAGGTGGAAGCCATGAACATCCAACACAGGCTCTGTTAGACGCTCTCACTATCCGTAGAAGACGAGGAGATCTGAAAAATCTTGTCGTCGCAATATGCGGCGACATTGTGCACTCCCGCGTTGCACGTTCCAACATCCACCTTCTAGTAACCATGGGGGCTCGAGTCCGCTTGGTAGCACCCCTAACACTTTTACCCTCATCTGTCGCCCAGATGGGCGTCGAAGTATTTCACGATATGAAAAAAGGCCTTGAGGATTGCGATATCGTGATGATGTTGCGGCTGCAAAACGAACGCATGGATGGAAATTTTATTCCTTCAATCCGGGAATATTTTTTGTTTTTTGGCCTTGATTATGACAAGCTCTCCGTAGCCAAGCCTGATGCCCTGATTATGCATCCGGGACCCGCTAACCGCGGAGTTGAAATAGATTCTGTTGTTGCCGATGATTTTAGCCGCAGTGTGATTCGTGAACAGGTGGAAATGGGTGTCGCTGTACGTATGGCTTGTCTGGATATTCTTGCCCAGAATAGCCAGGAAGAGAGGCTTGGAAACCTTTGAGAAGTCTTAAATTAAAGGATCGAAAACCTTGAACGGAACCTGGACAGCTGCCATGCCGGATAATACTGTCGGCAAACGTGCTTATATCAATGCACGGCTTTTAGATCCTGCAACAGGTATGGACGAAAAAGGATCCCTCTTGACTGATGGAGAAACCATTGCCGATGTGGGCCAACACCTTTTTACAAATGGCGCGCCAGAAGACATTCCGACGATAGACTGCAAAGGCAAGTGCCTCGCACCTGGCTTGGTCGATATCCGGGTTCAAATAAGAGAACCAGGTGAAGAGCATAAAGGCACAATTGAATCGGCAGGACGCTCCGCAACTGCTGGGGGCGTTACTACCATGGTCTGCCTGCCCAATACTGCCCCCATCATCGAAGATATGTCGGTAGTGGAGTTTGTAGCGCGCCGCGCTAGACTGATTGGATTAAGTAAAATTTATCCCTACGCTGCCGTTACCAAGGGGCTACAAGGGTTGGAACTTGCCGAACTAGGCATCTTGGCACAAGCAGGCGCCGTCGCTTTTACCGACGGCGAACAGGTCATTGCCGATGCACAGGTCTTGCGCCGTGCGCTTACATATGCACGAACTTTTGACTTGCTAATCATTCAACACGCTGAGGAACCAAGCTTAGCTAACGGAGTAATGAATGCGGGGGAGGTGGCCACCCGTCTTGGACTTTCAGGGATACCTCCCGTCGCTGAAACTATAATAGTAGAAAGGGACATCCGGCTAGTGGAATTAACCGGAGGCAAACTGCATTTTGCCCATGTATCGACTGCTGAAGCAATCAATGCCATAAGAAAAGCCAAGGCGAAGGGCCTGCAGATAACATGTGATACAGCTCCCCCTTATTTTGCCCTGAATGAAACCTCTGTGGGCGAATACCGAACTTTTGCCAAGCTTTCTCCGCCACTCAGAAGCGAAGAGGACAGAAGATCTGTTGTAGAGGGCATAATTGATGGAACTATCGATGTAATTGCCAGCGACCACGCTCCACAGGATGAAGACAGCAAACGTGTTCCTTTCTCCCAGGCAGCATATGGTGG
>CAYMED010000071.1:0-1622 GCA_964389655.1 uncultured Candidatus Poseidoniales archaeon
TCGCATGTGTAATGAAGGGCCCCCTCTATGATGCCCCCATCATTATGGGTACCCACGTATACGCGGGCGTAATAGAGGGGTGCTTTGTGATGACTTCACAATCAAAGGCAACTAATCACACCATTCAAGTTCGTGATTAAACCTGCAAGTCCTATGGAGGACCTACCGGGATGGAAGTTGTGGGCATCCCTATTCGGGCTGCTATTGATGGTGTGGATTGTTTGCACAGTTCAGTATGGATTCAAAGAAGGCTATGAAATTGCAATGATCATCGATGGAGTAATTTCTGTTCCTTTCATGATCTGGTTTTGGAGTGTCGGTGGTTTCGAAGATTGAACAGACGCCCAAAGGGAAGACTTGCATCTACAGGTAGAGGGTTTATTTCGGCCCCCCCTATAGGGCATTCAATGAAAGCAACCACATTAGCCATATCCATTATTCTGATTCTTGTCCCCCTAGCAGGGTGTTCTGGCACCGATACTGAGGTGAATGTAGACCTCTCGAATGAGGACATAAACGACCTCATTGACGAAAATTTGGAGGATGTGATGAACAATACGACAGTCGTTGTCTTCCAAGAGTACCACAACAATACCACCGTCATTAATCACAACACGTACAGCAACAACACCACGACAAATGTGGATGAGAGCGGTGCCAGCACCAGCACTACCACCTACAACTACAATGGCTCCTCCGAGGAGGACATTCGGATGTTTACCGTCCAATGGAATCCAGAGCAAGCATTCGGAGATCCGGTAAACAGTCAGCTTCTGAGGCCGTTCTGCCAACACACAAATTGGAATGACTACGACTGCTATGAGTGGGACTATGGATACGATAGCATTCTGGGGGAAGATGATAGCCTAATTGACGACTACGATATTTCAACACTGTACGTCTACCAGTATAACGGGCAAGTCGTAGAGATAAGTGCCACATGCACGGAATTCTACCAGTATTATCGGTGGGGCGACAATGATTGGGAAGGGTTCCTAGCAAACAACTACGGATACAGCTCAAGCGAGATTGAGGATGCCGCTATGCATCTTGAATCCAAGTTCCAAAGCCCCTGGAATTACGATTCCTACGATGAACAGTGCGGTTCCGGTTCATCCGATTGGCAGACGCTGTTCGAGATTGACTTGGAAACAGGGACTGCGATGGAGTTCCTCTACACGCCAGATCTAACTATCGATATCAATTGCGACGATGGTTTTGGTACAGGCATCGGAAACCATACGGAATCCTACCTAATCGGTGGTCAAGCAAATTGCACAGTCTCTGGCTCAACAAAGGTCAGCTACAGCCTCCAATCTTACTCTAATTACTACTACGAAGAGGCAAATAACACTGATTGGGAAGAACATGGATTGGAGTTGAGTGGCTACTACCATCAAGTCCCAGTTTCATTCGCAGTCTACTTCGAGTTGCATCCTGTCACAGTCCACCAGTGAGACCTAGAGATCGTCCTTGCCCCAGACTCCCTTCGGTATCATCGAGGGTCTACTGAGCGACCCCTGAATGACAGAGGCCATCATAATGGGTCTGTAGGTAGAACCCAGGATTACGCATACGTCACAAAGTAACCGTGGTACTCGGAGGCATCATCTTCCCTACCC
>CAYMED010000072.1:0-1611 GCA_964389655.1 uncultured Candidatus Poseidoniales archaeon
CCAAATCACAAACTGCCCTCCCGAAACCCATGCGAATGACGCTCTTCGAATGGGCACCCTTTGATTTGCACTCAATCTGTGCTATTAGAAATAGATAAGATAATCTGTAATTCCACCTTGCGTTAATCATGGCAAGGTCAGAATTGAGGAATTTTTTGAAAGAAAAAGGTATTGATGAATATAGTGCTATGAAACTTGTAGATAGTTTGACGCATGGTGTTGATGAATTAATTTCCTTTGATACAGGTGCTATTGCTGAAATCCTAAGTATAAATGATGAAGAAGCAGTGAGAATTGAGGGGATAATCAAGAATTGGTGTGATGAACTTGAATCTACATTTGTTGATTGTGACCATTGTGGTGGCAGTGGCTATAAGTATCAATCCAACGAATAGAACAATCTAAACCTCTGAGATGAATTGTAAGGGTGTATCTGAAACCCCTCTATATTTTCTTGATCCATACAATGGGCTTTCAGTGCGTCCTTCGATAGGCTTCCCTCCAAATGATGATGTTTGCAAGGGCCCCCTCCTCTCAAGCATGGCGATTTTGTGAGTCCTAAGGTGTCTTGGTTACAGGCCATCCAGCATATCTACTAAAATTTCTACTCGCATTTTTCCGTGCGTTAGGATTGAATCGATGGTAGTTATCCTCAAAGGTAATTCCATCCTCTGCAAAACTCGGCTCTAAAAATCTAATTTGTTCAACTAGGTGCTTGTAATGTTTGCCCTTCCCAGGGAATAGTTTGCCCCAACAGTCTTCTGTTTGTGAATGAAAATGTATTTTCGAAGTCTTTTCTCCACGAACATGTTTCCGAATTCGCCTACGGATGTATGTTAGTATTTCATCCCGAGTTGCATCTGGATGGTTAAGAAAAATAATCAATACAGGATTATGGGGCCCTGGCTTATCAGATGGGAAAACATTGCTTCCAGTAGGATAATCCTGTGCAATTTCATTCATTTCTTCTTCTTTAAATGGAGGCTCTCCCTCACTGTAACCGATATCACACGTTTGATAGCCCCCACATTTAGGACAGGGGTCTTGATCATAATCAAATGGGGGTGCACGGATTAGGAAATTCCCATGTTTCTTGCATTGCCCATCAACGTAGCCCATGCAATTCCCTACTGCAAGTATGTATTTTAGTTAACCCATCTACTGTCGTGTTTGAAAGTTTATCTACATATGAAATGATAGAAAATGGATTATTCGCAAGGGTCAATCCGAATACCCACCTGACTTCCAAAATCAGTTGGAAGGGATTCAGTGGGTCTGTCGGAACGCTATCCTTGCGAACACAGGGTATCTATTTGTGCTCAAGTAAGCACAATTCAAAATTTGGCTTGTGCTTGAGAAAATTGCCGCTCACTCTGCACCCTGTAAGCGGGCACTCGGTGAAGCGTTCATTTTGTGCTTAGACAAGCACAATCCCGCAGGGTCTGGAAACTCAAGTGTCAACATACACTTCCCTCTGATACTTCACTAAATGCAGGGAAACAGTTTATGATAATATTAGTTGTAGCCTATTCATGGTGAAGGTTGAATTTGAACTCAATCCGAAATCATTTTTCCAAGGTTTACTCGCTGCCTTCAAAAAAAATAGGATTC
>CAYMED010000073.1:0-1601 GCA_964389655.1 uncultured Candidatus Poseidoniales archaeon
CTAGGTTTTTGTGTGGTTGTCCTAGTCGCTTTGATAATTGTTGGTGCTTTTTGGCTATATTCAGCTCTCTTCGAAACAATAGGCCCCCAACTTGGAGCGCCACGGATGTTTGGATACTCGGATCAACTCCGAGTATGACGGACTAGGGTGAACCGCGTTCTACTCCGCCGCGCTGGCAACCTTTGTCGCGTCGGCGTGCTGCGCGAAGGCGGGCATCACTTCTTCGGCCAGCAGGGTCATGGTCTGCTTGCCGAATTCCGGGCTCCATTCCAGTGCCATGGCGGTTAGCACGCCAAACGGGCCGGTCTGGTCGCGCAGCGCTACCAGCTTGTCGGTGACTGTTGCGGGTGAGCCCCAGGCGACTTGATATTCCGCCACTTCCTGCCAGGTGATCGAGTCCGGGTCCGGGTGGCCTTCCGGCGCCACGAAGGCAAGTAGCCCGCGCGCCTTCAGCGACGACAGCAGATAGCGGAACCAGAAGCTGACCGGACCGTCCGCATCCATGATGTAGTCGTGCGCTTCCTGGTCGGTCGGGGCCACGATGATATTGCGTGAAACGCGCCAGATGTCGGGATTAGCGGTACGACCGGCCTTTTCGCAGCCCTCCTGATAGGCCTGCCAATGGCTTGCCGTGTAGCGCGGATGCAGGAAAGCCGCGCCCGAAATAGGTATCCAGCCTTGCTCGCCCGCCAAGCGGGCGCTTCCCGAATTGGGCGACATGATCGAGATTGCGATCGGAGGGTGCGGTTGCTGGTAGGGTTTGATAAAGTGGCCGACGCCGTAATCGGCCCGTCCGGTGTCTTCGATCTTCACGTTCCAGAATTCGCCTTCGCGGGTGTAGGGCGGCTCGCCAGACCAGATGGCGAGGATATGCTCGATCGACTCGCGGACCATCGCGCCGCGGTCGGTGTCCCCGCCGACTTCGAATAGTTCCACGTCAGACGACAAGGTACCGTTGCCGATTCCCATCTGGAACCTGCCCTTCGATAGATGGTCGAACAAGGCCGCCTGACCGGCGATCCGCGACGGATGATGGTGCGGCAGGCAATAGACGCCCGGTCCCATCTTGATCTGCTTGGTCTCGCCCAGCAGCGTCGCAAGGAAGACCATCGGGTCGGTAATCGGTTCCGAGGTCGCTGCGGTGTGCTCGCCGATCCAGATTTCGTGGTAGCCAAGCTTGTCGGCCATAATGACCGTCTGGCGATCCTCCTCCAGGACCTGGCTCAGGTCGCGTTTCGGATCGTGGACGGGTTGCATGAACATGCCAAGGCGCATCGCGTTCCCTTTCGAGTTCTGAATTTCGTTACGGCGATGGTACGGCAGCCAGTGCGTTGCGCCAAGGCGGAAACGAATTATGGGCACGTCAACCATCAGAGATTTCCCCACCGACCTGCCCTTGGAGTTTAGCTTGCCCGTAAATAACTCCCACGTCCTTTCTTTGGCCTGACCTTCCTCTGCCGGAACGTCAGCGTCCGCAGCGCCCTCTAGTTTGGCTTAGTCCGTCGCCTGCATTAGGCTGTATAACTCATCAAATTTCTCTGTATCAAAGGCGACATTCCTGGAGACGTTGCATGGCTCAACCATTTTCTGGCATCCGCGTG
>CAYMED010000074.1:0-1579 GCA_964389655.1 uncultured Candidatus Poseidoniales archaeon
CTAAGAAGTCACCAAATCGAGTATTTGGTCCAGAAACCAAGGCATTTTGTTCGCCTATCTTCCAAAATTGATGGTTTCGCTGTTCCACGAGACGATCCAGTCTGTGTTCCACACAGCGGTTTTGGACTATCTGTCGCGCGCGTCACCAGCGACTATTCAATAAACTGTACTGCAAAGTCTGTCTGATTGCCAAACGAGCTTCAATTATTGTGGCCTTATACACCGATGAAAGGCAAGTCCGTCAGGATGCCAGCAACGGAAAGGTCGTTACGCATGACCTGCACCTCATCACCAGGATTTAGATCGTGATGCACCAAGGCATAACCAATGGTGCGATTCAAACGACGCGACCATACGCCGTTTGTCATGTCGCCAACCCTGTGATTACCAGACATGATTGGGTGCCAAACAGTGTGGAACGATTGCGGTATAGCATCGTCAAGAATTAATCCCAATTGATGGCGTAATGGGCCATTGGCCTTGATGTCCCGCAACGCCTTAATTCCGATTACATCGTCCGGCACATTCAAGTCTACATAGTTATCCAAACGAACTTCAAAGGGATTGGTCGCATCATCCGTATCTCCTCCCCATGACAATAGGCCACTTTCTATACGCTCACATGGGTTCGGATATCCCGGCCCGATATCCCAAGGGGCTCCGGCCTCACGGACAATGTTCCAAAGATCCACTCCCTTGGAATGATCCAACAAATACAGCTCAAACCCGCCCTGCTTGGACCAGCCCGAGCGTGAGAGCAACAGGGGAATGCCCTCAACCTCCGTCTCCCTAAACCAGAAATACTGTAGATCTCTGACCCAGTCGCCGAAGATCGCGCAGGCTACTTCTTCCGCTTTTGGCCCTTGCAGAGCCATAGGGGCGACATCCAGTTCTACGATATTGACCCTGAAACCCCGCTCAGATGCGATGGCCCGGGACCACAACAATATGTCGGAATCGGCAATGGATAGCCAGTATTGGTCATCGTCAAGCTTCAGCAAAATAGGATCGTTGATCAACGTGCCCCGGTGATCACACAAGCCTACGTATTTGCCTTGACCCATGGCGAATTGTGACAGGTCTCGCGGCGACAGGACCTGCGCCAGGTTGGCAGCATCCGGTCCACTCAACTGAATTTGTCGCTGTACAGCCACATCCCATTGAGTCACGCCGTCGATTAGACGCCAATACTCCACCTCCTCATCACCATATGAGGTCGGCATCAGCATATGGTTGTACGTGGTGAAGCCGCTAACCCCGTCCGCCACCGTAGCTTCGTAGTAGGGTGAGCGACGCAGTCGGGTGGTTGAAAAAATTTCGTAAATCACTCATCTCCTCATCCTCATGTTAAGATGAAATCTTGGGCGCCTATTCCGGCGACCCAAACTAAAACCACGCCGGCTTATATAGAATTCCTGTTGGCAATGGCCCATTGAATTTCATCAATTTCATGACTTCACAGTATAAATATAGGCGCCCAAAAAATGCCTCTATAGCTCCTTCACGGACGGATGGGGAGCGTCAAAATATTCGGCCGATTGCATTTCCAACAGACGCGAAGCGGTGCGCTGAAATTCGA
>CAYMED010000075.1:0-1576 GCA_964389655.1 uncultured Candidatus Poseidoniales archaeon
CGACGCGGGCGGCGACGCCGTTCCGGTACTCAACGGTTACCTGGGACTTGCCGTCTGGGCGGAGGTAGGGGACTGTCCCTTCCTTCCGGACCAGAGCCAGCTGCTCAACCAGTCTTTGGGAGAGGCTCACGGTCAAAGGCAACAGTTCGGGTGTCTCGTTGCAGGCGAACCCGACCATCATGCCTTGGTCGCCTGCGCCGGTGGCCAGCATGGCTTCCTCGGCGGCCGAGCCGCGCTGTTCCAGGGCGGTGGTGACGCCGGCGCTGATGTCCGGAGACTGTTCCTGGATGGAGACGATCACTCCGCAGCTGGTGGCATCGATGCCGTAGTCGGCGCTGGTGTAACCGGCCTTGGTCAGGGTGTCGCGGACGATGGAAGGAACGTCCACATAGGACGAGGTGGTGATCTCGCCCATCACTACGACCAAGCCGTTGGTTACGGCGGTCTCGCAGGCCACGCGGCCCATGGGGTCGTCTTTCAGTACGGCGTCTAGCACGCCGTCCGAGATCTGGTCACAGAGTTTGTCGGGGTGTCCCTCGGTCACCGACTCAGAGGTCAGCAGATACTTGGGGGACTCATGGAAGAGCATTGGCATATCGGTTTCTCCTATCTTGGCCCGGGTCTTTCAGACCCTTATTCCTTCATTTCGTGTTGAATCAAGCGCCTTCGGCGACTAAGTTCCTTCTTTCCAGCTATCCTGGTACTTTTGCTGCGCGGCCGATAGCTTGTCGATGCTGATACCCATGGACTCGAGCTTGAGCCGCCCGATCTCTGCATCCATGGCCGGGGGCACAACGTGTACGCCTGGGCCCAGCGCGTCTTGGTTGGTGTAGAGGTACTCGGCGGACAAGGCCTGGTTGGCGAAGCTCATGTCCATCACTGCGGAGGGATGGCCCTCGGCAGCCGACAGGTTTACCAGCCGGCCGTCGGCCAGCAAATAGATCAGACGGCCGTCTTTCAGAGTGTACTCCTCAACGAAGGGACGGAGCTCCCGGTTGGAGGTGGCCATCTCTTTCAAGGACGCGATGTCGATCTCATCATTGAAGTGTCCGCTGTTGGACAGTATAGCGCCACTGGGCATCACTTCGATGTGCTCTTTGCCGACGGCGTGCAGGCCACCGGTGACGGTGATGAACACCTCGCCGGACTTGGCGGCGTCGATCATGGGCATTACGTTGAAGCCGTCCATAACCGCCTCAAGAGCGCGGACCGGATTGGTCTCGCAGACAGTGACGTGAGCGCCCAGACCCTGAGCCCGGGAGGCAACGCCGCGGCCGCACCATCCGTAGCCAGAGACGACTACGCGCCGTCCGGCCCAGAGGATGTTGGTGGCCCGTGTGATGCCGTCCAAGGTGCTCTGGCCGGTGCCGTAGCGGTTATCGAAGAAGTGCTTGGTCTCGGCGTCGTTCACCGCGATCACCGGGTACTTGAGCTCACCCTCGGCAGCCATAGCGGTCAGGCGAATGACGCCGGTGGTGGTCTCCTCGGTCCCGCCGATGATGTTGTCGATCATGTCGGGGTGCTTGGTGTGCAGCAGGGTCAGCAGGTCGGCCCCGTCGTCCATGGTCATCTGGGG
>CAYMED010000076.1:0-1477 GCA_964389655.1 uncultured Candidatus Poseidoniales archaeon
TTTTTAGGCAGACATTCTTGGATCACCACGTTATTGGTCGCACTCCTTGCTCCGGTTGTAATTTTCTTCTTCTTCGACATTGCCCTGAGAATTGTTTTGCCAAAGGGGTATTTGGAACCTCTTTTCCTACCGCTATACAGTTTTTTCCTTTAAAATTTAGATTTTTCGGTAATAAACTGCGGTGATTAGTTATTGAAGCATTTAGAGATCAATTTAATTTAACGCATTAAAAATGAACTAAAAAGAAAATGGATATCATAGCACTCCTTCTGGAAGGTTTTGCCATAGCATTCCAACCAATAAACCTAGTTGTAGTAGTAATTGGGGTGATTGTTGGTTTGTTCATTGGGGCAATGCCAGGTTTGGGATCTGTGAACGGGGTGGCAATTTTGCTCCCGATGACTTTTCTAGTGCCCCCGACAAGTGCTATCATATTTCTCGCGGCACTTTATTATGGGGCCATGTATGGAGGAGCAATAAGCTCAATAATGCTTGGAATTCCAGGTGCTTCGACTGCAGTGGCCACAACCTTTGACGGCAGACCACTGGCTCTTAAGGGGCAAGCAGACAAAGCACTGATTACCGCTGCAATGGCTTCCTTCATTGGAGGCACCATTTCTGTCTTGCTGTTCACAGGATTTGCTCCCCCACTTGCCCAGATTGCACTAGACTTTGGAGACCATGAGATCTTCGCTCTGATGCTCCTAGCGTTTGCTACCTTCGTAGGTCTAAGTGGCGATGATATCCCAAAGACCATTTTTTCCATTTGCATCGGCTTGGTTTTCAGTGCAGTTGGACTTGATATCATGTCAGGAGAGCCAAGGCTGGTGTTTTTTGACATTATCGGTTTTATGCATGGAATCAATTTTCTTGTTTTAGCGATTGGCATTTACGGAATCGGTGAAATGATGTGGACGATCGAGAGTAATCGAGGTGACACCACCATGTCAAAAGCTGTGCTTACCATTAATGGTGTTTTAGACAGTTTGCGTGAAATGGGGCGCACGTGGTTCTCATGGACAACCGGATCCCTGCTGGGTTTCTTTGTCGGCATTCTGCCAGCTGCAGGTGCAACTCCTGGAGCGCTCATGGCCTATGGAGTAGCTAAAATGACATCCAAGGAATCTGATAATTTCGGTAAGGGAGAAATCGCAGGGGTGGTCGCACCGGAGTCCGCTAACAACTCCGCATCAACCGGAGCCCTTTTGCCTATGCTAACCCTCGGCATTCCTGGTTCTCCTACCACGGCAATCCTTTTAGGGGGGATGGTCATCTGGGGCTTGGTTCCAGGACCGTTGCTGTTCGTCGAGGAAAAAGAGTTTGTCTGGGGCTTGATTGGATCACTTTATGTAGCAAATCTTTTTGCTCTCTTGATCAATGTGGCATTCATACCTATTTTCTTATGGGTATTGAAAATGCCTTTTACTATTCTGGCTCCGATCATATTCGTCCTTAGCCTTGTCGGTGGCTACTCACC
>CAYMED010000077.1:0-1467 GCA_964389655.1 uncultured Candidatus Poseidoniales archaeon
CGCTGTTGCCGCTTCGTGGGCTGCCCCCGAGTCGCCAGTAGCGGCAGCCACGCCCGCAGGCCCGACAACGACCGCAGCTCCGACAACCACCAGTCCGGTTGTGGCCAACCCCGGGGATTCGAAGAACTGCCCGGACTTTGTGTCCTACGCGGAAGCCAAGGCCTGGTTCGACTTGTACTTCGCTTTCTACGGCGACGTAGCGGGGTTGGACGCCGATGGGGATGGTGAGCCGTGCGAGTCGCTGCCCGGGGGTCCAACCCCTGCTACATCCACATCTACGACTGTTTTACCGACGACCACGACAGCCGAGCCGGTTGACGAGGTAGCAGTTCTGACCACGCCCTACCAGTGGGGCTTCAGTTGGGCCACCTTTGTGCTCCAACAGGTACTCGGCATCACACCTGATGGCTGGTATGGGTTCGGTACTCGAGCCGCTCACATAGAGGAAAACCAGGCCAGGGGCCTGCCAATAGACAACATCCCGCCGGTGCCAACCACAACCACGACCACGACCCTGCCGCCGACCACAACCACGACCCTGCCGCCGACGGCGGTGGACTATTCCTTCACCAACTTCAATTTGACGGCCAATTTCGTCGGGGTCGATCTTTCCTGGTCAAACTTCACCGGAGCGAGCCTCTCTTACGGATCGTTCATCGATTCGACGCTCGTCGGAGTCAACTTCTCCGATGCAACTGGCGCTGCTGTCAACTTCAAGAACGCGGACCTTTCGAACGCGAACTTCACCGGAAGTGGCTTTCCACAGGCACAGTTGGAGAACGCAGACCTGTCCAGTTCAAACTTCACCGGGGCAAACGTCGCTTCCGCGATCATGAACGCAGCAGATCTTCAGGATGCGACATTTACCAACGCTGTTCTACAGGGCGGACAACTGATCGGGGCGAAGGTGGTCAACACCGATATGACGAACGCAGATCTCCGTCTTACCAACTTTGGTTCTGCCATCATCCGGGATTCGACCCTCACGAACACCAACCTGGCCCATGCATCATTGATCGGCGCACAGATCATTTCGACAGATCTTTCTTCAGCCTCAATGCTCAATGTGACCCTCACCAGGGCGGCTTTGACGGGTAGCGACCTACAAGAAGCAAATCTCACTGGGGCGAATCTTGAATGGGCAACCCTTGTCTCCGCGAACCTCTCGTCGGCGAACCTCACCAACGCCAACATGGCGTTCGCGTCGCTGCAGAATGCAGATCTCCGTGGTACCAACTTCACTGGCGCTGACCTCACCGGAACGATCCTTACGAATGCCACCAGCGATTCCTCAACTAAATGGCCCGACGGATTCGACCCTCTGCCCGCCGGTGTGAATCCTGAATGACGGGCAGCCACACCGGCAGCCACAGGGGTGATATACGGGGGCACAGCCAGACACAGACCGGTTATAGAATGGGCTGGTCAGAGCACAAATAACCCGACTGGAGATCCCCGTGGCCCTAC
>CAYMED010000078.1:0-1441 GCA_964389655.1 uncultured Candidatus Poseidoniales archaeon
TCAGTGTTTATCGCGTGGATCCGGACAAGCCGCTGTGGAGCGACTTTTTTGTGCCGGACGATACGCTTGAGATCGAGCCCGTCGTGGTGATGAAAGGACCGGGCATGTGAGTGAGACGCATGAACCTGATTTGATCACTTCTCTGGGACAATTTTTGAAGCAGGTTAAATGAGGCTATCTTCGAATGCTTAAGTGTGTGAAGGCCTTCGCTGTACTGATGGCGTCCCTCGTGATTGCTGGATGCGGGGAAGAAGAGACCCCTCGCGCGACCTGGCACATGGTCAATGTCAATGCTGGGAAGCTTCAGGGAGACGCAAACCTTATTCAAATTGGTCAGAAGACCATCATGATTGATGCCGGTTATTACTCCGAAGCAAAAGAGCATCTACTGCCGTACCTGCGCGGCCTCGGAATTAAACAGATTGACTATTTTTTCGTATCACACCCTCATCGTGATCACTACGAGGGGGTAAGAACTCTGCTTGAAAATGGTATAAAAATACAAAAGTTGTTTTTGAGGGTTCCGCCAAAGGAAATCTGTGACCGCGAAATACCCTGGGGTTGTAATTACAGTGACGTCCTTAATCTTGTCGACGAGGCGAATCAAGCCGGTACTTTTGTGATTCAGCCAGCGAGAGGCGATCTCTTTGATTTTGGTGCAAGCTCAACGATAGAGATACTTCATGCGCAGGAAGGAGATCTGCCAGATCAAAGCCTAGATATAAACGATCTTTCCTTGATTATGAGATGGTCGATTAACGGGATACGTGTGCTGTTTACGGGCGACCTAAACCAGAAAGTTGGAGCGCTCTTAAGTCAGGACAAGAGAATTCAAGCGCGCTTCATGAAGATGCCACATCATGGAGCGGAGGGTCTTGCGCCGAATCAGTTTTTTGATGCCGTCAATCCCGGTTACGTGCTGGTACCAGGCCCTGAATGGGTATGGTGTTCGGACCGCGGCGCACGTGCCCGCCAATGGACAGAAGCAAAAAAACGGCCGACCTGGGTCAACGGACTTGACGGCACTGTTCGAGTTGAATTTTTTCGTCGATACATACAGATCTCTCCTGAGTTTAGTGACAAAGGTTGCCGAGCCGGCGCTCCCGGGCCTCTGACGGTATCTCTAGGCGATTCAGATTAGGGACTATGTCTTTTCTCATACGAAATGCGACTGTCATTACGTTTAATCCGGCCCGTCAGGTGATCGAAGACGGCGCGGTGCTAGTCCAAAATGATCGGATTGTAGCCGTTGGAAAAACCCAGAGTTTGCTGGAGCGTTATTCGCAAGTGGACGAGGTGATCGATGGTCGAGGACGAGTCGTTCTGCCGGGGTTTGTCAGTGCCCACAATCATGTGGGGTACGCTGTATTTCGGGGGCGGGCGGAAGATATCGGGCATGCTCCCACCCATCGCCTCTATCTGCCGATGAGCGGGGTGATCT
>CAYMED010000079.1:0-1363 GCA_964389655.1 uncultured Candidatus Poseidoniales archaeon
TTCCGCTTGTACCCAGAATTTAAATGAAATGCATGTGGATGTGAAAAATAGTAAGGTGGAGAAGCGTGGGATTGAAGATCGTAACAAATTTTATGAACGTCAGAGAATGTTACAACACACAACTGGCAACAAGGAATTCTTAAAATTAGCAGTCGGGCTCATTTTCTAGGATTTAAGCTACTTCTTACAATTGATTTTGTGTTCAGTTTCCACCGTTAGTAAGATATTTAAATCCGAAAGCGTCATCCTGTAATCCTCCGGGAGCCGGTGGACTTTTCTTTAGAGGGAATAGCGTCCCAGTTTTAACTATTTCTATTGATCAGTCTCGTTTATCTGGTCTAAATTTTATCGGGTCCTATAATTTCAGGAGCGTTCATATGAATCGATCCATATTAGCTGCTATGGCAGTTGCGTTGGCATCTTGCTCCGGACCCGGGTTATCTGAATACCAGGAATCTTGCGAAACTCAGCATCGAAAATTCTCTATGATGGTGGAATGTCTCCAATTAACGGTGAAAAATGATTGGAAACTCCTATCGCATTACAAAAATAGCGACCTTGTAAGATTATACCTTCTACACGCCGAAAACCTGTCCAGAAAAGTATTAAACAGAAAGATTACCGCAGGTGAAGCTAGAGTGAAACTAGCCAAATTCTACGTCCAATTAAAAAAAACTTCCGATCAACGTGACGCAAATTGAAGTCCCTATTATATTTTAAACCCAATAATCAATAGACCCCCCAATTACATAGATATCAAATTCAACAAATGTTCTGGGTTAGAACGTACGGCGGTAGCCAAACCAACTTTTATCTCATTAGGAAAATTAACCAGGCATTCTACAAAGCGTCGTTAAGAGAGTGGTGGAGCTGATGAGATTCGAACTCACGACCTCTGCATTGCGAACGCAGCGCTCTCCCAACTGAGCTACAGCCCCCCTTTGTTGGTGACCTTTCTAAATCTAAATTGTTGTCACAACAAGAATCTTCACCTGTATTCACACAACCAAATAAACGTATTAGTTACACGGCGATTATTTTCCGCCCATCGCAATTAAACACTAAATCAATACCCCCCTATTCACGATATTTAATTACACCAATCCCGGCAATACTAATAATCACACCTTTTTACCGTCATGTTTTGTTGACAAATAGGAAATGATTTTCAGGAATGCAAAATTTACACAAACATTCTTCAATCTTGCGTTGTATTCAAGCTAACGTTAGGTTTCCTTAATTCTATTTAGGTCAGTCAGTAATCACGGAATTCATCTATGTATTCTATGCTCATATTAATCGACAATATCCTAGGCATCTACATGTGGTGTATTATCATCGTCGCGGTAATGAGTTGGCTGAC
>CAYMED010000080.1:0-1346 GCA_964389655.1 uncultured Candidatus Poseidoniales archaeon
TACGAAGTATCTCTGGTATCTATAGTCAAGATTTACAATTAGACCGGAAAGCTTTAAACACCAGAAGTCATTTAGATCAACTAATTGGTAACAACGAAGAGCACCTAGCGATGATAGATAAATTAGAAATTGCTTACGACCAGCTAAATAGCTCTGATGCTAACTTGCCTTCTGGTGATGATCTCGCTGAAGAGTTGCAGAGTTTTCTCCGTTCTCAAGAAGAAAACTGAATTAAAAGTTCACTCAGACCACGATATTAATTAGAGCAGGAGGTCTGACAATTATACGTTTAGGTTCCTGGTCATTTAATAATTCTTTTATACGTTCCGAAGCTAAAGCCAAGTCTTGAATTTCCTCTTCGGTTAAATCAGATGCTACTTCAATACGATCTTTAAGTTTTCCATTTACCTGCACTACTAGCGTTACTGTGTCAGATTGAATTTTAGTTTCATCGGCTTGCGGCCAAGGCTCTTGATGTATATGAGCTGAGTTTCTAATATCCCAAAGTTCAGCACAGAAGTGGGGGGTAGCGGGTGCCATAACGAGCAAAAGTGTTTCTACAGCTGATTTAAGGACTTCTATGTGTCCCCCATTTTCACTTTGAATCCAACGGTACAAAGTATTTGTAAACTCCATAAAAGCCGCAACCGCTGTGTTATAGGACCAACGGTCGTAATCCCCAGTAATTCTCTCTATTAAACGATTAGTCTGACGAACAATTTCTTCGTCTTCTTCGTTTATAACTCCTTCTCTGAGTTGTTCTGTTATGGGGTTATTTGGATGCGCTATTCGCCAAACACGATTTAAAAATTTGGCGCAACCATCAATACCGAAATCTTCCCAATCCACATCTTCTTGCGGGGGTTTTACTTGAAGATGTGCCAAACGCAAAGCATCTGCTCCTTGATCATCGAGGATTGCTTCTGGAGCTACCAGATTTCCTTTAGACTTCGACATTTTTGAGCCTCCGAGTCGGATCATTCCTTGAGTGAAGAGTCTTTTGAATGGTTCCCGTAACTCTTTTGGAGCTACTCCTAAATCTGAGAGCGCTTTGGTGAAAAATCTCGCATACATGAGGTGAAGAATTGCATGTTCGACTCCTCCTATGTACTGATCAACAGGCAACCAGTGACCAATAGCTTCTTCTCCAAAGGGGCTTTTTTTATTCCATGGATCGGTGAATCTCAAAAAGTACCATGATGAATCAACGAAAGTGTCCATTGTGTCAGTCTCACGTGTAGCAGTTCCACCACATTTTGGGCATTCGACTTTGAGGAAATCTTCGTGTGTCGTTAGAGGTGATCTTCCTGTTGGCATGAACTTCACGTCATCAGGTAAATCGACAG
>CAYMED010000081.1:0-1320 GCA_964389655.1 uncultured Candidatus Poseidoniales archaeon
ATCCATCACTACTGAAAATTCTTTGTGAAGAAGGATCTTCGATTGATGCAGTTTCAGAATTCGAAGTACGTTTGGCTCTGGAATCAGGGTTTAAGCCACAGCAAATTATCTTTACGGGCAACAACAACAGCCTTGCAGAAATTGAATTTTGTGTGGAAAATGAAGTTCCAGTCAATCTAGGATCACTTGCTTCACTGGAAAAATATGGTGAACGATTTCCGAATACAAAGGTTTCCGTGCGGATCAATCCTGGAATTGGCGCAGGACATCATGCCCATTGCATCACCGGGGGCCCGGATTCCAAGTTTGGGATTTATCATGATCAAATCGATTCTGTAATTGCACTGGCAAATAATTATTCACTCTCACTGAATGGTGTTCATTCTCACATTGGTACCGGAATTTTTTCTGCAGAACCAATGCTAGAAGCTATGGAAATGATTTTAGCTGTGGCTGAAAAATTTCCAGATTTGGAATTTATTGATTTCGGCGGCGGTTTTGGAATTCCCTATAAACCAGAGCAACAGGCTTTGGATATGATGGATTTGAGTCAAAAAATGACCAAGTACTTTATAGAATTCAGGCAGAAATACGGACGTGCTTTAACCATGAAAATTGAACCTGGAAAGCTGTTGCTTGGACCTGTGGGAATTTTGTTAGCAACAGTTACAAATATAAGCGATACTCCAAAACACCGATTCGTGGGAGTTGATTCCGGATTCAATCATCTATTGCGTCCAATGATGTATGGTTCCTACCACAAAATTTTGAATGCCAGCCGAAATTGCGGTGTAGAAGAAGATGTTGTAGTTGTCGGTTATATTTGTGAAAGCGGAGATATTTTCAGCCGTACTGATGAAAAAATTAAGCGTCGACTGACTTCTCCAAAAATCGGTGAGAGGTTGGCTTTTTTGGATGCAGGTGCATACGGAATTTCGATGAGTTCACAATATAATTTGCGTCCTCGTCCTGCTGAAATACTTGTACATAAGGGACAAAGTCGCCTGATTCGTCGTGCTGAAACATTTGAGGACCTTACACAGTGTTTTGTGGATTCTGACTAATTTTTTTTGAAATGAAAAAGAAAAGATTGAGAAAACAAAAAGGACGGCCGGTGGACCCAGAGGCGCTCATCGAAGTGCAGAAACTGCTGACTGATATGCCGCGGCGAAAGGATATGCTAATTGAAGCATTACATTTGATTCAGGACAAATATCATTTCTTATCTGCAAAACATTTGGCGGCACTAGCTCATGAAATGAAAATGGCTCAAGCAGAAGTGTTTGAGGTAGCCACATTTTATCACCATTTTGATGTGAT
>CAYMED010000082.1:0-1313 GCA_964389655.1 uncultured Candidatus Poseidoniales archaeon
TGGAACGGCAGTCAAGTTATCCGTTTCAAATGGAAATGCTTTGATTGACAAAACGGGAAAGGAAGTAAGTGGATAGAAAATCAAAACACAAGCGTCGTCGCCGAACACAGTCCCGAACCAATAACACAATCGAACAACTGCCATGGAAACAACCACGGAATCCTTATCCACCTTTTGAAATTGTGAGTGCCGATCAGATTGAGGAAATTCATTTAGCGAGTTTGCGAATACTTGAAGAAGTTGGAATTGCTTTTTTGGATGAAGAAGCTCTTGACATTCTCAAGGAATCAGGTGCAGAAATAGAGCGATCAACCCAAATGGTCAAGTTTGCTCCTGAACTGATTGAAGAATATCTTAAAAAAGCACCATCTCAATTCACCCTCCATTCACGTAATCCATTACACAATTTGGAAGTAGGAAAAGACTGGAACATTTTTTCCATGGTGGCCAGTCCACCAAACTGTTCTGATATTGACAAGGGAAGGCGAGCTGGGAATTTTGAGGACTTCCAAAATCTGGTCCGACTGTCGCAGCATTTCAATACTATTCACATGACCGGAGGCTATGCTGTAGAACCGGTTGATTTACCTGCAAATACAAGACATTTGGATTGTGCTTTAGCCCATCTTTTGCTAACAGACAAAGTGTTCGGTGCATACTCTCTAGGACGACAGCGCATCTCCGACACCATTGATATGATCTGTATCAGTCGTGGAATAAAAAGGGATCAACTAAAAACTCAACCAAGTCTAATTTCAATCATAAACACCTCTTCTCCACTTAGGGTCGATGGAGTAATGATTCAGGGAATGTTGGAAATGGTAAGAAACGGACAATCCATCTGTGTGACACCTTTTACTTTGTCCGGGGCAATGGCTCCTGTGACTTTGGCGGGAGCGTTGTCGTTACAAAACGCGGAAGCTTTGGCTACACTGGCTTTCACACAAATGGTGGCTCCGGGATCCCCAGTTGTTTATGGCGGATTCACCTCCAACGTTGACATGAAATCAGGTGCTCCGGCTTTTGGAACACCTGAGCTTGCCAAATCCACTCTGATTGGAGGCCAGCTTGCACGACGTTACGGGCTTCCCTATCGTGCTTCCAACGTAAACTCATGCAACATTGTCGATGCCCAAGCAGGTTATGAATCAATGATGTCACTTTGGCCGACAATACTAAGCCACTGCAATTTAGTCAAACACGCTGCAGGATGGATGGAAGGCGGACTTTGTGCTTCATTTGAAAAAGTAATTGTAGATGTTGAATTGTTGCAGATGATGTCTTCCTTTCTGGAACAACTGTCTTTTTCCGGA
>CAYMED010000083.1:0-1251 GCA_964389655.1 uncultured Candidatus Poseidoniales archaeon
GCCGAACATTTGATACTGGAGAAATAAAAGAAGATAGCAGATAACCGTGAGCCATATGAATTTCAATCATGTCAAATTCTGCTTCTTCTGCCATACGCGCGGCCCGAACAAAACTATCCAACACATCATCCATATCATCCCGGGTCATTTCTTTGGGAACCTGGTTGAATTCCTTAAATGGTATGGGTGAAGCAGAAATAAGTGGCCAGTTGCCATTTTCGAGCGGCTCATCTTCTCCGTGCCAAGGATACTTGGTAGACCCCTTGCGCCCGGCATGAGCAAGCTGCACGCAGACTTTGGCGGCACTATTCTGATGGATAAAGTGAGTTACACGCTGCCAAGCCTTAACATGTTCGGGTTTGTACATCCCTGCACAACCAGGCGTTATTCTGCCGGCAGCTGATACGTTAGTCATTTCCGTGTACACCAGACCTGCACCGCCCACCGCAAACCCACCGAGATGAACGAGGTGCCAGTCAGTGGGTGTTCCATCATTGGCCGAGTATTGACACATGGGAGAAACTACAACCCGATTTTGAAGAACCAGATCTCTTAACCGGTAGGGAGTAAACATGGGAGGAGGAGCGGGATCATTTGGGATATCAAACCCTTGCTCCTTTTGTACCAAATTTACATACCAATTATTGACCTCTCTACCGTACTTAGGGTCTCGCAACTTCAGGTTTTCATAGGTGACACTTTTTGAACGACTTAAAAAATTAAAGGCGTATTGAGGCGGTGTAAGGTCGTTATACCGACGGGCATTTTCATACCACTGCAAACTAACCATTGCGCTTCTTTGTAAGCGGGAAATCTCTATTTCCCTTTTTTCCTGATACTTGGTCAGGGCCGACGAAATCGATCCTTCTTCCTCAATAGATTTTAGTAGAGATATTGCTCCTTCCATTGCGATTTTTGTGCCTGAACCAATAGAAAACTGTGCTGTGTGAGCGGCATCGCCAATTAAGACGACATTTTCATGGTACCAATTTTCATTGGAGACTACCGGGAAATTACGCCAAATTGACTTGTTGGAAAGGAGCTTATGGCCCTCCAACTCCTCACGAAACATATCCTCAAAATAGGCAATAGTTTCGGCTTCATTTGATTGATCCAAACCAGCACGCATCCATGTATCTTCATGAGTTTCTAAAATCCACGTTGAAGCAGCTAATCCTTTTCCCTGACCATACTGGTATGCATGGTTATAAAACCAACCATGTTCATTAGGTTTAAAAATAAAGGTAAACG
>CAYMED010000084.1:0-1246 GCA_964389655.1 uncultured Candidatus Poseidoniales archaeon
CCGGAGATTATTACGTCCTTTGAACGGTCTTTCAGAGTTAAGTAACCGTGTTCATCAAGTGAGCCCATATCCCCAGTATGGAGCCAGCCTCCACGTAAGGTTTGGGCTGTTGCTTCCGGATTTTGCCAATAACCCTTCATGACGACGTCCCCACGGACAAGGACCTCACCCACGTTACCGATATCTAATGGCCGATCTTCAGCATCTGCAACTTGAATTTCTACATCCGTTCGCGACTTTCCAACGGAAGCTAACCTACTTAAAAAGGAAGGGTGTTTGCTATCCAAGTGTGCAGCTCGGGAAAGCGCCGTGATTGTCATGGGGGCTTCGCCTTGTCCGTATATCTGGACTAATTTCGGACCGAGTACCTCAAGTGCAGTTAGAGAGTCTTCCACGTACATAGGTCCGCCGCCATAGATGATGGTTTTTAAACCGCTAGTGTTCGCACCAGCGTTCTTTTGAACTTCAATCAAACGTTTAACCATCGTGGGCGCAAAGAAGCAGCTGACATTATTATATTGTTCAAAATGCGTTAGGACCTCGGATGGATCAAAACCACCACTTTCTGGGATAATTTGGCAGGCTCCCTTGGCAACAAATGGCAAGATATAGATCCCGGAACCATGGGACATTGGTGCTGCATGAAGAATATTATCGAATTCGTCCACCTGATCTACATCCGCAAAATAACTAACCGTCATCATTAGAAGATTTCGGTGGGTAAGCATTGCTCCTTTGGGCTTTCCGGTAGTGCCGCTCGTATAGAACAACCAGGCTAGGGCGTTTGGGTCCAATTCTGCCAATTCAACGGGGTTCGCCTCAAGGAGACGCTGATATTGGTCATCGCTCACGGAAATGATATTTGGTTGTTCATCTAAACTTTCAATTGCAATCTTAATTTTGGGTTCTAGATCTTCCGTAACGAAACATACTTTTGCACCAGAGTGTTTCAGCATATAGGTGAATTCTTTCTCATGAAGTTTAGCATTCATAGGTACGGCGGCACAGCCCGCGTGCCATGTGGCAAACATGATATCGCTGAACTCCGGACAATTCTTCATGGCAATAGCGACACGGTCGCCAGGGAATAAGCCTATAACGCCTCTAATGCTTCCCGCCAGCATTGCAACACGTTTGCTCGTATCCCTGTAATTTGAGGTAACACTGTTTCCCAGAGCCAAAGCCGGTCGTTCACCAAAGGAACGGGAAGATTTTAAAAGTAGCGCAGCGATATTCATCGTCCAAA
>CAYMED010000085.1:0-1245 GCA_964389655.1 uncultured Candidatus Poseidoniales archaeon
TATGGCTCAAGTCACTGACAATCCCGCTATGGCTGATGGCTCTTCCATTCATCAGGAGGCTAAACAACAGCTGCATCAATATCTACACACTTATATTCAACCTCTCATGCGAGCCGGGAAACAGCTGGATTTGAAGGATATTATGCATCATGTTAATATCCGGAAACCTAAACTTGTTCAACAGCTGGGCAAGCAACAAGTTCAAAGCATGGTTCAAATGCTTCTTGATGAGCAACTCTAAACTTTGGAGAATTAGTATGAAAACATTAACGCAACAACCTCCAGCTGGATACAAAGGAGAACTTAATGATGGAAAACGGGTAGCAGATAATGTCTACGGTCCTGCTTTTCAAACAATTTTCCATTATCTCTTATCTTTCAAAGATGAAAAAGGGGAAATAATGGAATTTGGAACTTATCATGGCTATTCCTCTGCATTAATAGCACAGTTTATGAAGCGATTACGCATGACTCAAAATCATCTGCATTTGTTTGACTCATTCACTGGGTTACCAGACATTGATAATCCTATAGATAGAACTCATTATGAGGTGTCTAAAGGGATTTGGTCTAAAGGTGAAATGGATCTCGTGTCATTATTTCCCCAAATCGAGAATATAATATTCCGTGAACTAACTGAAATAATATCTCCTAACCAATTATCAATTATTAAAGGATATTATGAAGACACGATAGATGAGTATTTCTCAAGCATTCACAAGAATGCGAAACTTGTTTTTGCTAATATCGATTGTGATCTATATTCTTCATCAAAATTTGTTTTAGATAAACTTATTGAGTATGACATAGTTCAAGATGGATGTGTCTTTGCTTTCGATGATTATAATGCTAGTCGTGCTAACAAAAATATGGGTCAAAGGCGTGCTGTATATGAGATAAATAACAGTCAAGATCGTTGGGAGTTTGAGCCATGGTTTTCTTATGGTCCACAGGGCAAAGTGTTTTTTCTCCATGACAATCATGTTGGAATTTCTAGATAACAATCAAGATTAATCCTTTTTTCGTTATGTGACTTTATTTAGACATTTTACTACTTATCTCTGCAAGCTTATCGTTGTTAGAATTACTATTTTGTTGTATTTAAGATAGAATGTTTAATACATATAGACTAAAGTCGCAGTAAGAATCCAGCTATATCTAGATCGTGTTGTACATAAGCCTAGACTTTTGTACATGTATTTAAGTTAAAACTAAAATACAACCCTGATTATTGGTTAGATACCG
>CAYMED010000086.1:0-1244 GCA_964389655.1 uncultured Candidatus Poseidoniales archaeon
CCGCACGGGCCGGCTGGCCGACGGCGCGGGCCTCGCCGAGGTCACCGCCGAGATCACGCGGGCGTTCGGCATCAACGCCCGCCTGCTTCCCATGACCGAGGACCGGGTGGCCACCATGGTGACCCTCTCCTCTAACGGGGTTCCCACAGACGGGGCCACCGAGATGGAGATCGGCTTCCAGGACTACTTCGTGGGCCTCCGCCACGACGTGCCCATATCGGGCGTCCGGTTCGACGGCATCAACGCGGCCCGACCGGCACCTGGCGTGCTGGATGCCATCACGTCGGCCGACACGGTGGTCGTGGCCCCGTCCAACCCGATCGTGTCCATCGGCCCGGTCGTCGCCGTGCCCGGCGTCGCGAAGGCCCTGGCCGCCCGGCGGGACGATGTGGTCGCCGTGTCGCCCATCGTGGCCGGCTCGGCGCTGAAGGGACCCGCTGAACGCATGCTGCGCGAGCTCGGCCATGAGCCAACGGTGGTCGGCGTGGCCCGCCTCTACCGCGACTTCGCCTCCACCCTGGTGGTGGACACCGCGGACGGCGAACTGGTCGACGCCGTGGAAGCCGAGGGGATGCGGTGCTTGGTCACTCCGACGGTCATGACCGACGTGGGCGTGGCCACCGACCTCTGCCGGACGCTGCTCTCGCTGGACCGGCCGGCGGAATCCTCGGCGAGGCAACCCCGATGAGCGGCCCGCTGTCCATCATCCCGGTGACCGGCATCGGTGAGATCGGACCCGGTGACGACCTTGCGGCCATCATCGCCGAAGCCGCCGATCTGGCCGGCGGCGGGTTGCTGGATGGTGACGTGCTGGTGGTGACCCAGAAGGTGGTCTCCAAGGCCGAGGACCGCCTCGTCGACGTGGATCCCGAGATCGGGCACAAGCCGCTGGTGGAGCGTGAATCGGTCCGGGTGCTGCGGCGTCGGGGTGACCTGATCATCAGCGAGACCACGCACGGGTTCGTATGCGCCAACGCCGGAATCGACCTCTCCAACGTGGAGGCCGGGCAGGCCGCTTTGCTTCCCGTGGATTCGGACCGGTCGGCCCGACGGATCCGCGATGCCCTGATCCACCGCTTCGGTGTCGACGTGGCCGTGGTGGTCAGCGACACCTTCGGACGGCCCTGGCGGCGCGGAGTGACCGACGTGGCCATCGGTTCCGCCGGGCTGCGGCCGGTGGTCGACCTCCGGGGCACCACCGACGCCCTGGGTCGTGAGCTCCAGGTCACCGAGGTGGCCGTGGT
>CAYMED010000087.1:0-1238 GCA_964389655.1 uncultured Candidatus Poseidoniales archaeon
CTGTCAAGGGGGGCCCCATCTGCACCATGCGGCAGATGGTAGCCAATGGTCGAATCCATGTGGGCATCAGTCTTGTTCCCACCTTCCAATCCAGCAACTAGCAACGACTCAATGTCGATTACCCATAGTCCCGAGTGGTAGTTGCCCATGTAGATCCTGCCATCCCATGCCCCTCCGTGGCTATTGTCGGGGAATCCGGGAAGGCCGGTCTGGAAAATCTCGTGATCCGCATTATGGGGGCTGAATAGGAGCCATTCCTCTCCGCCGGGGATGAAGTGGTGGTCGGCGAAGGGGGTCTCCCAGCCATGAATCAGCGCTGGTAGGAACCTGACGTTTCCATTCACCATCTCATAGGGGGTCGTATCCAGGAAGTAGGCCATTCCGGTTCCAACAGTGGTCTCTAGGACCTCAGTAGCGATGAAAGTCATGTGGATCTTCCCGGAAGGGTATCCTAGGTGGGTGGCATCTACCATCTCGTCTATCGGTTCTGCGTAGTGGATGTAAGAAGCCCTGCCACCATTCTCGTTCCCAGTGGTCCCACTGTCCGGCTCCCCATCGCCATCGAAGTCCTCGAAGTCCATCCACAGGCCGACCTCTGGAGCCCTCCAGTTGCATCCCAACTGGGTGCCGAAAGACCCCCTGCAAGCAGCTGCCACTGCTAGGTACTCCACCATGTCATTCCCTGGATGAGGGACATCCGAGACGTCGAAAATCCTCAACCCTGCCTCCCAGTAGGCCCCATACACGTACGTCTTCCCATATCTGGGGTCATTGGGGTCCTCCCCAGGCCAGGTCTGTACGGTCATGTCGTGGATGTAGATCCACCCGCCTCTGGTGGTCTCCCAACTCACCTCTGCCTCGCCGACCTTCACTATTCTAGGAAGATCCCCGTATCCGGCGAAGTTCAGGTGGGCGACTGTGATGCCACCGCAAGCATCCCCTTGTCCTATGTCACACGACTCGTAGTCGGGATTGGCTACGAATATGTACCACTCGTTGTCGATCATGTGGGTGTACAGGTTATGGGGCCCGCTGGGGTGGTCGGCATCATACCAAGCGTCAACGAAGGTCGGATCGGACTTGTCGGTAACATCGACCAATGTGACTGTGACTTGGGCCGGATCACCCCACTCCCCAACATTAGGGTCAGCAGCACCTGGATCGACCAATTGGTTCTGCACGATCACGTACTCCCGGTTGTTGTAGACTAGGTACTTGACATCCAGGACCTGGGTGTT
>CAYMED010000088.1:0-1224 GCA_964389655.1 uncultured Candidatus Poseidoniales archaeon
TCCAACGCCCATTCCTACAAACAAGCCAAAGGCCATGCCTTTTATCACATATTTTTGGAATAATTTATCCTCCTTATCCTCGTCCTGTAAAGCCCAGATAGCTAAGCCTGAGACACCGCCAATTGCAGCACCCCAGATACTATTTTTGAAGACGATTTCTAGAGTTTCAGCACGAGTACATGTTGCTCCTCCAAATATTAGACTTCCGGCAATGACACAAATACTTACGGTTCGTTTCAGCCAATCCATTCAAATCTCCATGTTATGGCATAAAAGTCAGTTTAAGCCACTGAGTAAATCTCAGCAATATTCATGTCTTAGGTTATTACAAATTGTTTCTGAATGCAACCGTTCTTTGCGAAACTTGCGGACAAGGTGGCTAAGTTGGTTCTTAAATGGCATATTAATTTAATCAAACACCTTAACTATTTAAAACAGTTAGAAATAGTTTTTATTATTTTCTTTTTAGTTCTTACCAATGAATGAAGATACGCAGCTGGATATCGAATCACTGTCAACAATGAAAAATATTAGTTGCCCCAAGCTGTTAATGGAATACTGAGGGCAGATGGGAGTATTAGTCCTCTAGAACGTAGATATTTTAGTGAAGTATTAAATTGGACGGAAACTGAGAAATAGAGAAAGTATTCTAGATTCATGGCGCAGGTTTTTTGCTGAACAATGTTCAATACAGATTTTTACTCAGTATTTTTTTTACAGGACGTATACTGGAAATTTTTCCTGGACCGAAGAATGAAGAAACTCACTATACAAATTTCATCAAATACCAGGCCAACTTTGTAGCACAAACGCAGGATAAAAAAGGCAGGAATCATCACAAAATATGTCCATGATCAACGGCAAAAAATAAATCGTAAAACATAATCGGTTTTCATATGCCGTAATTAAAAAGTGAGTTGATTTTATGAGAGGGAGGAATTTCGAAACTAAAGATTAAAACTGAATGTCAAAAATTATCAAAATTAGAAAAACACCAAGCTAACTTCACCAATATTCACTAGACTCATTATAAAATCATATTTCATACGGATTTAATTTTGTGGAAGAAAATTTTTTTTATACTGAACAGGTCAACGATGGATTTTGCGATAAAAGAGTTTCAAGCTTCAGCAAAAAAATACTGCGGTCCTCTGTAATGTTGAATAGGGAAGAATAGTTATTCCGAACCAAAACCGCAAAATGTGTTTGTCTTTCTGCAGTGCA
>CAYMED010000089.1:0-1223 GCA_964389655.1 uncultured Candidatus Poseidoniales archaeon
ACTATTCGTTAATAGAGGTGACGACCCCAGCACCAACAGTCCGACCGCCTTCGCGAATCGCGAAGCGCAGACCTTCTTCTATAGCCACTGGCTGAAGAAGGTTGACTTGCATGTTGATATTGTCACCTGGCATTACCATCTCTGTACCTTCAGGTAACTCGATTGTGCCGGTTACATCTGTTGTACGGACATAGAACTGTGGCCGATATCCCTGGAAGAAAGGAGTATGCCTACCACCTTCATCCTTGCTAAGAACATAGACCTGTGCATCGAAAGACGTGTGAGGGTTTATAGAACCAGGAACGGCAAGTACTTGCCCTCGCTTAACATCTTCTCTTTCGACACCGCGAAGAAGACAACCAACGTTATCTCCTGCTTCCCCGGTATCAAGTAATTTTTTAAACATCTCAACACCTGTAACCGTGGTGGTTGTGGTGTCATCAATTCCTATTATTTCGATTTCTTCCCCAACGTTTATGACGCCTCTCTCGATACGGCCGGTAACAACAGTACCGCGACCCTTAATTCCAAAAACGTCCTCGATAGGCATAAGGAAAGGCTTTTCCAGATCACGTGTTGGTGTGGGTATGTATGAATCGACGGAATCCATAAGCTCAAGAATCGAAGCATACTCAGTCGCCTCTGGATCTTCTGATTCTGACTCGAGAGCCTGAAGCGCCGAACCACGTACGATCGGAAGATCGTCGCCAGGGAACTCGTATGAAGATAACAATTCCCTTAGTTCAAGCTCAACAAGTTCCAGTAACTCATCGTCGTCCATCATGTCGCACTTGTTTAAGTAAACAACTATGGCCGGTACTTCAACCTGTCGGGCAAGAAGAATATGCTCACGTGTTTGTGGCATTGGTCCATCAGGAGCAGCTACCACAAGAATGGCACCATCCATCTGGGCAGCACCAGTAATCATGTTCTTGATGTAATCAGCATGTCCAGGACAGTCGACGTGCGCGTAATGTCGTTCGTCGGTCTCATATTCAACGTGTGCAATAGCAATCGTGATTCCACGTGCTTTCTCTTCGGGTGCATTATCAATTGATTCAAATTCCCGGAAATCAGCAGCCCCTTTGACTGCAAGCACTTTCGTGATGGCAGCTGTTAATGTGGTCTTACCGTGGTCTACATGACCAATTGTGCCTACATTTACATGTGGTTTATTACGTTCAAATTTATCTTTCGCCATTTTCTACCTCCGTCTTATACGG
>CAYMED010000090.1:0-1213 GCA_964389655.1 uncultured Candidatus Poseidoniales archaeon
TTTGGCCCTTGTAGACATACTTGCTAACCGTGCCTTTGCCTAAGGGCGTGTTGTAATGCTGCTTCCAAAATGCGGCTTGGCCTCGTCTTTGTCTTCAACAACGTCATCGACAATATCGAGGATTTTGCCGCCGATGGTTCCTATCAGGTTCCAAATCATGTAAACCTCAATCAGTTTAAATTTTAACGGGAGTGACTTCTATGTCTGTTGAACTTGAAATGTTGGTATGGGTCTCAACCCTTACATTATTCATGTGGGTGCCATACGTTTTATCAGCAATGGTCAACGATGGCCCGATTGCCTCTTTTAAATGGCAGGGTGACGAAAAGCAGCGGTTCATCTGGGCCGAAAGAGCCAAGCGAGCGCACTACAACGCAATCGAAAACCTCATTCCATTTGCGGCTATCGTAATCGTTGCCCATCTAGCAGAAATATCGAATGATGCGACTGCTGCTGCTGCAACCGCATTTTTCTGGCTTCGTGCGATATATTACGTGTTTTATGCAGTTGGGATTTCTTATGTTCGAACCACAGCTTTTGCCCTTAGTTGGCTTGCTCAACTTTGTATCGTTTACCAGATCATTAGTCATTAAGTTCTGGGCGCCTGCTCCTGCCGTTAACGCCCTCGCTTGTAGGCTAGGAACGCAGCCGATACACTCTAAATGTAGGGGTCAACCTAGCTAACAGGGAGGTAACGCTATGTACCAATTAAATAACAGCATAAAACTGGTTGATTACGATAAATGGTACGAAAGAGCGTGGGCGAGCGGTCTTTTAAAAGGTATTTTGTCAGAGTATGGGGTGACGCCAGTTAGAATACTTCGAAATGACGAAGACCCCAACCATGTTATAGTCGTGCTTACGGCACAAAGCCTAGAAGCTTTCGGTAAGGTTCGTACCGACCCAAGAGTACAGGAGTTAGTGAGCGATAGATCCATCGTTGCAGTACCACCACAACCTTTAGGCCGCTACACTATTACAGAGATCGCAGATCTAGATCCAGAAGCTAATTATGGGTTTCACGTCGAACATAAGCTTGTTGATTACGATAAATGGTTTGCCATCTTCAAAGAAGCTGACATCAGAAAACAAATCGAAGAAGAGCTTGGTATTAGAGCAATTAGGGTTCTTCGGGACGTTGACAATCCGAACAACGCTGTAGTGATTTTTCAGGGGCCAAACCAAGAGGCAATGGATAAGTTGCATTCTGATC
>CAYMED010000091.1:0-1200 GCA_964389655.1 uncultured Candidatus Poseidoniales archaeon
TCCTGCTTCAGTGATTCTCCTGATTTTAGCATGAAAACCTCGAAACCGACATATTCCCAGCCTGCCGATTCAGGAGTTATTTTTTGAATACACCCCTTAGAATCAGGAGCTTGTTTACGTAAAAGTAAAGAAGACATTTTTTTCCTTAAAAATCAGACCATACTTTTAACAATTTTTGGAAACGCTCCGCAACCACTGATATCACTTCCGCATCATCAGCATTCCCATTGATATACTTTTCCCATGGTTCCGAGAAAATGCTTTGTCCCACAGCTAATCCGCATCTTTGAAAATTTGAGCGCGCGGCACCTAACCATGCTGGTAATTTTTCAATCTGTGAGTAATTGCACTGAAAAATCACACCCGCCTCCGGATCATTTTCACCCATAACTTCATTCAGCTTCACCCATTTTTCTTTGCTGTCCAAGTCATTTATTTTCCACCAGTACGGGTAAATACCTTCTTTATAAACCTCATCAATCGCCTCTGTCAATGCCACTTCGTTAACCGTTGAACCATCCTCTTGAGAGAAGTCTTCCGAAATAATCAGTTCAACCATCAGTTTGCGCTTAAGTTCTGAACAAACACCACTTAGTTTACGAAGCTGTGTCAACTGAGATTTTTTGTCTTCCGGATTCATCTTGGTATGAAAACGAAAAAGAACTTTCACAAACCATGTGCTTGGGCACTCCAGCAAATGCTGGTAAAGTGATCCCTCACACAACCAGTTAAGGGGGAAAACTCCTTCATCTTCAACTGGTACTCCTACAGTGTAATTGAAATCAGATGAATCATTGAGGATTTTCTTTCCATATTTCGGATCTATTAATATAGCCAGATTATTGTCTTTGATGGCTTGACTTACAGCATGGAATCCCTGGTGAACTAGTTCCTTAAACCTGAAGATTTTCTCCTGGGGTAAATTCTCTGTACGGCAGCTCTCTTCAAACTGATTTCTGTGGTCGAAGGCAAATATCAGCATTCTCCGATTCCGTTGCTTTCCAAATTCAGTCCGTGAATGAAGCTGGTTCATTTTCGGATGATGTGCCAGGTTTGGAACTTTGTCAAAGTTCCTGATGAAATGTTCCACTTCAGCAAAAGAAGGGGAAGATGGTGAACATCCGTGCCTTGTTACAACCAGTGCTCCGCAGGCATTTCCATAAAGCGCGCACTTTTCCAGCGACTCATTCCTCAGCCATC
>CAYMED010000092.1:0-1167 GCA_964389655.1 uncultured Candidatus Poseidoniales archaeon
TTAATCGAATTGGAGTTCGAGTTTTGTTGGACCACGAAATCCACCAGAACCGAACTCAGGTGCAACTATACCTTCAGCATCATCGCGTTTAAGGCGAACATTAGGCATTGCCTCAGTCAGCATTTGACATGCAATAACAGACTCCTGCCTAGCCATCGCATATCCCATACAAAAATGCTTTCCTATCCCAAAACCAAGGTGACTAGCTTCACCATTAGCATAATAACCAACACGCATTTCTTTACCGCAGTAAAGATCTTTCCTAAAGATATCGAACTTGTCGGGGTCCTTGAACACACGCTCATCCCGATTCGCTGCACCAAGCTGGAATGTTACATTCGCACGAGTCGGAATAACCTTGCCATACATAGCAATCTCACGCGTGGTACGCCGAGGCTGCACGTGTACCGGCGGGTCATAACGCATCATCTCAGTAAATGCACGATCCCAGAGAGATGGATCACGTTTCAACTCAGCAAATTGGTCAGGATTCTGTAAAACAAACCACCACATGTTCCCAATCGCTTTATCAGTTGTATCTCCACCCGCAGCGAGTAAAAGGTTTACAAAACCTTTTACTTCAGCATCAGTCATACGCTGACCACCTAATTCTGCAGTCGCAATCTTCGTTATTAAATCATCACCTACCGGGTTTGCCCGACGCTCCTGAATGAATGGATCAAGATAAGCATTCAATTCCTCACGTGCCTGAACACCACGTCTATGGAATTCTTCACCGATACCCAATCCTGCAATAAGCAACTGGTACCATTCAACAAATTGGTCCTCATCTTCACGCGGAAGACCAAGCATGCCTGAAATAACTCGTATCGGATATTGAATGGTAAATTGCTCAACCAGGTCAACTTCGCCTGTTTTAATAAATCCTTTTGCTATATCTTCAGCTGCCCTACGCGAAAATAGATCAATCGTTTCAGCAGCAATTCGCTCAATCGTCGGAATAAAACTTTCCAAATTTCGTCCAATAAACTGGCCGGCAACCACACCTCGAGACCAACGATGTTTCTCACCATTTCCTAGTTCAAGAATAGTAGGACCAAAAACATTCTCTGACCCAAATTCATAGGGGCCATCCTCTTCGTAAACTGCTCGATTGTAATTTTCATTATCTAAAAAGGCTGCCCGTACATCTTCATATCTAGAAAG
>CAYMED010000093.1:0-1149 GCA_964389655.1 uncultured Candidatus Poseidoniales archaeon
GAGAAAGGCACCCCTTGGTGCGTTCCAACAACGCATCCGTTGCCTGAACCGGACTTGCCGGAGTTTCCGAGTCCAAGGGATCCGGCACGATCAGGGACACGGGCGTATCCTCCACAGTCGCCACCACCCGGACGCACTTGCCATACGCCTGACGGTACTGCTCCGGAAAATGGACGTTGCCGTTTTGGTCAATGGCGGTTTCTAGCTCGATGGTTTCCACAGTATCCCTTGTTGAGTGCTTGCAAATGAGTCAATGGCCTCCTTTCCATATTCCCAGATTGACGACGATTCGGCAATAACCGTTAAGATGGGCCTGCTTCATGTTTCAACGAAAACACTACGGTTATTTCAGTAAAATTGTGAAATCAACACGACGGTTCTTCGCCCTAGCTTCGTCGCTTGAGGATGGATCAGCAGGAAACTCTTCCCCAAAGCTGATTGTGCGTAATAAGGCTGGATCTGTCACAAAACCCTTGAGCAAATGATGGACGACTTTAGCTCGTTTGTGACCAAGTTCCAAATTTTCTTCTTCCTCCCCTTCACTCCAATCCGCATGCCCTTCGATTTGCAAAATCAGATCGCCTCGGTTTTTTATCTCTTTCAGAATAGCAGGAGCTTCCGAGATCAACTGAAGCTGGTATACTCTCTCCGGACGACTTTCCCTAACGCCGAAAAACACAGATGAAATCAGTTGCTTCACTCGAGGATCCCGGATCGCTGGCAACCCCAAATCCTTCGCTTTCAATAAACGGTAGTGGATGCTATCTAGCAATTTTCTCTGATCTTCAGGGGTGAGGGTTTGACGCTTTCGAGACAGCCAGTAAACAATCCGGGCTTGCCCATGCTTGCGTAGAGATTCATCTTTGGACGAGTAGGGGTTGTCCTCGGCAAACGCCGTGGCAAAGCGCCGCCACGCCTTCACTTTCAGGTCGGGGGTGATGTCCTGTTGTTCGTAGGTGGTGACTTGCTGGAAAGCGGCCTGCATCTCCTTGAGCTTTTCCGCCCACGCCTGTTGCAGGGCTACTTCCTTGCGTTTTTGTTCCTGCTGCTGCTGGGCTTCCCGATCCAAGTCTTGCAGCGAGAAGGTGTTTTCCGAGGGAGCTTGGGGCAGTTCGATTCGGGTCAACTGAAACACGAAATCCCCCTTGT
>CAYMED010000094.1:0-1135 GCA_964389655.1 uncultured Candidatus Poseidoniales archaeon
TATCTGCAAAACAAATGCTCCCATTAATAGCCTGATTACGTGCGGACTCTGGGTGGTGGTATATAATGTATATTTTTGACTAACTACATCATAATCGCCAATAGCAACACGGGGCTCGATAGCATTGGGAATCAAACGGTTGTTAATGATCTCGATGCTTGTGACATGGTCTGCGCCATCAAAAACTTTATCAACTTCGTCCTTGTCGCCAATTGCCCAGTCATAGCAAATATTATTAGCAGCTTCCTCATGGACCAAGGTGCCACCTTCAACGGCATTTGCCATATTGACTACTGCTGGCAAATCTTCTAAGTCGATTTTGATAAGAGCCGCCGCAGCTTTCGCTTGTTTTTTTGTTTCTGCTATTACGACAGCAATGGGATCACCTACATGACGAACTTTACCCGCAGCTAAGATCGGATGGACCGGCTCAACCATTGGATCGCCATTTTGAAATGTGAGGCCCCATCCACAAGGAACTCCGCCAACACCTTCCATGTCTCCATTCGTGTAGACAGTAACCACACCTTCAGCGGTTAACGCAGCACCTGTATCTAGACTCTTAATATTGGCATGGGCAACCGAGCTTCTGAGAAAATAGGCAAAAGTCTGGTTTGGACGGTTAATATCATCCGTAAATCTTCCTTTACCCGTTAAAAAACGCCCGTCTTCTTTACGTTTAACCGCGGCACCAATTCCTGTATTTCCGTCTGGCATGATTTTTATCCCTTCATCGCTGCTGCGCCAGCCTGAACGGCTTTAACAATATTGTGATAGCCTGTGCATCGGCAGAGATTACCTTCGAGGCCGTGTCTGATTTCCGACTCAGTGGCATTGGGGTTCTTGGTCACCAGATCAATAGAACTGATCAACATACCTGGTGTACAGTACCCACATTGCAATGCATGATTATCATGAAATGCCTGCTGCATGGGGTGAAGGTCTCCGTTAGATTCTAAACCCTCTACTGTGGTCACTTCAGCGCCTTCAGCCTGAACTGCAAGCATTGTGCAGCTTTTTAGGGAATCCCCATTGACCATCACCACACAAGCACCGCATTGGCTGGTATCACACCCTACATGAGTGCCAGTCATCCCAAGATTTTCTCTGATAAAATTTACGAGAAGTGTATCGG
>CAYMED010000095.1:0-1127 GCA_964389655.1 uncultured Candidatus Poseidoniales archaeon
CATACTTCGCCAATGACTCGATCTCTTTCGAGACTGTCTCAACGTGGTCAGGGTGATCTGCAACACCTACGCTGTTCGTTATGAGATTCTCGATGTTGGCTTTGTGTTTGCTTATTTGCCCCGTGTAATAGGCTCGTAAAGCATCTAGTAATTGTTCTCGCATTTTAATTGTCCTTTTTTAGTTTAACTTCAACCGCCTGTACTGCGGAGGCTTTACTTTTTTCTAGTTCATTGCATCTAATATGAAGTTGCGAAATATCAGCCTTATATTCTTTTCGCTCTATTGAAGTCACTCTTAATTGATCCAACTTTTTATCTACGGTATCTATCTTCTGAGTTAGTTGATTCGCCATCCAGCTTCCCATAGCCACAAATAGCACCCAAGCATCATGGATTAGATTTTCCACCGCTTAATCTTCCATTATGTGCAAATAGTAAGTTTCATCATTTTCTCGCCATATTAATGGCCCTGCTGAAGATTTCATATTGCCTGTTGGTGAGCGATCATCTGTGTAAATATCTGTAAATTGTCCTGTGCCGTCACCTTTAAACAATTTAAATTCTTTAGGGTTATCACAAACATAATAGCGATCACCATTTACCATTCCAGATACATCTGTTTCTGGTATCGAATATGTTTGCCCCCTAAATCTATACTCGGTCATTTGTAAAACATTTCCGATAAATTGTGGTGTCCATACTCCACTAGAATTTTCAGTACCCTTTATTTCTTTAGCAATCACGCTTTTGCTCCTATTACTAACCAGTTTAATTCATAAGTTCTATTAGATGAATCGTAATCGTTAAAAACAGAAACATCCAAAGTAGTTGTGCTATGTGAACGAGTATAAGTAAAACACCGTGTAGAACTTATTCTCGAAACACCTGTTATTGATACAGCCCAAATTGCACTAAACGCTGTATTAAAAGTTACTGTTGCGTGTCCATTCGCTCCACTAGTTGTAACTGACACATCCCCAAAATCTAATTGTATTCCAGATGTTTTAACAGTTGATTCGTGGGTAATTAAACCAAATGGAATTGCTGGTAAGGTCGTAAGTGAAGCCCCTGCAATCGCTGGCAAAGCACCAGTTAACTTGGAAGCTGTCAACCCTGTTATCTTCCCA
>CAYMED010000096.1:0-1112 GCA_964389655.1 uncultured Candidatus Poseidoniales archaeon
ACATAGTTCCTTCTTCTAAAATTTGATGACCTTTTGCACCATTTGAAAGAGGAATTTCACAATCAATTACGGGATTTATTGCTCCAGAATCTAATAATTTCAATAACTCAGCAAAGTCTGCATGTGAACCCATCGTGGATCCAAGGATAGATAATTGTTTAGAAAAAACATACCGAATATCAGTTTCAGCAATTGGCCCCTTAGTATTTCCAACTGTTACTATTCTTCCCCCAATACCTGACAACTGTAGTGAACGTTTCCAGGTTGGTTTACCAACATTGTCAACGACAATATCATAGCCTTTTCTTCCAATAACTGGGAATAATTCTTTGTGCCAATGTTCATTAGCCTTGTAATCTACTACAAATGAAGCACCTAATTCTTCTGCCTTAGCTTTCTTTTCAGCGCCCCCTGCAACAACATGGACCTCTGCTCCAAAATGTTTAGCAATTTGAATAGAAAGTGAATTAACACCTCCACCAGACCCCATTACGAGAACATTATCTCCTTTCTGTATTCCTGCCCTGACTACAAGCATTCTATAGGCAGTTAAACCTGCAAGAAGTGGGGCTGCTGCCTGACTAGCAGTCATACCATCTGGACGTCTATAAACATTTTTTACAGGCACACACACATATTCTGCACATCCTCCACTAATATGTTCACCAAGAATACGATATCCTGGACTCATACTATCTAGACCTTTTTCAGTCCACGAATCTTGCACTGTAGTTATACCAGGATCAACAACTACCTTGTCCCCTCCTTTCCATTTCCCACTACCTTCTACAACAGTACCCGAGACATCACTACCACCAATATGAGGCATTTCAAGATTAAGACCCGGCCATCCTTTACGAATCCATACATCTAAATGATTCAGAGCACAAGCTTCTACTTTGATTAAAACATGATTATCTTTATTTTGTAAATCAGGTAGATTTCCGTACTGCAATACGTCCTTTTCACCATGTTCCTCGAAGTATAATGCCTTCATATTGTAGCTATAGACCTGAGGGTATATATTCTAAAGCTTCCTATCTAGATTGAGCTTTGACAAGTATTTTGTTTGATTCTGCACTTATAATTTTTAGACGTTCATCGTTAGGTTT
>CAYMED010000097.1:0-1089 GCA_964389655.1 uncultured Candidatus Poseidoniales archaeon
AAGATAAATTTTCCATCCTGTACCACATAATAGGCATATTGGTTGCGCTCAGAAAAAGCACGATAAGCTCCACCTCTTTTGAAATTTGAAATACCAACCATGCTATGCACACTTTCAATGGAACTATCCATGAAACCGCCATCCAAAGTCAAGAAGGGCAATTCTAGTTTTAGCTCTAATGAATCCGATATTCCGTACCGGTATTTAAGCTTTTTACGTTTGCTTTCTGCGTCCAGATACAAACTGAATCCAGTGACAGTTATTCCGTCTATGTCCAAAAAGTCAGCTTCGGTTAAGCCGCGTGCCACTTCTTTTTTTGTGATTTGTTCAGTCGGTCCCTGAGTGTTAACAAATGTATTTGCGATCTCGATACCAAAAGACAGTTTTGATTCACCATCTTTTAGAGTTGAGGTGTTGCCGGGGGACATGGCTAAAAACTGCTGATTTACCAAAAATTGTGGGCGAATTTCCAATGGACCAAGGCCGGAGTTTTTTGTGCCGGCATTAATTGAACTTTCCCAGCTGGAAAAAACTAGTAAAGCTGATAATAAAACTAATAATCCTTTTATTTTCATATACCTAAACTGAGAACATATAAACTTTAGTCTGCCTTGAATTTTGTAAACATCCCCAGCGAAAGTGAATCCAAGAGTTATGCCTTTTACCTTATGAAAAAATTTGTCACAGTAAAACCAATTGATTTAGTTTGTTTTGTCAACTGTCCAGTCTGGAACAGATTTGGTAGCAGGGACAATTGTTGCTGGAAGACTCATTGCATTATTAGAAATAACTGTCTCGGGAACCTTTTTCTGATCTCAGTTATAATTTTGTAGTAATATTAATAATAAACTTTGAGGAGTCTCTGAATGATGCTTGAAAAAAAACTTGTTTCCACAGGATACTGGCTGTTTCGTTGGAGAAGTTATTTCCCCATAATCATCATATTGATTTTCATTCCTGCAATGGCCGAGTATGAATATGTGGGAGGAAGCCGAGAGATGACGACAACCTGGGGTTTATTCAGTTTGGTCGTCGGATTAGTGGGTTTGTTTTTCAGAATTCTTGTTGTAGGATACACTCCGAAAAACA
>CAYMED010000098.1:0-1076 GCA_964389655.1 uncultured Candidatus Poseidoniales archaeon
AATGGGACTTCCAAAAACAAGAAACCAGTATGTGGAAAGGATTTGTTTCAATGACAGTTTCAATAGAATCTTATTCATTCAAAGAAGGGGGACTAATCAAGATAGGGAGTTACTCACTTGAGCCTCAGAGGATCCCAATCAGGAAATGGGGGGATTCAAATTCCTTCAAAAGGAAAAATCTCCAAAGAATTACGAAAAAAATAACCCAAAAATGGTCTGATTCAGAAATGAAAGAATTCATCCAATCCAACAATTAACAAAAAATAATAACGATGAGGAAATTTACTTTTATCTTACTTCTAATACTGATCCTTTATCCTATCGGATCAACTATTGGTCAAACACCTCCCAAGTTTTGGATACGGAGTCTAGAAGGAGAACGTTTCAATTCCAGTAAAGTAAAATCTCCATACGTAATAAGTTTCTTTTTTGTAAATTGTCGACCTTGTATTAAAGAAATCCCGTTACTTTACAAATTTATGAGTACAAATTACCCAAATATTCCTCTTCTTTTCATAGATCCCATCAAGGATGATTCAAAGAAAGATATTAAAAGGTTTTCCGAAAAATTAAATGTCCCATCATCGTATTTCTACAAGGACTCTCTGGGGACGATCACGAAGAAATTCTTTAAAGATAAAAGATATTTTCCTACCATTGTTGGTATTAGGGGGAATGAATATCTATTTCGATATAATGAGATAGATGAAGCTAAATTAGATGAAATAAAGTTGTTGTTGTAATTTCAGTAACAAAATTAATCATGAAGCTTTATCTATCCACTATCATATCCCTCCTTCTTCTTACTTTTCCTCTCTTAGGTCAGTCAGAACGACCAGAAACAATCATTATTCCTGTTTCTGGTATTGGTGAGATTCCAGACAGTAGAAAACTAATCCTTCAAAACAAACTAACTAACAAACTCAAACAATATTTCAGAATTGTTCCTCAAGAGAAGTATGAACAAGTGTTGGAACAGGTCTTTGAAGAATTAGAATATGAAGAGTGTTCAGAAGACCAATGTATTATGAGGGTTCAGGAGATGTTACAGGTTGAGAATGTATTTCACCTACAGT
>CAYMED010000099.1:0-1075 GCA_964389655.1 uncultured Candidatus Poseidoniales archaeon
CAAATGTCTTATCAGCAGCCTGAAAAGACTCCTTCAACCCTGTCCTTTGTTTCTCTGGCAAGAAACCGAGGTTCATCCCTTTGGCCTCACGAATAGCGCCTTTGATGAGTTCTTTATCTCTTTCATAAACCCTAAATAGACTCTCCTCGACACAGGCAGATATCCTGGGATTTCTTGGTGGGGGAGCAGTCTCAGATGTCAGATTAACTCTGTTCGGAAGATAATTTACGAGTGGCGGGTACATGCCAACTATAGCTAAACCGATTAATTGTAGAGTGATAAAAGGTACGACCCCCTTATACATTTGAATAGTTTTTACTATCTTCGGTGCAACTCCGCGCAGATAAAAAAGGGCAAAACCAAATGGCGGAGTGAGAAACGAAGTCTGCATATTAACTCCAATCATCACACCCAACCAAACGCCTGTTACATTAGCCGAAGTATCAGCCAAAAGAATTGGCGCAATTATCGGCACGACGACAACTGCGATTTCAATAAAATCTAGAAAGAAACCAAGAATAAATATTACTGCCATGACCACGACAAACTTGGTAATAAAGCCTCCGGGAAGGCCCGTTAAGAATTCGCGGACCAATTCTTCACCCCCAAATGCCCGGAAGGCTGCCGTCAGCATCGCTGCACCCAAGAGTATGATGAAAACAAGAGATGTTGTCTTTGCGGTTTCAATCATTACGTAGTTTAGTGTGCCCTCAATTTTGTGAGCTCGCCATCCACTCCAAATGAGTGAAGCGACAAAAAATAACGAAGCAATCAAAGCGAGAATAATTACGATTACGTCTTCCTGGCTTGTAATATGTTTAACATTGATATCGTGATTATTGAGAAGCCAGGCTAACCCAGCAACGGAAATTATGGCTAAAATTGCCGGAGTAAATGCGCCTTTTTCCCCGGCTTTAAGACGATAACCTGCCATCATCATTGCCCCGACGGCTCCTATAGCACCAGCCTGATTAACGGTTGCAATTCCTAATATAATGGAACCTAGGACTGCAAATATAAGAACCAGTGGCGGGACCAGAACTAGGGCTACATGACGGATAAATTTAAAATCATA
>CAYMED010000100.1:0-1057 GCA_964389655.1 uncultured Candidatus Poseidoniales archaeon
TTTTATTTTTTGTCCGGAATATTCAAGCAATGCACGCGCGTAAGTACGCACAAGCAATTCCTTAAATTGGTTAATAAATTCAGACTTTTGTGTTTCACTAGCTTGTTTCCAGTGCTTACCAAGCACCCATTTAGACATGCTTACAAAATCAAAACGTGGGATAATTAAATTATTCACCATCTCATATATTTTTTCAGGATTCTTTTCTAAGATAGAACGATTATTTTCAATATGATTAATAACGCCGTCAGCGGTTTCCTTAACCACCTCATTTGGTGGTGTTACTGCGTATGCAGCAGTAAATATTAAATATAAAATTAATAAGAGCCACTTTAAATTTTTCTTTATCATCAAAAATACCTCTGATTTTTTTTGTTTTTTGCAGGCCCAGCAGACTCGTGTAGCACTCAAATATTAGGTTAGTAAGAAAAACTAATTTTTTACCGCTATCGTTATTTTTTACCTAACAACCAACAAATATTGTAATAGGAATGTATTGCAAGAGAAAGGGCTTATCAAATAATTATTCTGATTATTTAACATTAAATAACAACTGCAAGATATTGTTTAATTGTAATTTTATCTAAAAGGTCTAAATATAAGAATTAGCTTTGGTAATAAGGTAAGCGCAGCAAGAAGTGCTATAAACATCGCAAAAGCAGTTAACAACCCAAAATAAATCGTAGGAATAAAGTTAGACAATACTAGTATTGAAAAACCTATAATAATTGTACTTGCCGTATAAAAAACCGCTTTCCCTATATTCGCGTGACAGTAGTGCATAGTAGAAACATAATCCCTTGTCTTTGGAAATTCTTCGCGAAATCGATAAATATAGTGAATGCTATTATCAACAGCTATGCCGATAGTAATTGCCGCAATTGTTATTGTCATCATGTCCAAAGGTATTCTTAGCAAACCCATCAACCCTAATATAATTGCAGCTGCGAATAAATTAGGAATAATACCGATTATTGCTAATTTTATTGAACGAAATAAAATAATTAACATAAATGCAATACCAATCATAACAACACCAAGAGTCAAAATTTGTGAT
>CAYMED010000101.1:0-1040 GCA_964389655.1 uncultured Candidatus Poseidoniales archaeon
TCAGTATTCTTTTTTGATTCTTTATAAATACCCATTAAATTTTTGGTGGATGAATCAATATTAGTATTTATTTTATTTTGTTGCAGATTTTCTGAGATTTCCAGCGCCATCTTTTTACCCAATTCAACACCGTGTTGGTCAAATGAATTAATTTCCAGTAATAAACCTTGAACAAAGACTCGGTGCTCATACATTGCAAGCAATGAACCTAGTGTTTCAGGATTAAGCTCATCATATAAAATTGTAGTACTCGGCTTGTTTCCATCTAATTGTAGTACTGGATTTTCATTGTTTTCACCCAGCATCAATGTGCGGCTTTGAGCAAAACAATTTGCCAATAGTAATTCATGATGCTTTTGATTTCCCTTATTTGAAAGTGGAGCAAGAAAATCAATTGGTACCACATGTTTACCCTGATGCAGTAATTGCCCAATACTATGTTGTGAATTTGTTCCAATTCCTCCCCAAACTATTGCTCCAGTGCTGTAGTTAATATTTTTTCCATACAAATCTGTCGATTTACCATTACTCTCCATGAAGAGTTGTGATAGATAGGAAGGCAAGTATCGTAGCGATTCATCATATGGAATAATTGCATGCGTTTTTCTGTCATGAAAGCAAATATACCAAAAATCAATTAAGGCAAGTGTAACCGGTATATTTTTTTCAAGAGGTTGTTTCAAAAAATGCTCATCCATTTCATATGCACCTGAGAGGATTTTTTTAAAATTATCAAAACCAATTGCCAGTGAAATTGTAATTCCAACTGCTGACCATAATGAAAATCTGCCACCTACCCAATCCCATATCTGAAATATATTTTCATCTTTAACACCAAATTCTTTTGCTGCTTTTTGGTTTGCGGTCACAATAGCGAAATGTCTGTCTATATCATTACAGCCACATTCAATCATCCATGATTTTATTGTGTTTGCATTTGTAATTGTTTCAATAGTCGTAAATGATTTAGAGGAGATAATAAAAAGTGTCGTTTCCGGATTAATTTTTCTTTTTATTAATTCTATTTGTTCAAAATCAAT
>CAYMED010000102.1:0-1014 GCA_964389655.1 uncultured Candidatus Poseidoniales archaeon
TTGAGAACGTCTTCATCCAGAAGGTGAAGGCCAAGGTCACCGCAGAGGAGTGAGCTGAATGATTGGTAAGGCGATATTTCCGTTCGCTTTGGGTTTCGTGCTTGGCGGATTGGTCATATCAGTAATTGATTCGAAGCGCGACCCGCCGGTTCCAGGGCCGTGGGTAGGATATATTCACGATGTCGAAGGGGACTTTGGGGATGTTGATGGTACATTCATCGATGATCCGGAGCTACAGTGAATGAATCATTTCAGAATTGATATACAGTGGGCGATATGACAGACATCTATGTTCTCGAATGTGAAGGTGGCAATGTCTATGTTGGAAAGACAACGAGAGGACTAAAACGCCTCAAGCAACATATCAATGGGCGAGGAGCGGAATGGACAAAATTGCATAAGCCAAAGCGTGTAATTGAGTATTACACTAATGCCACTGACGCTGATGAGAGAAAAGTTACTAACCAAATGATCAAGAGATATGGTGCTAAAAAGGTTAGAGGTGCTGGATTGACAAAACGTAAGTTGACGAAGAAAGAGATAGATAATCTCAACAAAAAAGTTGGATTCACTTCATCTAGGAATGTCAATAAGAAGATTACGAGCAAGAAAAAACCAACAACATATACTTGCGGTAGATGTGGTAGGCAAGGACACAACAGAACTCAGTGCTATGCAAAATCGACAGCAAAAGGAAAATCAATATCTGCTAATAACAAAAAATCCACCAAATCAAGTAATAGAAATCGGAAAACTAGAGTAAAAACAAGTCCCAATAGGACAACTCGAAAGAAAACAAACAAGTCTTCACGTTCAGTACAAACTAGACGACATAGGAGATAAATTGGATTGTATAGCTCAAAAAGCGGCAATTTTTCGTCTTGGAAATTCATATTGATGGAGTTGCAATTCACTTGGTTGGAACGGAATTTTCCTATATGTGCCCCCCTTATCCCAAGACCCGAAAGGGTATGAGTAGGACTGCCCCTGTCGATGAACATGGAACTGATGTTT
>CAYMED010000103.1:0-1007 GCA_964389655.1 uncultured Candidatus Poseidoniales archaeon
AATTGCCCTTGCCCAAACAACGGTAACCTTTACCAATGCCGGTGCAACCGGTAAATTCGGTCCGACCCAGGCCCACGTGAATACGGCTTATGATGGAACCACGCTGGATGGTGCTGTTACGATTAATACCCGAGGCATCCAGGAATGGACTGTTCCCGCAAATGGTACATATACTATTGAAGTCTATGGTGCCCAGGGTGGCAGGTCTTATTTACTAAGTACTTACGACTGGTATGATGGCGGTAAAGGGGCAAAGATGGTTGGTGATTTTAGCCTGAGTCAGGGGGATGTCCTGAAAATTGTAGTTGGGCAGCAGGCGTTAGAAGTTCCGAATAATTCCCGTGGTGCAGGCGGCGGCGGCGGTACCTTTGTTGTGCTTAGTAGTGGAACCACCTTATTGATTGCTGCAGGCGGCGGCGGCGGTGCTGGAGACTATGCCTATTCCGGTCATGGACAAGCATCAACCAGTGGAACAGCAGGTGGTAATTACAGTGGCAACACCGGTGGCGGAGCTGGCGGTACCAATGGTAGCGGAGGAGGTAAATATAGTTATGGTGCTGGTGGCGCTGGTTGGAGTGGAAATGGGACTGATGGTAATTCTGCTACAGGAGGACAAACCTTTGCCAATGGCGGACAAGGCGGTGCTGGGTATACGTCTAATAATAATGGCTCTGATGGCGGATTTGGCGGTGGCGGCGGATCGTACGCTGGCGCTGGCGGCGGTGGCGGCTATTCCGGCGGCGGCGGCGGTCATTGGTCTTATTCCGGTAATGGCGGTGGCGGCGGATCCTATATAAAGAATACGGCTTCAAATACCAGCACTACAGCTGGTCAAAATGAAGGTCATGGTAAAGTTGTCATTACCTATTGTACCGGTTTTTGCTTTGAGTCTGCGGCGGTGGTGGCCAATAACAATTATGTTGATATTACATTTACTGCAGGAGCCTATAATACCAATGGCGGCAGCGGTGCCCTGGAAGCTGCCGACTTTTCCTTAACTTTTTCCC
>CAYMED010000104.1:0-1000 GCA_964389655.1 uncultured Candidatus Poseidoniales archaeon
TTCTAATTCGAATGTCATTTGAAAATATCCTGCCAGTTTCCTGTTGTACTTGCCCGTGCATATTCAGTAGCGCGGTTCTCAAAAAAGTTAGTGTGCTCAACCCCGTTTAACATATAATCTAACCAAGGAAGAGGGTTTTGGTCGCTTCCAAAAATTTTCTTCATTCCTAGACCTAAGAGCCGACGATCAGCAATATAGCGAATATACTGTTTTATTTCTTTTGCTGTTAAATCAGGTATCTTTGCACCTTCAAAACATAAATCAATAAAAGCATCTTCTAATTCTACTGTACGCTCTGCAGCACAGTAAATTTCATACTTCAGATCATCTGTCCATAAATCTGGGTTTTCTTCGATAAAAGTTCGGAATAATTGTGACATACCCTCTACATGTAATGTTTCATCTCGTACTGACCAAGTAACGATTTGTCCCATTCCTTTCATAAGGTTATGTCTAGGAAAGTTCAATAAAATAGCAAAACTACTAAATAATTGTACTCCCTCAGTAAAAGCAGAATAAATAGCCATTGTTTTAGCTATATCTAATCGAGTATCTACTCCAAAATTGCTTAGATACTCATGCTTATCAAGCATTTCTTTATGTTTAAAGAACTTCTGGTATTCATCATCTCCAAAACCTAAAGTCTCTAATAAAAGAGAATAGGCTTCTTGATGGACTGCTTCCATAGCAGCAAATGCAGACAACATCATTCTTATTTCTGGTTGTTTAAACGTTGGTAAGTAATGTTTTGCGTACCCACAGCATACGTCTACATCTGCTTGCGTAAAAAACCTAAAAATCTGTGTCATAAGACGGCGATTCTCAGGTGTTAACTTCTCTCTATAATCTCGTAGGTCTTCAGCAAGATTAACTTCATCAGGAAGCCAATGCATATGCTGTTGTGTTTTATAATGTTCAAATGCCCACGGATAATTAAAAGGCTTGTAATAATCTCTTTCTTCTAGTAAACTCATATATCACCAATTATGTACTATGTTTG